>NZ_JAMZAL010000002.1:235260-700476 GCF_024181925.1 Vibrio sp. Y20_XG_PY13 | reverse complement strand
GTTTTCTCATGACATAATCACAAGAAAGAATATGGTGGAGGGGGACGGATTCGAACCATCGAAGGCGGAGCCGGCAGATTTACAGTCTGCTCCCTTTGGCCACTCGGGAACCCCTCCAGGGTGTTTTATACTTGAAAAATGTTTTCCCAACGCATCTCTCAAGTGCGGAGCGCATCATAGCAAACTCGCTCCGGCTGTAAAGCGTTTTTCTAGCGTTTTTACGTTGAATGCTGCCTTTTTGGGCAAAGATGGTAGAAAGTCAGCGTTTTGTATGTCCTTTATACAGAACGAAAATATACTTTTTACCGGAATTTACACTACTTGACGTTAAAAGACGTATCTATTGATAAACTGTAAGCAGTTTAATGACATAAGTTTATTCGTTTAGTAGTCAAGATCATGAGCATGAAAGCCACTTTATCCTTATCTGTTTTAACGCTTTCTACATTAATGGCTTCCCCTAGCGCTTTTGCAGCAAAGCGAGGTCCGTCTGCGGTCACGGTTGTGACTGAGCAAGTAGAAACGCACGAAATTAATCAATCTTTATCCCTTATCGGCAAATTGAAGGCGGCAGAGTCTGTGGTTGTCGCTTCAGAAGTTGCAGGTAAGGTCAAAAAAATTGCAGTAAAAGCAAACCAGAACGTGCAGCAAAACCAACTGTTAATTCAATTGGATGATGATAAAGCGCAAGCAGCACTGGTAGAGGCAAAAGCTTACTTAAAAGATGAAGAACGTAAGTTAAAAGAATTTCAGCGTTTAGTTAAACGAAACGCAATTACTCAAACCGAAATTGATGCACAAAAAGCAAGCGTGGAGATTGCTCAGGCTCGACTTGATGCTGCGAAAGCGAATCTCGCCGATCTGCATATCACCGCGCCCTTTTCTGGAACGGTTGGATTTATCGATTTCAGCCGCGGGAAAATGGTTAGCGCAGGAACTGAGCTTCTGACATTAGACGATCTGTCGGTCATGGAGTTGGATTTACAAATTCCAGAACGTTATTTGTCGATGTTGTCAGTTGGAATGGAAGTTGCCGCGAAGACCAGTGCTTGGGGTGAACAACGTTTTTCTGGGAAAGTCACGGGTATTGATACCAGAATCAGTGCAGAGACATTGAATTTGCGCGTGCGCATTGAGTTTGATAACCCAGAAAACCAATTGAAACCGGGTATGTTGATGAACGCTTCACTGGCATTTCCTGCTATTAAAGCGCCGATCATTCCTGTTCAAGCACTTGAATACTCAGGCACCAAACGCTTTGTATATGTAATTGATGAAAACAACAAAGCGACTCGCCAAGAGGTGTTGCTGGGGGCTCGTGTCGACAACAAAGTAGTGATTGAATCTGGCGTTGAGATTGGTGACAAGATCGTTGTTCAAGGTATTGTTAACATGCGTGATGGCGTTGAAGTGAAAGAAATTGTCGCGCCACTCAAAGTGAACACCACGGATGTGACAGGCAATGACAGTGAATCGGCTGAGGAAGGAAACTAATGTTAATTTCCGACGTTTCAGTTAAACGCCCTGTCGCGGCGTTAGTTCTGAGCATGCTGTTGTGTGTGTTTGGCTTTGTGTCATTCACCAAATTAGCCGTTCGTGAAATGCCTGATATTGAGAGCCCAGTCGTTTCTATCAGCACGCGTTATGAAGGCGCGTCGGCGACCATTATTGAAAGCCAAATCACCTCCGTACTGGAAGATCAGCTTTCTGGGATCAGTGGCATTGATGAAATCAGTTCCACCACTCGTAACAGCATGTCACGCATCACGATCACCTTTGAGTTAGGTTACGATCTGAATACTGGGGTGAGTGATGTGCGTGACGCCGTTGCTCGTGCTCAGCGCTCGTTACCTGATGAAGCAGATGACCCAATTGTTTACAAGAACAATGGTTCGGGTGAAGCGTCCCTTTACATCAATCTAAGTTCTTCTGAAATGGACCGCACACAGCTGACGGATTATGCCGAGCGTGTTCTGATGGATCGTTTCAGTTTGATCACGGGTGTGAGTTCTATCGATCTCTCTGGTGGTTTGTACAAAGTCATGTACGTGAAACTCAAACCAGAGCTTATGGCTGGTCGTGCGGTCACGGCATCGGATATTACATCAGCTTTACGAAGTGAGAACCTAGAAAGCCCGGGTGGTGAAGTTCGCAACGACTCGACAGTGATGTCGGTGCGTACGGCTCGTACTTACAACACACCTGAGGACTTCCAGTATCTTGCCATTAAACGTGCAAGCGACAACACGCCTATCTACCTAAAAGATGTGGCGGATGTCTTTATTGGTGCAGAAAACGAGAACTCGACCTTCAAAAGTGACGGTGTTGTAAACATCAGTCTTGGTGTGGTACCGCAATCAGACGCAAACCCGCTAGAAGTGGCGAAGCTGGTTCGTTCTGAAGTCGATAACATTCAGAAGTTCTTACCAGAAGGAACACGTCTCGCGATTGATTACGACGCGACAGTATTTATCGAGCGTTCAATCGAAGAGGTGTACAGCACGCTGTTTATTACAGGTGGCTTGGTGATCTTGGTGTTGTATATTTTCATCGGACAAGCCCGTGCGACTCTAATCCCAGCGGTTACGGTGCCCGTTTCTCTGATCTCTTCGTTCATTGCCGCGTACTACTTTGGCTTTTCTATCAACTTGATCACTTTGATGGCGTTGATCCTGTCTATTGGTTTAGTAGTGGATGACGCGATTGTGGTTGTTGAAAACATCTTCCACCATATTGAACGTGGTGAATCGCCTCTGCTTGCCGCGTACAAAGGCACTCGAGAGGTTGGTTTTGCGGTTATCGCGACAACGTTGGTTCTGGTGATGGTGTTTCTGCCAATTTCCTTTATGGATGGCATGGTAGGGCTGCTATTTACAGAGTTTTCTGTATTGCTGGCTATGTCGGTAATTTTCTCCTCTTTGATTGCACTGACACTTACACCTGTGTTGGGCAGCCAGATCCTAAAGGCAAATGTAAAACCAAATCGATTCAACGAAGTGGTCGATCGTCTGTTTAGCAAGCTGGAGAATGGCTACCGCTCATTATTGAAAGGAGCATTGAAAGCTCGTTTGGCTGCGCCTTTGGTGATTCTGGCTTGTATGGGCGGCAGTTATTTCCTAATGAATCAAGTACCAGCTCAATTGACGCCACAAGAAGATCGCGGTGTGATTTTTGCGTTTGTGCGCGGCGCAGATGCTACGTCGTACAACCGAATGTCAGCCAATATGGATATTGTCGAAGACCGATTGATGCCATTGCTAGGGCAAGGCTATCTGAAGTCATTCAGCATCCAAACGCCAGCGTTTGGTGGTCAGGCAGGTGACCAAACTGGCTTTGTGATCATGATTCTAGAAGATTGGAATGAACGTGATGTAACGGCTCAGGAAGCGCTCAACAAAGTACGTGGTGCATTGGCGGGTATCCCTGATGTTCGAGTGTTCCCATTTATGCCAGGTTTCCAAGGTGGTTCGAGTGAGCCTGTTCAGTTCGTATTAGGCGGTTCTGATTATGATGAGCTTCTCGTCTGGGCTGAACTGTTGAAGAACAAAGCCGAAGAATCACCAATGATGGAAGGCGCTGAGATAGACTACTCAGAGAAAACGCCAGAGCTGTTAGTTACGGTCGACAAACAACGCGCGGCTGAACTCGGTGTGAGCGCAAAAGACATTTCTGACACGTTAGAAATTATGCTCGGCGGTAAAAGCGAAACGACTTATGTTGAGCGTGGCGAAGAGTATGATGTTTACCTTCGCGGTGATGAAAATAGCTTCAATAATGCTGCCGATTTGAGTCAGATTTATCTGCGTACCAACAGCGGCGAGCTAGTGACATTAGACACGGTCACAAAAATAGAAGAAGTGGCAGCATCTATCCGTCTGTCTCACTACAACAAACAGAAGTCCATCACCATTACTGCAAATCTTTCCGAAGGTCATACATTGGGTGAAGCGCTGAATTACCTCGATCAGCAAGCTATCGACAACTTGCCGGGTGACATTTCTGTGAGTTATTCGGGTGAGTCGAAAGACTTTAAAGAGAACCAAGCGAGTGTCGCAGTTGTGTTTGCACTGGCATTGCTGGTGGCGTATCTCGTGTTGGCGGCTCAGTTTGAAAGCTTCGTGAACCCGCTAGTAGTGATGTTCACTGTACCAATGGGTGTGTTTGGTGGTTTCCTTGGTTTGGTCGTGATGGGGCAAGGAATGAACATTTACAGCCAGATCGGCATGATCATGTTGATCGGTATGGTAACGAAAAACGGCATTTTGATAGTAGAATTTGCCAACCAGCTACGTGACCGTGGCGTTGAGTTTGAAAAAGCGATCATTGATGCCGCCGCGCGACGTCTACGCCCAATTTTGATGACTGCGTTTACCACACTTGCAGGTGCAATCCCGTTGATCGTATCAACAGGTGCTGGTTATGAGAGCCGTATTGCCGTGGGTACGGTTATCTTTTTCGGGATGGGGTTTGCTACATTGGTGACCTTGTTTGTTATCCCTGCGATGTACCGACTGATTTCTGCGAAAACACAAGCTCCAGGTCATGTAGAAGCAGAACTGAACAAAGCGCTCAGCCACGATTCGAAAGGCCGCACAGTGCATCCTTAACGACAACATGTAACGCTTTGATTAAAAACGCCGAACCATTTTTGTTCGGCGTTTTTTTATATTTCTAGTGATTATTTATAGATCTAACCATTAATTGTGGTTATTATTTCGCCACTTCTTCGAGGGGCACAGGACTCGCTCATCGTTTATGACTGAATGTCGAGTCTTGCTAGGTATAAAGCCAGGAAGGTGGCTATACCTATGATTATTGAGGTGTTCCCTTGAAAAAAGTTCGTGGTAGTTACATGGTAGAAATGGTTCTGGTTGCGGGTATTATGGCGTTGTTAGTCACCACTGCACTTCCAACGTTTACGAATGCGCTAAAAGGTCATCAAGATGGTATTTTGGCGTCACTTGATACTGTTCAACCTAGTAGTCATGTAAACAAAGAGACCGCAGAAAAGTTTTCCGCTCAATAAGCAAAGCTACTTTCTTGATTGATAAAAGAAGCCGAGGCATTTGCCTCGGCTTCTTTACATTTAACTTCAAATACTGGGTTCAACGTCGTACTAGAAGCGTTTTCCTAAGCTGATTTGTAGACCTTCATAGCTGTCGTAAAAGTCTTCAAAGCCCATATCTGCGACATTGTAGATGTACTCTGCGCGTAACCAGATATCTTTACTCATATCCCAATGAACTCCAGCTCCCACGTTAAACAGTGCGCCAGAGTCGTCAGTCACTTTCTGGGCATTTGGAACATACATTTCTGCTTGAGTCCCCAAAGCGGTCACGCGGCCAAACAAAGAGAGTGGTGTGTCGCCTAAGTTGTCACTGGTCAATACCGCTGACATGCCTGCTTGGTAATAGTGCAAATCCAAATCTGTTTTTAGCGTGTCGTTCTTAAGCTCGTTTTGGGAGTAACGAAGCACACCTTCAAACGCAAGGTATTGATTAACATAATAGCCCCAGCCAACAGTGATATGCGGTGTGGACCACTCATTGTCTCTGTCTGATCCAAAATACGGCGTATCGAAACCAACGTTACCAGTACCCAGGTAAAAATAAGATTGATGAGTTTGTTCTTGAGCAGCAAAAGTCGGCACACTGATGGTCAAGGCAGACAATAATAGGATGGCGTTTTTCATAACTTGACGATAACCTTTGTAAAAGACCGTTGTAATGATTTGTGTTAATATTAATTTAATCAATAAGATAGATGGCGCTTATCATATCAGTTTTTGTTCAAAGGTAGTGATTTTCGAATGGGAATTGTTGCGCTAAAGCATACTTCCTACTTATGAAAGTGGACTAACTGGATATGGTGACGAAAGCCAATCAAATAAGAGAGAAGGAAAGTAAAGTGGCTGAATTCAAATATAAAAATCTGACTCAAGAAGAACAAGACAAGTTAGACGCAGCGACATTTCGTCGTTTATTGGCGCATTTAGATGCAAACAAAGATGTGCAAAACATCGACCTGATGATCCTTGCGGGCTTTTGTCGTAACTGCTTTAGCAAATGGTACAAAGCAGAGGCTGAAAATCTCGGTTTGGATTTAGATATTGATGACGCTCGCGAACGTGTTTACGGCATGACTTATGATGAGTGGAAACAAAACCATCAACCAGCAGCAACGCCAGAACAATTGGCCGCGTTTGAAGCGCGTCAGAAAAAGTAATCCCAATCAAAAAAAACAGCCCGCACATAAGCGGGCTGTTTTTATATTCGAATTTGCATCTTAAGTGGTAATTGGACCGCAACATGCTGGCTCAACACAGCCTTTCGCTTGAATGACTTCAAGTTGCGCGAGATAAGGTTGAATATCACCGATGTTCTCTTTTACCCATGCTAAGTCGTAATACGTATCTAAGTAACGCTCACCAGAGTCACATAGAAGTGTCACGATAGAGCCTGTTTCACCGCGTTGTTTCATTTCGCAGGCCAGTTGAAGTACACCGTAGAGGTTCGTCCCCGTAGATGCACCGACTTTACGTCCAATCAGCTGAGAAACCCAATGCGCGGTCGCGACACTTGCCGCATCAGGAATTTTTCGCATCTCATCAACCACTCCGGCGATAAAGCTTGGCTCAACACGTGGTCGGCCGATGCCTTCAATTTTGCTGCCAGTATTGCCTTTTAATTCATTGTTGCCGGATTGGAAGGCATCGTAAAACACTGAGTTTTCAGGGTCTACCACACACAGTTTGGTGTCGTATTTTTGGTAACGAATAAAGCGGCCAATGGTTGCTGATGTGCCACCAGTTCCTGGACTCATCACTACCCAACTCGGAATTGGGTGATCTTCTAACTGCATTTGGCTGAAGATCGAGTTCGCGATGTTGTTGTTGCCGCGCCAGTCAGTTGCACGTTCAGCATAAGTAAACTGATCCATGTAGTGGCCATTTAACTCTTGAGCCAAACGTCGAGACTCGTCATAAATCTGATCTGAGCGTTCAACGAGGTGTGCTTTGCCACCGTAAAACTCAATTTGTTCAATCTTTTTACGCGCGGTGGTTTTTGGCATAACGGCAATGAAAGGTAAGCCAAGTAAGCGAGCAAAATACGCTTCTGAAACGGCAGTGCTGCCTGAGGATGCTTCAATTACTGTGGTTTCAGGACCAATCCACCCATTACAAATCGCATAAAGAAACAACGAACGCGCCAATCGGTGTTTGAGAGAGCCTGTTGGATGCGTGCTCTCATCTTTTAGGTAGATATCGATACCATCAAGAGAAGGCAGTTCGAGTTTAAATAAATGAGTATCAGCAGAGCGTTGAAAATCCGCTTCAATTTTACGCACTGCATTGTTGATCCAGTCGTGGTCAGTACACATGGCGTCTCTCCTTGGAAATCGATAGATAAGCATTAGATAGGGATAATTTACCTATAAGGTGAGAGAAAAACTTTGCTATAGTTGCTCTTGATAAGTATTAGGGTGGAAAAATTTTCTACATTTTATGGTTTTTATAGAAATGAAATTAGATCGGGTCGATAAACAACTGCTTGCTTTGCTACAAACCGACAGCACCTTGTCATTAAATGACTTAGCAGAGCGAGTCAATCTGACAACAACGCCATGTTGGAAGCGTTTAAAAAGGTTGGAAGAGGAAGGCTACATTGAAAAGCGCGTCGCGTTACTGAGCGCAGAAAAACTCGACTTGTCTTTTATCGCTTTTGTTCAGCTAAAAACCATCGATCACTCCGAAGATTGGTATCACCATTTTGTCACAACAGTGAGTGATTTCCCTGAGGTGATGGAGTTTTATCGTATGGCCGGCGAGTATGACTACATGATGAAAGTGCTGGTGAAAGATATGAAGTGCTTTGACGAATTTTATAAGCGCTTAGTGAATAGTGTAAAAGGGCTATCTAACGTGACTTCAACATTTGCAATGGAGTCGATTAAATATACCACTGAGTTGCCAATTCGAAGCTAATCTAAGTTTACAGTTACTGGAATAATCGTTGTTACTGACGAGACATTAAAATGGAATGTAAGAGTGACATTATTCCAGTTTTAAAATACATATCTCTTTTATTAAATATAAACGAGATTCGTTCTTGCTTTTATTTGTGCATTAGATAATTATGTTTTTCTAATCTGTTAATGTCCATACAGCATAACCCGCCAAAAATTAACGCAATTTTTCTTCATTATTTTTCCTGTTTTATTTTGTTGAATATTCACTCTTTCTAAATTAATCAATTACATTAATTTAAACGTTTGCTTCGCGTTTTTTCGGGTAATTTTCTCGCCATTTATCAGAATTTATTTTTACCCTTAATATAGTAGTAAATACTTAAGTAATAAAGTCATCAACAATAGGGATGGCGATTAATAAAACATCGTATTATTATCTCGCCCCTTGAGATGTAACAAATTATTACTAAAAATGAACAGAAATTATTATTTGATTTTTCTTGCTGCTTTACTTGCTGGTTGCGGTGGAGGAGGTGACTCCAAGCCGAGCAATACAAGCTCTCCAACTTCTATCACGAAGCAGAGTCGTCCACAGCTGATTGTTGAAGATGCCTCGTTGCAGTTTGAGGGTGTGGGAACCATCACTCAGACACTATTGAGCAACGTTCGCGGCTCAGTATCTTACCAAGTCATTGATTCAAATCCGCCGAATGTGGTGAGGGTGAATGATTCGGGTGTATTTCAAATCCTGCGTCCAGGCACTGCGATAATTCGTGCAACAGATACCAGTTCTGTGTATGAATCTTCTGAAACGACGTTTTCGGTCACGGTTGAACGAGGTTTTAACAATGATCTTTCTGCCAGTGATTTAAGCCTAGTTGCACTCGATCCTGACGGGAAAGCTCTGACCGTGCGCGGGCAGAAAGGTAAACTGACTTACCAAGTCGAAAGCGGGCAGAACCTCATTCAAGTTGATGATAACGGCGTTGTTTATTCACTTGGTTCTGCGGGTCAGGCTTCTGTACTGATTTCCGATTCAGGTAACGACTTATATCTACCTAAGCAAGTTCGTGCAACCGTAACATTGTATGCGATAGGTGCTGAGCAACTTAAATTTGCCTTAATCGAAGATGAGTATCGAGACGGTTTAACCTTAGCGCCTTCACGTTTGGATAAAGTTGAAACGCAAAATATCACTTACAAAATTTTGCGCAGCGAACCAGACAACGAGGTTGCCGAGTTACTAAACCCAGAAACGGGTTTGCTTTTGATCCACAACGTTGGTCAGGTAACCGTCGAGGCGACAGCAACATACAGCGATGCTTTCTTAAACAAGCAGCAAGTCGCTCAGTTTGTGGTCGATGTGAAACAGGGTCAACGTCAAGCCATCAGTGTTGCGAATATTGCTAAGACGTATGAAGACGGTGGACGCATTTTCCCTCAAGTTGCACACGCTCGCGGTGACTATGGATATCGCATCATCAATGGTGAAGACGTTGTCGCTAAAACTACGGATGGTGAAGCGTTGCTGATCAAAGGCGTTGGTAGCGCAGAAGTTGAAGCCTACGAATACGACTTGCGTAATTATCCAGCAAGTAAAACTCGCTTCAACATTGAAATCGAACGCGCACCTCATCCGGTAATGAAAGACGTGGAAATGTCTCTCACTTATCAGCCTAAACTGGCTATTCCAATGGCGTTTGCTGGTCAGAAAGGCAAAGTCAGTCTGATTGGTGGGTTGCCGGAAGGTCTTCGAATGAAGGATGGCAACTTAGAAGTGGATACCGCGGGCGAATATCGTCTTAAGTTTGAAGATGATGGCGGTGACTTTTACCAACCAATTCAATTCAACGTTGTGATCAAAGTTGCGAAAGCGCAAGGCCAAGCGATGACGACGCAAGATTATGAAATGGTATACAGCAAAGACTACGATTTTAACTTGCAGCGTGATTTTGGTTTAACGGCCAGCAATGATCATTTGGAAGTCGTTGACAATACTTCTCCAGGTGTTGCAGATGTTATTGGTGACGGTCTTATTCGTGTCTACAAAGCGGGTCAAACGACGTTAACGGTTCGCAGGAAAGAGAGTGCAAATTACACGGCCGGTCCAGATCAAAAAGTTCGCTTCAACATTCTGAGTGCGCCAAGCCGAATTGCTATCCAGTCAGGCGTAGTAGAAGGTACGTGGAACATCAACCAACCTTATGTCCAAAAACCATCTATTCTCGGTACGGTTGGCGAAGTGAGCTACCGATTTGCGACGGATTCTGCAACTGATGTGGTTTCATTAGATCGCAAAACGGGTGATATGCGCATTCTGAATGCGGGCAGCACCAGAGTTATTGTGTCGGACGCAGGCAACGATAAGTTTACTCCAGGTGAAAGTAGTTTCGCTGTAACGATTAAACAAGGTAGCAACCCGGTTTCTATTACTTATCCAACTCTGGACTTTTCTGCTGGTGCGGTTATCACACCTGTGATGAGTGGGGGAGAAGCCAAAGCAAGCTACCGTCTGATTAACCAAGCTGAGCCGGTGGTTGAGTTGTTATCTTCAGATTCTGGTCGTTTGAAAGTGCTGCATGCTGGCAATTACCAAGTGGAAGTGACGTTAACTGCACGTAACTATACAACTAAAACCGTATTGGTTAACGGCACCATTAATAAAGCGGATCATCCAGGTCTTACGACGAAGCTTCAAACTGTGGAATTTACGCCATTTAAGACGATTAGTTTGGATTTTGGTAAAACGGTAGGCACTCGCACTTACGCATTTGCTGATACCGTGAGTGAAGAGCTTGCAACGTTAGACAATGCGAAAGCTGAGTTGACGCTAACTAATTACTCTCAATATCATTCTATTGCGTTGGATATTTCTGAGAGTGAATCGCGAGATTACAAAGCGTTACCAAGAACTAGAGTTACGGTTCATGTCGATTTGGCAGAATCGGGTGTTGCAGATAAATACACACAACTTGATAGCGAACAAACCGTCATCGTCAGTACCCTCAGTGCCCCACAGTTTTCCAATTTAGAAGAAAGTGAGTTTGGCATCATGGGGTCGCGTTCGGTACGTGAACCGACGGATGATGAGCTGCAAAAATTTGGCAAAGGTAAGGTCGCGCTGTTCTTGTTAAAACCAGTGGGTAGCGATGACCGAACCAAACAAAAGGCAGTCTGGGTGCATGTTGCTCGATTTGATGGCTGTACTGCGGATCTGTTTTCTAATGATCTAAAACCATTCGATGCAATTGATTATGATGCTGTAGGTTATTGTGCGAACGGTAGTACGATTCGTATGACTCGCTTTTTAGTGATTGACGACTCTAAACTAGAAAATATTGAGTATGAGTTGGCAGCGCCAGTCATGTACTACCGTCGCGGTCAACGTGAGTTCTTAGCGAGTGATGACGGCGGTTTTTATGCCAAGCCAAATGTGGTGTACGGCAAAAGCAAGTATGGCTATCCGAAATCACTTTATGAATGGTCAGTGGTCACCATGAAGTATCAACCGAATTAATCATCGTTTGATACCCACGAAAAAGGAGTGCTGAGCACTCCTTTTTGCGTCTTATACGCACGGGTTACTTCGTGTAGCGCATGACTCCTTCTTGTACGGCAGTCGCTACCAAATGACCTTGCTGGTTATAAATTTCGCCACGCACTAAGCCTCGAGTATTACTCGCCGTTGGGCTTTCTATTGCGTACAAAAGCCATTCATCCATCTTGAAGGGACGATGGAACCAGATTGAATGGTCAATCGTCGCAACTTGGAAATTCGGCGTCATTAACGACACTTCATGTGGATGCATCGCCGTGACCAAAAATCCCCAATCTGACGCGTAAGCCAGCAAGTATTGATGAATCAGTTGGTTATCTGGCATCTCACCGTTAGCACGAATCCAAAGGTACTGTTTTGGCTCCGCTTTTTTGGGTTTTAGAGGATTGATCACCGTGACAGGGCGAGTCTCAATCGGTTTTTCTCCGCAGAATGTTTTACGCAAGCGCTCTGGCAGAAACTCCGCGATATGACTTGCGAGTTCACTCTCTGAGGCGAAGTTTTCAGGCCCCGGAATATCTGGCATGGCTTTCTGGTGATCGAACCCCGGTTGATCGCCGTGATAAGAAGCCGTTAGGTAAAAAATAGGTCGTCCATTTTGCACTGCTTTAACGCGTCTGGTGCTAAAGCTACGTCCATCTCTTAAATTTTCCACATCGTAAATGATCGGCTTTTCAGGGTCTCCAGGGTAGAGAAAATAGCTATGGAAGGAGTGTACAGTGCGTGTTTCTTCTACTGTGTAACGCGCCGCTGAGAGGGCTTGTCCAATCACTTGGCCGCCGTAGACTTGAGGTAAACCTAGGTTTTCACTTTGTCCACGAAACAAGCCTTCTTCTAATTTTTCGAGTTGTAGTAGGCTGAGCAATTCTCGTAATGGTTTACTCATTGTGTCTCCTCACCGATGTGTTTTTTCTTCACGTTACCTCAAGATCTGATGATCTGTGAAGTGACTTTGTTTAGAACTGTTGAGTGACTTAATAGTAGTCTCATCCTTAAACCTACGAATAAGGCAAAAGGAATGGTAACAACGTTTCTGCTTTGCAGGAAAAGTCCGGCTAGTCCTAATTATGAAACGAAATCAATTGTTTGAAAAATTCTAACTTAGTCAAACTATTGTCAAATAAACGAAAGGAAACAAGACAGTTTTATATTCCAACCCTATACTTATCCCGATTTAATACTCTTCTTGAGGAATATATGAAAAAAACACTACTACTTGTTACTTCTTTACTTTTTGGCGCTGCGTTAGTGGGTTGCCAAACTTCTCAAACAACAGAAATGGAATCTGCTGAGGCGTCAATGAAGACAATTACAGGTACAGTGGCTTACCGTGAACGTATTGCTCTACCACCAAATGCTGTGGTTACGGTAACACTAGAAGATGTGTCTTTGGCTGATGCGCCATCTAAGCTTCTAGCAAAACAAACGTTCGAAACAGAAGGTAAGCAAGTTCCTCTTTCGTTTGAGCTGAGTTACGACAGCAACGAAATTAAACCGAATCACACTTACAGCGTGCGCGCGCGTATTGAAGTCGATGGTAAATTGCGTTTCATCAGTGATACGCATAACGGTGTGATCACAGATGAAGCACAAACTCACCAGTTGGATATTCGTCTAGTTGGTACGCGTTAATACCAAACATAGCGAACAAAAATGGCAGCCTAAGGCTGCCATTTGTATTTTCTGAGGGCGATTTTTCCTATCTCAGAAACTTCGATCCCTTCTGCTTCTAATTTCTGCTTTTGCCTGTCTAAGTCTCTGCCTTTCAGCGATATCTTCCCTTGACTATTGATGACTCGAAACCAAGGCAATTTGCTACCTTCTGGCAAATTCCCAAGAGCTTTTCCTACGTGTCTGGCGTATCCCGGATAGCCTGCCATTTTGGCAATTTCGCCGTAGGTCGATACTTTTCCTTTTGGAATTTGGTGAATTACAGCAAAGATTTGCACTAAAAATTGGTCCATACTGAAACTGTCCGTTGTGGCTTGCTAAGGAATGGTAATACACACGACTTGTATTTCGCTAACAGTTCTTGTGCATGGTTAACATTTGTTGCTAATGAGTTAGATGCCTTTTTAAAGACCTTTTAACTAAAGACAAATTGGTGCACCAAGCGCACGAAATACAAATTAACGATAAGCTAAGCTTGAATCTAGACCCACTCAACGACTTTAGATACCCAGTTTTATTTGCCGTTGAGTTACCAAGTTGGTGGGGAAGCCAGGAGGCGCTATGATTTTTTCAACACTTCAATTTTTCATCACAACTTTTCTTGCCGTTGTGTGTGCCCGAGCGATGAGTTTGAGTGAGGGCGAAATCCCAGTACTCGCACTCATGATCCCGGCATTATGGCTGTTGCCTCAAGGTGGCCTTGCTGGCTTAGTGTTGCTCGGCGCTATGATGGTGTTTGGTGCGACGCTTTCGATGCAGCCCATTGCGTTGTCTGTTGGTGTGCTGATTCTATTCCCGTTACTTATGGTGGTGTTCTCACATCGCAGCTCTCTTGGCGTTCTCCTTACCACCGGTTTGATTGTGATTACCTTACAAGTAGGGCTGATGGTCACGCAACAAGGCGGTAAGCTTGATGGTTCAGCTTGGGTGACCGTGGTTCAAACGTTGTCTGTTGTGGTCATGTGGTGGGCTGCAACGCATTGGAAACGCTCAGAAAAACACAGCTGGTGGCCTTTGCTTTTACTATTGCCTCTCTGGATTGCCGATCTTCATTACGCGGTGCTGGTGGCGTTGAGCATTACTGGGATGTTGGCTTCGATGGAAACACTCGCCAAATTAAAAGACTCGATTCGCTGGAGTAAGTTGCTTTGTTGGACACTACCAACCGTCGGTTTTGCGGCGTTGGTGGTGAGCCCTAATACGGATGTACCAAACCCTGTATTTGTGGTCTGGATCTGTTTGTTGGGTACTGCTTGGATGACGGACTACATCTTACGTAGTAGTGACGAGCAGGCGGAGTTATAAAATAGTTGTAGGCGTTCAGAGGAAAAAGTGACCCGTGCGGCAGACTGTTGAATTGATTGTGAAACAATAAGTGAATTAGTATATGTTCATCATTTCATAATTATTCTACTTTCCATAATAATAACCACACTGTAAGTGGTTAATTTTAGATAAGTTTGTCATGATCACACTTGCTCGAACGCTGCTGCTTTTCGCTTGTCTGTTGCCAAGCCTTCATGTAAAGGCCGAACCTTCATTAAAGCCTCACTATAAAATCGCGACGGAAGCGGATGATGTTGTCACTCGCGTTTTATTTGATGCGGTATCCACTGAATTTGGTGTGAGTGTTGAGTACATCAACTACGCGAGTTTTGATGCCATTTTAGATGCAGTCGCGAATGAAGACGCGGACTTTGCTGCCAACATTACCTATACCAATACTCGCGCTGAGCGTTTCAGCTATTCCCGACCAACAAACATTGAATACACATACTTATATGGGCTGAGCGACTCGACATTAGATGATATTTCACGTGTTGGTGTGCCTCAAAACACCATCTACTCAGAACTGATCAAACAGTATCATCCAGAGTTAAAACAAGTTCCTTATAAAGGCCATAACGAAGCCGTACGTTTGTTACAAACTGGTTTAGTGGATGGCGTGGTTGATGCGATTAACCAACTCAAACCAATGTTGTTGGAAGGGTTTGATGCCAAAATGCTCAACGATCAGATCTCCATCAAACCTGTTTCTATCATTAGTAAAAAAGGTCACCACTTAGAAGAGTTGGATACCTTTGCCTCGTTTATTCATGGTGAAGCGGTACAAAAGCAACTTCGTGAGCAAATCGCGTTGTATCAATTTGAGTTGAGACGCTCAGCCCTGCGAGATGCGATCAAGTTACTGCCTGTCGATTTAAAAGAGCCAATTCGAATCAAAATGGAATCCATCTTTCCTTACGTGGTGTACAACCCTGATGGCACCGTACAAGGGATGACAGCCGATATCGTTCTACAAAGCTGTGAAATTTTGGATTTAAACTGTGTGATCATCAGTGAGCCTAACGAAAGTTGGGAGTCGATGTATCGCCAGTTCATGAAAGGTGAATTTGATATTTTGGCACCATTGACGGTGAGCAGAGAACGGCATGAATTCAGCTATTTCCCAAGACCGCACTATTCACCAGCTTCAGTGATGGTCAAGCGATTGGGCTACAAGCCAAACACCTATTCCCATGTGTCACAATTGATCTCTGAAAGAATCGGTGTAGTCAAAGACGATTTCTTCGATCAAATGATGACTCAGCTTTTACCGTTGAAAGAGCTTGAGCGTTTTAACACGCAGCACGATCTTATTGAAGCATTGCTTAAAGGGGAGGTGGATTACATCCCGATGGATACGGCAATGCTCAACCATTTCCTTCGTTTGAGCGAGCTTGTGCCCATCGAACAAGATACCGCGATAGGGGAGTTTTACAGTTCGCAGTTGTCTATCGGCCTCGTCGCGAATGAACGCGGTGCAATGTTAGCGCCATATTTTAGCCGCGCGATCGCGATGTTGGGCGTTGACAAAATTGTGGCTCAATACGATTTGCGTCCAGATTGGCGCACGGCGTTAGAGTATGAGGTGCGATTGGCAACACAAACCCAAGCGGTATTTCTATTCGTACTTGTATTGGCAATTTGTGTTTCTCTCTATCTGTATCGTCAATCCAACACCGATAATTTAACTGGGTTGAGGAATCGTCGCTCTTTGCAAGTTAAGTATCGCCAAGGGGTGAATAAGGATTTGGCGATTCTTTATTTAGATATTAATCACTTCAAACAAATCAACGATACCTACGGTCATTTAGCGGGTGATGAAGTGCTGCAATTGCTTTCGCTGAAGATACATCGAGTGTGGTCTGGGCGAAGCTATCGTATTGGTGGTGACGAATTTATTTTGCTCGGATACCCAACACAAATAGAGCTTTCGCGAGCCGTTCAAGAACTGAGTCGATTGGATGTTACCGATAAATTGTGCGCGGAGCTGAAAACCGTCACGATTTCAGTTGGTGTTTCTGAGAAACGAAAGCAGCACATGAGTTTGGAACAAGCGCTGCATTTGGCGGATGAAGACATGTACGTCAGCAAACATTCTTCTCGTCATTATTCTGGTTCTAGCGACTATCTTGTTCAGTCTTAAATGGATGAATTGATCGAGTTTTGTCCAAACGAATTAAGAATAGTGGATTTAGCGGTTTTTGCCCTTGCATTATGAAGGCCGATACTGAATAATCCCCAACATCATTTGAGGCAAGCCCTCAAAAAAGAATTATGGGGCTCTGGTCCTCTCGCAACAATAGCTCGTGAACTCGGTCAGGTCCGGAAGGAAGCAGCCGCAGCGTGTGACTTGTGTGCCGGGATGTGGCTGGGGTCCCACCCTTTAAAAGCCCCGCTTATATAGCGGGGCTTTTTCGTTTTTAACATCTCTTTTTGCCTTGAGCACTTTACTTTATAATCACGCTTGTTTTAATTCGCCAAGTATTCACTTTCCTCCTGAGATATTGTCATGATTTCAAAAAACCAACTAAAACTGCTTCGTGCTTTGGGCCAAAAGAAACAGCGTAAAGCGCATGGTTTGTTTCTTGTTCAAGGTGAAAAGAACGTATTAGAGTTGGCGAGCAGCTCATTGGTTGTGAAGCAAATTTTTGCTACGGCAGACTTTTTGGAAAGTCACCGCCAAGAGCTAAGTGGTTTTGAGTGCGTTGAAGCGTCGCTTGATGATCTAACCAAAGCAAGTACGCTTGTGAGCAACAACGCAGCCATTGCTGTGGTAGAGATTCCAAACGTAAAAGAACCACAGGCAAAGGGCTTGATGATTGCTCTGGATGGTGTTTCAGACCCAGGTAACCTAGGTACGATTATCCGTGTAGCTGACTGGTATGGCATTAAGCACATTATTGCGAGCACTGACTGTGCAGACCCGTATAACCCAAAAACCATCAGCGCGACAATGGGCAGTTTTGGGCGTGTGCAAGTGAGTTTGGTTGATTTGCCAAGCTACTTAGCTGAAGCAAACTTGCCAGTGTATGGTGCTTTCCTTGAAGGTGAGAGCGTGCATAAAACTGAGTTTTCAGCAGAAGGTATTTTGTTGATGGGCAGCGAGTCACATGGTGTGCGAGAAGAAGCGTCCAAGTTCGTGACAGATAAGATCACGATTCCTGCTTTCGGTGGCGCAGAATCTTTAAACGTGGCAATGGCGACGGGCATCATTTTAGACAACATGCGTCGTCAGCACAGCTAATCGTATCAACAAATTTTAGATACAAAAAAAGCGTAACGGCCCAGGCGATGTCAAGCTGAGGTTCATTACGCTTTTTTCGTTTTGAATGCGGTTATTTTTCTAACATATCCAACTTGTTTGGCACGCCATTCCATTTTTCCGCTTCATCCATCGCTGGTTTCACTTCAGTTTGTACCGGCCAGATTTCTGCGAGTTCGGCGTTGAGCTCTTTGTAGATGATTTGATCTTCAGGCAGCTCGTCTTCTTGGAAGATTGCCGCTGCGGCACACTCGTCAACACACAAGCCACAGTCGATACATTCTATTGGGTTGATTACCATGAAGTTTGGACCTTCGTGGAAGGCGTCAGCCGGGCACACCGCGACACAGTCGGTGTATTTACATTGGATACAGTTATCGGTTACGACAAACGCCATGATAATCAGCTCTTAAGTTAGTCAAAATCAAAGAAGGGGGATAATACTCATCCCAAGGCAAAATTCAACATTCACCAAGTTAAATCCGTCGTCCAACCTTGATTTAGTATGACAGACAATTCAATTTCTCGTAAAATGCGCGCCATTGTGAGCTGGGGGCCGTTAGGTTTTTTGGCTAAGACACCTACTATAACGAGACATCGATATGATTCGTATTAATGAAATTAAGCTTCCTCTTGATCATGAGGAAGGCGCGCTATTAGACGCGATCACTAAAAAACTTGGCATTCCTGCTGAGAAAGTTATCTCTTTTAACGTCTTTAGACGCGGCTACGATGCTCGTAAGAAAACCAATATTCATCTTATTTACACGCTAGACATCATCGTTGAAGGCGATGAAACCGCGTTGCTAGCGAAGTTCGCAAACGATCCTCACGTTCGCCAAACGCCAGACATGGAATACAAGTTTGTTGCGAAAGCACCTGAGAACCTAACAGAGCGCCCAATCGTCATCGGTTTTGGTCCATGTGGTCTATTTGCTGGTTTGGTGTTGGCTCAAATGGGTTTCAACCCAATCATTGTTGAACGTGGGAAAGAAGTTCGTGAACGTACTAAAGATACTTTCGGTTTCTGGCGTAAACGCACGCTAAACCCAGAATCAAACGTACAGTTTGGTGAGGGCGGTGCGGGTACGTTCTCTGACGGTAAGCTGTACAGCCAAGTGAAAGATCCAAACTTCTACGGTCGCAAAGTGATCACTGAATTTGTAGAGGCTGGCGCACCAGAAGAAATTCTATACGTAAGTAAACCGCACATCGGTACTTTCAAGCTGGTAACGATGATCGAGAAAATGCGTGCGACTATCATCGAGCTAGGTGGTGAAATTCGCTTTAGTACTCGTGTTGATGATCTTCATATGGAAGACGGTCAAATCACTGGCGTGACATTGTCAAACGGTGAAGAGATCAAATCTCGTCACGTGGTATTGGCTGTTGGTCACAGTGCGCGTGATACATTTGAAATGTTGCACGAGCGCGGTGTGTACATGGAGGCGAAACCATTCTCGGTTGGCTTCCGTATCGAGCACAAGCAATCGATGATCGACGAAGCGCGTTTTGGTCCAAATGCGGGTCACCCAATTCTTGGTGCTGCGGATTATAAACTGGTTCACCATTGTAAAAATGGTCGTACCGTGTACAGTTTCTGTATGTGTCCAGGCGGCACTGTTGTTGCGGCGACATCTGAAGAAGGTCGCGTAGTGACGAACGGCATGAGCCAATACTCTCGTGCAGAGCGTAACGCAAACAGTGCGATTGTTGTGGGTATCTCTCCTGAGGTGGATTACCCGGGTGATCCTCTAGCAGGTATCCGTTTCCAACGTGAACTTGAATCTAACGCTTACAAACTAGGCGGCGAAAACTACGATGCGCCAGCACAGAAAATCGGTGACTTCCTGAAAGGTCGCGATCCAAGTCAACTTGGTGATGTTGAGCCATCATTCACGCCGGGCATTAAGCTCACAGACTTATCGAAAGCGCTGCCTCCATTTGCGGTAGAAGCGATTCGTGAAGCCATTCCAGCTTTCGATCGTAAGATCAAAGGTTTTGCATCTGAAGATGGCCTACTGACTGGCGTTGAGACTCGTACCTCTTCACCAGTTTGCATTAAGCGCGGTAAAGATTTCCAAAGTGTAAACTTAAAAGGCTTCTACCCTGCGGGTGAAGGTGCAGGTTACGCTGGTGGTATTCTTTCTGCTGGTATCGATGGTATTAAAGTCGCAGAGGCGGTTGCGCGTGACATCGTTGCAGCAATGGAAAATGCATAATTAAATCACTTTTTGATTTGATGAAAGCCAGTCAGTTTTGCTGACTGGCTTTTTTGTATGTGCTGCATAGCTAATTAGGATTAGTGAGCATTTTCTGCGCGATATTTGAGACGTTTCCTCGTCATGTCTCAGGCTTTTGTTGGTGTTTGCTTCTGCAGATAACTTTTTCTTATTGGGATAAATATGCAACAAGATTTAGCTTGAGAGCAGTAGAGAAATGAATTTTGATAGAGATCAATAGACTACGCCTATGAACAAAATTGCTAATTTCCATTTAGTAAAATCAAGAAAGTAGACGACACTTATCTTAAGGCCGCAATAAAATGCCGCTAAGGAGATAAGAATGCATTCATTAAAAGTAAAAGATTACATGACGTTGCAAGCGGTGACTTTCACTAAAGACATGTCACTTACAGCCGCTTTGAACAAAGTGATGCAGAGCGTGACGCTTGGTGGTCCAGTCATTGATGAAAACGAAAAAGTAGTGGGGTTCTTATCTGAACAAGATTTGTTAGATAAGTTGGTGAAAGCCAGCTACCACTGCCAAGATACACATACTGTGCAAGAGTGTATGCATGAAGATGTGTTGTCCGTCTCGCCAGAAATGTCGGTCATTGAATTGGCGGATATGATGAAAGTCGGTAAGCCAAAAATGTACCCAGTAGTTGACGACCGAGGAAAGCTTGTTGGCATCATCACTCGCCGTGATGTTCTGCGCGCTATTGGGATGACGTTAAACGAATGCTTTAAACATCCAGTTTGATGACGATATCGACATGACTACTTCGAAAGGCGCCGCGGCGTCTTTCTTTTCTCGGAAGAGGCTGAGGTTGAGCGAAGTGGTTATTTTTCTCTTTTAACAAAATTCGTCTTGACCTTGGAGCTAGCTCCAAGGTTTATCCTTAGTGGTAGATGAACAGTCTCAGCCAATAAGGAAAATAAACTATGTGTACAAAACATCAAGGTTGCCAGTCAGGCAAAATCAAAACTGCGGTGCCACTCAGCGCCCATGACTCTTGCTGCGCGCCAACTAAACCGACGCTAAATATTGCTCAAGCGGGTGTTGATACTGTTGAAAGCTCTTGCTGTAGTGGAGGCAGTTGCAGTTCGGACACCGCCGATGAAGAAGGCCCCGCGGAACAGCGAGAATTCTCGATTCGTAGCAGTTGGATCGTGTCCGATATGGACTGCCCGTCTTGCGCGCAAAAGCTTGAAAAAGCCATCATGTCATTGCAAGGCGTTACGAATGCTAAAGTCCTTTTTGCTACAGAAAAGTTAGTTGTCGATTTTGATGACCATTCTCTAAGTTCGATCATTGAACAAACAGCGCGCCAAACTGGTTTCCCGCTTTCTGCGCTGGATAAACCAAAGCAAAAGAAAGAGAACAAAGGCTGGTTCGGTTTTGTTCAAGACAATCTACAGATTTTATCGATCGCAGGTGCTATGGCATTTGCGGGCCTAGTCGCAAGCATCAACCCTCAGCTTAGTAGCTGGATTTTTACTTTAACCTGTTTGCTGGGTTTGTATCCTATTGCCCGTAAGGCAGTCAAACTGGCTCGTGGTGGCACACCATTTGCCATTGAAACACTGATGAGTGTGGCTGCATTAGGTGCGTTGTACTTAGGTGAAACCGCAGAAGCCGCGATGGTGTTATTGCTCTTCCTTATTGGTGAAAAGCTAGAAGCATACGCATCATCACGAGCTCGAAGTGGCGTTCAGGCCTTAATGGATTTGGTACCAGAAAACACCACGCTGATCATTGATGGTGTACGCAAAGAAGTACCAGCGTCTCAACTTCAACCTGGGGACGTCATTGAAGTGGCACCTGGCGGTCGTTTGCCAGCTGATGGTGTATTGATGACGACGTTAGCCAGCTTTGATGAAAGTGCATTGACCGGTGAATCGGTTCCTGTTGAGCATGAAGAGGGCGGGAAAATCATGGCGGGGGCTGTGGTAGTCGATAAAGTAGTGCAGGTGCAAGTGACCTCCCGCCAAGGTGAAAATGCCATTGACCGCATCCTTCATTTGATTGAAGAAGCTGAATCGCGCAAAGCGCCGTTAGAACGATTCCTCGATAAATTCAGTCGCTGGTACACACCACTTATGATGTTGGTGTCTCTTGCCGTCATCGTTACGCCACCATTACTGTTCGCTCAACCTTGGGAAACATGGGTGTACCGTGGTTTAGCATTGCTCTTAATCGCTTGTCCTTGTGCCTTGGTTATTTCAACGCCTGCTGCGATTACGTCGGGTCTGGCTGCAGCGGCACGCCGTGGTGCATTGATCAAAGGTGGGGCAGCGCTTGAGTTGCTTGGCAAAGTGGAGTCGGTCGCGTTTGATAAAACAGGCACGTTGACACAAGGTAAGCCGCAAGTAACAGACGTGGTGAGTTATGATGTAACAGAAGAAACGCTACTGAGTTTAACGGCTTCTATCGAGATGGGGTCAAGTCATCCTTTAGCGGTTTCATTAGTGAAGCGGGCCGAAGAACAAGGCGTTTCGATTCCTGAGGCAAGTGATAAAACTGCTCAAGTCGGCTCTGGCGTAACAGGTTTGGTGAACGGTAAATTAGTGCAAGTTATTGCGCCATCAAAAGCGGACTTCCCTGTTTCTTCGAAAGTTGAACAACGTGTTATTGAACTGGAAGAACAAGGCAAAACCGTGGTGATCGTTCGTCACGATTACGAAGTTATTGGCGTGATCGCGTGGCAAGATACTCTTCGTCAAGATGCACAACAGGCAATCGCCACGTTGAAAATGTTGGGCGTGAGTTCTGTGATGTTGACTGGGGACAACCCACGCAGTGCGGAAGCGATAGCCCATCAAATTGGTTTGGATTACAAAGCAAGCTTGTTGCCTGCCGATAAAGTGCGTTATGTGGAACAACTTTCTACTGAGCACACGGTTGCAATGGTTGGTGATGGTATTAACGACGCACCTGCGATGAAAGCGTCTAGCATTGGTATCGCGATGGGCGGAGGTACTGACGTCGCATTAGAAACTGCTGATGCGGCACTAACGCACAACCGCTTGGTTGAATTGCCAGCAATGATTGAATTATCACGTGCGACGCTGAACAACATTCGTCAAAACGTGGCGTTGGCGCTTGGCTTAAAAGGTGTGTTCTTAGTCACCAGTTTATTGGGTATCACTGGGCTTTGGGTTGCGGTATTGGCAGACAGTGGGGCGACTGCGTTAGTGACACTCAATGCTCTAAGACTTCTGCGTTTTGAATCTAAACAAGTGCAATAACGCTATTCTCAAAGTTGCTCTATATTTAACCCGAGGCGTTTCTCGTCTCGGGTTTTTATGTTTCTGTGGGCACTATAAGTTTTGTAAATACAATCTGAGCCATTGGACTTGCTGTTATGCAACGAAATGATAAATTTGCCCGAATAATGTGATCAAAACCGTTTTAATTTGAAATTGTAGATTTATTACATTTTATCAATGTGATTGTGATCACTCTATGTTGGTGCAAGGTTCGCTACAGTGCTCCTGTACCCAACAACTTACTAATGAGCTTATTGTTTACAAAATAAGCCACAATAAGGAGCGACATATGTCTCAAGCTGTATTCCATTTAGGTGTTACTGAAGCTGATCTTAATGGTGCAACTCTAGCCATCATTCCAGGTGATCCAGCGCGTGTTCAAAAAATCGCAGAACAAATGGAAAACCCTGTATTCCTAGCAAGTCACCGCGAATACACGCTTTACCGCGCAGAACTAGACGGTAAGCCAGTTGTGGTTTGTTCAACAGGTATCGGTGGTCCATCTACCTCTATCGCTGTAGAAGAGCTAGCACAGCTTGGTGTTCGCACATTCCTACGTGTAGGCACAACTGGTGCAATTCAACCACACGTAAACGTAGGCGATATGATCGTGACAACAGGCTCTGTTCGTCTAGATGGTGCAAGCCTACACTTCGCTCCAATGGAATTCCCAGCAGTTGCAGACTTTGATGTTGCGACAGCGATGAAAGCAGCAGTTGAAGAATCTGGTGCAACAGTTCATATGGGTGTGACTGCTTCAAGTGACACTTTCTACCCAGGTCAAGAGCGTTACGACACATTCACAGGTCGTGTTGTGAAGCGTTTCCAAGGCTCTATGAAAGAGTGGCAAGACATGGGCGTGCTGAACTTCGAAATGGAATCAGCAACGCTACTTACCATGTGTGCAAGCTCTGGCCTGAAAGCAGGTTGTGTGGCGGGTGTAATCATCAACCGTACACAAAAAGAGATTCCAGATCATTCAACACTGAAAGAAACGGAAGCTCGCTCAATTAAAGTTGTAGTAGAAGCAGCACGTAAAATGCTTTAAGCGCTCACTTTAGTTGGCATTTAAACAAACAGAAAAACCCAGAGGCTTGCCTCTGGGTTTTTCTATGCGCCTTGTTCAAGGTGCGATTTTCTAGATTCTGAAACGCAAAGTGATTGAAGCTAGGATAGGCACTAAAAACAGGCATTAAAAAGCAGCTCCAGTGAGCTGCTTTCGTGGTTTTAGAGGGCGACTAAATTTCGTCAGAACCGCCAGCGGCTTCAAACCATTTCGCAAGATGCGTTTTGAGATCTTTCAGCTCTTCAGGGCCGATAAGCGCAAGGCCAAGATCCTCTGCACGAGTAATGTCATTGTGACGAAGAGGGCGGAAGCTCACCAGCATAGCGCGTGCTTGTAGACCGCCTAGCAGGTCACGCAAAGATTCCAGTTTGTACAGTGTATCGTCACCATCATCGCGCATGCCTTTCGTTTTACACTCAATGATGTGCAGCTTGTTATTTACAACCGTTGCTACGTCTAGCTCGTTACGTACTTCACTTTCACCCAGCTTACGATATACCTGAACATTCAAAGAGCGGTCTTGAATCGTGGGCATGGTGTCTTGGATTTGCTTCACAGTGCTGTGAACCAGAGTCTCCAACCATTCGCCGTTAGAGAATCGACGTGCGTCTTCGTTCGCGAAGGTCAAAATGCCATTTTCGTAAGTCGCGATCTGTGCTTCGACAAGATCCGACAGCAGCATGTTGAGTTCACGGTAGCCTTGTTGCTTCTCAGACAGCTCCACATCCAGCTTCTGCTCCTTACGGCAGGTTGTCGCAAGGTAGTTGAGTGTCGCCAAGCCTGGGCCCAATTCAAGCGCATTTGACGCCCAGCGTTCGCCAAGCTCATACAGTTTTTGATCAAGAAGAGGAGGAAGGTCTACGTGGTGGAACTCGCCGCGCGCACCGAAAATGGTTAGGTAGTCGGAGATAGTAATGTGGTCTTCAACTTGCGTATCTTCTTTGCCATCTGGGTAAAGCCAGCAAAGTTTGTCACTGTTTGGTTCAACCACGAAGATAGGCCAGCGATAAGTACGGAAAACCTCGTAAACCGACAACAATCGATGACGAAGGCCACAGCTTGCGTTCAGTTTGACGTCTTCTCCACGGTCGTGAAGATCTTTCGCGAGCTTTTGAATCGATTGTTTAATCAGGGTTGTATTGACAGCAGACGGAATTTCAAAAAACTCAGAAGTAATCTCTCGCTGCTCTAACACGCTACTCAGTCGGTCAAACATATCTACCTGTGTTTTGTCACCAATGAATACGATATGTGTGCTTAAAGTGCGATTATCCAATAGAGGAGTGACCAATCTCACTGGGTCTTGGTCGATAATACCAACATGAACAGCCATAGATTTTCCTTTTTGTGTGGCCGCTCGAAAAGAGAAGTGCAAGGGATGAGCAGGCCATATTACCCATATGTAGACAAGGCCGAGAAAAAACAAGGGCGACTTCATAAAAAGTCGCCCTTATACAGCTGGTTGCATCAACTATTGCATAAAAATTTACAATTTAAAGCGATGGACTAATTCATTTTGCTGATGAGCAAGCTGAGTGAGAGATTCACTCGTATGAGTGATACTCGACATCGCGTGGTAACTTTCATCCGCAATATTGTTGATGTCTTCAATGTTGCGCGCAATATCTGCTGAGGTTTCGCTTTGCTCTGCTGCCGCTTGAGAAATGTGCGTACTCATTTGGCTGATTTCGATAATGAGTGCTTGGATCTCTTCCATTGAACTGTTCGCTTTCGAGGCTTGCTCAACCGACATTTCCATATCACTCATGCAGCTTTGAATCACTTGGTTGGCTGACTGAGAGCTCGATTGCAGATTGCTGATCATCGATTCGATTTCTGTGGTGGATTGTGTGGTTTTTGATGCCAGCACACGCACCTCATCGGCTACCACGGCAAATCCGCGTCCTTGCTCTCCTGCACGTGCTGCTTCAATCGCGGCATTGAGAGCCAACAAGTTGGTTTGCTCAGCAATGTTGCGGATGACATCCAAAATTGAGCCAATTTGACCACTCATCTTTTGCAGTTCAGAAACGGCAGACACAGACTCGTGAAGGCGCGTTTCTAGCTGATTGATAGTCGAAATGTTACTACTCATGACATTTCGGCCTTCTTCGGATGCAGACTCAACACGTTGAACCATTTCCAAAGAGCCTTGAGCGCTTTGCGCAACTTCTTGAACCGAGTGAGACATCTCGGTCATAGCCGTTGCCACGTTGGCGGTCTGCTCACGTTGTGCATTCAGCTTAGATTGCGCTTGAGAAGACGTTCGTTCGTTCGTTGTCGCGGTCGAGGCTAAGTTTTCTGATGCTTCATTTAGCTTCACTAGAATGTCGTGCAAGCTGTCCGCTAACGTGTTGATATGGCCACTAACGCGGCTGAACTCGTTGTTAAAGCGAATATCAATACGTTGCGTCATATCGCCTTTAGTTAGGCTCTCTAGCGCACTGAGAATACGTGTTAATGGCTCACGCACACTTTGCGCGATGTGATAGCCGATAGCCGCCGCAAACAAAACCACAACTACACCAATCACAATCGCTTTCGTCACGCCAGCAGAGTAAATGTCACCGGCATCATCAAGAGATTCGTTTAGTTTGTCTGTTGCTGTCGTTGTGAATTGCTCAAGGATAGCCATCGTAGAATCGACTTTGTTAGCTAAGTTCGCAATGTTGTCGTACAGAGCTGCGCGAGCGTTGAGGTAGTTGTTGTGTTGGTCTAGCACACCACCACGCATACCTACGTCACGGGTAAATTGTTCTACGGATTCGCCAAAAGCTTTTTCTAACTCAGGAAGCTGAGTGACCAACCCACGGAATGCGTAGTTCAAGTGCGTTACTGCTTTACGGTTTTTCGTTACCGCTTGCGTAACAAACTCAGGATTGGAGCTGGCCAGCGCATCGGAAGTGATCACTTCGGCATCTTTGAGTTTGATGAAGTAGCTTTTCGCCATAACCTTCACTGAAATACTCGATTGGTCTGCAACGTATTCTTTCAAGCCAACAGAAAGTTCAGTGTTGAGTTTTTGAAAGCGGCGCGATGACTTCTGCACTTCTTCTTGTGCTGAAAACATTGCTTCATAGTTGTCCATTGCTTCGAGCGCTTCGGTAAAGTAGCTTTGCTCTAGCGTCTTCAGTTGAGAAAAAGGTTCGGCAAGAGAAGGGTAGATCTGGCTTGCTGATTCGAGCTGCGCCAAAGTGGATTCAAAACGTTGTTGAGATCTCGCAAACTCCTGACGCATTTCTTCCATGCGCTGTTTATTCTCAGTGGTTAGAAAATCTTTAAAAGACTTGTCGGCAGAAAGCAGTTCCACACTGGTTTGGTTAGATAACGATACAAGGGGCAACGATGATTTAGAGACGGTTTCAAATTTACCGTGAATATCGTGCATTCCCCCCATCATAATAGCAATTGTGACAGCAAACAGGATGATGATCAGCGCAAAGCCCGCATACATCCTTTTAATAACTGAACCTCGCATAAGTGAGCTTCCTCTCCCAAAAATAGACAACATAAATAAGAATTGTCTTAAAAAAGTAACAAAATTCATTGGATTGTATTGAGTTCGTG
The DNA here is from genome assembly GCF_024181925.1 of Vibrio sp. Y20_XG_PY13. Taxonomy (NCBI): domain Bacteria; kingdom Pseudomonadati; phylum Pseudomonadota; class Gammaproteobacteria; order Vibrionales; family Vibrionaceae; genus Vibrio; species Vibrio sp. Y20_XG_PY13. Next base: position 672,565 of record NZ_JAMZAL010000002.1, on the reverse strand, counting down.
ACGCACGTTTTATGACGCATACGACAAAAAAAGCTTCGTTTATTAGCATTAGATTGATAATGTTAAGTGAACACTGTTTTTTATTGAGCTCAGCTTTGGGTTGGAGCATACTAAATGGGTTACACACCTTTATAAAATGGAGTCCCCATGGCGGAAGAAACTATCTTTAGTAAAATTATTCGTAAGGAAATCCCAGCAGACATTCTTTACCAAGATGATTTAGTGACCGCGTTTCGCGATATTAACCCTCGCGCGCCAAGCCACATTCTTATCATCCCGAACAAGTTGATTCCGACAACGAACGATGTGGAAGCAGAAGACGAAGCAATGATGGGACGCCTATTCACTGTGGCGAAGAAGCTTGCGAAAGAAGAAGGCATTGCTGAAGACGGTTACCGTTTGATCCTTAATTGCAACCCTCATGGTGGCCAAGAGGTTTACCATATCCATATGCACCTACTAGGCGGTCGTCCTTTAGGTCCAATGGTATTGAGCTAAGCTAATTTGAAAAGGGTGGTGCCTATGCCACCCTATTTATATTCTTTTCTGAGCACACATTTGCGGAGATAAATGTGAAATTAGGTGTGAAGCTGTTTGGACTGATTAGCTGGGTCTTGATGGCGTCTGGCTGCGCTAATTTGTCTGCGGGCAATTTGTTTAGCCACTACAGCGACCAGAATCAAGAAGTTTATCAGGCAGTTGTTGCTGGCAATTATGCCAACGCTGAGCAACTCCAATCGAGCGACGTCGGTGGCGAGATCCTTGGCAATTTCGAAAAGGGTCGTATTTCATTCCTTGCGAAAGATTATCCAACCAGCCTCAAAGCTCTCGAAGAGAGCGACCGCGCGGTACGTGTTCAACAAGACCGAGCAACCATTTCTGTTTCTGAAACAGCGACGAGCGTAGGTTCACTCGCTGTAAACGACAATCTTAACGAATACCAACCTGCAGACTACGAACTCGGCTTTTTGCATTTATACCTTGGTCTGAACTATCTACAAAAAAATGATTTAGAAGGCGCACTCGTCGAAGTTCGTCGTGCCAACCAAGTTCAGGAAGCGGCGAGAAAAGCGCGTGAAAAAGAGCTGAAGTCGGCAGAAAAAGATCTAAAAAACCAAGGTATGTCAGCCAACTTAGGCAGCGTGCTCGCGAGTTATCCAGACGCAGGGAAAAAACTCAGTGCGGTGCAAAACGGCTATCTCTTCTATCTTTCTGGTTTGTTGTACGAAGCGTCACGCGATCTAAACAGCGCTTATGTGGATTACCGTCGCGCTTTGGCTGTGATGCCAGATAACAAACAAGTTATTGAAAGCACGATGTACGCCGCGAAAAAGCTCGGTATGCGTGAAGATTTACGTCTGCTTGAAAAACGCTATGGCAAGGCACCGACAGGGTTAAATAAGTCACAAGGACGCGTCATTGTGATTGACGAGCAAGGTGTGGTTGAGGCTTTGCAAGGTTGGCGTATTGATTTACCTATTTTTGACAGTCGCGGCAATGGCGCAATCTACTCATTGGCACTACCTTATTATCCGAAACGTGGGGCACCACGCTTTAGTGATGTGGCTTTGAATGGAACAAAACTGCCTTCTAGTACGTTGGCTGACGTTAATGCCATGGCTCAGAATGATTTGAATGAACGCTTAACGACAATAGTGATTCGCCAAGCCATTCGCGTTTGGGCGAAAGACCGAATCAGAAAAGAAGCAGCGAAAAAAGGCGATGACGTGGGCAATATTCTTTTCAACGTTTGGAATACGTTAACAGAACAACCAGATACTCGAAGCTGGCAAACGCTGCCAGCGCAAGTGAAGACGGCCTCACAAATTGTGAAGCCGGGTACACAGCAGCTAAATTTAGGCGATCAAGTCTATCAATTTGACGTACCAGCGCAGCAAACCACACTGGTGTGGGTTTCTCGTCAGGGAGCGCATTCGACGGTATGGCATAAACAATTAGGGAGATTGTAATGAGAGCATGGCTTATTGGCTTAGCAGTCATTATCGGTTTGGCAGGTTGTGCGGACAACACTGCTGGGATCCGAGTTGATGGCCAAACACAAAACGTATTTTTTAACGATAACGTATTGGGCAGCCGACTGTTGGTTGACAACATCACCACGACTTACGTCGATGATCGACCACGTGGTGTGGTGCAGTTAAGCAGTAACTACAAAGGTGACCAGCATATTCTTTATCGCTTCTACTGGTACGACAACAATGGTTTGGAAGTGAACACCAAACCGGGGCCTTGGCGCAAAATGATCGTGCGTGGATTTGAATCTGTGACGCTTTCGGAAGTCACGGTCAATCCAAATGGCACACATTTCCGTGTTCAAATTAGAGAAGCACAAGACGATTAATCTTAACGGCTTTGCCGTAGCTGCCGCGCCAACATGCGCTGGTATTGATATAACTAAGGAACTCTCATGAAAAAAAGTATTATTGCTCTTTTAGGTCTAGCCGTTATTTTGGGTGGTTGTTCTAACAAAGTCTCTTACGGTGATTCACAAGCGACTGAAACCACAACCATCGATTTCGGTTCGACGGACCTACAAAAAATTGCTGGCGAGATGGTAGACAGCATGATGATGTCAGGTTCAGTAGCAGCAATTACTCGTGACCAACGTCCAATCGTGTTTGTTGAGCGAATCAAGAACAAAACCAGTGAGCACATCGACACTGAATCGATCACTGATACCATCTCAACTAAAATGCTGAACTCAGGCAAATTCCGCTTTGTTGATATGGACCGCGTAGAATCGGTTCGTGAACAACTTAACTTCCAAAATACGGACGAGCTTGTTAACCAAAGTACAGCAATTCAGTTTGGTAAAATGGTCGGTGCGCAATACATGCTTTACGGTAACCTTTCTAGCATCGTGAAAAATGCAGGTAGCTATAAAGATGTATACTACAAAATGACAATGCGTTTGATGGATTTGGAAACAGGCCTAATCGAATGGGCTGATGAAACAGAAATCCGCAAAGAGCAATCCAAGAGCCTATTTGGCCTTTAATTGACCATAATGGAGAAGTCATCAATGGCGTGGTTTTCTTGGCAACAAGCAAAACAGTTAGATCCGAGCTTAAATGCGTTAGATGGCTTCTTTTCAGAACCACCGGTGAAGGTGCAAACCGTCACCGGCGGGCTCACCAACCGCTGTTGGCGGTTGGAATCTTCTCAAGGCCTTGCTTATGTCTGGCGACCGACCAGCAACGTATGCAAGGCTTTTTCTATCTCTCGTCATAACGAGTATCAAGTTCTTCATGCGATCGAGCCGCTAAATCTCGGGCCAAAGCCGATCTTCGTTCATGAGCAAGGGTTATTAGTGGAGTGGATCGATGGGATCACGCTGACAAAAGATGGTATCGAGTTGGAAGAACTCTTACCCATCGCGGCGACCATTCATCAATACCATTCGAGCTCCATACCTGTTGTGCCATTTTCTTACATCTCACGAATTGATCATTATTGGTTGGAGTTAGAAGGAAAGTACGTCGGTTCGGAATTTGAAACCCTATACAAACACTGGCGTTCTGAACCTAGTGTTGAACAAATTCCGTTAGCGCTGTGTCACTTTGATTTGGGGTGTTACAACCTAGTTAGGGGAGATCAGGGCGTGAAAGTCATTGATTGGGAGTACGCAAGCCTTGCAGACCCAAGATTGGATTTAACGCTCATTTTGCAAATTACCGATTCGCCAATAGAAGAGTCGGTTGAACGCTATTGCCAGATTCGAAATATTGAAAATACCTCAGTTTGGCTTGAAGGAGTAAAAGCGTGGCAACCCCGCACTTTAGTGATGGCAATGCTTTGGTACTTGCTTGCTTATAAATTATGGGGAGATGAACAATACTTAAACAGTGCGCAAGAGTTTAAAGACTTATTGTGTTTAGAAGATCACTGTTTTGAGAACTCGTGACGTTTTCCCCTTTATCAGTAAGGAAATAGTGGTAGTTTTAAAAAAAGTACCAGATTTTACAGGGAGAGGTACACATGATTATTTACTTGCACGGCTTTGATAGTACAAGCCCAGGTAACCACGAAAAAGTTCTTCAACTACAGTTCATCGATGACGATGTCCGTTTCATTAATTACAGCACGCTTCATCCTAAACATGACATGCAGCACCTGCTAAAAGAAGTGTCGAAGGTTATCGATCAGTCTGATGATCCTAATCCACTTATCTGTGGGGTTGGCCTTGGTGGGTATTGGTCTGAGCGTATTGGTTTCTTGTGTGGTATTAAGCAAGTGATGTTCAATCCGAACTTACATCCAGAAAACACCATGGCTGGTCGCATCGATCGCCCAGAAGAATACGAAGATATTGCAACGAAGTGTGTAGATCAGTTCCGAGCTAAAAACCAAGGGCGCTGTTTAGTGATTTTGTCGAAAGAAGATGAAATTCATGACAATACAAAAACGGCTTCTGAGTTAGAAAAGCACTACGACATCATCTGGGATGAATCGCAGTCACATAAGTTCAAGAAAATCTCTCAGCATCTTCAAGCGATGAAAGAGTTCAAAAATACCTAGTACGCAAAACTCATTGTTTACGATTTAAACAGCACTGCTTGCAGTGCTGTTTTTCTATCTGTCCCATTTCGCTTTTTGCTGGATTATTCCAGCTCACATTTTCAGCCGTTTAAAGGCAAGAATATTGTGTTCTTTCTATGGTTTTCTTACTGATGAACTATGTGGCACGAATACCTTGTTGTAGAGTAGTCGAAAAGTAGTCAATCCGCATCCAGAGTAAGGATTTTGGTTGCCTTCAAAGGATGGCTCTATATAATGAACCAGACTAAAATAATTTGATAAATATCAAAAAAAATTGAGAGCGAGTGAGAAACTTGCCCACTTTTGTCTGGAATCGTATGTTTCAGGCGATGTTAATGATGCCCAATGAACAAACAGTAATAACAACGAAAAACATAGGCATCCGTTTTAATCCAAACAAGCTGAGACACCTCTAAGAACCAAGAATTCATCGGTTGGATGTTTTACCGCAGATTTGCTGTGAGTGAGACATCGGGCTGAACCCCATATATTCATTTTTGTAGAGGAAAATCATTGTGACACGCATTATCGTTGTAGGCGGCGGTGCTGGTGGCCTTGAGTTGGCGACTAAGCTTGGCCGTACTCTTGGTCGTAAGAACCGTGCGCAAATTACGCTAGTAGACCGTAAAGCGAGCCACTTGTGGAAACCACTGTTGCATGAAGTTGCAACGGGTTCTTTGGATGAAGGTGTTGACGCTTTGAGCTACCGTGCTCATGCGAAAAACCATAGCTTCGATTTCCAAATGGGTAGCCTTCAAGACATCGACCGTGAACGTAAAGTGATCATTTTAAGTGAGCTGAAAGACGAGCACGGTGAACTTCTTATGCCAAGCCGCGAGCTTGAATACGATCTTCTAGTGATGGCGATTGGTTCAACATCGAACGATTTCAACACTCCAGGCGTTCGCGAAAACTGTATTTTCCTAGATAGCCCAGAACAAGCGCACCGTTTCCGTACAGAAATGAACAATGAGTTCCTAAAGCTGCATGCGAAAAACGGTAACGGTACAGTGGATATCGCGATCGTTGGTGCTGGCGCAACGGGCGTTGAGCTATCGGCTGAGCTGCACAATGCCGTGAAAGAACTTCGCACTTACGGATTTGGTGATCTAGATTCAAGCAAGCTGAATGTTAATCTGATTGAAGCGGGCGAGCGCATTCTTCCTGCATTGCCACCACGTATTTCGTCTGCGGCGCATCAAGAGCTTGTTAAGCTGGGTGTAAACGTTCGTACAGCAACGATGGTGACTAAGGCGGAGAAAGACGGCCTAACTACCAAAGATGGCGAAAAGATTCCTGCGCAAATCATGGTTTGGGCTGCGGGTATCAAAGCTCCTGATTTCATCAAAGACATTGCAGGTCTAGAAACAAACCGTATTAACCAATTGGTTGTGAAAGGAACACTGCAAACAACGCGTGATGACGATATTTTTGTTATCGGCGACTTGGCACAATGCACACAACCAGACGGCTCATTTGTGCCACCTCGTGCGCAAGCTGCGCACCAAATGGCTAGCCAAGCGTTCAGCAACATTGTGGCGAAGCTAAATGGTCGTGAGTTGAAAAACTATGTGTACAAAGACCATGGTTCTTTAGTATCTCTAAGCCGTTTCTCTACAGTAGGTAGCTTGATGGGTAACTTAACCAAAGGTTCGATGATGGTTGAAGGCCGTATTGCACGTGTTGTTTATATCTCACTATACCGCATGCACTTGATGGCACTTCACGGCGTGTTCAAAACAGGCTTGATGATGCTGGTTGGCCGCATTAACCGTGTATTGCGTCCAAACCTTAAGCTTCACTAATATCGGCGATTCAGCCAGTTTAAGTGTTGAAACTATAGAATAGAAAAAGCCACCGCAAGTCGGTGGCTTTTTGTTTCTGTATTGTTCCGTACCAAATAAGACTGACACCTTCTAATGCTTACCGCTGTCTTACAGCAAATCTGTTGGCAGAAGTGAATACACGACGCCATCTTTTGGTTTGCCATGGAAAATAAATCGATTTCTGGCGATGGCTTCTTTTTTTGCTCCAACGGATTCGCTCAACGCTTGGCTGGCGTTGTTATCAGGATCACAAACGATTTCAATACGAGTTAAGCTCAGTTTCGCAAAACAAAATTCTGCCAACGCTTTAATCGCCTCTTGAGCGTAGCCTTGTCTTTGGTAACGGTCTGCTACCCAATAACCAATACTCGCCATATTAAACGTATGGTAAAGCTCATTCACGGCTGCCATTCCCAGCAAGGTATTGCTATCTCTATCATAAATACCGAAACCAAATGCTTCCGTTTTGACCCAATTTAAACGTGTTGCTAGTAGAAAGTCTTGGGCATCTTTTAGCGAGACTTCTGCGTCACACCAATCAAGCCAAGTATGCAAAGATGGGGATTGGGAGAGCAATCGTTGTAGCGAGTGAGCGTCATCTGCTGGGATAAGACGAAGGGCTAGGCGAGGGGTGATGATTTCAAAATCTGGGCTCATGAATAAATACGACTTCCATTGCTGATTTTAGAGATACCGACCTTTCGTTCCTTAGGTCATTGTAGTTGCTGGCTTGGGTTTACTTCGCTCAAAGGCTAAGGCTTCAAACCGAGTGACTACTGGCATGGTTGTGATTAAATGAGTTTAGGTGATATGAAGTGGCAGATAAAACAAAGCGCAGCGATTGCTGCGCTTTGTAGAACTGTCGAAGTTTAGTTAACTCGACGCACTTGGATGATCATTCCCATTAGAGGGTTGTCTAAGTAGTGCGTTTCGCTGCTTTTCATGCGGCGTTTTTGATCCAATCGGTAGCTCTTTAAGAAGGTTTCTTCAGTCACCGTTGGTGAGATTTCTGCGAGGTTACCCACTTGAACGTTGCCGTCAACATCACCGAGTTCATCATTCAACTGGTCAGTTGATTTAGACTCAAAGCGAACTTCACGAACGCTTGGTTCACGCAAATCCAGCGTGGTTTCTGCAAACAAGTAATGCTGCACGTAAATTTGGAATTTGCCATCTAACTCATACAGTGGGCCGTTGATGGTTTCTTCGTTATAGCCATCGCTAGAGTAGCTGTTATTGCCATTAATCGGGCTACCATCTGCATTGTAAGAGCCAGAGAAATCACGACCACCTACAATTCGAAAGATTGGCGCGCTTGCTTTACCTCGATCACCTTGACGCCATGCTACGTGTTTTAGCACTTTAAATCCGGCATGATTGTTCAGCGCCGCTTCTTGTGCGTTTAAGCGGAAAGAAGAGCGAGGTAACAGAGTTACGCCTTTAGAGCGGCGGTAGGCTTCGCTGTCCAAACTGCCGACATTTTCCATGTCGATTTTAGGCAGTTGGTTTGGCCAAGATTCAGTAGTGCTTTCAGCGTCGACTGCTCGCTTGAAAATAATTACTTCAATATCAAATTGACGCGCAGCCCAAGAAGGCATTGAGACACATAGAAGCAATAACGGGATCAATATTCTCATTCGACTATTAGCTCGTTGGTAATAAATTCTGTTTAAAATCATTCAGTAAGTCTTGTACAAACTGAATGCGTTTACGTCGGTCCGCCAATGGTACGCTAAACTTGAACTTAGTTGGACCTTCCATTGCAAATTTTTGCGGCTGTGATTGCAGGAGTTTAACTAAATACGCTGGATTTATGTCAGCATCAGGGTAAAACTCGATAAATCCACCTTTATCATGGGCTTCTATCTTCTTCGCTTTAATACTACCTGCGGCAAATTTCAATTCTGAGACAGCCAGCAAGTTCTTCGCGGCATCAGGAAGTAAGCCAAAGCGGTCGATCAGCTCAACTTTTAATTCGGATAGCTCATCGCTGTCGCTCACACTCGCAATTCGTTTGTACATCGACAGACGCGTATTGACGTCTGGAATGTAATCATCAGGCAGTAGCGCAGGGATTCTCAGTTCCACTTCTGTTTGTTCACGAAGCAGATCATCCAATGATGGCTCTTTACCTTCTTTCAACGCTTCGACTGCTTGTTCAAGCATTTCCATATACAGTGTAAAACCAACCGATTGAATTTGACCACTTTGTTCGTCACCAAGCAGTTCACCAGCGCCACGAATTTCCAAATCGTGCGTTGCCAGAGTAAAGCCCGCGCCTAAGTCTTCCAGTGAAGCAATGGCATCGAGACGTTTAATGGCATCTTTGGTCATTGCTTTTGGATGTGGCGTTAACAAATAAGCATAAGCTTGATGGTGAGAGCGACCAACACGGCCACGCAATTGATGCAGTTGCGCCAAGCCAAGGTTGTCAGCACGATCCATAATGATTGTGTTGGCCGTCGGAACGTCGATACCCGTTTCAATGATGGTGGTACACACCAACACGTTAAAGCGCTGGTGGTAGAAATCATTCATGATGCGTTCTAGTTCGCGTTCACGCATTTGGCCATGTGCCACGGTAATACGGGCTTCTGGAATGAGTTTTTGTAAGTCTTCTGCCGTTTTTTCAATGGTTTCTACCTGATTGTGTAGGAAGTAAACCTGACCACCACGCATAATTTCACGCAGTACGGCTTCTCGCACCACGGACTCTTCACGTTCACGAACAAATGTCTTGATAGCTAAACGGCGTGCTGGTGGTGTGGCGATGATCGACAAATCACGCATACCACTCATTGCCATGTTCAGCGTACGAGGAATCGGCGTTGCCGTTAGGGTAAGAATGTCCACATCGGCGCGCATCGCTTTGACTTTCTCTTTTTGACGAACACCGAAGCGATGCTCTTCGTCGACAATCAACAAACCCAAATCTTTGAATTTGATGTCGCTGGAGAGCAATTTGTGCGTACCGACGACGATATCAACTTTGCCATCGGCAACATCTTGCAAAATCACTTTTTGCTCTTTGGCTGATTTGAAGCGAGAAAGCACCTCGACTCGGATTGGCAAGTTCGCGAAGCGGTCACGGAAGTTTTCAAAATGCTGCTGAGCAAGCAGGGTTGTTGGCACGAGTACGGCAACTTGCTTGCTGTTGTCCGTAGCAACAAAGGCCGCACGCATGGCAACTTCTGTTTTACCAAAACCAACGTCACCACACACCAAGCGATCCATGGCTTTTGCTTGGCACATATCGGAAAGCACCGCGTTGATTGCCATGGCTTGATCATCGGTTTCTTCAAACGGGAATGTTGCCTTGAAGGTCGCGTATTGGCCACGATCTAAGGCAAATTTAAAGCCCGGTTTTAGCTCACGCTTCGCGTATACATCAAGTAGCTCTGCTGCAACATCGCGTACTTTTTCAGCCGCTTTTCGACGTGCTTTCGACCATGCTTCACCGCCAAGTTTGTGCAGAGGAGCCGTTTCTTCAGCGCCGCCAGAGTAACGGCTGATCAAGTTTAGCGAGGAAACGGGAACATAAAGTTTGGCGTCGTTTTGATATTCAAGCGTCACATACTCGGTTTTCATTCCCCCCGCTTCAAGGGTTTGCAGACCAATGTAGCGACCGATACCGTGGTCTATATGAACAACAGGTTGGCCTGGTTTCAGCTCGGCAAGGTGGCGAATAACAGTGTCACTGTTGACGGCTTTTTTGTCTTTGCGACGGCGTTGAATTACGCGATCGCCAAGCAAGTCACTTTCGCATATCAGCGCGAAATTCAGCTCGTCATGAATAAAGCCGTGTTCTGCTGAACCAAGAATCAACGTGAAACGGTGGTCTGACTCTAAAGCGTGATACAGCGATTCTTGTACCACTGGGCGAACTTTGATGCCTTGCAGAAGCTCAGTCAGAGCTTCGCGTCGACCTTCCGATTCCACCGAAAAGATGATTTTGCCCGTAAATTGTTCGCTGAATTGGCGCAAACGAGATAATGGCTCTTTGTTTTGCTGTTGAACGCCAAGTTCTGCCAGTGTTTGTACCGCTAAGTTTTGGCGGCCAGCACGTTTCACTACTTTCTCTAGGCTGAGCTGTGCCTGAGGAAGTTGTTTGAAGTGTGCAAACAATTCGTCTTTCTTGAGCCACAAATCATGTGGGGCAAGAAGTGGACGCAGAGGATCAATTTTCTTTTGATCGTAGCGATACTCGACGTCATTTAAGAATGTGTCGACAGCTGCTTCAATGTCGCCGTATGTGATCAGCTGCGAATCTTCAGGTAAGTAGTCGAACAGGGTTTCGGTATGGTCGAAGAACAGTGGTTGCCAGTATTCAATGCCTGCCGGCCACGTTCCTTTGGTGACTTGCATGTAGATGGATTCTGGCTCGCGTCTCGCCTCAAACTGGGTGCGCCAACGAGTACGGAAATCTTCAATCGCTTCTTTCGTCGTTGGGAATTCATGCGCAGGCAGCAATTGGATTTGCTGAATGTCTTCAATAGAACGCTGGTTTTCCGGATCGAAAGTGCGAATGGTGTCGATCTCATCATCGAAAAAGTCAATACGGTAAGGATCAGCACTGCCCATCGGGAATAAGTCGAGAATCGAACCTCGGCTCGCGTATTCACCCGGCCCAAATACTTGGTCTACGTGACGGTAACCCGAGTTCTCTAGTTGCACTCTCAGGTTTTCTAGCGAGAAATTATCGCCTGTTTTGACCATTAGTGTGTGCTGTAACAAAAATTCTCGCGGAGATTGGCGCTGAAGAACAGTGCTGACTGGCACGATAGTGACGCCGCCACGTTGATTTGGCAGTTGGTATAGGCGAGCAATACGGTCAGAAATTATCTCTTGGTGTGGAGAAAAATTGTCGTATGGCAACGTTTCCCAATCAGGGAAAAGGCTTACCGGTTGGTCGGTAAACTGTTCGATTTCTGCTTGCAGTTTCAACGCGATCTGCGGATCTGGCACAACCAGTAGTGAGTGACTTGAATGCTGCTTGGCCAGTTCGGCAATGGCGAGTGGCAGCGCTGCACCGGGTAAGTTGCCAAGTTGTTTTTTGTCGCCACGCTCTGTTGGATTGGTGACGGAAAGTATCGTTGCTTTGGTCATAGGAGTTATTTTTTATCTCGCTCCAGTGAGCGCTGACGTAAAAGTTTTTGCTGTTGATATAAAGCGGCTTTAATGAGCAAATCTTGGTCTGCTTCTCTGAGCATTTTATATCTAAGAGTGACGACGAACCCTTGCTCAGAGGCGACACACTCTACGACTTGAGCGTAGCAGTAAATTGCCGCAGCAGGATGGTCAAGAAAGAGTTTCACTCGGACAAATTGGTCCGTTTCAACTGGGCTTGATGAGCGGTAACTCAACTGACTTGCTCCAAATTGAGTGGTTTGGAAGCGAACCGAAATATCATCTTGTTGAGACAACATAAAGCTCAGCAGTAAGTTGAGCTTTGAGTTTTGCGTATCGAGCAAACTAATAACGTGTTTAAGCTCTTTATTTTGCAGCTCTAGGCGTGCGTTATCTGCCAATGTATCTAAGTGGCTGAACTCGCTCGCGACAATAAAAGGCGCAGGAATTTCTGACACAAACGTTTCTTCGTCTGGCAAAGCAAAATCGGTCCCCAAGGCTTCCACGTTAATGGTGAGGTTATGGTGAACGGTGAAGTATTCTTGCTCTGTCATAAATCGGTCCTTTGTTGCCAGCGAGCACTCTCATTTCACGAATAATAAGAGGGATAGGGCACTGATTATCGCTAACTGAATGAAGTTATCAAGTTTACCACTACTGCGTTTGAACTTTTTGCCCTAAATGCAGACTTATTGCATGTCGTTGACAAATTTAGCGATTATCTTGTCTTCTTCATGAGAAGAGTAAGGTAAGATAACTCTTATTATTTAGAACTAGGGTCAATCGCCCTTATTAGAAAACCAGTTGGTTTGTCCTGTATGTATCATCCTATCTCTTTGTTTATTGGCTTGAGATATCTTCGGGGACGCTCCGGAGATAGGTTTAGCCGATTTGTTTCTTATATGTCGACGGCGGGCATCACGATCGGTGTGATGGCGTTGGTTACTGTGCTTTCGGTTATGAACGGATTCGAAGCACAACTGAAAGAGCGCATTCTTGGTGTTCTTCCTCACGCGGTGATTTCTCAACATGATGGTAGCACTCCACTGACGGAGTCTGCGCCGCAATTCATTCAAGCGATGTCGGATGTTGCTGAGCCAGAACCTGTTGTTCGCGGAGAGGCGGTAATTCAAAGTTCGGCACAACTGACGGCAGGTTATTTGATTGGGATTGAGCCTAAGAAAGGCGACCCGATTGCCAACCATTTGATTGCGGGTCGTTTGTCTTCTCTTCAAGCGGGAGAGTACAAAGTGTTTCTTGGCCACAGTTTAGCGCGCTCTCTTAAGGTTTCTATTGGCGACAAAGTTCGTTTAATGGTGACAAACGCCACGCAGTTTACCCCTCTTGGTCGAATCCCTAGTCAGCGCAACTTCACAGTGGCTGGTATTTTTAATACCGGTTCGGATGTCGATGGTCAGCTTATGATCGTCAATATGGCGGATGCAGCTAAGTTAATGCGCCTGCCCAAAGATACCGTATCTGGCTGGCGAGTGTTTTTCTCTGACCCATTTATGGTGACGGATTTCGCAGATAAACCGATGCCAGAAGGTTGGCAGTGGAGTGATTGGCGTGCACAACGTGGTGAGCTTTTCCAAGCTGTGAAAATGGAAAAGAACATGATGGGCTTAATGCTGGGTCTCATTGTTGGCGTTGCAGCGTTTAACATCATTTCTGCTTTGATCATGGTGGTGATGGAAAAACAATCTGAAGTCGCGATTTTGAAAACGCAGGGTATGACGCAATCGCAAGTCATGACGATTTTCATGGTGCAAGGCGCAAGTAGTGGTGTGATTGGGGCTATTGTCGGCGGAGCGGTTGGCGTGGCGTTGTCACTCAACCTCAACGCCATTTTGGAATCGGCTGGCGTGGCTCTGTTCAGCTTTGGCGGGCATTTGCCAATTGTGATTGATTCTTTCCAAATTCTATTAGTGGTAGTGCTAGCGATTGCTCTGAGTCTGGCTGCTACTGTTTATCCTTCTTACCGAGCATCTTCTGTTAAACCTGCTGAGGCACTTCGCTATGAATAAGCTATTAGAATGTCGTGATATTCGTAAAGTATACCGAGAAGGTTCCTTGGATACGGAAGTGTTGAAAGGCGTGAGCTTTGATATCGATAAAGGTGAGCTCGTTTCTATTGTTGGCTCATCGGGCTCTGGTAAGAGTACGCTGCTTCATATCCTTGGCGCATTGGACGACGCTACGCAAGGTGAAGTGGATTTTTTAGGGCAGAACCTATCGGCGTTAAGCTCCAATAAACAGGCTGCTCTTCGCAACAAACATCTTGGTTTTGTGTATCAATTTCACCACTTACTTGCTGATTTTACGGCACTTGAAAATGTCGCAATGCCACTGCTGATTGGCGGTACTAAAGTGACAGAAGCTAAACAGGCGGCAAAAGCGCTGCTTGAGAAAGTGGGCTTGAGCCATCGTATGGATCATCGCCCATCAGAGCTGTCTGGTGGTGAGCGCCAGCGCGTGGCCATTGCTCGTGCTCTTGTGAACAAGCCTGACTTAGTTTTGGCTGACGAACCAACTGGTAATCTGGATCATAATACGGCTTTGGCGATTTACGATTTGATGCGTGAACTAAACAAAGAGTCGAACATCGCCTTTTTGGTGGTGACGCATGACAACGAACTCGCAGCAAAAATGGACCGTCAGATGCACATGCAAGATGGCCTTCTGGTGGATCGTTTGATGACCAAATCTGCATCGGTGGAGGGCTAGTTTTGTTCTCTTCTTTAGCATTAATGATTGGTGGACGCTTTAGCCGTGCGAAAAAGCGCAACAAAATGGTGTCGTTCATTTCTCTTTCTTCAACCATTGGTATTGCAGTAGGCGTGGCGGTGATCATCATTGGCCTTTCGGCGATGAATGGTTTTGAGCGTGAGCTTCAGTCGCGTGTGTTGTCCGTGATTCCTCATGGTGAGTTAGAAGGGGTTAATGGGCCACTGCAGAACTACACCAAGACGATGAACCAAGCGCTGCAACATGAGCATGTCGTTGCTGCCGCACCGTACGTCCGATTTACAGGTTTAGCCGAAAAAGGCAGTAAACTAAAGGCGATTGAAGTGCGTGGTGTGGATCCTGCCTATGAGCAAGCGGTGTCGAGCATGTCTGACTTTATTGATCCAGAGGCATGGCAAAACTTTTACTCAGGCCAACAACAAGTGATTTTAGGTCGAGGGGTTGCAAATGAGTTGAAGGTGCAAGTCGGTGACTACGTCACGTTGATGATTCCTCAAGCGGGTGGCACGAATAAAGTTCAAGCGCCAAAACGTGTGCGCGTCAAAGTGGCGGGTTTCTTGACGTTGAACGGTCAAATTGATCATTCATTGGCTTTAGTTCCGCTGGCGGATGCTCAGCAATACGCTCGTTTAGGAGACGGGGTAACTGGAATTTCTCTAAAAACCGATGATGTTCTTGATGCGCCTTCGATCGTTCGAGAAGTCGGCAACCTAGTGAATGTGTACGTATATTTGAAGAGTTGGCAGCAGCAGTTTGGCTTTCTCTACCGTGACATTCAGTTGGTACGCACGATCATGTATTTAGTCATGGTATTAGTGATTGGTGTGGCGTGTTTCAATATCGTCTCGACATTGATGATGGCGGTGAAGGACCGCGCAGCAGAGATCGCGATTTTGCGTACGATGGGGGCAAAAGATGGTCTGATTAAACGTATTTTCGTTTGGCAGGGCGTCTTCTCTGGAGTATTTGGTAGCCTTGTCGGTAGCCTTGTTGGTGTGTTGGTTGCGTTGAATTTAACTCCAATCATTAAGGGGCTTGAAGGCTTAATAGGACACCAGTTTTTATCGGGTGACATCTACTTTGTGGACTTTCTTCCATCGCAGTTGCATTGGCCTGACGTCGCATTGGTGTCGACCACCGCTATCGTATTAAGCCTATTGGCCACTTGGTACCCAGCTTCTCGCGCAGCGAAACTGAACCCTGCCGCAGTTTTGAGTGCTAAGTAGCGAAGGAAGGAAAGCTAGCCTCGTAGACATCGTTGTTAGCGATGACTTATTTTGCTAAGTACACTAGATACAAAAAAGGACCTTTCATGGTCCTTTTTTGTATTCATTAGCATCTTTTCATTCTTTGCTTACATTTCGTTTCAGCTTTATTGTCGTTTGAACCTCAAGCCATGTCGCAACGAATGATTTTAGCGTCTTATCCGCTTATCTTACTTTTCGTTTTTGCCAACTGCGAACGACAGAGTAGCGCCACAATCCGCGAATACCGAAATAACCAATGATCGCAGAACCCACACCGCAAATTGCGCACCCCAATAGGAATGGAGGCCCAATCGTGCTCATCTGTTGCATGATAAAGTCCCAAGATAGCTCAAAATGGAATGGCTGAGGTGGAACATGCATGACCCATGCACCGAGCTTGTAAGCAAAGTAAAACAAGACTGGCATGGTAATAGGGTTGCTGACCCAAACGAGAGCGACTGACAGAGGTAAATTTACGCCCATTAAAATGGCTAAACCTGCAGACATGATCATCTGGCTCGGAAGCGGGACAAACGCCATAAATAGGCCAACGGCAAAAGCACCTGACGCAGAGCGACGGTTTAAGCACCAAAGGTTCGGGTTGTATAACACATTGCCGAAGACCTTCAATGCTTTTTGGCGTTTGATCACTTCGTGATCAGGCATGAAGCGTTTTATCAGCTTTCTAGGCATAGGACGACATGACTCTCTTAGAAAAAAGTTGGACCTTGGCGTTATTTGTCGCGAGCGTAATTTCGTCTGCATGGTGGCCGACGATGCCGGATTGGCGTTGGTTGCTGCTGGGAATAATTACCACTGGCTCAATAATTAAATTACGTCGAGGCTTAATTAGCATAGGCGTAATTGTGGGCTTTATGGTTGTCATCGTCCACGGCAATATTATGGAGTATCAGAGACAAGCCCTTTTTCAAGCAGGTGAGAATAGTACCATAATTGGTAGAGTTGACAGCTCTTTTACGCAAATAAGTCACGGATATGAAGGTGTCGTAGCGATAAAACAAGTGAATTCTCACACTCTGTTACCTTTTCTTAAACCTAAAGTCCGCCTTATAACGCCATTCCCACTAGCTGTTAACAGTGAGTTTACGACTAACGTTTTGATTAAGCCCATTATCGGCCTCAGAAATGAAGCGGGTTTCGACGCAGAAAAGCAGTCAATGGGAAGTGGTGTTGTTGCAAGGGCGGTCGTAACTAAAGATTCATACTGGGTCATTCGTACTTCTTCGTCTTGGCGCGAAGCTATTATTCAAACTGTTGAGCGTGATATTTCTCGCCTTGAGCATTTTGCTCTAATCAAAGCACTGGCTTTTGCTGATCGCACTGGGCTTACGAAAGAGGATTGGCAGTCTCTGCGTGACAGCGGACTACTGCATCTTGTATCGATTTCTGGTTTACACATTGGGATGGCACTGACGTTTGGGCTCGCCCTTGGTGGGCTTATTCGGCTTGCTATGCCGCGATATTGGTTTCTGCCATCAGTGAGTGGGTTGGCGTTTGCCATTGTTTACGCTTGGCTTGCTGATTTTTCTTTGCCGACGACCCGAGCCGTTTCTGTTTGTATCATCTATATTGCTTTGAAGTATTGGCTTGTTCATTGGAGCCCATGGCGCGTACTGCTACTGGCCGTGGCGTTGCAACTTTTCTTCCAACCTTTTGCTTCTTTTAGTTTGAGTTTTTGGCTGTCTTATTTATCCGTTGGTGCCGTTTTGTTTGCGGTTAACACAGTGCAAGACTCGAAGGAAGGTCGTTTAGGAAAGTTGCGGATACTTTTGTTGACTCAACTGATACTGAGCTTATTGATTGTCCCGATCAGTGGCTATTTTTTCTCTGGATTTAGCTGGTCTTCTTTAGTCTACAATTTGGTTTTCATTCCTTGGTTTGGCTTTGTTGTCGTTCCAATCATGTTTGCTGCTTTAATTGCGTCATTGCTCTTTCCTATGTTGGCGAAGGTTCTATGGTATTTGCTTGACATATTCCTGGTTCCACTAAGTTGGTCGGTTCGATATGCCATAGGAACTTGGCAACCCATTAGTGCCGAGTGGACATTTGTTATTGCTGTAGTGAGTGCCGTGCTCGTTTTAAGACATGTTATGCCTCGTTACGTTTGGATGTTTGTCTGTGTAATTGTTGTGGTGACAGGGTTGTTTCCTAAGCAAGATAACCAAACTTGGCGTATTGATGTGCTTGATGTCGGGCATGGGTTGGCGGTACTGGTTGAAAAAGAGGGGAGAGTTTTACTCTATGATACGGGCAAGGCTTGGCAAAACGGCAGTATAGCTGAGCAAGTGATTACGCCAGTACTGCACCGCAGAGGTTACTCAAGTGTCGATACGATGATTTTAAGTCATGCCGATAATGACCATGCTGGCGGCCGAAAAGTGATAGAGCAGTACTTTTCACCTAAACACAAACTAAGCAGCCAGAGCTTTTTACATTATCAGCCTTGTATTGCTGCTGAGAAATGGAAGTGGCAAGGGTTGAACATGGAGGTACTTTGGCCTCCTAAACCTGTTGTACGTGCATACAACCCCCACTCTTGTGTCATCAGTCTGGAAGACCCTAGTTCAGGTTTTAAAATGTTGTTCACTGGTGATATCGAAGCCATCAGCGAATGGATACTGCTTCGAGAGCCAGAAAAGCTGCGCAGTGATGTAATGCTAGTGCCGCATCATGGAAGCAAAACCTCTTCTAATCCTAAGTTTATCAATGTTGTTGAGCCTAGCTTGGCTATTGCGTCAACGGCAAAACTAAACCAGTGGGGAATGCCTGCACCTGAAGTCGTTCAGGCCTATACCGATAGTGGTGTTAGTTGGTTAGACACTGGAAGTGATGGCCAAATAACAATCTTACTTGATGGCAATAACTGGCGTTTTGAAAGTAAACGTCGTGAGACAATTGAGCCTTGGTATAGGCAGATGCTGCGTAACCGAGTAGAATAAGAGTCTTACTGTAAGAAAATAAAGCACTTCTATGTCGATAAATACTGATGAAACGACTTGGCAGACGTTTAAACGTCTTTGGCAATTTATCCGCCTTTACAAGTCTGGCCTTATCGTTGCCGTCATTGCATTAGTGATTAATGCTATCTCTGATACTTATATGATTTCTCTACTAAAACCGCTTCTCGATGAAGGTTTTGGTAATGCGGATTCTGATTTTCTACGTACACTTCCTTTAATTATATTTGTCATGATGTTCATTCGTGGCACGAGTGGTTTTGTCTCCACGTATTGTTTGAGTTGGGTCTCTGGCAATGTGGTGATGCTAGTACGACGCATGGTGTTTAATCACTTTATGCACATGCCTGTATCGTACTTTGACAAAGAAAAAACGGGTAACTTGCTTTCTCGAATCACTTACGATTCAGAGCAAGTCTCTGCGGCGACGAGCCAAGCGTTAGTGAGCATCGTACGTGAAGGCGCAAGCATTATTGGTTTGCTTGTTCTGATGTTTTACAACAGCTGGCAGTTGTCATTAGTGCTGTTTGCTGTAGCGCCTGTGGTTGCTTGGGGTATTGGTGTCGTTTCTAAACGATTCAGAAAAATCTCTAAGAACATGCAAACGATGATGGGTAATGTGACCGCATCGGCTGAGCAAATGTTAAAAGGGCACAAAGTCGTATTGAGCTACGGTGGTCAAGACATTGAACGTCAACGTTTTGATAAAGTCAGCAACCAAATGCGTCAACAAAGCATGAAGTTGGTAACGGCTCAGGCTGCGGCAAACCCAATTATTCAAATGATTGCATCATTTGCGATTGTTGCTGTTCTTTATCTGGCAAGTATTGATTCAATCAAAGAGCAGCTGACTCCGGGTACTTTTACCGTGGTCTTTTCTGCGATGTTTGGTTTGATGCGCCCACTTAAAGCACTGACAAACGTAACTTCTCAATTCCAACGTGGTATGGCAGCAAGCCAAACTTTGTTTGCTCTGATCGATTTAGAACCAGAGAAAAACGAAGGTAAATACACGGTTGAGCGCGCGAAGGGTGATGTATCTGTGAAAGATGTCAGCTTCACGTATGTAGGTTCAGAAAAGCCGGCTCTAGAGCATGTCAGTTTTGATATTCCTCGAGGTAAAACGGTCGCTCTAGTGGGGCGTTCAGGTTCAGGTAAAAGTACCATTGCGAACTTGTTTAACCGTTTTTATGACGTAGACAGTGGCTCGATTACATTGGATGGCCGTGATATTCGTGACTATGAATTGAAGAACTTGCGTGAGCAGTTTGCTTTGGTTTCGCAAAACGTACATCTTTTCAATGACACCATAGCAAACAACATTGCTTACGCGACGGAAGATAAGTACCAGCGCAGCGATATTGAGCATGCAGCGAAGCTGGCTCACGCAATGGAATTCATCAGTAAGATGGAAAATGGTTTAGATACCATGATCGGTGAAAACGGCGCGAGCTTATCTGGTGGTCAGCGCCAACGTGTAGCTATTGCTCGTGCGTTACTGCGTGATGCGCCTGTACTGATTCTTGACGAAGCAACCTCCGCATTGGATACGGAATCTGAGCGTGCTATCCAAGCTGCCTTAGATGAGCTGCAGAAAGATAAAACTGTGTTGGTGATTGCTCACCGCTTGTCAACGATCGAAAAAGCCGATGAGATTCTAGTCGTAGACGACGGTGTCATTATTGAACGAGGTAATCACGCAGACTTGATTGCTAAGAATGGCGCTTACGCTCAACTTCATCGCATCCAGTTTGGCGAATAATTGCTGTGGTTGAAAAAATCTGGTTTGAAAATCATCCATTAAAATATCTGTTGTGGCCATTATTATGGCCACTCAGTGTGTTGTTTGGTGCAATCAGTAGAGCGAAGCGTCAACAGTTCCAAACTGGTCGCAAGCAAGCGTATCAAGCACCCGTGCCCGTAGTAGTGGTCGGTAATATCACCGCTGGTGGCAATGGTAAGACGCCTGTTGTGGTTTGGCTGGTCGAGCAATTACAACATCTGGGGTATAAACCGGGAGTGGTGTCTCGAGGATACGGTGCGAAGGCTCCGCAGTATCCGCTGGTGTTAAATGATGATACTCCTACTCAACATTGTGGTGATGAACCTAAACTCATCCACCGGCGCACCGGAGCTCCTGTCGCAGTAGACCCTGTACGTGCAAACGCCGTGAAAGCGCTATTAGAGTTAGATGTGGATATCATCATTACCGATGATGGTTTGCAGCATTATGCTCTAGAGCGTGATGTTGAACTTGTGATTGTTGATGGAAATCGTCGTTTTGGTAATGAGTGTTTGATTCCGCTTGGTCCATTGCGCGAAGGTGTTGAGCGACTTCAGGAAGTTGACTTTATCATCACCAATGGTGGTTTGGCCCATCAGGGTGAGATCTCGATGTCTCTAGCGCCATCAAAAGCGATCAACCTAAAGACCAAGCAGCAAGTTGATGTGAGTGAGTTAAAGGCGCTGGTGGCATTTGCCGGTATCGGGCATCCACCTCGGTTTTTTAATACACTAGAATCAATGAATGCGGATGTTAAAGTCACGAAAGGTTTTGCGGACCATCAAGACTTTGACCAAAAAGAACTTGAAGCATTGGCTCTGCAAGGGGCGAATGTGATTATGACAGAGAAAGATGCTGTCAAATGTAGCGACTACGCACAAGACAATTGGTGGTATCTGCCTGTATCTGCTCAATTTGAGCCTAAAGATGCAGAGCGAATTTTAAATCGAATAAAAGAGGTTAAAGCGACTTATGGATCACCGTCTGCTTGAGATTGTGGCTTGCCCAGTGTGTAAAGGTAAGCTGACTTACGATAAAGATAATCAAGAGTTGATCTGCAAATTGGATCGCCTTGCTTACCCTATCAAAGAGGGTATTCCTGTTCTGCTTGAGCCAGAAGCTCGCACCATGAGTATGGATGAGGGACGTTAATGTCTTTTACGGTTGTGATACCGGCTCGTTACTCTTCGAGCCGTTTACCAGGTAAACCACTGGCTGATATCGGTGGTAAACCAATGGTGCAATGGGTTTACGAACAAGCAATGCAAGCTGGCGCTGATGACGTGATCATTGCTACTGACGATGAGCGAGTTTCTGTGGCGGTTGAGCAATTCGGTGGCAAAGTTTGTATGACTTCGCCAAACCACGAATCTGGTACAGAGCGTTTAGCGGAAGTGGTAGACAAAATGGCCATTCCTGCTGACCACATTATTGTGAACGTTCAAGGTGATGAGCCTTTGGTACCACCAGTTATCATCCGCCAAGTCGCAGATAACTTAGCCGCTAGTGATGCGCCTATGGCTACGTTGGCGGTTGAAATTGAATCTGAAGATGAAGTCTTTAACCCAAATGCCGTAAAAGTCGTTGCTGATGAGCGTGGTTATGCCATGTACTTTAGCCGAGCAACAATTCCTTGGGATCGTGATAACTTCGCTAAGCAAGACAAAGCTATCGTGAATCCATTGATGCGTCACATCGGTATCTATGCATACCGCGCAGGTTTCATTAATACTTACGTAAACTGGGCGCCAAGTGCCCTAGAGCAAATTGAATGCCTAGAGCAGTTACGAGTGCTTTGGTACGGCGAGAAAATCCACGTTGCAGTCGCTAAAGAAGCGCCAGTAGCAGGCGTTGATACGCCAGAAGATCTTGAAGCCGTTAGAGCTATTGTTGCGAAAAAAGCGTAACGATTCTACTTCTTGCAGTTAATAAAAAGGCTCCTTTCATGGAGCCTTTGGCTTTAAGGGGATGAGTCTATTTTTTGCTAAATGTTTGAGTCGTACTGATTGCGTTTTGGACAAGTGGCTAATGTTTCTCTGTGTCCCGTGTCTTTAACTTCTTCTAAGATTACGTCAAAGCCCCATAGGCGATAGACGTGTTTCAATACCTCATCATAACTTTCATCGAGTGGAATGCGGTTATGAGGAACGTACTGCAACGTGAGTGAACGGTCACCACGAACATCCACGTTAAACACCTGAATGTTAGGCTCTAAGTTTGATAGGTTGTACTGCGCTGCCAGAGTTTCTCGAATGCGTTTGTAGCCCATTTCATCATGTATGGCGGAGACTTCAATAAAGTTCTTCCTGTCATCATCGTTGATGGCGAACAGTTTGAAATCACGCATCAATTTCGGAGACAGATATTGGCTGATAAAGCTTTCATCTTTGAAATTATGCATAGCAAAATGCAAGGCATCTAACCAATCTGTTCCTGCTAGATCCGGGAACCACTCTTTATCCTCGTCAGTTGGCTCTTCACAAATACGCTTTATATCGCGGAACATCGCAAAACCGAGAGCATAGGGGTTGATACCGCTAAAGTAAGGACTGTTGTAAGGTGGTTGAGCAACCACACTTGTATGGCTATGTAAAAATTCAAGAATGAACTTTTCGGACACAATACCTTCATCATACAAGTGGTTTAAAATCGTATAGTGCCAGAACGTTGCCCATCCCTCATTCATAACCTGAGTTTGCTTCTGTGGATAAAAGTACTGGCTGATTTTTCGGACGATTCGAACAACCTCGCGTTGCCATGGTTCCAAGAGCGGCGCATGTTTCTCAAAGAAGTAGAGTAGGTTTTCTTGAGGTTCACTAGGGAAGCGCTCTTTAATGTCTTCTTCTTTAGTTTTGGCTCTTGGTACGGTTCGCCACAGTTCATTGACTTGAGATTGCAGATAAGCCTCGCGCTCCTCTTGGCGGGCCTTCTCTTCGGTAATCGAGATTTTCTCTGGTCGTTTGTAGCGGTCGACACCAAAGTTCATTAACGCATGGCAGGAGTCGAGAAGTTTTTCAACCTCTTGAACGCCGTAGCGCTCCTCACATTCGGCAAGGTACTTTTTAGCAAAGAGTAAGTAGTCGATGATAGAACTGGCGTCCGTCCACGTTTGGAACAGATAATTCCCCTTGAAGAAAGAGTTGTGACCGTAGCACGCGTGCGCGATGACAAGTGCTTGCATGGTGACTGTGTTCTCTTCCATCAAATACGCAATACAAGGGTCAGAGTTAATCACAATCTCGTACGCTAGGCCCATCTGACCATGTTTGTAGTTCTGTTCTGTTTGAATGAACTTTTTACCAAATGACCAATGGTTGTAGTTGATAGGCATACCGATACTTGAGTACGCATCCATCATCTGCTCAGACGTGATCACTTCGATCTGATTTGGATAGGTGTCCAAACGATAGTGCTCCGCGACACGTTTTATTTCCTTGTGATAGCGTTCAAGCAGTTCGAATGTCCAATCCGGTCCGTCAGGTAGCAACTTGCTGTTGCGCTTTTTAGGCGCCTCTCCAGAGAGGTTTTTTGTTGCGGTAGTCATCGCTAGCCTCCTTACGCCGTTTCTTTTTGGAATAGTTCTCGGAAGACTGGGAAGATATCCTCCACAGAGCGAATATTCTTCATAGCGAAGTTTGGAAACTCGTCGGTGAGCTTCTCATACTCGTGCCATAAGGTTTGATGTGAGCGACGCGTGATTTCTATATAAGAATAGTACTGACAATTTGGCAGCAACTTATTCACGAGTAAATCTCGGCATCGTGGTGAGTCATCCGCCCAGTTATCCCCATCGGACGCTTGAGCTGCGTAGATGTTCCACTGACCAACCGGGTAACGCTCTTTGACGATTTCATCCATTAATTTCAAAGCACTAGATACGATGGTGCCACCGGTTTCTTGCGAGTAGAAAAATTCGTGTTCATCGACTTCTTTGGCTTGCGTGTGGTGGCGAATAAACACAACGTCTACGTTTTCATAGGTGCGAGTCAAGAACAGATACAACAGCACATAGAAGCGTTTTGCGATGTCTTTGGTCGCTTGATCCATAGAACCAGACACATCCATCAAACAAAACATCACGGCTTGGCTAGAAGGGACTGGTCGTTTTTCGTAGTTTTTAAAACGTAAATCGAAAGTATCGATGAACGGCACATTTTCAATTTTCTTGCGCAGTTCTTCGATTTCTTTTTTCAGACGATTTTCTTCAAGTTGTTGTGCTGGCTCAATATTTTTGATGCGAGTCAACTCGTCTTCGAGCTCTTTAAGAAGTCGCTTTTTGCCAGCCGTCATGGCGGTTCGACGAGCTAACGATTGCTGCAATGAACGAATAACGGAAATATTGGAAGGGATCCCCGCAGTTTGGAAACCTGCTCGGTGAGTTTTCCATTCCGTAATTTTAGCGATTTGATTTTTTTCTAGATTCGGTAGCTCTAAGTCTTCAAAAAGAATATCCAGGTATTCATCTTTTGAAATTTGGAACACAAATTCATCTTGACCTTCGCCATCGGGACTTGCGTTACCTTCACCAGAGCCACTGCCTTGACCTCCACCTTTTGGACGCTCGATTTTATCACCCGTAATAAACTGATCGTTACCAGGGTGCACGCGTTCACGCACGCCACCTTTCCCTTGATGGAAAATCGGCTCGTTAATGTCTTTGTGCGGTATTGAGACGTCTTCGCCCGTTTCTGTATTCGTGATCGAGCGTCGATTCACTGCGTCAGCTACCGACTCTTTGATCTGCTCTTTATGGCGCTTCAAGAAGCGCTGTCTGTTAACAGCGCTCTTGTTCTTGCCATTGAGCCTGCGGTCTATAAATTGCGCCATGAAATAGCCCTCTTCATGTTTCACAAGCGACCTAACTCAACACTGGGTTAGGATGACTTACGTACTCGTAGGTACCACTCAGAAAGTAGGCGAACCTGTTTCTCGGTATAGCCTTTTTCCATCATGCGAGCGACAAAGTCGTCGTGTTTCTTCTGATCTTCAGAAGAGGTTTTCGCATTAAACGAGATAACCGGAAGAAGCTCTTCGGTATTGGAGAACATTTTCTTCTCGATTACCGTGCGCAGTTTTTCGTAGCTGGTCCAAACTGGGTTTTGACCATTGTTATTGGCTTTCGCACGAAGCACAAAGTTGACGATTTCATTTCGGAAATCTTTCGGGTTGGAGATACCAGCGGTTTTCTCAATTTTCTCTAGTTCCGCATTGAGAGACGCGCGGTCAAATAGCTGCCCCGTTTCTGGATCACGGTATTCTTGGTCCTGAATCCAGAAGTCTGCGTAGGTAACATAACGGTCGAAGATGTTTTGGCCGTATTCAGAGTAAGATTCTAGGTATGCGGTTTGAATCTCTTTACCGATAAACTCAACATAACGAGGAACGAGGTACCCTTTCAAAAACTCAAGATATTTTTCTGCGGTTTCTGAAGGGAATTGTTCGCGTTCTACTTGTTGTTCAATCACATAGAACAAGTGAACTGGGTTTGCTGCCACTTCGGTTTGGTCAAAGTTGAACACGCGAGACAAAATCTTAAACGCAAAACGTGTAGATAGGCCGTTCATACCTTCATCGACGCCTGCGTAATCTCGATATTCTTGGTAGCTTTTCGCTTTGGGATCGGTGTCTTTTAGCGTCTCGCCGTCGTACACGCGCATTTTCGAGAAGATAGACGAGTTTTCAGGCTCTTTCAGACGAGAAAGAATGCTGAATTGCGCCAATGTTTCTAATGTGCTTGGTGAGCAAGGGGCTTGAGACAGTTCACTGTTTTCAAGCAGTTTTTGATAGATTTTAACTTCTTCCGATACGCGTAAACAGTACGGTACTTTTACGATGTATACACGGTCTAGGAAGGCTTCGTTGTTTTTGTTGTTGCGGAAGGTTTGCCACTCAGATTCGTTAGAGTGAGCCAAAATCATGCCGTCGAATGGAATCGCAGAAAGGCCTTCCGTCCCGTTAAAGTTGCCTTCTTGTGTTGCGGTTAGTAATGGGTGCAATACTTTAATTGGCGCTTTGAACATCTCGACGAATTCCATCAAGCCTTGGTTTGCTTTACACAGCGCGCCAGAGTAGCTGTACGCATCTGGGTCGTCTTGAGAGTAGTGTTCGAGTTTACGGATATCCACTTTACCAACGAGTGATGAAATATCTTGGTTGTTCTCATCACCAGGTTCGGTTTTCGCAATACCGATTTGGTCAAGGATAGAAGGACGAACTTTCATCACTTTAAATTTGGTGATGTCGCCGCCAAATTCGTGAAGGCGTTTCGCTGCCCAAGGTGACATGATTGAGCGAAGGTAGCGCTGCTCAATACCGTAGTCCGTTTTCAGAATCTCGCCATCTTCGGTCGCTTTGAACAAACAGAATGGGTGGTCGTTCACTGGGCTGCGTTCGCCATTAGCGCTCAATACGTAAATAGGCATCGCTTCCATAAGCGATTTTAATTTTTCAGCAAGTGAGGACTTACCGCCACCAACAGGGCCCAATAGATAGAGGATCTGTTTGCGTTCTTCTAATCCTTGTGCCGCATGTTTGAGGTAAGAAACAATTTGTTCAATCGCATCTTCCATACCATAAAAGTCTTTGAATGTTTCATAGCGAGAGATAACGCGGTTGGAGAAGATGCGGCTCAAACGTGGGTCTTTAGCTGTATCTATTATCTCTGGCTCACCGATTGCCATCAGTAGGCGTTCTGCTGCATTCGCATAAGCACTTTTGTCATCCTTACACAGGGCTAGAAACTCCTGTAACGACATCTCTTCATCTTTTGCAGCTTCATATCTGGATTGATAGTGGTCGAAAATACTCATGTCGCTTTCCCCTTTAATAGTCAGTCTACCGACGAACGTTGGTGCAGGCTGTTCCACGTTTTGCTGTGCTCTTAGTTGCCTGAATGTCGACGTCCTGTTATCTCATTTGGTTTGTACGAAATGTATGACCAGTAACACCAAAGACTTTGCTTTATGGACAGTTTTTTCATCACAACGGTGAGCAGTGGATGTGTACTTTTCAGTCACAGCCTTTCTCTACTTAAGCCTAGTCGGGGATTTGCAATTTTGCTTAACAATTATGAATTTATTGTAAAAGTGACATTTGAATCACTCTTTAGATAAGGATGAATTTATGTTGCGAATAGGGCGGAGATAAATCAAATATTTGGTGAAAAATACAGAATTTCAGTGATTCGTTATTCCACATTGCACAAGATAAGCAGAAGGATACGGTAGTGAAGAATGGAAGTTGTGATAGGAAAATAAAAAAAGGAGAGCGAATGCTCTCCTAATCAAAGACTTGCTATCTTACGCACTAAAAATTTGTGCAAGCTCGTTTTCACACAAGTGATATTGACGAGGGCAGTTACGCCAAGTTTGCAGCATGCGGCGGTATTTATCTAGCATTGGCATTTGGCTGTTAAAGTGGTGATCTGCCTTGTCGAATTGTGGGTAAAGACCTTCAGAATCAACAAGGAAGCGGACGTAATGCACTTGCTGCGCTTCTGTTGCGATATCGAAACCTAAGAACTGTAAGCGACGTTGGTCTACTTTGCTACGCTCTTCCGCATCTAACATATTGTTAGATTCTTGCATCGCGTGATACATCTCCATAATGTCGATGATTTCACGGCATTCTGCTTCTGAAAGGCAACCGAAATCTTTGTTCAGTTCGCGCATTTGTAGCTCATAGCCGCGTTCAACGATCGTCTGTAGGCGTTTGTATTTAGCCGCATTATTCGGATCAAGCTGAGACATTAGGTTGTATTGGTTTGATAGGATCAAACGTTGAGCGTTTGACATTTCCATGATGACCTCACTAAATAATCTAATACATTTTTAATGTGCTTAGGTTAACGCTTCAGACAAGGGTGAAACATG
This sequence comes from Vibrio sp. Y20_XG_PY13, assembly GCF_024181925.1. Lineage (NCBI taxonomy): Bacteria > Pseudomonadati > Pseudomonadota > Gammaproteobacteria > Vibrionales > Vibrionaceae > Vibrio > Vibrio sp. Y20_XG_PY13. Next base: position 644,425 of record NZ_JAMZAL010000002.1, on the reverse strand, counting down.
ATCTCAACACATATTTAATATGAAAAAATGGCAAGAATTGTCGAATTCAGCCACGTTGAGATACACGATATAAGAAGAATATCTACTTTTTGTGATAGTGGTTGTATATGTAATCTCGGTCCGAAAACACTCTTAACCACTCTGGCTTGAAGACGGTTAATACTGCCAGTGACATCCCGTTAAGTAACCCTTCGGGGAACGCAAGCAATGGGACAAAAATAAAGTAGTTGTGTTGAATGGTTTCCCAATCGTAGTGGCCAACCAACAAGTGATAAAACGAGTTAAATACTAAGTGTAAGCTGCCTGTGAGTGCGCCATTAAAAAAGCCAGCGACAAAAATAAACACAAAGATGTTGCGGGGTAAATAATGGTAACTAAGCAAAAAGACTAAGTAGCTGATTAATATTGGAACGAGCGCCGATAGCACAAGAGAGATCGGGAGCAAGATAAACGAAATATCGTGTATCCAGTGGTAGGCGATCATAGCAGGAATGCTGAGCAAAAAAGCCATTCGCCAACCGTACATCATGGTTAGTGTCGTTAACGCGAGAAAGTGTATTTGTAACCCTTCTTTTACTCCTGCTTGAGCAGACCAAAGAACCGTAATGAGGAAGAAAGAGGCAAGTACGATATGTTGAAATGCTTTCTCTTGTTCAAGTTTAGGCCAAACTACTTTTCTCCAATCGGGTATGCAAAAAGCAACGACAACCCAAGTGACGATGATGAGTGAGCCTACGTTAAACCAGTCCATGAACTCTTTTCCTAAAATGCGTTTGTTACTTTTACGTTAATCCTTTTGTTGGGGCGCTATTTTACACGCCTTGGTGATTTATATAAGGAATTTGCCAGTGTTACATACAAAAATGCCAGCTAAATGCTGGCATTTCTAGAACGTTAAGTTTCTTATTTGCTTAGTATTTCACGTTAGAGTGGTACTGAGACAAGATGGATTGAATTTCATCCATTGTCTCTTTTGAAGGAGGATTCACGCCTTCAAGAGGGTACTCTAAACCAAGAGCTTCCCATTTATGTGCACCGAGTTTGTGGTATGGGAGCAGTTCAACTTTCTCGATGTTGTCCATATCTTTAATGAATTCACCCAGCATGTGCGCCGCTTCTGGATCATCGGTGTAACCCGGCACAACTACGTAGCGGATCCATGTTTTTTGACCAATTTTGTGCAAGTAACGAGCAAAGTCTAACGTACGTCGATTCGACACACCGATAAAGTCTTGGTGAATTTCATCTTTCATATGTTTGATATCTAGCATCACCAAATCAGTCGCGTCCAATACTTCGTCGATCACTTCTGTGTGTTTACGAATGTAGCCATTGGTATCTAGACATGTGTGGATGCCTTCTGCGTGAGCCGCACGGAAAAAGTCGCGAACAAATTCTGGTTGAAGCATGGCTTCGCCACCAGAACAAGTGATACCACCACCTGATGCATTCATGAAATGACGGTAGCTTTTCGCTTCGGCAATGATTTCTTCAACAGTAACTTCTTTACCATCATGCGTGTCCCAAGTATCGCGGTTATGGCAATACTTACAGCGCATTAAACAACCTTGCAAGAAGACGATAAAACGAATACCAGGTCCGTCTACGGTACCGCATGATTCAAATGAGTGAATACGACCAGTTGTTGACATCTTTTGCTCTCATTACTAATAAATTCTTGCTGTTATTTTATTACAAAAAGCAGGGTTAAAACAGCCTTGTGGGTGGCTAAGGCAGCGTAATGTGACCAAAGAAAACGGCCAATGATGCGTTCATTGGCCGGAGAGATAAATACTATTTAAAAGAAAGCAAAGACTGAGAAAGAACCAGTACCATAAACGTCAGTTTGTGATTCTTCGTAATCAGGTGTTTTCACCGTAAAGGTTAGGCTTGCGCCGTAATTCTGGTTATACCAAGTTGCACCTGCAACGGCACTTGCTTGCCAGTTTTCTAGAGTCACATCATAAGGTTCTGATGAGCCTGGAATACCTGAGCGATCGCCTTCAATGGTGATATCGTTGAAACGGTATCGACCTTCAAATCCTGTAAAGACAAACCAACTGGAGGTATTTTTCGCAAGCATACTGGCAGAGAAAGGGCTTTCTACACTGATGTTTGCTGCGCCAATACTGTTGGCTAGATTCGTGCCCCAGCGGAACATGACACCTTGTGATACATCGCTGCGGAAGTTACCTGCGTTAATGTCATTCACATTAGTGATTTCCCATTGCGTCTTCTGGCCCTTACTGCGCATGAGTTTATTGAAAGCTCGGTAACCAACGCTAAAGGCAATTTCATCGTCAATTTGGTAATCCCAGCCTTGAGGATCGGTTGAACCAGTGATGCCGTGAACAATTTCCTGCGCTTTTTCTGATAGAGAACTTTCACCTGTGGCACCAATGGTGAAGTTATAGCGAACGGCTTGATCGGCGGTTAGAGATAGGTAGTTGATTTCAGTGTGTAGGTAACCAGCATATGGACGGTCATTGGCAAGAGGGTAGTCTGCTTCAATATCACTTGGAGTCCACATCTTGTGGCCAAGTACTACCTCGATCTTATCGACATTGGATTGGTCTGCATTTTCTAAGCTGAACCATTTCCATTCGCTTTCTTTTTTTAGCTTCTCGGTTGCGTAAGAGAAGAATATACCGTTGGTGTAATCTTGGTCGACACCAAAAATGCCATCGTTATCAAGGGTAAAGGATACTGTGGATTTGGTGGATGCCAGAGCAACTGGCGATAAAAGGGTAAGGAAAATTAATTTACTGAGTTTCATATACTGCATTTACTAACTTTTTTTGCATCATACGTAAGAATTCAATCAAAATCTTCCGCAATGTCACAACTTTAGTTCAAGAAACAAAAAAAGGCTGATGCTTTGCAGCATCAGCCTTTGTTGTATCACTAAAACGTTATTTCGCTATAGTCTTATAGAGACTCAGTGAATGTACGTGCGATTACGTCAGCTTGTTGCTCTGCAGTTAGAGAGTTGAAGCGAACAGCGTAACCAGATACACGAATTGTTAGCTGAGGGTATTTCTCTGGGTGCTTAACTGCGTCTTCTAGAGTTTCGCGGTTAAGAACGTTCACGTTTAGGTGTTGACCACCTTCGATACCAGCTTCGTGGTGGAAGTAACCATCCATCAGACCAGCAAGGTTAGCGCGTTGTGAACCCTCATCTTTACCTAGTGCGTTAGGTACGATAGAGAATGTGTAAGAGATACCATCTTGTGCGTCAGCAAACGGCAGTTTAGCAACTGAAGTTAGTGATGCTACAGCACCTTTCTCATCGCGACCGTGCATTGGGTTTGCACCTGGAGCAAATGGAGCACCAGCACGACGACCGTCAGGTGTGTTACCAGTTTTCTTACCGTATACCACGTTTGAAGTGATAGTAAGAATTGACTGAGTAGGGATTGCATCACGGTAAGTCTTAAGCTTACGGATTTTGCCCATAAATACAGAAACAAGTTCACATGCGATGTCATCAACGCGTGGGTCGTTGTTACCAAATTTAGGGTAATCGCCTTCGATTTCGAAGTCGATTGCTAGACCGTCTTCATCACGGATAGGTTTAACAGTTGCGTATTTAATTGCAGACAGAGAGTCAGCAGCAACAGATAGACCAGCAATACCACAAGCCATAGTACGTTTAACGTCACGGTCGTGCAGAGCCATTAGTGCAGCTTCGTAGCTGTACTTGTCGTGCATGAAGTGGATTGCGTTTAGTGCAGTCACGTACTGCTTCGCTAGCCAATCCATGAAGTGGTCCATTTTTTCCCACAACTCGTCATAGCTTAGTACGTCGCCTTCGATCTTAGGCATTTTCGGACCAACTTGGATTTTTAGCTTCTCATCCACACCACCGTTGATGGTGTAAAGCATAGTTTTCGCAAGGTTAGCACGAGCGCCGAAGAACTGCATTTGCTTACCAACAACCATTGGAGATACACAACATGCGATTGCGTAGTCGTCAGAGTTCATGTCTGGACGCATTAGGTCGTCGTTTTCGTACTGGATTGAAGAAGTATCGATAGATACTTTCGCACAGAACTTCTTGAAGCCTTCAGGTAGTTGCTCAGACCAAAGTACAGTGATGTTTGGCTCTGGAGAAGGACCCATTGTGTATAGTGAGTTTAGGAAACGGAAGTTAGTACGAGTAACTAGCGTACGACCGTCAAGACCCATACCACCCATAGACTCAGTTGCCCAGATTGGGTCGCCAGAGAATAGGTCATCGTACTCAGGAGTACGTAGGAAACGAACCATACGTAGTTTCATTACGAAGTGGTCGATCATTTCCTGAGCTTGTTCTTCAGTAAGCTTACCAGCAGCGATATCACGCTCGATGAAAACGTCTAGGAACGTAGAAGTACGACCTAGAGACATTGCAGCACCGTTTTGAGACTTAACAGCTGCTAGGTAGCCGAAGTAAGTCCATTGGATAGCTTCTTGTGCAGTTTCAGCAGGGCGAGAGATGTCACAACCGTATTTCGCAGCCATCACTTTCATTTGGCCAAGTGCACGATGTTGCTCAGCGATCTCTTCGCGAAGCTGCATAGTCATTTGAAGATCTTCACCGTTCTCAAAACGCTCTTGTAGAGATTTGAATTGAGCCAGTTTGTCCTTCATTAGGAAGTCGATACCGTATAGAGCAACACGGCGGTAGTCACCGATGATACGGCCACGACCGTAAGCATCTGGAAGACCAGTTAGAACACCAGATTTACGACAAGCTAGGATTTCTGGAGTGTAGATGTCGAAAACACCAGCGTTGTGAGTTTTACGGTATTCTGTAAAGATTTTTTTAACTTGTGGGTCTAGTTCGCGGTCGTATGCTTTGCACGAACCTTCAACCATGCGGATACCACCGTTAGGGATGATAGCGCGTTTTAGAGGAGCGTCAGTTTGAAGACCAACGATAGTCTCAAGATCTTTCTCGATGTAGCCTGCATCGTGAGCAGTGATGGTAGAGATGATAGAAGTATCGAAATCAACAGGAGCGTGAGTTGAGTTCTCTTGCTTGATACCTTCCATTACCTTAGCCCAAAGCTTGTTAGTTGCTTCAGTACCTTCAGAAACTAGGAAAGATTCGTCGCCTTCGTACGGAGTGTAGTTCTTTTGAATGAAATCACGAACGTTTACTTCGTTTTGCCAGTCACCTGCAACAAAACCTTCCCAAGCTTTAGCAAATTGCTCTGCCATGACATACCTACCTTTTTAGTAGAAAAAATTACGTACTGCTTCGCCGTTGAGCCAGCTATCCCCAAAATCTGAGGGGGAACAGTACACTCTTTTGAATAACAATATTTATAGTCTTAAATTTAAAAAATTGGGTCACAAAACTATAAATATTGTCACTATCTTTAATGACACTCTTTTTAAGAGACAACTAGAGGTTAAACTAAAATTTTTTTGCAAACCTTAAACTAAATCAATAAATCCTCAAAAATCTCGATAAAAATGGGGTAGCGACAAGCGCTACCCACACGTTTTTTGAACAATCAGCCTTACAGCCAAGCTTTGATGCCATACTGGCCTTCTAGCATACCAACTGCAAGCATAGCGACCAAACAGATAACAAGTACACCTACTGGGGTCACAATCTTGTCTACGAATGACAGGCGAGCTGCACGCTCTTTGTCACCAATTAGACCGTTGTTATCAAGTAGCATTGTTAATGCCCATGCTAGTACAGGGTTAACGACGGCAGAACCGAAAATACAGATACCCGCTGCTTGAGAGTCTTTAGAGTCTTTCACCATTTGCATACCAGCTTCAAGTAGAGGTAGAGATACACCTACAAGAAGAGCGACACGCATTACTGGTGGCCATACTGCGATGTCCATTGGGAAGCCAAGGATCGCGATGATCATCACCAGAAGACCAAGAAGGATAGCACCGCCAGGAATTGGACGTTTTGCAATCGCTGCTGGGATCATGTAAGTACCCCAAGATGAAGTGATGTTACCACCACCTACCGCTGTACCTACCATCTGACGGATAGAACACATAGTCATTGTGTCATCAACGTCCATTAGTACTTTTTCAGTCTTTTTAGGGTAGTTAAGTTCTTGGAAAATACGATGACCTAAGAAGTCAGGAGACCACATTGCTACTGCTAGGATTGCAAAAGGCAGTGACGCGATGAAGTGTTCCATATTAGGAAGACCGAGCATCCAACCTTCTTCAGTGCTGCCCCACCAGTAAACAGGGTTTAGATTCGGTAGACCAGTTTCAGTGACGAATTTGATGTCAAAACCAGCACCTAGCACTAGAGCGATAATAAGGCCTGTGAAAGCACACACTGGAATCGCAAGCCAACGTTTGTTCACTTTTGCAAGGAAAGCGTATAGTGCGATAGTCACTGCAAGCACGATCAGACCCACGTAACCCATGCTACCAGCTTCAACAGTAGAAGATTGTAGACCAACCGCCCATTCTTGAATCGAGTTGATTTGGCTCATGGTACCCGTCAAGCCCAAGAAAATGAGCAAGCCACCAGCTGTACCCTCTGAGGTGAGGTTCACCAGTTTAGAACCGCCTTTCAAGAAGCTAAGTAGAAGACCGAATACACCAATAAGAATTGCCAATGCAAGAGGGTGAGCACCAGCGAGAGCGATGGTACCAATAAGAGGGATCATTGGACCGTGGTTACCTGCTAAGTTGGCTTTCGGGTTGATAAAGCCAGAAGCAAGCACACAGAAAAGTAGTGCAGGGATTAGCATTTCTACACGCGCAACTTCGATGGCAAAATCTTTACCTAAGTTAACGTGGTCCCATGCTGCAGTAAGACCTTCAGCCCAAGACATCATTACCGCAGAGTACATTGCGATAATGCCGATAGTACCAGCAAGTGCTGGAACTAGGTCTTCAAGCTCAAAGCGGAAGTCACGACCTGGCAAGTTTAAGCCGAAACGACGCGGCTTCATGATTTGTAGTTCGTGGTCTAGGTAGTCTGAACGGCTCGCGAACTCAGATGATGGACGATGAAGCTCACGGTAGCTTTTGGTCTCGATATCTGAATCAGAGTGCGCTTTGTTAACTGCGTCTGACATAGATTCCTCATATATTTAAAAGTTATGAATTATTCATTCAAGTGTGTTATTCCGCATCCTGCGGCACGTCCTATGCTAGCTATTATTAGATTTGTTACACGTCGACGTCGTGCCTAAGCATAGCTAATAACTTGTTGTGTTGAGGCACAAAAAATTCCTCATCTTTTGGCTGGAGTCTAGCAAGATAGCCATTTAGGGTGATTGATTTAGATCACTTTAAGAATAGATGTGAAATAAAACTACAGAAAGTGTCTGGTATGCGAATGAGATGGTTATTTAGTGTGTAATTTCATTACACAAGTTGCATAAAATTAGAGTTTATTGCCCTGCATCGCATGAGTCACCCTTAAATGATCAATATTCACGATGTTTATATAAAGCTGGCTTTATTCTTGCTTTGTACCGAGCAACGACGATTTTTTGGCTAATCATTGCCGCTCAGTTTAGGAAGAAGACATGAAACAGCTTAAAGTACTGCCACTTGTGGCAATTATCTCAGGTTTAATGGTCGGTTGTGGCGGCGGTGGCGGCGGTGGTGGCGGTGCTGCGCCGAAAACAGCGTTTACTTTTGATTTTGCTATACCAGCAACAATGACTGAAAGTGAAGCTACTGCGAAAGGTTGTACGGTGTATGACCACAAAACCGAGCTCAACGGTGATAAAACGGTTTTAACCTATAGCGCAGCGTCAAAAGAGCAAGTGACTAACTATGTTATCGGTTACTACTCTGATGCAGATGGCAAAAGAGCCGGAGACATCATCAAACCAACCACTGATAACTTTAAGTTTTATCTTGAAGATATCCCTGACGGCGGCTTTGTAACGTTTCAAGCAATAGAATTTAACGGTAGAGAAGCTCGCGTAAATACGTTTTCAAAAGAATTCTTACAAGATAAGAAACTACGTAATGCCACGTTTGCCCTTAACCGAGACTCTTTGAACAAGTGCTTTACTGGCGGTAACTTAGCAAGCAATAAGTTTACTAACCTAGATTACCGAAATGCTGAATCAGGTGGTGGAGACTACAACTTTGTCTCGCAAACCGATATTTTCACGTCACCTAACCCTGATATGTTGCCTACCGATGAGCTTATGGGACTTAAAGGTGAGCCAACGGCGTTGTTCCAGTATGAATCTGGTTCAAGCGACAAAGCGCTTTACCAGTATGGTATTGGTTCGTGGGGGACTGGTGAGATCGCCTTAGTCAGAGCGGATAATACGTCAAACATTTATTCGTCTTCTGATTATACTTACGACACTCTCCACATTGGTTTTGTTACTAACGGCTTTGCGTATGATGCGCTGAAGCTAGATAAAACTGCCGTTGAATACAATCGCCCTAGTGCAACGAATAAAGAAACTTGGGTATACATGGCGTTCTCAGAGAATCAAGTTAATGGTTGGGAGTCTCTACTTAACGAAACGGTCTCTGATGGATGGGATATTGACGTTGATCCAAGCTCTTACTTAAATATTGATAACCTGCCAAACACAAAACCAAGTGTATCAACACAAGGAAGTGCAGACTCGGTGATTGATCTGGACATGGGTTTAACATCGTCTACAGAAGGCTTTACTCGTGTTGCTTACTTTGCGGCTTCAGGCGACTATAAAGTCACACATCGTATATTCACAAAGAGTGACAGTGACTCTGTTGTTGTTCCTGAGCTCCATTACTACAATTTCCCAACATCAGCCGTTAACGGTTTGAAAGTTTCAGCTTCGGACGATTTTAATCGCACTGCTTTGGTATTGAGTGACGATAGCAATATCGACTCTAAAGTTTTCATGAGCTTCTTTTCTAATGGTGAAGCGTCAGAGCCTGAGCTAGATGAAGACTTGGATGGCATCATTACTTCTGAAAAAGAAGGCCTAGAAAATGAAGTGACATTACGTACTTCAAACTCATTGGTAGTCAGTCGTTTTAATTAATTCATTACGACCCTAAATAAGTTTCAATTAACACTTTTGTAAATTTATTAAGCCCCTTCTAAAGGGGCTTTTTTATATTTAATATTCAGCTTTTGAAGAATATGTTGCTATATATTGCATATTCATTTGTCTATCGTATCTATCTATTCGATTTATTTAGGTTAATAATTTGTTGCAACTTTCTGGGGGTGGTGCTAATTTGTTCCGAAATAGAGAGGGCGGAGTCCCTTAATTGCAGTGACAAAAACACAGGGAGTAGAGCGCATGAATGATGTACCAGCGCTAGATATAAAAGACCTGCACAAAACATTTGGACAGAATGAAGTCCTGAAAGGCATTTCACTTGCCGCTCACAAAGGGGATGTTATCTCCATCATTGGCTCTTCCGGTTCTGGCAAGAGTACTTTTCTTAGATGTATTAACTTACTAGAAACACCGACCGCTGGTGAAATTTGGGTAAACGGCGAGCTTATTCAAATGAAAAACAACCGCGCGGGTGAATCCGTACCTGCCAACGAAAAACAAGTTCAGCGTATTCGTTCGCGTTTAGCTATGGTTTTTCAGGGGTTTAACCTTTGGTCTCATCTTACCGTTCTTGAAAACGTCATCGAAGCACCTGTTCACGTTCTTGGTGTGCCGAAAGCTCAAGCGATTGAAAATGCAGAGTTGTTACTGAAAAAAGTCGGCCTTTACGAACGTAAAGATTATTACCCAGGTCATTTATCTGGTGGTCAGCAACAGCGTGCTGCGATTGCTCGTGCCCTTGCCGTAGATCCAGAAGTTATGCTGTTTGACGAGCCTACCTCTGCGCTTGACCCTGAGCTTGTTGGGGAAGTGCTAGGGGTAATGAGAGATTTGGCAGATGAAGGGCGAACCATGTTGGTGGTGACGCACGAAATGGCGTTTGCTCGTGACGTCTCAAATCATGTGATGTTCTTGCATCAAGGCTTAGTGGAAGAACAGGGAGATCCAGCTAAGCTATTTACTAACCCCGATTCTCAGCGATTACAGCAGTTTATCTCATCTATCTACTAATATTCATTAGGCGGCAGAGTTTTGCCTCCTAAGTAAGCACAACGAACAAAACCAAATAAAATAGCAATCACAGGAGTATGGAAATGAAAAAGTGGTTATTGGCAGCAACTCTTGCTGCAACGGCAGTGTCTGGTGTTGCTCAAGCGAAAGAATGGAAAACAGTTCGCTTTGGCATTGAAGGCGCATACCCTCCATTTAGCTGGACAGAAACCGATGGTTCTCTAAAAGGCTTTGATGTTGATATGGCCAATGCGCTGTGTGAAGAAATGCAAGTGAAGTGTCAGATCGTTGCACAAGATTGGGACGGCATTATTCCTTCTCTATTGGCTCGTAAATACGATGCGATCATCGCGGCAATGTCGATTACCGAAGAACGTAAGAAGAAAGTGGATTTCACGGGCAAATACGCACTGATCCCAAATAAGTTCATCGCTAAGAAAGGTGCAAACCTAGACTTTGCTAATCTAGATGGCCAAAAAATCGCAGTTCAACGCGCGACCACTCACGATAAATATCTAACTGATAACTACGGTGACAAAGTTGAAATTGTACGTTACGGCTCTTTTGACGAAGCGTATCTAGACCTTGCGAACGGCCGTGTTGCTGCAGTTTTGGGCGATGCATCTGCTCTAGAGGAAGGTGTATTGAACAAGGCTGGTGGTGATGCGTACGAATTTGTTGGCCCATCTCTGACTGATGCGAAATGGTTCGGTGAAGGTTTCGGTATCGCTGTACGTAAACAAGATAAAGATCTAACGAAGAAACTTGATGCGGCAATCTTGTCACTGCGTGATAAAGGTATTTACCAAGAAATTGCTGGCAAGTACTTTAACTACGATGTTTACGGCGAATAAGCGGTAATTAAGCGACCGTTGGCTTGTTCCTAGAAGTAGTCAACGGTCGATTTTTTGAGTTTAGGGATTAGGAACTCACCTATGCTGGATTTACAAGGATATGAAGCCTCCATTTTTAAAGGGGCTTTGGTAACCATCGAAGTAGCAGTTCTGTCACTACTGCTTGCGGTGATATTGGGAATGCTTGGCGCGCTTGCTAAGCTCGCTCCCTACAAATGGGCAAGAGCAATTGCCACACTTTACACCACCATTATTCGCGGCATTCCAGACTTAGTTCTGATGATGTTGATTTTCTTTGGTGGGCAAATACTTTTAAACAATAGCCTCTATTCCATCAACGAAACGCTCAATGAATGGTTTGCATCTAGTGACGCAAATCATGAGTGGACTTCTTACTTACCTGACTACATTGATGTGAGCCCGTTTATTGCAGGTGTGCTGACAATTGGTTTTATCTTTGGAGCTTACATGGCGGAAACTTTCCGTGGTGCGATCATGGCCGTCGATAAAGGTGAGTTGGAAGCAGCAAAAGCTTATGGCATGAGCCCAGTGTTGTCGTTCAGAAGAATCCTTCTTCCTCAGATGATTCGCCATGCACTACCGGGATTTGGTAACAACTGGCTGGTATTGTTAAAAACCACCGCGCTTGTCTCCATCATCGGGCTTGAAGATATGGTGAGAATGAGCTCTCTGGCGGCTGGTACAACAAAAATGCCGTTCACGTTCTACATGGCCGTTGCGCTGATTTTCCTTTTCTTCACCAGTATTTCGACGGGGTTGTTAAAACTCGTTGAACGCAAATTCAGTATTCATGCGAGGTAAGTAATGGATTTTTCGTTGATTATTGAAAGTTTCCCTGTTTACTTTCAAGGGCTTTGGACGACCGTTTGGCTGGTGGGCATTTCATTGGTGATTGGCTTGTGCGTCTCCGTTCCACTCGCCATTGCGAGAAACAGTACCAACTACGCTTTGAGCCTTCCTTCTTGGGGATTCATTTACTTTTTCCGAGGAACGCCACTGCTTGTTCAGTTGTATCTGATTTACTATGGCATGGATCAGTTTTTCCCAGTGAAAGATACCTTATGGGAACACGCGTGGTTTTGTGCTCTGGTTGCGTTTGTACTAAACACATCAGCGTATACGGCAGAGATCATTCGTGGTGCGATTAACGGTTTGCCGAAAGGCGAAGTGGAAGCCGCGAAAGCGTATGGCATGAGTAAATTTATGACTTACAAACGCATCATCTTGCCAAGTGCGTTACGCCGAGCACTACCTGCTTATTCTAATGAAGTGATCTTCATGCTTCACGGCAGTGCGGTTGCAGGGATCGTAACCATCGTGGACTTAACTGGTGCAGCGCGCTTAGTTAACTCTCGTTATTACGCACCATTTGAGTCGTTCTTGACGGCTGGACTTTTCTATATGTCGCTCACGTTTATCATTCTTTGGTGCTTTAAACGCGCGGAAAAACGTTTCTTAGCGTACCTGCGTCCTCTGAGCTAAATCATGTATTTAAGTAATGGTACCTACGGGTACCATTCTATTTTTGATACCTTCATTCATACTTTTCTGATTTATCAACAAGACTATTTCGCTCCCTTGTTCGCTTACATTACACTTCGGCAAAACCCTTGTTTAATAAGTGAAATATGAAAAAAACAATTATATCGTTGGGTCTTGCCGCTGTTGCCACCGGATGCGGTGGTGGAGAGAGCAAGTCACAATCAAACAGTCAAGTCACACCAACTCCAGTTCCTGTTCAACAAGCGCTAGAAACGGGCAATGCACTGTTAGTTTCTGACCCAAATGACTTCATTCGTGAAAGCCGTCAAGTTGTTGAGGCGCACAAGAAACAGTCGAATGCGATCAAATCTGCGATAGCAAAAAATCTTTCGGGTCTTTACTGGGATCCGACGCATGATGCCGCGATTTTTGCTCCTACCTATGGATTCAACGACACCATCTTGATGACCAATAAAGCGATGGCGAGTGGTTACAAAGACCAAGCGTTGTCGATTGGTATTGCTGGTGAGCAAACTAATGGCCAGCGTTATGCTGTTTTAGGCAGTAACCCATTTCGAACCGCACAACGTTTTCCTGATTCTTCTAATGCGGCAATGACTCAATGGTTAAAAAACCTCGTTACTTGGTTGTCAGGTGGAGCTACTTTAAACGTCGTCATCGCGCAAATGGATCAGTCTTATTACTTTCCTGATGAGCAAGCGACGCGCAGTTGGTTAAACAACAATATTTCACCAGCCCTGACATTTAATGAAGCTAACCTGTGCGACGGTTCAAAATTACTTAGCTGCTTGAAAGCCGATAAGCCAAACCTGTTGATTCTGTCACAACATTTGCTGTCAGGAGATACCAACCAACAGGTAATAGATGCGCTGGCTTATGCCGAGCAAGCTAAAATTCCAGTTCTATATCTGCATTGGGACGGTGGGCTGACCGATCTTGGCCGAGACATTTTGGCAAAATTCCATGTTGACTACGTGGGGGACAACTATTGGCGTAAGTTAGGTTTGGTCGATTGGGCACCTTCATCACTGATGAACTTTGTGCCAGATTCTGTCATCACGCAACAAGCGTTGTTATCCCGTTTCGAAACTCAAAACTTCAATGTTGATTTGTCCCAATGTGATGATAAATCATGCCCAGAAGTAGCGAACATGGACAGTCAGTTTTACGACGCTGCCAACAGCATTCGCCAATGGCTGAAATCACTTGATGAGCAAAAAATCTCGTTGTTTGAACAAGATGGTTATCAATACGAAAAGCTGATGGTGTTATTGGCGGATCATTATCGTCAAACGGCCTCCTTTCCAATGGATAAGCAGTCTACGGGGACGACTGAATTTTTGAAATCGTATTTCGCGGACTACGTTCAATACAACAGTCGTCGCATCAACCCAAAACAACCAAATATGGGAAACTTCAGCCGCAGTGAATTTGGGGCCGATGTAAAGAGAATTGATACTACGGTGAATATGGAGTCTAAACACAACTTCCGTTCGGCAGGAGTGTATGCGCTGCCAGGTGAGACTTTCACGGTAACGCGTAAAGACAACAATGATGTGACCACAAAAATTGTCATCAATAGCTTAAGAAGTGGTGCGACTCATGAGTTCAGTAAAGACGGTTATACTCGACCTAAACTGCTGACTTCATTTGCTTACGAAGTCAAAGCGGGTGAAACCATCACGCTGACTTCTCCTTATGGCGGCCCAGTACAGGTTCACTTTGACAAAAATGATATTCCGGTTGAACTGAGATTTAACCATGTGGCACAGCATCCTGTATGGAGAAGTGAGAAGGACAACGACACCTTTATTCAGCAGCTAGAAGCCAATTTGTTTGATTGGGCCGAGCTGATCACCCCTGGGTTTGAAGTGCACTCAAAGCGTGACAAGATGTTAGAGTCGGTCAACGATGAAATGTGGTCTACCCCTGCGGAAATGGCGCTTGCAACGGAAGAATATGTTCATAACTACCCGCATGTTCTGGCTGGTTTCCAAGGGCCGGGTATAGACGAAGTACCTGAAATTATTCAATACGCTCAAAACCAAGGCTGGGAAATTGCCAATATTGATATGGTTAAGCACATGAATGCTGACCAAGCCACTTGTGGCTATGGCTGCTCTGGTAACCCGTACGATGCTTATTGGGCCTTCAGTCCTTTAGGTCACGGTGATTTGCATGAGCTAGGCCACGGTTTAGAGAAAGGACGATTCCGATTCGCTGGTTGGGAAGGGCATTCGACGACCAACTACTACTCCTACTACAGCAAGTCTCGTTTCTTCCAAAATACGGGTAAGGAATCAACCTGCCAAAGCTTGGATTTCAAAGGTCAGTTTGAACTGTTGCAAACCAGTCGAACACAAAGCGATCCAAATGCTTATATGGCGGAGCAAAACCAAACGGGTTGGAGCTGGGGTGCTCGCGTTTACATTCAAATGATGATGGCAACTCAGCACGAAGGTGTGCTTAAAAATGGTTGGCATTTACTGGCGCGACTTCATCTTATTGAGCGTGAGTTTAATCGTTTGAAAGCAGATGAGGCACTGTGGAATGCGAAACAATCAAACATTGGCTTCTCGATGTATACCAAAGATGAAGCGAACAGCATCTCAAACAATGACTGGTTGCTCATTGCCCTAAGTTACGTGGCTCAGCGAGATATGACTAACTATCTCGACATGTGGGGATTCTCGTTCTCAGAAAAAGCGAAGCAACAAGTTGTTGCGTTGAATCTGACGCCGATGCCTCTCACTTACTTTGCAAGTAGCAATACTGGCTACTGTCTGAACGAATTCGCTCAAACGCCAGTAAGTATTGATGGTCAAACGGTTTGGCCGCTGAACTAGCTGAGTAGAAAATAACGTGCATGAAAAAGGGAGACTGAGTCTCCCTTTTTACTAGATTTACCTTAGCGTTGAGTCACGGTTATTGCTTTACAATGTATTACTTGAATGTCGACCAGATTGGCGCGTGGTCTGAAGGCTTTTCAATACCGCGTAATTCATAATCGATACCCGACTCAATACATTTTTGCGCGAGAGAAGGAGTCGCCAAAATCACATCAATTCGTAGGCCTCGGTTGTCATCAAAGCCGCGAGATCGGTAGTCAAACCACGAGAAGCGATCGTTCACTTCTGGGTAAAGCTTACGGAAAGTATCTTCAAAGCCCCAATCTAACAACGTTTTCAGCCATTCACGTTCTTCTGGTTGGAAAGAGCATTTACCCGTTTTCAACCAACGCTTACGGTTCGGTTCTCCGATACCGATATCTGAATCGATAGGGCTGATGTTGATATCACCCATAACAATCAACTGTTCATCGTTGCTGTGATGATCGTTTAGATACGTCATTAGATCTTTGTAGAACTGGCGCTTGTATGGGAATTTCGTTTCGTGGTTAATGTTGTCCCCTTGAGGGAAGTAGCCATTAAGCACCGTTACTTTTTCACCATTTTCGTTTTCAAACGTCGCCATGATCATGCGCTTTTGGTGTTCTTCGTTATCCGTTGGAAAACCTTTTTGTACGCGGATTGGCTCTTGCTTACAAAGCATCGCTACGCCGTAATGCGCCTTCTGGCCATGAAAATACACTTTGTAACCCATGGCTTCGACATCTTCAATCGGGAACGCTTCATCATGCACCTTAATCTCTTGAAGACCAATAACGTCAGGCTGGTGTTTATCGATTAGCGCTTGGAGTTGGTGCAGTCGAGCACGTAGTCCATTGATGTTAAAGCTGATTACTTTCATTATTTATCCTTTTGAGGGCGTATTTTTCTAGAATGGTATCATTCTGAAAGCGTAGTGAAAATGAATCTCAACAAAAGAAAAAAGCGCGTTTTACTGCGCTTTCAATTTGTTTTCTAAATCTGTTTGTACGATCTTCAATGCTTTAATCGCAACTTCTGGATCAATCTCGTTGGTTTCAAGCAAGTAGATCAAATCAACGGCCAGCTTGATCTCTTCTGGTGCATCATCAAGAGGAGAGGTTGGTTGGTCTGCCATTATTGGTGCTTTTCCCTATGTGTAATTTGATTTTCTAGTTTAAGAAGCGCTGCCTCGCAACGAGCTAAACGTTGCTCTGTCGCCAGCAATACTTTCTGAGCTTCAGCTCGCGTGAAACTAGGTGCATTTTCCACTGCGCGTTCCTTTTCTAACACCATTTCTCGCAAGCGTCTTGCCCATTCTTGGTGTTGCGCGAGCTCTTGATAAAGCACGTTAATTGGTTTGCGAAAGTGGCTGCTATGTTTGATTTCATTCTTACGAATTTTAGTGGTAGAAATCTCTCGCTGAATTGCGCCAATTTGCGCTACGAGTCGTTCGGTGAGGTACTCCGCTCGCAAAGCGGTGAGCTTATTTTCGTTTTGCTCTCGGATAATTGCGTCCAGTGTCGATTTCGCTTCTTTTACGCAAGGGGTCAGTAAGCGAGAACGGCAGCTAAATAAACGTTCATCAAACAACGGAACGTGATGCTCTCCTCGTTGGCGATCCAATGTCGCGGCTTGATTCGCCATGTGTTCTAAACTTTGCGAAAGTTGTTCGATGTTCATGATAAACCTACAAACCAAGCGTCATAAGCCAGCTTAATCGCCAATACGCTCACGACCGTGACAAAAACGGGACGAATGAACTTAGAGCCGAATCGAATTGCAGAATGCGCACCAACAAATGCCCCAGCCATTAAACACACACCCATTGTTAAGCCTAGCACCCAGTTAATATGACCTAAAATAGCGAAAGTAATAAGTGAGGTAAAATTACTGGTGAAGTTCATTGCTTTGGCTAAACCAGAGGCGAGCAATATATTGAGACGGTACAGCGCC
The DNA here is from genome assembly GCF_024181925.1 of Vibrio sp. Y20_XG_PY13. Lineage (NCBI taxonomy): Bacteria > Pseudomonadati > Pseudomonadota > Gammaproteobacteria > Vibrionales > Vibrionaceae > Vibrio > Vibrio sp. Y20_XG_PY13. The sequence continues at coordinate 627,199 of NZ_JAMZAL010000002.1, read as the reverse complement.
ATAGAACTTACAGTCCAAAACGCGCCAGTTCCTGGACCGGCTAATCCATCGTAAAAACCAATCGACAAACCTTGCAGGTACTGTTTTTTATGCAGCTTTGGGCAAGGCTCTGGTATTGGGCTTTGATGAGGGGAATGTGGCGTTTTGTGGAATACGGTATACAGCGCAGCGGCTAATATAATAAGAGGCAAGACTTTTTCTAGCCAATCCGTACTGATGGCATCGACAAAGAGCGTGCCCAATGTTGCGCCGACAAGCGTTGCTGCAAACGCGCGCCCCCAACACTGAGGTTTGAACAAGCGTTTTTTGTAGTAAGTGAATGCGGCAGTTGACGATGCAAAGGTAGCAGCCAACTTGTTCGTCCCCAAAGCAATGTGAGGAGGAAGCCCCAAAGACAGCAAAGCAGGGACGGTTAGCATCCCTCCACCACCTGCGACTGCGTCAATAAATCCAGCAACAAAAGCGACTAGCGCCAACACCAACAGCATTGTCGGCTCTATCATTTCCATAAATTCTTATTCTTCTAATATTCTATTTTTCGTTTAAATGGCGGCAGTGAGTCGATAAGTGCTTGCCCGTAGCGTTTGGTTACGAGGCGTCGATCCAGAATGGTCACTCTACCAGAATCTCGTTCTTTACGCAGTAGGCGGCCCACGCTCTGGATCAGCTTTTTGCTCGCATCAGGTACAGTGATTTGCATAAACGGGTTGCCGCCTTTCTTTTCTATGTATTCTGAATGCGCTTGTTCTACTGGAGAGGTAGGAACACCAAATGGAATTTTGGTGATCACTAAGTTTTCCAGTAACTCTCCTGGCAAATCGAGTCCTTCCGAAAAGCTTCCTGTACCAAAGAGAACGCTGGTTTTGTTTGTTTCTACAAGCTTTTTATGTTTTTTTAGAATTTCTTGACGAGAACTTTCGCCTTGTACTTGCAAAGCCCAGCCTCGTTTTATGAACTCTGAAGACAGCGCTTCTGCGACTTGGTTCATCTGCCAGTATGAGGAGAATAATACCAAGTTGGCCTTTTTGTCTTCTAAGTACTTAGGCAAGATCTCAATAAGATATTCAGTAAACTGAGGTGCCGATGGTTCGTACTTCATTGCCGGTATGAGTAACTCAGCTTGGTTTTGATAATCAAAAGGCGAAGCGAGTGCCAAAAACTGAGTCCCAGATTCTGGCTTGCCATCAATGCCTACTTGATGGCAAAAATAGTGGAAAGAGTTCAACGCTCGCATTGTTGCTGAAACTAATACGGCACCAATACAACGACTCCAAATCTGTTGGTCTAGCTGCCATCCAATCTCAAGCGGGGAGACGCTCACAATAAAATCGCCTTCACGATCGGGGTGAGTTTCTAGCCATCTCGCTAAAGGCGCTCCTTTTTCTCGTGTTGGCTCTGCCATTAAATGCCAAACTTGAGCGAGGTTCTCTAGTCGTTGAATATAGAAACCTAGTTCAGCGAGCGCAGGCTCGGCCAATCTTGCCGCGAGTTCGCCATCTTTGACTCTTTCTGCAATAAGATCGGCGATTTTCGCGACGCTTTGGTTTGCTTTCTTGCTGAACTGTTTTAGCTCTTTAGATTGGTTTTCTAGCCAAGTAGGCAGCTCGCCATGTTCAAAGCGGTAGATGCCTTCTTCAAACTGAGCTGGATCGAACTGCTTAGTCAACTGAGTGAGCGCAGGTATTAAGTTTTGCACGGAGTCTTGCAAGTCATTGCGGAATCGAGCGACACGTTTCTCATCAGCCAGTGATGAAAATTTACTGATTGACTGATTCAGCTTCTCTAGCCACGCTGCTGCGCCTTTTAAACTTGCGGATGCTGAAGCGTGATCACGGGCGACGTGAGGCAGGTGGTGAGCTTCGTCAAAGACATAAATCGTATTTTCTGGCTCTGGTAAGATTACGCCACCACCTAAGTCAGCATCAGCCATAACGAGAGAGTGATTCGCGATGATCACGTCATTTTTATCTAACTCAGAGCGAGCCTTTTGAAACGGGCACCCTCTGTGACCTGGCAAACTGTTATTACAGCTGTGTTTGTCGCTGACAATCAATTGCCAGATGCGGTCGTCTATGGGTTTAGGCCAAGCGTCGCGGTCACCATCCCATTTCCCTTGAGCGAGTGAGCGATACATGGTTTCCAGTAATTCAATGTCTTTTTTCTTTGGCTTGGTCTCAAACATCGCTAGTTGACCGCCATCCACACCACTGGCTGTTGCGAGCTTTTCTGCGCAGCAGTAGCGCTGCCTACCTTTGGCAAGAATGAAAGAGAATTCTCGGTCTGTAATACGACGGAATAGAGGAAGGTCTTTATTCACTAGCTGTTCTTGAAGCGCGACGGTTGCCGTTGAGATAACGACTTTGCGGTTGTTATGCACGGCAACTGGTATAGCGGCCATCAAATAAGAAAGTGACTTACCGATCCCTGTGCCTGCTTCTGCTACCAGTATTCGATTGGACTTATGATATTGACCACAAAGCGTCTTTGCGATTTCAGCGACAAGATAGTTTTGAGCTCGTCTTGGTACAAAGTTATCGAGTTGGGCTTGTAGATTTTGATAGCTATTGCGAATCGATTTTTGAATGTTACTGGTCAGCATACGGGCCTCAAATGCGTTGGAGCCGAATAGTAGCACACATCACTAGTTGTACAGTAGTTCACAAAACGGAATGCTTTTGTAAGGAATCTAGATCTTCTTCACAAAAAAATATTGAACTCCATATCAATGCAAATAATTTCATTATATGAAAAATATAAAACTTCAAAAATATAGATTTGTTAGATTTTGATGCTGTTTTTCTTGCTTTGAAGTTTATTTTTAGATTTAAATTTTGATTATTAATAGGATGATAAATTGAGGAAAATCAAGCCGATAGTTTAGATGTTCATCGAATAAATTAAATAAAGCAAATTAAGCTATTGTTTTTATTGGTTATTTTTATTTTTTGATATTTATATTTAGAAAATTTGACAGGCAGAATAATCTTTTGCAATCTAGTGCCCAGATTTTGTAGGTCATGCATTGTTACGAATCGATAACAAGTGGCCTCAAAAATATAAAAAAGGGAATTCGGAAAGGATATCCCAAACTAAGAAAAGGCAGTGGATTAATTATGAAAAAGACTCTAGTAGCTCTTGCAGTAGCAGGCATCTCTACGTCTGCACTAGCAGCAGGCAACATCTACGACAACGGTACGACTTCTTTCAACCTTAAAGGTGAGATTGATACTTACGTTAGTACTGTAGAAGGCAAAGAAGACGGCAAAACTAAAGTTAAGCGTGACGTAGACGTTGACCTTTGGGCTAAAATCCAAATCGATGCAGAACATAAACTAAACGAAGACGTAAAAGTATTCGGTTCATTTGAACTAGAAAACGGTGAATTCTTCGATAAAGATAACAGCTCTGATCACGCTCGTGTACGTACAGACGATCTTTACTTCGGTGCTTACTTCGGTGACAACTGGGGTGTGGCTTTCGGTGAAGTTGGTGACTTCGGCGACTCTCTAGACGCAATCACTATCGACAACACTAACGAAGGTCTTGGTTACGTTGATGATTTCGTAAAATCAAAAGAAAGTGCAGGTCACGCTGTTTCAGTTAAAGGTAGCTTCGACAAGCTAACAGTTATCGCTGATGCATACCTAGATCAAGACGAGAAAATCGATACTGCATTCGGTCTATCTGCGCAATACGCAATCAACGATATGTTCACAGTTGGTGCTTCTTACCAAGATCAAGAGAACCGTGATGCTGCAGGTACTGATTACCAAGTAATGGGTGCGGCTGTTCGTTTCAACATGGACAACTTCTCTGCTGCAGTAAACTACGTTGCTGAAGAGCTAAACAAAGCGGATCAAGATACTTGGTCTGCAGTAGCTGCTTACAAAATGAACGAAGCGCGCGTTTACACTTCATTCGGTTTCACTGAGTACGAAGGCGACCACGACCAGTCTTACTACACGTTTGGTGCTGACTACGCTGTAACTGGTAACGTTCTAACGTTCATTGAATACACTTCAAGCGAAAACGACGAGAAAAACGTTTCTAAGAAAGAAGCTGACCTAGTTGTTGCTGGTGTTTACTACACGTTCTAATAACAGAACTTAAGTAGATATAGTAAAGGTCGCATTTATTGCGGCCTTTTTCATATTAAAGCGTCTAGACCACTCAGTAACTATTAAACATAGGTCAAGCGGGTATAGAGTTTCGAGGCAAGAGTGCGCTTACCAATTATCTACAGCGAGTTGTGGTGAAATGATTGGCTTTTCATTAATGATTTCCTCAAACTGTGATTAGTGGTAAGCGAGATTTAACTTTTTGATGTAATTAATCGATTTTTAAGGTTATTCGGATATGAGACTAAAAACTTGGATTGTAGCGTTTTTTCTTGGTCTGTTTGGTACAACAGCGAACGCAGACACAACACATAAAACTGATGTATCAGTAACTTTAAGTACCGCACAAGGTGTTCAAGTTCTGTTTGTAAATGGCGTTAGTACGGATGAATTGAGTACTCCGTATACTCTCATCGATGGCTCAAACCAAGTGGTTATTAAGGTAAACAGAGCTATCGGGCGTGGTGACAAGCGCACTCAAGTTTACTCAGCTCCGTATATTATTGGCTTTAATACAGGGGCGGGCGAGCTTTACATTGATGCGCCATCTTTTAGAGATAAGCGTCAGGCAGACAAGCTGTTTGAACAAGATACAATGGACTGGAAAGTAAGCATCAATGATAAGTCTATTGATTACTCGCAATATAAGATGCCAGGTAAAAAAGGTGCTTTCCCATATTCAAACCTTGATGAGCAATTGGCAGAGTACAACGAACTTAACGGCGTCTATTTTTCTAATGGCAAGCGAGTCGAGTTATCTGAGCTTCAGGCAACGGGTACAGCTAAAGAGACTCACAGAGTGAATTCGCCACTGACAAAAGCAAAAATTGCTTATCTAGAAATGACTGACGAAGAACGTCAGGTATTCATGAAGTGGGTTTCTCAACAATAATTGTTATTGGTGACGATAAAAATATAAAAAGCAGGCAATGGCCTGCTTTTATGTTTTTTGATGTTGACTACTTTAAGGAATGTGTTGTTTTAAGATGGCTAGAGCTGAATCTCTTTCCATTGGCCAGGCTGCAAGTCTCCAAGGGTAATGTCGCCCATTGAATAGCGTACTAAGCGTAAAGTTGGGAAGCCGATATGAGCGGTCATGCGTCTTACTTGGCGGTTTCTACCTTCAACGATAGTGATTGCTAGCCATGTCGTTGGAATATTTGCACGAAAACGAACTGGTGGGTTTCTCTCCCAAATCGTCGGAGCATCAATGACTTCTACTTTTGCGGGTAAGGTCATACCATCTTTTAATTCAACGCCTTTACGCAACTTCTCTAAATCTTGCTCTTGTGGCGCTCCATCCACCTGTACCCAATACGTTTTCGGCGACTTTGATTTCGGCTGAGTCAGCTTCGCTTGTAGGATACCATCATTGGTTAACACCATTAGGCCTTCACTGTCTCTATCTAGTCGACCTGCTGCGTAGACGTCTTTTACTGGAATGTAGTCAGCCAATGTTTTACGGCCGTCACCATCGGTAAATTGGCTCAGCGTATCGTAAGGCTTATTGAAAATAATGACTTTTCTATTTTGCAGGTCGACTCGAGGTTTATTGGCTTTGGCTGTGCGAGTAGGGTGGCGTCTTGTGGTTTGATCCTCTACACGGTTTGGTTTACCGGAACGTTTAAAATGGCCTGTTTTAGATTGGCTGGTACGACGCCCTTTTTCATGACCTGTGCGAGATGACATGTTAACTACCCTGCAAAAATGTAAATGAACTGTGTTTGAAAGTTTTAAGTTTTCTTAAGATCGGCTATCATTTGCGCGCCTAAAACTAACAAATGCGCACAGAATAATAGACTATTTCGTGTTATTTGTTTAATTATATCAGTGCACTCATGGATTCAGAGCCAAGAGCTTCAAACTACAAGAAAGAGTGCAAACCGCATGTGGCGTTAGCGAGGAGATACACACTACTAACGTGTAGCAATGCGTCAATTACACCAACTCAGACGCTGAGTTGATCAGCCAACAAGTTGATTCAAAAATAGGGAAATTTCATGCCTACAGAAAAACCTACCATTATCTACACCATCACTGATGAAGCACCGGCGCTAGCAACTTATTCATTACTACCAATCATTCAATCGTTTACTGCATCGTCTGGCATCAACGTAGATACTCGTGATATTTCACTAGCGGGTCGAATTATCGCTAACTTCCCAGAGCACTTAAAAGAAGAGCAACGCATTGGCGACGCGTTAACTGAGCTGGGCGAACTCGCACAAACACCAGAAGCAAATATCATCAAGTTGCCAAACATTTCGGCTTCTATTCCTCAACTAAAAGCCGCAATCAAAGAGCTTCAAGCTAAAGGTTACGACCTGCCAAACTACCCAGAAGAGCCAAGTACTTACGAAGAAAAAGCGATTAAATCGGCTTACGATAAGATTAAGGGCAGTGCGGTAAACCCAGTACTTCGTGAAGGTAACTCTGACCGTCGTGCGCCACTTTCTGTTAAGAACTATGCAAAGAAAAACCCACACTCAATGGGCGCATGGTCATCAGATTCTAAATCTCATGTATCAAGCATGGCGGGTGACGATTTCTTTGGTAGCGAGAAATCAACAACCATTTCTGGCGCAACAGAAGTAAAAATCGAGTTTGTTGGCGAAGATGGCTCTGTAAAAGAGCTAAAATCTGCTTTCCCACTGTTAGACAAAGAAGTTATTGATAGCTCTGTACTGAAGAAAAAAGCATTGGTTGAGTTCTTCGAAAAAGAAATTGCAGATGCAAAAGAGCAAGACGTACTGCTTTCTCTACACATGAAAGCGACGATGATGAAGGTTTCTGACCCGGTTATCTTCGGTCACGCTGTAAAAGTTTACTACAAAGACGTTTTTGCTAAATACGGTAAGTTATTCGAAGAGCTTGGCGTTGATGTAAATAATGGTCTTGGTGATGTTTACTCGAAAATCGAGTCACTACCAGCAGCACAGAAAGAAGAGATTGAAGCGGCAATTCAGGCGGTTTACCAAACTCAGCCTGAACTTGCGATGGTTGATTCGGATCGTGGCATCACGAACCTGCATGTCCCAAGCGACATCATTGTCGATGCATCTATGCCAGCAATGTTGCGTTCTTCTGGCCAAATGTGGGGTCCTGACGGCAAGCAAAAAGATACTAAAGCGATGATCCCAGATCGCTGCTATGCAGGTATCTACCAAGCAGTTATCGATTTCTGTAAAGAGCACGGCGCATTTGACCCGACAACAATGGGCAGCGTACCAAACGTGGGTTTGATGGCTCAAAAAGCAGAAGAGTACGGTTCTCACGATAAGACGTTTATCCTAGATGCAGCAGGTACAGTACGTGTTGTTGATGCTTCTGGCGCAGTGCTGCTTGAACAGGCGGTAGAAGAGGGTGACATCTTCCGTATGTGTCAGGTAAAAGACGCGCCAATTCAAGATTGGGTGAAACTTGCAGTAACTCGCGCACGTGCGACAGGCGTTCCAGCTGTATTTTGGCTAGATGAAAACCGCGCACACGATGCAGAGCTTATTAAAAAGGTCAATGCATACCTGCCAGATCACGATACGACAGGCCTAGAAATTAAGATTCTTGCTCCAGTAGAAGCATGTAAATACTCATTAGAGCGAATGAAAGCTGGTCTAGATACTATTTCTGTAACGGGTAACGTACTTCGTGACTACCTAACAGACTTGTTCCCAATTTTGGAACTGGGTACATCCGCTAAAATGCTCTCAATCGTTCCGTTGATGAACGGCGGTGGCCTGTTTGAAACCGGTGCTGGTGGTTCTGCTCCAAAACACGTTCAACAAGTTGAGAAAGAAAACCACCTTCGTTGGGATTCTCTAGGCGAGTTCTTAGCATTAGCTGCTTCTCTAGAGCATTTAAGCTCAGTAACTGGCAATGCTAAAGCGCAAGTTCTAGCCGATACACTAGACAAAGCAACGGGTGAATTCCTAGACAAAAATAAATCGCCATCACGTAAAGTAGGTGAGTTGGATAACCGTGGTAGTCACTTCTACTTAGCACTGTACTGGGCGAAAGCATTGGCAGAGCAAACGGTGGATGCAGACTTAGCCACTGAATTTGCACCTATTGCAAAATCTCTTGCTGAACAAGAAGAGAAGATTGTTGCAGAACTTAATAGTGCTCAAGGCGTGAAAGGTGAGCTAGGTGGTTACTACTTACTAGACGATGTTTTGGTGTCTAAATTGATGCGTCCAAGCGAAACGTTTAACGCAATCATCGACAAGTAATCTGCGGATGACACGTCGTGATCGGCGTGTTTTTCAGATAATAAGAAACCCGCTTAATTGGCGGGTTTATTTTTCTCTTCACAAAGGTTTAAGCTATGTGAGAGCAATGGTTTCTACGACAGCACTCAATTTACTTGGCTTGGGCTTCAATTGGCACAACGCTACTTGCGTGGCAACCCTTTGGACCTTTTTCAATCTCGTAAGAGACTTGTTGGCCTGCTTTCAGTGTACGATAACCGTCCATTTGGATAGTTGAGTAGTGGGCAAAGATGTCTCCTTCCTCTTCGTCTGAACAGATAAACCCAAATCCTTTGGCATTGTTAAACCACTTTACTGTACCTGTAGCCATGCTTATACATCCCTCATGCATTTTTTACTGATGTTGTTACAACAACCAAGTTATACCTTTAACTTGGTACTACTGTTAGCGACCGCTAACAAACGTCTCATTGATACAGAATCACATTCACCAAGTTGCTTAAATTCAAACTGATCCAGAATGAGGATTTATGCATCAATACTTTCCACTGTAGTCAATGAATCCATACAGTCAATAGTGTCGAGCAACAAACGGAAACATAATTGAAAACAAATCACTTTTGAGATTAACAATTTTGCAAACTGTTTTTTGAACGTACATCGAAGTTTAGATATTTAGACCAAAAAGCGACGGGTTACGAAAAATCCATACTGTTGGTGTTGCTTATGATAGTGAAATCATCGGATTGAATAAAAAATGAAGTTTTCGTGATAAATAACATTTTCTCAGTGAGGAAGTGTGATCTGACACAGAAATTAGTGTTGGTCAGATTCTGTTCGTTAGTGAGAAAAGAGAGTGATTTTTGAGTAAAAGTTCAGGGCTTATCGATAACCATCTTTTATTTGCGCGCCCGCGAGACGTGGATTAGTCTCTATATTAGGTAGCAACTTTTATCTATCAAAGTTCTAAATCGGTGCCACATCTCACTACACCGCACAGCATGCTTGTGGTAGATTGTTTTTATAGGTCGAAAACATCAACCCTTTGATACGATATCTTTAAATTGCCATGAGTAAAAATTTTGAATGGGTCACTCCGGACTCTGATCTTCTGGAGCGAGAAAGTACAAAAGTTCAGCCACCTAAGCTGTATAACGTTGTACTCAATAATGATGACTATACACCTATGGATTTCGTCATAGAGGTACTTGAGCGATTCTTTTCACATGATATTGATAAAGCAACACAAATCATGCTCAAAGTGCACTATGAAGGAAAGGCAGTCTGTGGAACTTACAGCGCAGAAATTGCCGAAACAAAAGTAGCGCAAGTTACGATGTACGCAAGGGAAAATGAACATCCGCTACTTTGTACTATGGAGCAAGCGTAGAAGAAGACTTGCTCGAACAACCCAAGTTGTTTTTTCGGGAGGTACTTATGCTAAATAAAGAACTAGAGTCAAGCCTTAACGGTGCATTTGCTCGTGCAAGAGACAAACGTCACGAGTTTATGACTGTCGAACACCTCCTACTTGCATTGTTGGAAAACGATGCAGCTAAGGAAGCCCTTTTAGCCTGCAAAGCAGACCTCGATGCTTTGCGCAATGAGCTAGATATATTCATCGATCAAACTACGCCGCTTATCCCTGAAAGTGATGAGACGCGCGAAACCCAGCCGACTTTGAGTTTTCAACGTGTATTGCAACGCGCGGTTTTCCATGTTCAGTCGTCTGGTCGCAACGAAGTAACGGGTGCTAATGTATTGGTCGCAATCTTTAGCGAACAAGAGTCGCACGCCGCTTATTTATTGAAGAAAAACGACATTTCTCGCTTAGATATTGTCAACTTTATCTCCCACGGTATTACGAAAGCTTCTGGCGCCGGAGAAGATCCATCTTCTTCAGATTCGTTTAGCTCGGATAGTGTCGAAGAAACAGGTTCCGATGAGCGTTTAGAAAGCTTTGCAACAAACCTCAACCAAGTGGCGAAGGCCGGTAATATTGATCCATTAATTGGCCGTGACAAAGAGCTAGAACGTACGATCCAAGTTCTATGTCGTCGTCGTAAGAACAACCCATTGCTCGTTGGTGAAGCTGGTGTGGGTAAAACGGCAATTGCAGAAGGCCTAGCTTGGAGAATTGTTGAAGGCCAAGTGCCTGAGGTGATTCAAAATAGCGTTATCTACTCACTTGATATCGGTTCGCTGCTAGCAGGCACTAAGTATCGTGGTGATTTCGAGAAACGTTTCAAATCGATTTTGAAGCAGCTTGAAAAAGAAGAAGATGCCATCCTGTTCATTGATGAGATCCATACTATTATCGGTGCTGGTGCAGCGTCTGGTGGCCAAGTCGATGCGGCAAACTTGATTAAACCTCTACTAAGTAGCGGTAAGTTGCGCTGTATTGGTTCAACTACCTACCAAGAGTACAGCAATATTTTCGAGAAAGAGCGTGCGCTATCTCGTCGCTTCCAAAAAATCGACGTTGTAGAACCATCTCTGGACGATACAACCAAGATCCTGATGGGCTTGAAACCAAAGTACGAAGCTCACCACGAAGTGCGTTACACCAACAAAGCACTGCGTGCAGCCGTAGAGCTGTCTGCGAAGTACATCAACGAGCGTCATCTACCTGACAAAGCGATTGACGTTATTGATGAAGCCGGTGCTCGTAGTCGATTAGCTCCAGCAAGTCGTCGTAAGAAGACGGTTGGCGTGGCTGATATTGAAGCCATGGTTGCAAAAATGGCTCGAATTCCAGAGAAGTCGGTGTCTTCATCTGACAAAGACATATTGAAGAATCTTGATGGCAAAATGAAGATGCTAGTCTTTGGTCAAGACAACGCTATTGATGCGCTTTCGGAGGCTATCAAACTGTCTCGTGCTGGTTTGGGTGTAGATAACAAGCCTGTGGGTTCGTTCTTGTTTGCAGGGCCTACTGGTGTGGGTAAAACCGAAGTAACTGTTCAGCTATCGAAACTGCTTGGTATTGAACTGCTTCGTTTTGATATGTCTGAGTATGGTGAGCGTCACTCTGTGAGCCGCTTAATTGGTGCTCCTCCAGGTTATGTTGGTTATGATCAAGGTGGCTTGTTAACCGATGCCGTTATTAAGCATCCTCATTCCGTTGTTTTGTTGGATGAGATTGAGAAAGCGCACCCAGATATCTTTAATTTGTTACTGCAAGTGATGGATAACGGTACGCTGACGGACAACAATGGTCGCAAGGCCGACTTCCGTAACGTGATCCTTGTGATGACCACTAACGCGGGTGTGGCTGAAACTGAGAAGAAATCGATCGGTTTAATCCAACAAGATCATAGTCACGATGCCATGGCTGAAATTAAGAAGGTGTTCACTCCGGAGTTCCGTAACCGTCTTGATAATATCATCTGGTTTAATAGCCTAGATGAAAGTGTTATCCATCAAGTGGTTGATAAGTTTATTGTCGAGCTTCAAGTCCAGTTGGATGCTCGCGGAGTATCCATGGAAGTATCGCAAGATGCTCGCCATTGGTTAGCACATAAAGGTTATGACAAAGCGATGGGGGCACGTCCAATGGGCCGTGTAATCCAAGAGCAATTGAAGAAACCATTGGCAAATGAACTGTTGTTCGGATCACTTGTTGATGGTGGTACGGTGAAAGTGTCGTTAGTAAATGATGCGCTTGAATTTGAATATTTGAGTGAGAAAGAAGCAGCAATGCACTAACGTTTGTCGTCAATTTCAAATCAAAAGCGTGCGATTGGTCGCACGCTTTTTTTATATCTGTCTAGCACGAAGACTCATCTCTTTATTTCTGTTTTATTCATGGTTGTGCATATTGAGGAATAAAGAGGAAAGCATGAAAACTTTCATCATAGCGTGGTTGCTTATCCTACTCGTAGGGTGTGATAAACACGCCGTAGTTGTTGAGGCGAGTAAGCCAGAGTTTGATCCTATCATTCAGCGAGTAGAACAAGGACAAGCAGCAAACCTGCATAGCTTACTAGTGTGGCAAGATAACCAGTTAACGTTGGAGCTGTATCGTCAAGGTGGTGGGCTTGATGGTAATCGTCAAACACCAAATGTGCCTGTCGGGCAAGAGGTTGTGCATAACGTGCATTCTGTCACGAAATCCTTTGTCGCTACGCTGATTTTCATCGCTATTGATGAAGGCAAAATCGAAGGGTTAGATACGCCAATATTTGATTTCTTTCCAGAGTATACCGAGCCAGATAGAAAGGCGAAGCTAGCGATAACATTACGAGATGTTCTAAATATGTCCACAGGCTACGCATTGGACGAATTGTCCGTACCATATGGACAAGGCAACATTTTTTCTCGTCATTACAATGCGAAGGACTTAAAACAGCAGTTTCTTTTCACTCAATTAGCTTTTGATCCAGGAACAAAGTTCGCGTACAGCGGTCTTTCTACAGTTGGTCTTTCTAAAGTGATTGAAAAAGTATATGGGCAATCATTTACGAAAGTAATGAAAGAGAAGATTTTTTTCCCTTTAGATATTGAAGAGTATCAGTGGCTGCCAAACATCGGTAGTGGCGAAGCAGGAGCAGACTGGGGCTTACGTCTAACATCTCGAGATATGGGTAAGTTTGGCTTGATGTGGCTTAACAAAGGACAATACAACGGAACGCAAATTGTTGGTGAAGAATGGTTGAATGAACTCAGAAAGAGTAAGTTCTATTCGTATGAGATGGGGTATGGGTTACATTTTTGGCAGGTTTCTAACGTTGAGAATGGCGTTGCGGCTGTTGGGATAGGAGAGCAGTACATTGTTGCCATTCCGAACAAAAATGCAGTGATTGTCACGACTGCTGGGAACTACGAAACAAGATCTCGACCAGTGTTAACTCTGATCCAGCAATTGTCATCGTTACTTTAATTCAATGTTTACAAATAAAAAACGGAGCAAAAATGCTCCGTTTTTTATTTGCATCCGAAAATCAAAGATTAACGAGCGCGGAAGACGATGCGGCCTTTTGATAGGTCGTATGGAGTCATCTCTACAGTTACTTTGTCACCCGTTAGGATACGGATGTAGTTCTTGCGCATCTTGCCAGAGATGTGAGCAGTCACAACGTGACCGTTTTCAAGTTCAACACGGAACATAGTGTTTGGTAGAGTGTCAAGGACAGTACCTTGCATCTCGATTACGTCTTCTTTAGCCATTTAATCCTCTTTAGAAATTAGGCAATATTAGCGAGCGTTATTGTGCCGCTAAATAGGAATTATGTAAAGTTGGGGCGTATTCTACCCTTGCCAACGCTGATTTACTAGCCTTTGGTGACGTTGAAAACGCGTTTTGTAGTTCATTGCTGGACATTCATCAATCTGATAACCCAAATATAGCCACTGCTCGTTATTTTGTTGGCAGTAGTTCACTTGGTACAGCACCGCTAGTGTACCGAGTGAAAGTGGGTAGTCTGGATCAAAAAACGTATAAAACGCGCTAGAACATTGTGTCATCACATCAGTCACCGCTACACCAAGTAATTGATTTGATTCATCATAGATGTGCAAGAACAACGTTGTCAGCCAAGTCGTTTGTGCAAAACGTGAGAACTCATCTCGCTTGGGAGGGTACATGGTACCGTTTTTGTGTCGCTTGCAAATGTAACGGCTGTAGAGCTCAAACCACTCGGCGTCCATCTCCGTTTTCATCTCCCAACGCAGATTTTTGGCTTTACTGAGCAGTCGTTTTTGACTTCTAGATAGTACGAAATCAGGTATCGATATGCGAATAGGTTGGCAAGCATGGCAACGCTCGCAATGTGGTTTGTATATTGTATCTCCGCTTCGACGAAAGCCATTAGCCATCAATAGTTGATAGTTTTGTTCAGTATGTAATTCAGCGTCCAATGCCACCGCAACACGCTCTTGTCGCTCCGGTAAATAGCTACAAGGATGGTTGTTGGTTAACCCAATTCGAATGTGTTGTAGATCTGTGCTCATGATTCTGAATCCTGCAAAACTTGGGGCGTAAAGGTGTCAGAAGCCGTTTGCTTTTCTCTTAAAGATAGTAGCTTTTGTATGAACTCGTCTCGGTCAAGTTCAAATGCGCCGAGGGATGCCAAGTGCGGGTTCATCACCTGACAATCTATTAATTGACCATGCTTTGACGCCAAATGCGTGCACAAATACCACAATGCGATTTTTGATGCGTTGTCTTTCAAACTGAACATGGACTCGCCACAAAAAAGTTGACCCACGCTAATGCCGTATAAACCGCCAACAAGCGTGTTGTCATGCCATACTTCTACTGAGTGGCAATGCCCTAGGTTGGATAGCTGAATATAAGCGGCTTGCATCTCTTCATTCAGCCATGTTTCATCTGCTGGCCGGGTAGACGAGCAAAGTTGAATGACGCGCTCAGTCGCTTGATTTATAGTGACTTTATATTGATGCTTGCGCTGAAACTTTTTAAGACTTTTTGATGGCTTAAACGTTAAAGGATCAAACACCGCACGTGGCGAAGGACTCCACCATAAAATGGGTTCTCCTGGACCATACCAAGGGAAAATACCTTGGTAGTAGCCACTCAAAATTCTATGTGGATCTAAGTCTCCGCCAAAAGCCAACAGACCATTGGGATCTGACAGAGCTTCGTAAGGGGATGGGAAGTTGAACGTTGAATCGAGTTCAGTTAAATAGATTGCCATAGAAAAGTACTGACCAATATCGAACCAAAGGAATTTGTGATGACTCGAGTTAGAAAATTTTTGAAAGTATGTCCTTGGATCATACTGTTTTTACCCCTTTTCGCCAATGCAGCGTACCAAAGGAATGTCGCAAAACCAGTGAATGAAGTGGTGTACGGGAAGATAGATTCAGTGCGTTACATCACTCAACAAGAAGTTGTGCAATCGAAAAGTAACGGTTGGAAAACCCTATTAGGGGCAACCATTGGTGGTTTAGTTGGCAACCAGTTTGGTGGTGGCACGGGTAAAGAGGTAGCCACAGCAGTTGGCGCACTGGCTGGCGCTGCGGTTGCTCAAAACCAAAGTAATTATCAATACACAGTTGAATATAAGTTGGTTGAACTGCTAATTAAAGTTAAAGGCGATAAACTGATCAACGTTATTCAGGATGTTGATAAAAATATGCTGTTTAGCCGAGGGGATGAAGTTCGTATCTTATATTTCGATGATGGAGTGCGCGTAGATTTAGCGTACTGAGTGGGTGTTTTAGCGTCAATTTTATCGTTGACTAATTATTCAGAAATTAGCGCAGATTTGCTCTGGTTTTGTGCTGGTTTTTTCGTTAGTCTGAATCCACGAAGAATTGTTTAGCTCTCACAACAGCGTGAATTGAGAGCACAAAGGATTATCAACTTTTAATGGAAAGCCTAACGTTACAACCGATCAATAAAATTCAAGGGGAAGTGAACCTTCCTGGTTCCAAAAGTGTTTCTAATCGAGCACTTTTACTCGCTGCATTAGCAAAGGGGACGACTCGTCTCACCAACCTTCTCGATAGTGACGACATTCGTCACATGCTAAACGCACTCACTAAACTAGGCGTGAAGTACACATTATCTGCAGATAAAACAGAATGTGTAGTTGAAGGCCTTGGTCGTCCGTTCTCAGTATCAGAACCTGTCGAGCTCTTTCTGGGCAATGCGGGCACAGCCATGCGACCTTTAGCAGCCGCACTTTGTGTTGGCCAAGGTGAATATGTGCTTACTGGCGAGCCTCGTATGAAAGAACGGCCAATTGGTCATCTTGTGACTGCATTGCAAGAGGCGGGAGCAGATATTGAATATCTGGAAAACACAAACTACCCACCACTAAAGATTGTCGGTACTGGTCTGAAAGCAGGCACAGTGTCGATTGATGGTTCTATTTCTAGTCAGTTTCTCACGGCTTTTTTGATGTCTGCACCACTTGCCGAAGGCGAAGTGCGTATTAAGATTGAAGGTGATTTGGTATCAAAGCCTTACATTGATATTACGCTGCATATCATGAAGCAGTTCGGTGTCGAAGTGATCAACAACGACTATCAAGAGTTTGTGATTCCAGCTGGTCAACACTATGTTGCGCCTGGTGATTTTCTTGTGGAAGGGGATGCTTCGTCGGCCTCTTACTTTTTAGCTGCGGCAGCAATCAAAGGCGGTGAAGTCAAAGTAACTGGCATCGGTAAAAATAGCATCCAAGGTGATATTCAATTTGCTGATGCGCTAGAAAAAATGGGCGCAGAGATTGAATGGGGCGATGATTACGTTATTTCCCGCGTCGGGAAGCTTAAGGGCATCGATATGGATTACAACCATATTCCAGATGCAGCAATGACCATCGCGACGACGGCTTTGTTTGCTGAAGGTACCACGGCAATTCGCAATGTTTATAACTGGCGTGTAAAAGAAACCGATCGTTTGTCTGCAATGGCAACAGAGCTTCGTAAAGTTGGTGCGGAAGTGGAAGAAGGTGAGGATTACATCATCGTTAAACCAGTACCTCACCTTAAACATGCGGCGATTGATACCTACGATGATCATCGTATGGCGATGTGCTTTTCTCTGGTGGCGTTAAGCGATACACCAGTGACGATTAATGACCCGAAATGTACGTCCAAAACATTCCCGGATTATTTCGACAAGCTTAAAGCGTTGAGCTGCTAGATCTCTAACTGAAAAGCCAGAGCGATGATGCTCTGGCTTTTTTGTCTTAATTTGCTGTTATTTAATCAGCGTAAATTCTTTAGAAAGGTGATGGGCTAAGTATTTGAACATATTGAATACTGCCGTAGTATTTGCGGTTGGTAAGCCTTTGTCATCAAGGAAGTACTCACCTTTAAATACCAAAACCCCGTCTTTTTCTTCTACGCTTGTCGCTCGCATTCCGTTGATGTAATCATCGTGCTCTTGGATGATTTGGTTTGCGATTAAAAGAAGGTCGAATTCTTCAATAAACTTTCTATCAGACATAACGTTCTCATCATTCATTACAAATTAAAAAGTGTGGCGAAGTATACCCATATTCTTTAAGGGTTTGCATGATTAATTCCATCACCACGTTGGTTGATTTGAGGCGAGGGTTAACTCAGTACTGAGGTTACGCGGATACAAAGTGGCTTTCAGCGCAACAACCTAAGGTTGCGCCATATTGACAGAAAATATTTTGTGATGAGTAACAAAATTTATTGCATTGGATTAGCAGTAGCAAAGTTTGCCTGCTTAGATATGCCGCTCAATACCTTTCAGACCCCTGTCTCTTTGAAGTATAAAGACGATGAATTGTCAACCAATCGGATCTGAATTTCAAAAAAGCAGTTGATCTTCTTTTCATCTCGCACAATAGTAAAAAAAGAAGCAATGAAATAGAACACTATGCGGGTGACCTTAAAACGAGGTTTCTACCCGCATTATTATGAAGGACGTTAGAGTCAGTTATGGGTAAATCACTCGTTATAGTGGAGTCTCCAGCCAAGGCAAAGACGATAAATAAGTACCTTGGTAAGGACTTTATTGTTAAGTCTAGTGTTGGTCATGTGCGTGATCTGCCTACGGCCGGTCAAAGCACTGGTGAGAAGAAAGCTGCAGCTATCTCAACAAAAGGGATGAGCGCAGAAGAGAAAGCGCGCGTTAAAAAAGAAAAAGATCGCAAAGCGCTGATCAAAAAAATGGGGATTAACCCATATCATGACTGGGAAGCGAACTATCAGATTCTTCCGGGTAAAGAAAAAGTCGTAAGCGAACTACAAAAATTAGCCAAAGATGCTGATTGCGTTTATCTCGCAACCGATTTGGACCGCGAGGGGGAAGCAATCGCATGGCACCTTCGTGAGATCATCGGTGGCGATGAAGAGCGATACAAACGAGTAGTCTTTAACGAAATTACTAAAAATGCTATCCAACAAGCTTTCCAGACTCCTGGCGAGTTAAATATGGATGGCGTTAATGCGCAGCAAGCGCGTCGATTCATGGACCGCGTTGTAGGTTTCATGGTTTCTCCATTGCTATGGAAGAAAGTGGCACGTGGCCTGTCTGCTGGTCGTGTTCAATCTGTAGCGGTGAAGCTATTGGTAGAACGTGAGCGTGAAATCAACGCATTTGTGCCAGAAGAATTCTGGGATATTCACGCAAATACCAAAACTAAAGATAAGTCAGATTTCAAACTGCTGGTTGCGCAGAAAGATGGCGTTGCGTTTAAGCCTGTTAACGAAACAGAAACTAAGGCAGCCATTTCTGTCCTTGAAAACGCAAGCTACGAAGTGTGTAAGCGCGAAGACCGCCCGACGAAGAGCAAGCCTTCTGCGCCATACATCACATCAACATTGCAGCAAGCGGCAAGTACCCGTCTAGGTTACGGCGTTAAGAAAACCATGATGTTAGCTCAGCGTCTGTATGAAGCGGGTTACATCACATATATGCGTACCGACTCGACTAACTTGAGTGCGGAAGCAGTTGATGCTGTTCGTGACTTCATTGGTTCAGAATTTGGTGACAAGTATCTTCCAGCTAAGCCACTAACGTACGGCAGCAAAGAAGGTGCTCAAGAAGCGCACGAAGCGATTCGTCCATCTGATGTATCAGTGAAAGAAGAAGACTTGCAAGGTGTAGATGCGGATGCTCACAAGCTTTACTCACTGATCTGGAATCAGTTCGTTGCGTGTCAAATGACACCTGCAGAATATGATTCAACCACAATCAGCGTAAAAGCGGCGGAATACACGCTAAAAGCGAAAGGTCGTATCCTTAAGTTTGATGGTTGGACTCGCGTACAGCGTCCAATGGGCAAAAACGAGGACACAATCCTTCCTGCGGTACAACTTGGCGATAAGCTAAGCCTAGAGTCACTTGACCCTAAACAGCACTTTACAAAGCCACCTGCGCGCTTTACGGAAGCGGCATTGGTTAAAGAGTTAGAAAAACGAGGCATTGGTCGTCCTTCGACTTACGCATCGATCATTTCTACTATTCAAGACCGTGGCTACGTAAAAGTAGATCAGCGCCGATTCTACGCTGAAAAAATGGGTGAAATTGTTACTGACCGTCTTGATGACAGCTTCAACGATTTAATGAACTACGACTTTACTGCGCGTATGGAACAGAAACTGGACCAAATCGCAGAAGGTGAAGTGAACTGGAAAGCAGTACTCGACAACTTCTTTGCGGATTTCACTGGTGACCTAGAAAAAGCCGAGTTAGACGAATCTGAAGGTGGTATGAAGCTAAACCACATTGTGATGACGGATATCGAGTGTCCGACATGTGGTCGCCCTATGGGTATTCGTACCGCTTCTACAGGCGTATTCTTAGGCTGTTCTGGTTACGCATTGCCACCTAAAGAACGTTGTAAGACAACCATTAACTTGGGTGACGAAGAAGGTATTATCAACGTTTTAGAAGAAGACGTTGAAACGGCTGCTCTTCGTGCGAAAAAACGTTGTCCGATCTGTGAAACTGCGATGGACGCGTACTTGATTGATGACAAGCGCAAGATGCACGTTTGTGGTAACAACCCGAACTGTGAAGGCTATGTTGTTGAGTACGGCGAATTCAAAGTGAAAGGCTACGATGGCCCTGTTGTTGAGTGTGACAAGTGTGGCTCAGACATGGTGCTTAAGAACGGCCGCTTTGGTAAATACATGGATTGTACGAGTGAAACTTGTAAGAACACCCGTAAAATCCTGAAGAACGGTGAAGTAGCGCCACCTAAAGAAGATCCTGTGCACTTCCCTGAATTGCCATGTGAAAACTCAGATGCGTACTTCGTGCTTCGTGATGGTGCTTCTGGCCTATTTATGGCGGCAAGCAACTTCCCTAAATCGCGTGAAACAAGAGCACCTCTAGTCTCTGAACTGGCGCGTTTTGAAGAGCGTCTACCAGAGAAGTTTAAGTACCTAACAACGGCTCCTCAAGAGGATCCAGATGGCCGCCCAGCCGTGGTTCGCTTTAGCCGTAAGACGAAAGAGAACTATGTTCGTTCAGAAGACGACGGTAAACCAAGTGGTTGGACTGCACTTTACGTTGATGGTAAGTGGGAAGTCACTGATAAACGTAAAAAAGCGAAAGCTTAAGCTCAACTTGTAAAATAAAGGCAGCAAATACGCTGCCTTTATTTTTATATCTTCCTGTCTAAGCGGGTTTCCATCTGCTCCTTTCCCTACCGTTTTTAAGCTCTGTTTTCCCACTTTTAGCGATTTGTTTTGTATGAATCTACAAGTGTTTTTTTTGTAAACAACATTCAGTTGAACTATTCATTTTATATTCACACATTTGTTATATCTTGGTATTTCAAACATGAACTGTAGTTAACGCGTTCGTAAATTGTTTTCACAATGTAATCGCTTACTTGGCCTTGTGTGATCTGGATATCGTCTTGAGCAAGTAACCTTTGTATGCAACACAGAACGGCATATTAAAAATTGTAATTTAGATTCTGGTTGGATAATTTATTACAAAATTAGTGCAATTGTATGCATTTATTTAGCGTCAAAAAATAAGAACAATTTGAATATTTGCATACTGGAAAATGCAATAGCTTTTTTATCTACACTGCAAGGGCTCAATAGAGGCTCAGGTGTAGGTGCAACAATGTATTCGCTTGACTCCCCGAGTTTTACTCATTCAAGTGAGTACTAAATCCAAGCTATAACGATATGGAGAACAACGAATGGCTGGTGTTTTGGGAATGATTCTTGCTGGCGGTGAAGGCTCTCGTTTGAGACCTTTAACTGAATCCCGTAGTAAACCTTCGGTACCTTTTGGTGGAAGTTATCGGCTGATTGATTTCGCTCTAAACAACTTTGTAAATGCGGATTTGATGCGCATTTATGTCCTTACTCAATTTAAATCTCAGTCACTTTTCCATCACTTGAAAAAAGGGTGGAATATTAATGGTATTACTGATCGCTTTATTGACCCAATTCCTGCGCAAATGCGTACGGGTAAGCGTTGGTATGAAGGCACTGCAGATGCTATCTATCAAAACCTACGTTTTATGGAGCTCGAAGAACCGGATCAGGTTTGTATCTTTGGCTCTGACCACATTTACAAGATGGACATCAAGCAGATGCTGAACTTCCATACGGAGAAGAAGGCGTCATTGACGGTGTCTGCACTGCGCATGCCACTAAAAGAAGCTTCTCAGTTTGGTGTAATAGAGGTTGATGCTGAAGGCAGAATGATTGGCTTTGAGGAAAAACCCGTTAATCCAAAATCGATTCCTGGAGAACCAGATTTCGCGTTAGTCTCGATGGGGAACTACGTATTCGAAGCGCAAGTTCTATTTTCTGAACTCGTGGAAGATGCAGACAATGAAGCTTCTTCTCATGATTTTGGTAAAGATATCATCCCGAAAATGTTCCCTCGTGGTGACGTTTTTGTCTATGACTTCAGCACCAACAGAATCAGTGGTGAGAAAGAAGAGGTTTACTGGCGTGATGTAGGTACGATTGATGCTTATTGGCAAGCGCACATGGATCTATTAGAAAAAGACGCGCCATTCTCTTTGTACAACCGTAAGTGGCCTCTTCATACCTATTACCCACCATTGCCACCTGCAACGTTTACCGATTCAGACAACGGTCGAGTGCAGATCATCGATAGCTTGGTATGTAATGGCAGTTATGTTCGTGGTTCTCGTATCGAGAAGTCAGTACTTGGATTTCGCAGCAATATTGCATCCGCGTGTGATATTAGCGAATGTATCCTATTAGGTGACGTAAAAATTGGCGAAGGCTGTGTGTTACGTCGTGTTATTGTCGACAAGGATGCCGATATTGCACCTGGAACTCAAATTGGTGTGAATCTTCAAGAAGATAAAAAGCATTTCCATGTATCGGAAGAGGGCATTGTTGTTATTCCGAAAGGAGCACGAGTTGGCTACTAACAACTTATCCATTCTGTTTGTAGCTTCTGAGGTTGAAGGTCTTATTAAAAGTGGTGGCTTGGCAGATGTTGCCAAGGCACTGCCGGAAACCCTTCAAAACCTACAGCAAGATGTAAGAATTACGATTCCTGCGTACACCAGTATCGAAAGATTAGCGGACGCAGAAGTTGTGCTAGAAACAAATCTAACGTCATGGCCGAATACAAAGTATCGAGTTCTATTGCTTACGTTAGGAAACAATCCTGTCTATCTGATTGATTGTGAGCCGTACTTCAATCGGCCATCAATGTATGCAGAGAACAACCAAGCGTATACCGATAATGGTGAGCGTTTTGCGTTTTTCAGTGCTGCATGCCTCGACATGTTGCCGAAGCTGGCGTTTCAACCTGATATCATCCATGCAAATGATTGGCACACAGGGCTGGTTCCGTTTTTGCTTAAGCACAGGTATGGCAATGATCCCTTTTTTGCTCATACAAAAAGCGTCATTTCAATTCATAATGCGGTCTTTAAAGGCGTATTTAGTTATGACGACGTACAGTGTTTGCCTGAATTTCACTGCCGAAACGTTCCCGATGCTGCGGTGAGTGCCACGCATATTACTATGCTCAAAGCTGGCGTAATGAATGCCGATAAGATAAATGCAGTCAGCCCAACGTACGCTGAAGAGTTAAAAACAGAACTTGGCAGTCATGGAATGGCATGGGAGTTTCAGCAACGTGCAGGGGATTTAGTCGGAATTTTAAATGGCTGCGATTACAGTGCTTGGAATCCGGAAACTGATGCTTATTTACCAATGAACTATAGTGCCGACAAACAAAGTATGGTTCTAGGTAAAAACACTTGTAAGCGCGCATTACAGCAGAAGCTAAACCTTGCTGAAAAAGATGTAGCCATGTTTGGTATGGTTTGTCGTTTGACTCAGCAAAAAGGCGTGCATTACTTGCTGCCGGCTTTGGCGGATTTTTTGAAGCATGATGTTCAAGTTGTTGTTGTTGGGACGGGTGATCCCGTTTTGGCTGCACAATTGGAAGAGGTTGCGGCGCAATTCTCCGACAAGTTTGTGTTTGTTGAGGCGTATGACAATGAACTCGCGCATTTAGTTGAAGCTGGTTCGGATTTCTTCTTAATGCCTTCTGAATTCGAACCATGTGGCTTAAATCAGATTTACAGCATGGCTTATGGCACCTTGCCTATCGTGAGAGGGGTAGGTGGCTTAAAAGACAGTGTGAATGATTACGACGTAGACCCTTGTGACGCTACTGGATTTGTATTTTATGAACCGACGCCTCGAGCGCTGCTACTTACTATGCTGCGAGCGTTGCTGTTGTATGCGCAAAACCTGACGGAAGTGCAAAGAGTACAACTGCATGCAATGCAAAAAGATTTTTGCTGGCGGAAGGCCGCAGAATCGTATTTGCAACTCTATCGTTCAGCGTTAAATTGACGCAAGTTTGATAAAAAGTGTAACCAAAGGCACCTATTGAGGTGCCTTTATTACCTTGGTTATACGGAGTGTGATAGGATTCTGTCACTCTCTATCACAAAGAATCTTACTTATACTGACTCATGACTCAGCCACTGCTTTTTCACAAAACCTATTTACATCCTACTAGTAATGAGTGGGTTGTTTTCGTGCATGGTGCTGGTGGCAGTTCTTCGATATGGTTTAAACAAATTAAAGCATATAAGCAGCACTTTAATTTGTTGCTGATCGACTTACGAGGACATGGAAAATCCAATCAGCTTTTGAAAGAGTTGATAACTAGTCGTTACACCTTCACGGAAGTGACGCAAGATATATTAAAAGTGCTGGATCACCTCAAAATCCAGTCGGCGCACTTTGTTGGCATGTCGTTGGGTACGATCATTGTTCGAAATTTAGCGGAGTTGTCTTCTGAAAGAGTTCGTTCGATGGTTTTAGGCGGTGCGGTGACACGCCTGAATACGCGTTCGCAGATTTTGGTTAAGTTGGGTAACTTCTGTAAACATATCTTGCCTTATATGTGGTTGTATAAGCTGTTTGCCTACATTGTGATGCCTCAACGAAGTCAGCGTGAATCAAGGCATTTGTTTATTCGAGAAGCAAAGAAGCTGTGCCAAAAAGAGTTTAAACGCTGGTTTATTCTTGCTGCGGATGTAAACCCATTGATGAAGTACTTCAAAGACAGAGAGTTACCCATACCGACATTGTATTTGATGGGTGATAGAGACTATATGTTCATCCAACCGGTGAAAGAGATGGTTGCAGCGCATAAGCTCAGTATCTTGCGTGAAATTCCAAACTGCGGTCATGTCTGCAATGTAGAGCGTCCTGAAGATTTTAACCAACACTCTATCGAATTTATAAAGCAACAAAGTATCGTCGCCTAGCCATCAATATAGACACCTGAAATGCGAGAATAGGGGGAACGATCATGGCTCCCCAATTTGATATCCACATTGCCAACACGCACCAAACTGTCCTTCGTTGTGTTCAAGACAATGAGGACATTGCCAGTCTTCATATATGTTGCTTTGTGACTGCTGCCTAAATGCTTCAATAATTGAGTGAGCTTTCAATTGTTGTTCTGGATCTAATAGCCAAACATAAGGATCAGTATCATCGCCAAAAGGAAGCTCACCTTTCAGACCAAAAAGTCCTTCTCCACGCACCTCACAGCATATATCTTCAGTTTTTAATAGTTCACATACGATATGCGCTTCTGCTGGATTTTTCGCGATAAAGATTTTCATCAAATACTGCCATTTGGCTGAGTAGGGGTTGGCCTGACCTTATTCATAACCCATTTTACGAGTATTGGAAACAGCCCCAGCAAAGCAAAAGATGCTAATACCGTCGGGGATACGATACCAGAAAGGCTATCAATGGTTGCTAACTGAGTACCAGCGTTAAGGTAAACGGCAGTACCAGGGAGCATGCCTATTTGACTGGTTAAATAAAAGCGCGCAATGCTCATAGGTGTTAATCCCATCAGTAGGTTGATGAGGAAAAATGGGAACACTGGAATCAAGCGCAAAGAAAACAGATAAAATGCGCCATCCTTTTTTACTCCTTGGTTAATCGCAACAAGCTTTTCCCCAAATCTCGATTGAACCCAATCCCTCAGCAAATATCGGCTACTCAAGAAAGCTAAGGTCGCACCGATCGTACTGGCAAAAGAAACCAAAAGTAAGCTAAACCAAAACCCAAACAAAGCTGCGCCTAGCAAAGTAACCACTGCTGCTCCGGGAATAGAAAATGCGGTAATCGCAACATACGCTAAAAAATACACCGTGGCGGCATAGACAATGTTGGCTTCGATGAATGAATTGAGCGCTTCTTGTTGCGCTTTTGCGTTTTCAAGCGTTAGATATTGACCAAAATTAGCGCCTAACAAAAGAATGGTGGCAACAAGTATCAGTCCAAAGATAAGTTTTTTATTCATGTGTGCTCCGTTTCTATATCTAGGCTACCGCTTAAAGTATTCATACTGAATATTGTTTTAACAATCTCGTTATCGAAACTAAGTCGTGGCGCTGAAGATACGGGTGTTTTGGGATTTACAAAGGAGTAGACACGAGGGGAGCTAAAAAAATTTCATAAAAAAACCGCAGTTCGCACTGCGGTTTTAGTCGATAGATTAGAGAAGACTTCTGTTACGAAAGGCCATTCATTAATTCTTCACGACGAGACTGGGGGACTACACTCCAGTGTGTGCCGTTAATAGCACCTTCTAAGGCCCAAAGTAGCTCAAGGCTAACTGTGGTGGAGTGCGTGTCTCTGATCGCTTTATAAGCACTTAGTGCGCCTTCTTCTTCAAGTTGAGCAACAGAATCAATACCCGCTTTCTTAAGCATTCTTTCTGTAGCCAATCTCAGGTTCGGCAGATCTTTCAAGCGATTAGGCTTAGTGCTCGCTTGTTGTTCTTTCTCAAGTTTGGCGTTTTCTAAGGATTTTTTCGCTACTTCAATTAAGCGATCGCTAGATTCCCATAGTTCGCTGGAAATAGCGTAGTACTTAGTAACGACTGGGAAGCCACGTTTTTTATAAACGTAAGGCTTTAGACCCTGTGTCTCGAAGTCAGATGAAGTTTGTTGGTCTGCTCGTATATGAAGCTGGTTGTTTACCACTAGTGCAAACATCGTTTCATCAGCGAAAAGTCCGAAGCCACCAAACATTGAGCGCGACTTGATAGTACCAAGTGCCTCAAATAGCTTCATAGAGTCTTTGAGTATCGGTTTATCCATGTTTTGTTATCTCGGTGTAATTAATATTACGCCACCAAAAGTCAGGTCCGAGAGAGTAGCAAACGTGCGCAAAGGCAATGTCATTAAAGGGTAAAGACATTGGTTGCACACTTGCCATCGGTAACCCCGCTACCTTCCATATACTACTATGGTTCAGGCCGGAGGCTTTGCGTCCCACCCTTTCGGATGGTTTGCCCTGTGCGTGACCAGATGAGGATACTTCGTATATTGAATTAACATCACACTTTAGATTTTAAAACGTGATCTTGATTCAATAAATAATGCCATTTTGTGCATGGGTACTCATAATTGAGAATTGTATTTAATGTTTGAAAAGAAGCGGGAATTAATAATTCACATGTAAAGAAAACAGTAACTTATGGAAGTTATTGTTTTTAAGAATGAGGCAAAGTGTGCGGGAAGTGTTATTTTTTTAATAAAAAAAAAGCGCCCCTAAGGGCGCTTGTGTTCATTTAATTAAGTTTCTTAACGGTGTTGCGGATAACAATCTCTGGTTGCATCTCGAACACACGCTTTTCGTGTTCTTTATCTTTAATGCGTTCAAGTAGGATCTCAAACGCATTTTTACCCACACGACGTTTAGGTTGGTGAATCGTTGTTAGCGGTGGTGAGAAGTACTCTGCAAGTTCAATGTTGTCGTAACCGATAACAGAAACGTCATCTGGAACCTTGATGCCGTTTTGTTGCAGACGGCTCATTAAGCCAAGTGCCATGGTATCGTTAAAACAGAATACTGCAGTAGGGCGTTTTTCCATCGCGGTGATCTTGTCTGCAACCAGTACCGCAGTATCACATTCAAAGTTACCTTCAAGAATCCAATCTTCATTGATTGGCAGTTTTGCTTCAGCCATGGCACGACGAAAACCAGCGATACGCTCTTGGCAAGCAAGTTTCTCAAAGTGACCACTAAGGCAGGCTATGTCAGTGTGGCCGTTATCGATAAGATATTTAGTTGCTAGGTAGCCACCTTCTTCAGAGTTATCGATGATCTTGTCCGCACGAGAACTCTCTGGGCCCCAATCCATCACAACTTTCGGGATATCTGAGTGACGATCTAACATCTCTTTTAGTTCTTCGGTTAGATCTGAACACATCACCAAAATGCCATCTACACGTTTCTCAGCAAGCA
This sequence comes from Vibrio sp. Y20_XG_PY13, assembly GCF_024181925.1. NCBI lineage: Bacteria > Pseudomonadati > Pseudomonadota > Gammaproteobacteria > Vibrionales > Vibrionaceae > Vibrio > Vibrio sp. Y20_XG_PY13. The sequence continues at coordinate 599,664 of NZ_JAMZAL010000002.1, read as the reverse complement.
TGCGGATGTAGTCGCGCTGTTTCTCGTAGATGCCGCCAGTATTACACAAGATCAACGTGTAACCTTGACGGTAGCAGTAGCTTTCTACACCGTCGATCACTTCAGAGAAGAACAGGTTAGTTGACTGTGTTACCAACATACCAATAGTACGAGTTGAGTTGCATTTTAAACTACGAGCAACTGCGCTTGGTGCGTAGTTAAGCTCATCAACCGCTTTCATTACTTTTTCTTGGGTTGCTTCTGCAACAAAACGTGTCTTATTAATAACGTGCGAAACTGTCGTGGTAGAAACGCCGGCTAAGCGAGCAACGTCTTTTATAGTGGCCATAAATGATGTCCTGTATCGAGCTACTTAATACCGTAGTGAATACAACCATACGCTTAGTTTTTTGCGCAAACTAAACACCACAACAACAGTAGTGTCTATTCTAGTAGGCAGCGGTTGTACCGAAATCGGTATAAAAAGATTTGTAGCAACTTGGTTGAAGGTACTCGGCTTCCTACTAAATATGAGGAAGTGGTTATCAACCTATTAATAAAAAACAAAAACCGCTATATTTCAGCGGTTTACATATAAATCATATTTAATCGTTTGCGTTCACATTTTAGCCCTATGTGGGCTGGCTGGCAATATTTTCAGCAAGAGTTTTGTGTATTTGAAGTCACATTTTGACTGCTAAATGAACGAACGTCTTTGAGCCAGATTAAAAGCAAGCGAATAAAATAGGGAGCCCGACAGGCAGGCTCCCTAAAAATAGGCGGTGATTATTCACCAAGAAGGTAAGCGCTGTCCAGTTTACAAAATGCAATTAATAGTTGCGCAACGCTTAAGTAGAAGCCAAATTCATCAAATTGCTTACATTTTTCAGCAAATTTTGGCAACCAAGACATGAGTTGATTTTGGATGAAGTCATTTTGTTTAACGAAAGCCTCTTCCATATGTTTTTCTTGCTCTAACTCATTTGAGCGAATGATCATGTTGCCCAAAAAGTCCAATTCGACAGCGAGATGGTCTGCTGGTTCTTTGAGGTTTTCGTCTACCTGAACCCCAAAATCTGCCATCAGTTTTTCCATTTCTTCTGCAGGTTTGTCATTAAGCAAGCCTGATTCACCAATGTACATAGAAGCGTACGGTAGTGCCCCATACTTATCTGTTTTTAAGAACAGCTCGCAAAAATCTGCTGCAAGTTCTAGTTGAGCATCATTGCGGTCTTGGAGTCGGTTTAGGGCATCAACTAGGCGATCAACGGCTGGCTTGAGTGATTCGTTCTCACCTAAGCCCGCTAAAAAACTGCGAATTTCAACACTGTGGTAGGTTTCTAGTTCTTTTTCGCTGAGTTCTTTAGCGAATAAGCTCGAAAACCACCAGTAAATTTCAGCACGCTTTTCATTAAAAGCTTTCACTTCTTGCATTTTTGGCTCCTGAAGGATGCTTCGAGTATTGCATCATAAAGTCAATTAGGGATATCCCCTAAGTGTAATCAAATAAGATGAATAGCAGTAACTATAATTATTGTTGATTATGTTGAATTATGTGCACTTATTAACAGTGATGGGCAAGCTTGTTTTGAATCAATAAAAACGCTAAATCTTGCTTTTTAATGTATCTATGACTAGAAATGTTACTAGTTATGAATAGAATACGTCTTGGATAATAAGAAGACAGAAAGTGGTGTAAATGAGCTATCACGTATTAGTCGTAGAAGATGATGTTGTAACTCGTAGTAAGCTTGCGGGATATTTCCAAAATGAAGGTTACAAAGTTAGCGAAGCAGAAAGTGGTGCAGAGATGCGCGAAGTTCTGCAAGGTGGCGACGTAGACCTTATTATGTTGGATATTAACTTGCCGGGCGAAGACGGCCTAATGCTTACGCGTGAGCTACGCAGTCAATCAGACATCTGCATCATATTGGTAACAGGACGCACGGATAGCATCGACAAAATCGTAGGCCTAGAGATGGGCGCAGACGATTATGTGACAAAGCCTTTTGAACTAAGGGAATTACTAGTTCGAGTTAAAAATCTACTGTGGCGCATTTCTGCGGCGCGAAGTGGAGCAAGTAAAGCGGCAAGCGAAACAAACGATGAACACATTGTTCGCTTTGGTGAGTGGACATTCGATATTCAGCGTCGAGCACTTAGCCGTAATGGTGAGCCGGTAAAATTAACCAAAGCAGAATATGAGCTTTTGGTGGCGTTATCGTCTTACCCGAATCAAGTGCTGAGTCGTGAACGTATTTTGAATATGATCAGTCACCGAGTTGATGCTCCAAATGATCGTACGATTGATGTTCTTATCCGACGCATGCGCGCTAAGATGGAGTTTGATCCTAAGAACCCACAAATTTTTGTGACCGTTCACGGGGAAGGCTACATGTTCGCAGGTGATTAATCACCATCAGACAAGCAGTAAAGAAAAAGGAGAGCCAATGCTCTCCTTTTTTGTTTTTATAAATCGGGTTTATTCCGCTTCCACCATCGGCGTTTGCCCTACGGTGTCACGCAGTCTTTGCCAAACGCTACCAAGGTATTCATGCCAAAACAGTTCAGTTTGCTCAAGGTAGCGAGCTTTAGGTGAATACTTGTCCCACGGTTGGCTAACTTCGTCTATCGCTAAGAAATTCGTTGGAGCAGGGATAGGTTTAATTCCAGCTGCGTTAAACTCGTACAGCGCACGGCTCATGTGGCTCGCTGATGTGACCAGCACAATCTCTTTTTGTTGAACAAAAGCGGCGGCTTGTCTTGCTTCTTCCCACGTGTCTTTTGCGTCTTCTAACAAAATAATGTCGGATTTCGCAACACCTAATGCCAAAGCAACGTTTGCCATCATACGAGCATGGCTGATCTCAGAGCCACCATCATAACCAGATAAAATTAGCTTTGCGCCTGGGTACATACGCAAAATACGAATGCCTTCCGTTAATCGCATCAACGCCGCGCGGCTTAATTGCGATGTTGGTGGAATTTCGTCATCGACCACGTGGCCATTACCCAGCACCATAACGTAGTCAATGGTACCTGACACAGGTAAAAAGGCCTTATGCTCGCGCTCAAGTGGCATGAGAAGCTTGGTTGAAACAGGTTGGAAGGCAACTAGAAAAAGGCCAACAAAAGAGAACAGAACAACGAAGCAGCCAGTTTTACGTTTTGTGGTAAAACTAATGAGAGCAAGACCTAACAAGCCTATCAGTAGCAATGCCGGAAGCGGCATAAGCAAGGCTGACATTACTTTTTTCAGCTCAAACATACATAAATAGTCCGAAAAAACATCAATTGATAATAAAAATGAGGGTGACCCTCTTTATTCCTGCTTTCCTTGTGCCAGAATAGCGGCACAATCCGATATGATAACTCAGCAGAAGTGACAGAAGACCGCAATTTCGACGATATCGCCCACAAATTTGCAAAAAATATTTACGGCTCCGATAAAGGGGAGATCCGCCAAATCATTGTGTGGGAAGATTTTCTACAGATTCTAAGTGAATTGGATGCGAGCCAGCAACCCCTAGAAGTACTTGATGCAGGTGGTGGTTTAGCACAAATGTCGCAAAAGCTTGCTAAGCTCGGACATCGTGTTGCGTTATGTGATCTATCTTCGGAAATGCTGCAATTAGCCAAACAGGATATTGAAAAAAACGGTTTGCTTGAGCAGTATCGCCTGATTCATTCGCCTGTTCAGTCCATTGCGGAGTACATGGAAGAACAGGTGGATCTCGTTATGTTCCACGCTGTCATGGAGTGGCTCGCTGATCCTAAAACGGCGCTAGAGACAGTATTGGAACAAGTAAAGCCGGGGGGCATCGCATCAGTGATGTTCTATAACCACCATGGTTTAGTCTACAAAAACGTGGTTTGTGGCAACATTCCTCATATTTTAGACGGCATGCCCCACCGAAAAAGATTTAAACTACAGCCGCAAAAAGGCTTGAAACCGGAAGATGTCTATCAATGGATAGAAGAGGCTGGTTTTAGCATTTGCGGCAAATCTGGTATTCGTTCCTTTAGTGATTACATAGGTAATATGCAATACATGGGCGATTACGAGTTTGAAGATGTGTTGGCGCTAGAAAAACAACTATGTCGACAAGAGCCATACCTCTCATTAGGCCGCTATATTCACGTGTGGGCCAAAAAGAACGATAAACAGGAATAACAATGAGTGAGATGACTCTCAATGCTGCAGAGCAACCAATCGATGAGTTGGTTGGCTGGGTTAAGCAGCACGATTTCTCGTTGAACCTGACCACAGAGCGATTGGCATTTTTGATTGCCATCGCCGTACTGAGTAATGAAAGGTTCGACGAAGAACTGGGTGAAGGTGAACTGCACGATGCATTTGCCATCGTCACTCGACTATTTGATGAGACTGGCGAAGCCTCCGCTTTTCGTGCGAACAACGCCATCAACGAGATGGTCAAGCAGCGTCTTATTAGCCGTTTTGTCAGTGAAATTACTGACGGAGCGAGCATTTACCGCTTGTCGCCTTTAGCGATAGGAATTACCGATTACTACGTGCGTCATCGCGAGTTTTCAAGACTGCGTCTGTCTATCCAGCTATCGATGGTAGCGGATGAAATGGCGAAAGCGATTGAAGCGGCACAAAAAGGTGGCACACCGGGCCACTGGAAGAAAAACGTGTACGGAGTTTTAAAATATTCTGTAGGCGAAATCTTCGATCAAATCGACCTCAACCAACGTGTAATGGATGAGCAGCAGCAATCTGTGAAACAACAAATTGCCGACCTGCTAAACAAAGACTGGCGTGAAGCGATCAACAACTGTGAAGCACTTCTGTCAGAAACATCAAGCACGTTGCGTGAACTTCAAGATACGCTGCAAGCCGCGAGTGATGAACTGCAAACTCAGATCCTAGATATTCAAGAAATTGTTTACGGTGATCCTGAGCTTGAGTTTATTGAAGAAGCCTTGTTTGGTCTGCAAATGAAGCTAGACCGAATCACAAGCTGGGGCCAGCAAGCGATTGACCTCTGGATTGGCTACGACCGACACGTGCACAAGTTCATCCGTACCGCTATCGATATGGATAAGAACCGTGCATTTAGCTCGCGTCTGCGTCAATCGATAAAAGACTATTTTGATATGCCTTGGTATCTGACTTTTGCAGATGCAGAAAGGCTTTCCGACCTTCGTGATGAAGCTTTGGTACTGCGTGATGACGAGGTAACCGGCCAAGTTCCGATGGAAGTGGAATACGAAGAATTTCAACAAGTCAATGATGAGCTATCAGAACGCATTGGTGACATGCTAAAAGCGCATAAAGAGCAAGGCACGCCAATCGATTTGAGTGTGGTACTGCGAGATTACCTTGCACAACATCCATACACTCATCACTTTGATTTAGCTCGAATTATCGTTGATCAAGCCGTACGTCTTGGTTATTCGGAATCGGATTATCAAGCGATTCAGCCTGACTGGAAAGCAATCAACGAATTTGGGGCAAAGGTACAAGCGAATGTCATCGACCGATACTAATGAATACATGTCAGATAATCTGGCAAAAGCAATTTCTAACCCTCTGTTCCCAGCGCTAGACAGTATGCTACGAGCAGGGCGTCATATTTCAACTGAAGATCTCGACAATCACGCGTTGTTGTCTGATTTCGAGCTTGAGCTTTCTTCTTTCTACCAGCGCTACAACACCGAGTTGGTAAAAGCGCCAGAAGGCTTTTTCTACCTACGTCCACGTTCAACGTCATTGATTGGCCGCAGTGTTTTATCTGAGCTGGATATGCTGGTGGGTAAGGTACTGTGTTTCCTATACCTAAGCCCAGAGCGCTTAGCGCACGAAGGCATTTTCACCAATCAAGAGCTTTACGACGAGTTGCTTGCATTAGCAGACGAGAAAAAGCTGATGAAACTCGTGACGAACCGTGCAACGGGTTCGGATCTAGACAAAGAAAAACTGTTTGAAAAAGTACGTACGTCACTTCGTCGCCTACGTCGTTTAGGGATGATCATCAACATCGGTGAAACCGGTAAATTCAGCATTAGCGAAGCGGTATTCCGTTTTGGTGCTGATGTTCGTGTGGGCGATGACATCCGTGAAGCGCAGCTGCGTCTTATCCGTGATGGTGAAGCCGTAGTCCACACTAAAGAGCCGAGCCAAGGCAGCTTGCTGTCTGAAGAAGACCAAGAAGAACAAGCCCAAGAAGAAATGACAGAAGAGGGTGAAGCATGAGCATGATTGAACGCGGTAAATATCAATCGCTGACCATGGTCAACTGGAACGGCTTCTTTGCCCGTACGTTTGACATCGATGGTCTGGTTACGACGTTGTCGGGCGGTAACGGTGCCGGTAAATCAACAACGATGGCAGCGTTCATCACAGCGTTGATTCCTGACCAAACGCTACTGCACTTCCGTAACACAACCGAAGCGGGCAGCAGCCAATCGTCTCGCGATAAAGGTCTATACGGTAAACTACAGCCGGGTGCGTGTTACGCGGCGCTAGACGTAGTGAACTCACGTAACCAACGTCTATTGTTTGCAGTAAAACTGCAGCAAGTCGCGGGTCGTGACAAAAAAGTAGACATCAAACCGTTTGTTATCCAAGGTCTTCCAAGCCATGTGAAACCAACGGATATTTTGGTTGAAAGCGTATCGGCGACTCAAGCGCGCGTACGTCAAATCAATGAAGTCAAAGATGCGATTGCGGAATTTGAAGGCGTTCAATTCAAAGCCTTCTCTTCAATCGTGGATTACCACGCGCAAATGTTCGAGTTCGGTGTGATTCCGAAGAAATTGCGCAACTCAAGTGACCGCTCTAAATTCTACCGTTTGATCGAAGCCTCGCTTTACGGTGGTATCTCAAGTGCGATTACACGCTCACTGCGCGATTACCTTCTGCCACAAAACGGCGGTGTGAAGAAAGCATTCCAAGACATGGAATCGGCATTGCGTGAAAACCGCATGACGCTAGAAGCGATCAAAACCACTCAGGCTGACCGTGACTTGTTCAAACACTTGATCACCGAGTCGACAAACTACGTGGCTGCTGACTACATGCGCCATGCTAACGATCGTCGCAACAAGCTTGAACAAACTCTATCTTTGCGCTCTGAGCTCTTTGGCTCACGCGAGACGTTGATTGAGCAAAACAATCTGCTTAATCGCGTTCAAGAAGAACTTGAGCTTCTAATCGAATCGGAATCGGCACTAGAGCAAGACTATCAAGCGGCTTCTGACCACTTGCAATTGGTGCAAAACGCACTGCGTCAGCAAGAGAAAATCGAACGTTACCAAGAAGATCTTGAAGAGCTTAGCGAGCGTCTTGAAGAGCAGATGATGGTCGTTGAAGAAGCGCAAGAACGCGTGATGATGGTGGAAGAGCAAGCAACCGTTGCAGAAGAAGAGGTGGACAGCCTCAAGACGCAACTTGCTGACTACCAACAAGCACTAGACGTTCAGCAAACTCGTGCTCTTCAATACCAACAAGCGGTTCAGGCACTTGAGAAAGCGAAACAACTACTTGGTGATGACTGCCTGACGGCAGAATCCGCGCAAGCACTTGTTTCTGAGCTTAAGAACAAAGAATCAGAAAGCACTAACGCGCTGCTATCGGTTAAGCACAAGTTGGATATGTCTTCTGCAGCAGCAGAGCAATTTGAAACTGCGCTGAAGCTCGTACAAAGTATCGTTGGGCAAGTCGAACGTAAAGATGCGGCTGAACAAGCGAAAATCGTCATTACGAAAGCGCGTGAATCTCAGCAAATCGCACAAAACGAACAACAATGGCGTGCTCAACATCGCGACCTCGAACGTAGCTTAAACCAACAGCGTCAAGCTCGTGAATTGGTCAAGGAATATCAAAAACAGTTCCATGTTGAACTGACGGACGAAATCACGTTTGAACAAGAACGCGAACGTCATGCGATGCAAATCGAAACGCTAGAAATGACGCAAGAAGAGCTGCGTGAACAACGCAGTGAACAGCGTCGCCTAGAGCAAGATGCTGCGGCAGAAATCAACAAGCTAGAAGCCATTGCACCAACATGGATTGCGGCGAACGATGCGCTAGAAAAATTGCGTGAGCAAAGCGGTGTAGAGTTAGAAGATCGCCATGCTGTGATGAGCCACATGCAGGTTGTTCTGGAGCAAGAGAAAGAACTGTCTCTTGCGAAAGACAAACTGGCAGAGCGTCGCTCGCAACTAGAAAGCGAAATCGAACGATTGGCATCACCTGGTGGTTCAAACGATCCTCGTCTGAAAGGCTTGGCAGATACACTAGGCGGTGTGCTTCTATCTGAGATTTACGACGACATTACAATCGACGACGCACCGTACTTCAGCGCGATGTATGGTCCGGCACGTCACGCGATTGTGGTTTCTGACCTGTCGGGTATCGAAGAGAAACTGGTAGAGCTAGACGATTGTCCGGAAGATTTGTACATCATTGAAGGTGACATAGATGCCTTTGATGACAGCTCGTTTGACGCAGAAGAACTTGAAGGTGCGGTATGCGTTCGTATGAACGACCGCCAAATGCGTTACTCTCGTTTCCCTGAAATTCCATTGTTTGGACGCGCGGCGCGTGAACAGCGTTTAGAGCTACTGCGCAATGAACGTGAGGAAGTGGTTGAGAAGCACGCAAAAGCGGCTTTCGATTCACAAAAGATGCAGCGTCTATACCAAGCATTCAACCAGTTTGTGGCTAACCACATTCAAGTCGCGTTTGAAGCTGACCCAGAACAAGCATTGGCAAATGTTCGCGAAAAACGCGGTCAAATCGCCCGTGTATTGGCTGATTTGGAAGCGAAAGAACAGCAACATCGTTCTCAGCTTCAAACTAGCAAGCAAGCTCTGTCTTCGTTAGACAAGCTCGCACCAAACATGGCTCTGATTGAAGACGATACGCTGCAAGCGCGTTTCGACGAGCTGGAAGAGAAAATTGCGCAACTGTCGGAAGCGAAAGCGTTCTTGAACAACCACGCGAAAGCCGTGGCTGAGCTTGAAAAAATTGCTTCTGCACTTGATGCAGACCCTGAACAGTTCGATGCGCTAGAAGCAGAATACAAAGCCGCGGACGAGCAACTTCAAGAATTGAAGAAGCAGATCTTTGCCTTGTCTGATCTCGTTGAGCGTCGTCACTACTTTGCGTATTCAGACTCCGTTGATTTGCTTAACCAAAGCAGTGAACTTAGTGAGCAGTTAAAAGCGAAGCTGGTTCAGGCTGAGCAAATGCGTACACGCTCTCGTGAAGAGTTGAAACAAGCGCAAGGTCAAATGAACCAATACAACCAAGTATTGGCATCATTGAAAAGCTCGCACCAAGCGAAATTGGAAACCGTTCAAGAGTTCAAACAAGAACTGCAAGAGTTTGGTGTTAACGCCGATGAAGGCGCAGAAGAGCGTGCGATCCGTCGCCGTGATGAGCTGCACGAGCGTCTACACACATCTCGTAGTCGTAAGAGTGAATACGAGCGTACCATCACCTCTACTGAGCTAGAGATGAAAGGTCTGGCGAAACGTCTGAAGAAAGTTCAGAAGGAATACGCAGAGCTGCGTACCTTCGTGGTTGCTGCGAAAGCGGGCTGGTGTTCAGTACTTCGCTTGGCACGTGAAAACGATGTTGAACGTCGTCTTCACAAGCGCGAGTTGGCGTACATGTCTGCCGATGAACTGCGTTCAATGTCGGATAAATCGTTGGGTGCGCTGCGTCTTGCTGTTGCAAACAATGATGACCTACGTGATGCGTTACGTTTGTCTGAAGATAATGCACGTCCAGAGCGTAAAGTTCTGTTCTACATTGCGGTTTACCAGCACCTTCGTGAGCGTATTCGTCAGGACATCATCCGCACAGATGACCCAGTAGAAGCTATCGAAGAAATGGAAGTAGAGCTAGCGCGTCTGACTGAAGAGCTAACTCAACGCGAAAACCGTCTGGCAATCAGCTCTGAGTCTGTGGCAAGCATCATCAAGAAGACGATTCAGCGTGAGCAAAACCGTATTCGCATGCTAAACCAAGGCTTGTCGAACATTTCGTTCGGTCAGGTGAAAGGTGTGCGTCTAAACGTGAAGATCCGTGAAAGCCATGAAGTGCTATTACATGGTCTGTCTTCGCAGCAAGAACAGCATAAAGATTTGTTTGAATCTCCACGTTTCACTTTCTCAGAAGCGATGGCAAAACTGTTCCAACGCGTGAACCCTCACATCGATATGGGTCAACGCTCTCCTCAGGTTCTGGGTGAAGAGCTACTGGATTATCGTAACTATCTAGAGCTAAGTGTGGAAGTTAACCGTGGTTCTGATGGTTGGCTGCAAGCGGAATCTGGGGCGCTATCAACGGGTGAGGCAATCGGTACTGGTCAGTCAATCCTATTGATGGTTGTTCAGAGCTGGGAAGAAGAATCCCGTCGTCTACGCAGCAAAGACATCATCCCATGTCGTTTGTTGTTCCTCGATGAGGCGGCACGTCTGGATGCGAAGTCGATTTCAACGCTATTCGAACTGTGTGACCGTCTGGATATGCAGCTGTTGATTGCTGCGCCAGAAAACATTAGCCCAGAGAAAGGTACAACCTACAAGCTGGTACGTAAGGTGTTTAAAGATCACGAACACGTACACGTTGTTGGTCTGCGTGGCTTTGGTCAAACAGATAAACCGAAGAGTGAAGTTCAAGAAATGATTGAAGAGTTTGAATCATAAGCTTGGAAGTATAAAAAACACCCGCAATTAAAGCGGGCGTTTTTGTATCTGACTAACAGGGAGATGCAGGTAACGGGCATAAAATAAGCCGAGGCTGTAGGACGACAGTCTCGGCTTTTTCGTGAGCACTTAGACCAATAGCAGGGAGTATTGGAAACAATCTAAGCGCTATTCCTCTGAAATATCGGTTCCAGCTTCGATAATTTCAGCAAGCTCTTCAAGTGCTTGAACTGAAAGCTCAGACAAACGCTGTAAGTGTTGGTCAAAAGTTTCCTGGTCTACAAGCTGTGGTTCATTATTATTTGTTTCTTTTGTTAGCATCGCCCAACCTCTTTAAGTTGAGTAAGGGGAGTAAACATCATACTCAATGGGCTCAGTGGAAAAGAAACGATCTATGTTGATTCTGTTAGCTCGATCATTGATTCAAATGATGAAACCGGCGAAATGAGATAGGAAGGGGAGTGAAAACGATGGCAGAAAGAAAAAAGCTAGCAACCATGTGCTGATTGCTAGCTTGTAAGATTTAGAACTTTGGTTTTACACCAAACTGCTCAACCGCGTAGGCTACGCGCTCTATAGGCTTAGGGTACTCCGCTGGAGTGCCGAGGCTTTCAATATGCCTCAAGCGAGGAAGCAATCCTGCTCCGTTCGCGATTTGAATAGCCAAACCAGGACGAGCATTCAGCTCAAGTACCATCGGACCTTCTTCTTTGTCGAGAACCATGTCGGTGCCCATGTAACCAAGCCCCGTCATTTCCCAAGCACTTGACGCAAGTTCTAGCAAACGCTCCCAATGAGGCACTTGCAGAGTTGATAAATCTTTACCCGTATCTGGGTGGTGCGTTACTGGTTGGTCGAATTGCACCGCACGAATGGCTTTGCCTGTTGCGATATCAATGCCGACGCCGACCGCGCCTTGGTGAAGGTTAGCTTTACCATCAGACGCTGATGTTGAGCAGCGCATCATCGCCATGACAGGGTAGCCTTTAAATACGATGATGCGTACGTCTGGCACACCTTCGTAGCTGAAACCATCGAAGCAGTCATCAAACTTAATCAAGTTCTCAACCACGGCAACATCGTTCTTACCGCCGAGCGAGAACAGCCCTGCCAGTGCATTACTGATGTGGCGTTCCACTTCTTCTTTGTTGATTGTCGCACCAGAAGGTTTGGTGTACACACCGTCTTTATGCGATGTCACCACCAGAATACCTTTACCACCGCTGCCTTGAGCTGGCTTAATCACAAAACCCGGCCAGTCTTTCACCATGTTGTGGATGGTTTTTACTTCTGCTTGGTTGTGGATCACGCCGATAAGGGCAGGGACGGTTGCCCCTGCAGCTTGAGCGATGATCTTGGTTTTTAGCTTGTCATCCACCAATGGGTATTTAGAGCGATCGTTATAGCGACCAATGTAGCTATGGTTACGCTTGTTCATGCCCATAATGCCTTTGTGGCGAAGTTTTGATGGCGTAGTGTAACGTTCAAACATCGTTTAATCCTCCGCTAGCGGTTTGAAACGACGTAGTTCTGTTAGACGGTAACCAGTGTAAGTACCTAGTAATAGAATACCCGCCAAAACAATTAGCTGTAGGCCGATAAAGTTAAATGTTAAGTGCTGGATATACGAGTTGGTCATCGCCAAGTAAACCAGTACCGCAGTCAGTAGTGAACCACCACCTTGCATTGCTACTTCTTTCGCGCCTTCTTCCTCCCACAGAATCGACATACGTTCGATCGTCCATGACAAGATGATCATTGGGAAGAAGGTGATTGTTAGACCTTCTGTCAAACCAATCTTGAATGCTACGACGGTAAACACCGAGATGATCATAATAACCGTGATAATAACCGCGGATATCCTTGCTACCAGAAGTAAGTTGAGCCGCGATAAGTAACTTCGGATGATCAAGCCTGTACCAACAATTAATAGGAAGCCAACAATACCAGTCACAAGCTGCGTTTGAACGAACGCAACCGCAATCAGTACTGGCATGAACGTACCAGAGGTTTTAAGACCAATAATTACGCGCAGGAACACAACGATCAATGCGCCAATTGGGATCAGCATGATGGTCTTGAACATCGCTTGCTCTTCTAGAGGCAAGCTGTGGATTGATAAGTTAAGCAGGCCATCGGCCTCAACCTTGTTGTTTGTCGCTTGTTGAGGCGTCACTTCTTGTTTGATCATGGAGAAATGAACTTGGCTGTTCTTGCCTCCCACAAGGTCAAGTAACGAAACGTTCGATTCATCCCAAACAAGAAGGTTAGGTTTTACGGCTTTCTGCTCTGAATTTGGCGAGAACAGAACCCAATCTTTTCCAGACCAAACTTGCACCATCGGTTGGATGGTTTGACGACGACGGCCATCTTCAAGCTCGATTACGCCAACAATTTTACTTTGAACGCCAGCTGACAGAAGAATTTTGTGCAGTGCATCGGTGCGGTCAAAATCGTTTAATAATAGAGCGGAGTTTTGGCTGTCTGGATCGTTAAGCGCTTTGATTAACTCGCGTGCAAACGTCACGTTGTCCGCAGAACGGCTCATGGCTTGATCGATGAGGGCGCTTGCTGCCGCTTGTTGCGGAGCGGATAAAGTCGGTGGCGTGATATCGCCAGCAGGAGGCAGTGGTTCTACTTTAGCTTGTGGATCAACTAAGAACTGCGCTTTGTAGTAAATTGTTTGAGGGCCTTTCGCTTGGCGAATCGACCATTCGGCACGGCGACCTGAATCAGAGTTAATGTAGGAAACGCCATAACCAGAAGAAGAAGCAGACTCGCCAATCAGTGTATAACCACTTTGTGTATGAGGAGCGGCAAGAGAAGCTTTCACTTCATTCCCGTTTGCATTGAACTCGATACGAGCCTCTACATCCCACACTTGACGTGTTTCGCCTGGCGTCCAAGGCACGCCGTAATTTTGGTGTCTGAAAACACTCAAAGCAATGCCCGCAACCACCAACAAGATGATTGAAAGGTAAAACGGTATTTTTGACGTCATAATCTACCTTATTATTTTTTATCTTCGTCCGTTTGAATGTATGTACGGCTCACATCAACCAATGCGATGTCGCGCATAAATTCTCTACCTAGTAAAACAGGATGGTTCATGTGGGAGCGATCTGCCAACGTAAATTGCGCTTTTTCATGAATTTTTCCAACTCGCACCCAAAGTTCGACCACAGCGCGACGCTCCAGTTCTTCACTTGTTACTTGACGAATTTTCACATAACGAAGAACAGGCGCTTCGATCCATGTATTTTTCTCTTCTTCTGATTTTGTTGCATCAGCAAGATGGAAACGAACCCAGTTTTTACCGTTTCTTTCGAATTCTTCAATATCAACTGCATTCAAAGATGATGTAGCCGCACCTGTATCGACGCGAGCATCAAACGTTTGTTTGATGGAGTCGATGGTCACTTTTTCGATCGAACCTAAAACGATGTCATGAGTCGGCGTTGGTTCAATAGGGGTAGGCGCTTGGACAATAATAGGCTCTTTCGGTTTTTTAACCTCTGCCATTGCCTCTTCGCGGAAGGTGCTTAGATCACCTTGTAACTTATCGACTTGGTCTTCAAGGCTGTCGATGTAATCTGATTGGTTACTGATCTGCAGCTCTAAGTTAGTTATGCGATTATTGAAATTCGCTTCTGAAGCTTGAATAGCGGCTAACGTTTCTTGGTGGTACTGTTCGCCTTTAGTAAGTGTGCATCCAGATAATAAGGCGATGGCAACAACCGGAGTCAATCGTATTAACATTGAAAACCTTGGGATTGGATTAAGTTGTTTGTTTTTTAAGAGTTTAGCTTATATCGATAAAGGCTCACAAGTAAGAATCTTTCTCTATCTCTTATTGAGTGAGGAATAGTGATGAAAAGCTAATAATCAAGGATGCAAAGTGCACCCTTGATGAGAATAGAAGAGAGGGTAATGTCTTAATGGCAGGAAAGAGTTAAGACAATGTCAGAAATCTCAGTTAATTATGGCTTACGTGCTACAAGCACAGCGCGGCGTGGTGCCGGGTAGCCTTCCACTGTTTTGCTTGGATCGTTTGGATCTAAGTAATCTGGTAGAGAGTTATGTGTCATCCAATCTGTTGTGCGTTGCTCATCAACTGAAGTCACGTTCTCATCCACAATATGAACATCTTCAAAACCAACCAGTTCTAGCCACACTTTTAGTGCTTTCGCAGACGGGAAGAAGTACACATTGCGCATTTGAGCGTAGCGTGAGGTCGGCACAAGTACTGCGTTTTCATCGCCTTCGATTACCAAGGTTTCCAATACTAATTCACCACCAGAAACCAACTGATCTTTTAGTTGAATCAAATGGTCAAGTGGAGAACGACGGTGGTAGAGAACACCCATGCTGAATACGGTATCAAACGCTTCCAGTTTAGGCAGTTGTTCAATACCCAGCGGCAGTAGGTGCGCACGTTGGTCGCCGCCCATGAGTTTGCGAATTGCTTCAAACTGGATCAGGAACAGGTGAGACGGATCGATACCCACGCAAAGACGAGCACCTTCGCCTAACATGCGCCACATGTGGTAACCATTGCCACAACCCACATCGAGCACGCTGCGATTTTTCAGTGGAGAAATGTGTGGAAGTACGCGATCCCATTTCCAGTCGCTACGCCACTCGGTATCGATATGAATGCCGTGCACCGTGTATGGACCTTTGCGCCAAGGGTGGAAAGTACGCAGTAAATTTTCTAGCTTTTTCAGTTCGCCTTCATGGAAAGGCGTATCGTTGCTGATGGTTACAGAGTTCTTGATATCAACTTGATCTGGTGAGCCTTCTGGAATTTTGTTCAGTGCTTTCAACCAGCGACCAAAGTCACCGTGCTCTGCATTTTGCCAGTCCGTTAACTGTTGTGGTAACACATTCAGCCAAGGTTGAAGACGTGTGTCTTGGGCAATCAATTGGTAGAAATTTGCAAAGTTAAACATAGTTAGTTAATCGCTGAGTTGATGATGTAATTAAATGAGTGAAAGCGCCGCCAAAGGCAGCATAAGTACTTGCCTGCTTGAGTACAAACTGAACGGGGTTTGACCGCGAACCTTACTTAATCGCGAACATAGAACCGAAGTTAAAGCATTGGAACCAAACGTCGTAGCTAGAGAAGCCAATTTTTGCGAAACGTTCTTTGTGGTCTTTTTTAGAGTCCGGACGCATTACGTTTTCGATTGCGCTACGTTTTTGGCTGATTTCCAATTCGCTGTAACCGTTGGCACGTTTGAAATCATGGTGAAGGTCAATGAGTAGCTCGTTCGACACTTCATCTTCGAAAACGAATTTCTCTGACAGAATCAAAATGCCACCAGGACGCAGGCCCGCGTAGATTTTTTCAAGCAGCGCGTAACGGTCTTCTGGTGATAAAAACTGGAGCGTGAAGTTCAATACAACGACAGATGCGTTTTCAATTTCGATATCACGAATATCGGCTTCGACCACAGTCACTGGCGTGTCGCTGCGGTAAGCGTTGACGTGTAACTTACAACGCTCAACCATCGCTGGAGAGTTGTCTACCGCAATGATTTTGCAGCCTTCTTGTTTGATATGGCGACGCATGGACAGCGTAGCGGCACCCAAAGAACAACCTAAGTCGTAGATGTTTGAGTGAGGCTTCACAAAGCGTTCTGCCAACATACCGATTGCAGAAATGATGTTGCTGTAACCCGGCACCGATCGCTGAATCATGTCAGGAAAAACTTCCGCTACGCGTTCATCGAACGTGAAATCCCCAATTTTATCGATTGGAGCCGAAAAAATAGTATCTGGATTGCTCTTAGGGTTCATAACCAAATCTCTGCATACAAGCTGACGGGGCGATTCGTCTTCAAAAAACTATTAGTCTAGTTTTCAAAAAACGTCAGGCATCAAAAAAGGCGCGTATTTTATGAGAAATTCGCGCCTCTGTCATGCGTTGAGCAAATTATTGTTAGAACATCTGTAACTGCGAGTTGCCATCATTGGCAGGGAAGGGGGCTAAATCTGGCAGGGCGACATGCTTTTGTAGATTCTTGTAAATGTTCGCTGCCAGCTCAGGCGCAATAATATTATCTGCTGTGTGAATCATCACATATGGTTGTTTACCTTCCGCAATCCATTGTGGCAATTTACTTAGCCAAGGCACAAAGAAGTCGTAATTTTTTTGTTCTTCCGGATGGCCAATAAAACGAATCATCGGGTGTGAAGCGGTTGCAATCGCATGAACGGGAACTTTGGGCTTCTTCATTTGAGCATCAATGATGGCTTCATTGTTAGGCTTTGCCGCAAACACAGGGCGGCTATCCATGATTATTCGGTCAATACCGTTTTCCACCAACCACTGATTAAGCGCTCGCTCTTCCTCGCCTTTGGAGAAAAAGGCCATATGACGTACTTCTACGCCCAGTGGAAAGTTAGGCGGGAAACTGGCGCAAAACTTTTTCAAACGTTCAAGATACTCTGGGCCAAAAGCTGCTGGGAGTTGGATCGTCCATTGACCGACGCGCTCATGCAGGGGCTCCATGATTTTCATAAAATCACGAAGTTGCTCGTTGCAGCCTCTTAGCATTTGTTCATGAGTGATAGCCTTAGGGAGCTTAAACGTAAACTTAAAATCGTCGTGCGTTGCCGCTTTCCAATTTTGCACCGTGTTGTGTGTCGGCGTGGCGTAAAAGGTGGTATTTCCTTCCACAGTATGAAATACCTGAGCGTATTTTTCTAAACGCTCAGCAGGTTTAGTTCCACTACCGTAAAAGCTTTGTTGCCATTGGTTGTGAGACCACATGGTTAAACCAAGTCGAAGGGGTAAATTATCCATCATTCTTTATTGTTTGTATCTCCTGTACGCACTTTACGAGAGTTTTGCTGAAATAGGTAATTTCACGCTATAATCCCCACCAATTTTTTCGCTTTGGTGGGCTTTTGAACATTTGTTGTACTAAAAACCACCAGGGAATGATAAAACACACTTAATTGTATGTTGAGTAGTCGATTTTCATAGACTTTCAGCGTATAACGGAATCTTTACTCTGCTCGGCAATGAGGCTGACAGAGCGTAGTTAACAATATTTGAGAGATTGGGAATTTCATTATGCGTACCCATTACTGTGGTCACCTGAACAAGTCCCTTGCAGGACAAACTGTAGAACTTTGCGGCTGGGTTAACCGTCGTCGTGATTTAGGCGGTCTTATTTTCATTGATATGCGAGATCGTGAAGGCATCGTTCAGGTAGTTGTAGATCCAGATATGGCGGATGCGTATGAAGTGGCTAACACACTTCGTAATGAATTCTGTATCAAATTGACGGGTGAAGTTCGCGTTCGTCCAGAAAGCCAAGTAAACAAAGACATGGCAACAGGTGAAGTTGAGATCCTTGCGAAAGATCTTGAAATCATCAACCGCAGTGACGTTCTGCCTCTAGACTTCAACCAAAAGAACTCAGAAGAGCAACGTCTGAAGTACCGTTACCTAGATCTACGTCGTCCAGAAATGAGCGACCGTATCAAGCTACGTGCTAAAGCGTCTAGCTTTGTTCGTCGTTTCCTAGATGACAACGGCTTCCTAGACATCGAAACACCAGTACTAACCAAAGCGACACCAGAAGGCGCGCGTGACTACCTAGTACCAAGCCGTGTTCACAAAGGCAGCTTCTACGCGCTTCCTCAGTCTCCACAGCTATTCAAACAGCTTCTAATGATGTCTGGTTTTGACCGTTACTACCAAATTGTTAAGTGTTTCCGTGACGAAGACTTGCGTGCAGACCGTCAACCAGAATTCACTCAGATCGATATCGAAACGTCATTCATGACGGCTGATCAAGTTCGTGAAGTAACTGAAAAAATGGTTCGTGAAATGTGGCAAGAGCTACTGAACGTTGACCTAGGTGAATTCCCAGTAATGCCATTTAGCGAAGCGATTCGTCGTTTCGGTTCTGATAAGCCAGACCTACGTAACCCACTAGAGCTAGTAGACGTTGCAGACCTAGTAAAAGACGTTGAGTTCAAAGTATTCTCTGGTCCAGCGAACGACGAAAAAGGCCGTGTTGCAGTTATCCGTGTACCAGGCGGTGCAGAGTTAACTCGTAAGCAAATCGACGGCTATGCAGAATTCGTAGGTATCTACGGTGCAAAAGGTCTAGCATGGATGAAGGTTAACGACCGTGCGGCAGGTGTGGAAGGTATCCAATCTCCTGTAGCTAAATTCCTAAGCGAAGACGTAATCAACGGTATCCTAGATCGCACTCAAGCGGAATCTGGCGACATCATTCTATTTGGCGCAGACAAAGCTAACATCGTTGCGGAAGCACTAGGCGCACTTCGTCTTAAACTAGGTAAAGACCTAGGTCTGACTAAAGAAGGCACTTGGGCTCCTCTATGGGTTGTTGACTTCCCAATGTTCGAGGAAGACGACGAAGGCAACCTACACGCGATGCACCACCCATTCACATCACCTCTAGGTGTGACAGCGGAAGAGCTAAAAGCGAACCCAGCAGTAGCGAACTCAAACGCATACGATATGGTGCTAAACGGCTACGAAGTGGGCGGTGGTTCTGTACGTATCCACAACGCAGAAATGCAAGCTGCGGTATTCGATATCCTAGGTATCGATGCAGAAGAGCAACAATTGAAATTCGGCTTCCTATTGGACGCTCTAAAATTCGGTACGCCTCCACACGCTGGTCTTGCATTCGGTCTAGACCGTCTAGTCATGCTGCTATGTGGTACTGAGAACATCCGTGATGTTATCGCGTTCCCGAAAACAACAGCAGCGGCGTGTTTGCTAACAGATGCTCCAAGCATTGCAAACCCAGCGGCTCTAGAAGAACTAGCGATTGCGGTAACTGCAGCGAAAGCAAAAGACGCAGAATAAGCGCACAACAATTAAAGAAAAAACTCCCGCACCTGCGGGAGTTTTTGTTTTAATGGGATATATCCAAACGACTTAAGAATGCTTGGGTTTAGATTCCAATAAAAATAGCGAGTTATTTAGGACGCTTCATGTCAATTATTTTGGGTATTGACCCAGGTTCTCGTATTACTGGTTATGGCGTTATTCGCCAGCAAGGCCGTCATCTGCAATATCTCGGCAGTGGGTGTATTCGTACCTCAGAAAAAGAATTGCCAGGTCGGCTTAAGCAAATCTATGCCGGCGTTACGGAAATCATCACCCAGTTTCAACCAGACGTATTTGCAATTGAGCAAGTGTTCATGGCGAAAAATGCCGATTCTGCTCTAAAGCTAGGGCAGGCTCGCGGTAGTGCGATTGTTGCGGCGGTGAATGCGGATCTTCCTGTGTATGAGTATGCTGCACGCCTAATTAAGCAAGCTGTAGTGGGGACTGGTGGTGCAGACAAAGTGCAAGTTCAGCACATGGTGCAGCACATGTTAAAATTACCTGCAAAGCCTCAAGCCGATGCCGCGGATGCACTCGGTGTGGCAATTTGTCATGCCAATACGAACAAGACTTTGGTTGCGCTCGCAGGCAAAGCAAGCAGTGCGAGAAAAGGGCGTTATCGCTAGACTCTCACCGTACTAAAAATGAGACACCTCAGACAGATTTAAGGAATAAATTTGTTGTGAAAATGTTACAAAACTATAGTGGTCGGATGTCTGATAAGAAATCAATCAAGGAAGATTGAACATGAATCCAGCCACGCTGTGGCGCAGTGTATTTATGCCGCGCCAACCTCAATGGACGAGAACGCAACAACGTCAAGCTGACATCCTCTCTTTATTTACCTTCATCGCTTTTCTGGTCGGAATTTATAGCTTAATTAAGTGGTTCAAGCATGGACACGAAAGCTTGATCTTAACTTCTATCATTCTGATTACTCTTGAGCTTATTTCCGCTTCTAGTCTCAAATGGTTTAAGCAACCTGCGTTATCACTGAACCTTGGTTTTGTCGGGATGTCGGTGCATGCACTCAATATCATTTATCAAAGTGGTGGTGTGGTTGATTCAACTCAAACTTATTGGGTGCCTTTGTTGGTTGTCGCTTTCTTCTTATCTGGCACTCGTCTTATCGCTATTGCTTGGAGTGGCGTGGTGATTGCCATTTCCGCCTTAATGACACATCAGCATGTTTCAGGTTTTGAGTTTCCTCAACTGGTATTATCGGAAGCTTCTCAGCGATTAGAAATTTGGTCTGGTACCGTATTGCCGCTGGTGGTGATTTGTATCGCTCAGGCATTTACTGCTAAGCAACGTGATGATGCGATTGAAAATGCCGAAGCAGCAAAAGTCGAAAGTGAACAAGTCGCCAAAAAAGCAACAGAAGGTGAACTGCATCTGGCTGAAGTATTGGAACAAGCTAATTTAAATTCGATAGAGCTGAAATCTGTTTCGCAAGCGCTTGATGAGCAATCATCGCAGTTGGATGAGCAAGTCAATGCACTCAACGTGAATAGTGAATCTCAAGCAAGTGCGGCAGAGCAAATGAGCCAACAAGTACATCACATGGCCACAGGGATTGAAGAGTCGAGCAAGTTTGTGGAAGAGCTGCGAGAGAAGAGTGAAGACGTTCATCAACAAGCAGAGAAAAGCTCGGAATTGCTGGAGGATTCTACCCAAGCGATCGGCCAGATCATTACTAGCCATGAAGAAATCATGAAAGTGGCAGACTTGATTACCTCTGTCGCAGAGCAAACCAACTTGCTGGCTTTAAATGCGGCAATCGAAGCGGCGCGAGCAGGAGATCAGGGCAGAGGTTTTGCTGTGGTTGCCGAGCAAGTACGAGAGCTATCAGCGAAGAGTAGCCAGTCCGCTATTGAGATTCGACACTTACTTGATCGTAGTGAGCAAGAAGTGAAGCATGGTCAAGACGTGGTGACGTCAAGCACCGAGAGGATGAACAATATCATTCAGCAAGTGACGACGATATCTCATGACGTACAAAGTTTATCAAGCATTATGGCAACGCAAATGACAGCGCTAAAAGAACTTGATGAAGCGAGTAGCGAAGTGGCGAATGGTGTAGTGAATACAAAATCCATTGCCGAGATTGTGGCTCAATATGGCAAAGAGCTCAGCGGTCAAGTTGTTGCTGTCCGGACGCTCACACAACAACTTGATCAAGTTGTCTCAAAAATCTAACCCCACAGCATAAAGGACTGGATGTCTATCCAGTTCTTTATTATCCTGTCGCAAATTCATTTCCAAAGAGTATTTATAGTGATTGGACGTCTTCGCGGCATTTTGCTTGAAAAGCAACCACCTGAAGTTTTAATTGAAGTTAACGGCATTGGCTATGAAGTTCAGATGCCAATGAGCTGTTTCTACGAACTGCCAAATATCGGCGAAGAAGCGATTATTTATACTCATTTTGTTGTGCGTGAAGACGCGCAATTGCTTTACGGTTTTAATACAGTAAAAGAGCGTGCGCTATTCCGTGAAGTGATCAAAGCAAACGGCGTTGGCCCTAAACTTGGCTTAGGTATTCTTTCAGGCATGACAGCGAGCCAGTTCGTGTCTTGTGTAGAGCGTGAAGATGTTTCTACGCTTGTGAAGTTACCAGGTGTTGGTAAGAAAACCGCCGAGCGTTTGGTCGTTGAAATGAAAGACCGCTTAAAAGGTTGGGGAGCTGGCGACTTATTCACGCCGTTTACTGATGCCGCTCCTACTGACTCGGCTGCCGCTTCGTCAAATAGTGCAGAAGAAGAGGCGGTCAGCGCACTTCTTGCTCTAGGCTACAAGCCAACTCAAGCGTCGAAAGTAGTTTCTCAAATTGCTAAACCGGACATGAGCAGCGAGCAGCTGATCCGTGAAGCACTAAAATCAATGGTGTAACGGAAAGTTCAAGGTAACAGTATGATTGAAGCCGATCGTTTAATCGCTCCTGAAAATCCAGCGTTTCGTGATGAAGATGTTATTGACCGTGCTATTCGCCCTAAAAAGTTGGCGGATTACCAAGGTCAGGATCATGTCCGTGATCAGATGGAGATTTTCATCAAAGCGGCACAATTGCGTAGTGAGGCGTTAGACCACCTACTTATTTTTGGCCCTCCAGGTTTGGGTAAAACGACGTTGGCAAACATTGTTGCTAACGAGATGGAAGTGAACATCCGTACTACTTCTGGACCTGTTCTCGAAAAAGCAGGCGATTTGGCTGCGTTGTTGACCAACCTTGAGGAAAACGACGTGCTTTTCATTGATGAGATCCATCGTCTTAGCCCTATGGTCGAAGAGGTGCTGTATCCGGCAATGGAAGATTACCAATTGGACATCATGATTGGTGAAGGCCCGGCCGCACGTTCTATCAAAATTGATTTGCCACCATTCACATTGATTGGTGCAACGACGCGTGCGGGGTCTTTGACTTCTCCGCTGCGTGACCGTTTTGGTATTACTCAGCGTCTTGAGTACTACAAAGTGCAAGATCTACAGAACATTGTTCAACGCAGTGCAGATTGCCTAGGGTTGTCGATGGAGCCAGAAGGCGCGTTAGAAGTTGCTCGACGAGCTCGTGGTACGCCTCGTATTGCAAACCGTCTATTGCGCCGTGTCCGTGACTATGCAGAAGTGAAGGGCAACGGACATATTTGTGCCGATGTTGCTGACAAAGCGCTTAATATGTTGGATGTGGATGCTCAGGGCTTCGATTACATGGACCGCAAGCTTCTTCTCGCTATCATGGAGAAATTTGGTGGTGGTCCAGTTGGACTCGACAATATGGCTGCCGCTATTGGTGAAGAGAAAGACACCATTGAAGATGTGCTAGAACCATATTTGATTCAGCAAGGCTATTTACAACGCACTCCCCGAGGAAGAATCGCCACTGATCGCGCTTATTTGCATTTCGGAATTGAAAAATAAGATTCTAAGGCTGAGCAAAAATGCTCAGCCTTTCACCATAAGTGACCAACCTCTCATTTATTGAATTTCTTCTAATACTAATTAGGTAAGAAAAAAGCACTGATTGTTAACTCGATGTTTGCATGCAACTGGTTAATTTCTCTCCTGATTACTCTCTCTTAACATACGCTTCTAATACGGGTTGATCTGGATCAATGTGATGGATTTTTGTGCAAATTCAGCGCATAAACATTGATGTATATCAAAGCGCATTCCGGCTATAAACCTTTTGAAACAATCTGTTTTTACAAGTAATATTAGCTCCAGCTATATTAGCTGATGCTTAACAATTAACTAACCAATGAAGCACATTTTTGCAACAAAGAGTTGTGATAATTCAACAATTTTCAAGTGTGAATAACACCTGGATATGGATTGCAATATGTAGAGAGTGTCATTCAGCCGACACATAGGAGTTACCATGATTGACGTAGTTGATCTATCGCGGTTGCAGTTTGCACTAACAGCGATGTATCACTTCCTATTCGTACCATTGACCCTTGGTATGGCCTTCCTTTTGGCCATTATGGAATCGATGTACGTAATGACGAACAAGCAAATCTACAAGGACATGACCAAGTTCTGGGGTAAGCTGTTCGGTATTAACTTTGCACTTGGTGTGGCTACCGGCCTTACCATGGAATTCCAGTTTGGTACTAACTGGTCGTACTACTCCCACTATGTAGGTGACATCTTTGGTGCGCCGCTGGCGATCGAAGCACTTGTCGCTTTCTTCCTGGAGTCAACTTTTGTTGGTCTATTCTTCTTCGGGTGGGATCGTCTATCTAAACGCCAACACTTAGCTGTTACTTGGCTTGTGGCGCTGGGCTCTAACTTCTCTGCTCTTTGGATTCTTATCGCAAACGGCTGGATGCAAAACCCAGTAGGCGCGGACTTCAACTTCGAAACCATGCGTATGGAAATGGTAAGCTTCTCTGAAGTTGTACTAAACCCAGTTGCTCAGGTTAAGTTCGTGCATACGGTTGCTTCTGGTTACACTTGTGGCGCAATGTTTATTCTAGGCATCAGTTCATACTACCTATTAAAAGGTCGTGATATTGCGTTTGCTCGTCGTTCATTTGCTATCGCTGCATCTTTCGGTATTGCTGCGATCCTATCAACCATCGTTCTTGGTGACGAATCTGGTTACGAGCTTGGTGAAGTTCAAAAAGTGAAGCTTGCTGCAATTGAAGCAGAATGGCACACAGAACCAGCTCCAGCAGCGTTTACGTTGTTTGGTGTTCCTAACCAAGAAACCATGCACACCGATTACGCAATCAAGATCCCTTACGTAATGGGTATCATCGCGACACGTTCTTTTGATGAGCAAGTGACAGGTCTTCGCGACCTTCGTGATGAGCACGTTGAGCGTATTCGTGGCGGTATGTACGCTTACGAACTTCTTGAGAAACTTCGTGCTGGTGACAAGTCAGAAGAAAACATGACTGCGTTTGATGAAGTGAAAGGTGACCTAGGTTACGGTCTACTTCTAAAACGCTACACAGACAATGTTGTTGATGCGACAGAAGAGCAAATTCAAGCTGCTGCGGATGATTCAATCCCAACAGTATGGCCACTATTCTGGTCATTCCGTATCATGGTTGCTTGTGGCTTCATCATGTTGTTCGTATTCGGTGCGGCATTTATCCAAACATGTCGTCAAAAAATCGAACAAAAACAATGGATTCTTAAAGCTGCACTATTGAGTATTCCACTTCCGTGGATTGCGATTGAAGCGGGTTGGTTCGTCGCTGAGTACGGTCGTCAACCATGGGCTGTTGGTGAAATTCTTCCTGTGCACGTTGCGGCTTCAGCATTGACTGCAGGTGAAATCTGGACGTCACTATTCGCAATCTTGGCGCTATACACGGTATTCCTGATTGCAGAAGTTTACCTAATGTTGAAATTCGCTCGTAAAGGTCCAAGCAGTCTGAAAACTGGCCGCTACCACTTTGAGCAAAACGCTGACTCTGTTGAAGACAAAGTTAGCCGCCAAGTAGAAGCGTAAGGTAAGGAGATAACAAGATGTTTGATTACGAAATCTTGCGACTCATCTGGTGGGTACTAATCGGTGTTCTACTAGTTGGTTTTGCAGTAACAGACGGTTTCGATATGGGTGTAGGCGCGCTTGTACCTATTATCGGTAAAAACGACACACAACGTCGTGTAATGATTAACTCAATTGCCCCTCACTGGGATGGTAACCAAGTTTGGCTTATCACTGCTGGTGGTGCATTGTTCGCCGCTTGGCCTTTGGTTTACGCAACGTCATTCTCAGGCTTCTACTTAGCAATGATCCTGACGCTAGCAGCACTTTGGCTTCGTCCTCTGGGCCTAGATTACCGCTCTAAGATCGAAGAGCCAAAATGGCGTAATACTTGGGATATCTGTATCTCAATCAGTGGTTTTGTTCCGCCAATCATCTTTGGTGTGGCGTTTGGTAACCTTCTACAAGGTGTTCCATTCCAATTGAGCGAGTTTTTGATGCCAACATACCATGGCTCATTCTTTGGCCTGCTAAACCCATTTGCTCTGCTTTGTGGTCTGGTTAGTTTGTTCATGATTTTGATGCAAGGTTCTACTTGGCTACAAATGAAAACAACGGGTGAAGTTCACACACGTGCTCGCAACGTTGCTCAAATCACGGGTCTACTAACAGTCGTTGCGTTTGTTGCCGCAGGCTTCTGGGTTCAAAACATTGACGGTTACGTGATTGTTGGTGGCATCGACACAAATGCAGCTTCTAACCCTCTAAACAAAGAGGTAATCCGTGAAGCTGGTGCGTGGATGAAGAACTTTGAAAACTACCCACTACTATGGGCTGCTCCTGTACTAGGTGTTGCAATGCCGCTGCTTGCTGTATTGTCATCTCGTCTTGAAAAGTGTGCGATTTCGTTCATCACTTCAAGCCTAGGTGTTGCTGGCGTTATCTTTACTGCAGGTTTTGCGATGTTCCCATTCATCATGCCTTCAGATCTAATGCCAAGCCACAGTCTAACAATGTGGGATGCAACATCATCTGAGTTGACTCTGAACCTGATGACAGGCGTAGCGTTTGTTATGGTTCCAATCATCCTTGGTTACACGTCTTGGACTTACTACAAGATGTTTGGTCGCCTTGATGATCAGTACATTGAAGACAACAAAAACTCACTATACTAAGGAGCAATTACTATGTGGTATTTCGCATGGATTCTAGGTGTACTACTTGCTTGTGCATTCGGTATCATCAACGCTCTTTGGTTAGAGCACTCAGAAATGATGGACAAAGACAGTGAGTAATCTCGCTGACAAGGTAGCGAAGTTTCACGAACCAATGGATAAGACTCTGTTAAGAGTCTTATCCCTCATCCTTGGCTTTATGCACGTAGGATTGGTGATGTGGGATCCAGAAGCGTACCATCAAGCGATTGGTGGCTTTAACGCAGTGATCGCCCCGGCACTTATTTGGGCATTGTGCTCAAGTATGGTGTTCGGAGTAGGCTTCAAACCGAGAAATTGGTACTGGCAATTGTTGTTTAGCCCTTACTTCTCGTTAGCTATCTTAATTTATCTAACTGCGCTTTATTTCATGTAAATTGAATTACATTGCAATAAAGTTGGTTATTAAATCATCGAGTAAAAGCCGGGCAGTTTGTCTGGCTTTTATTTTTTCTACAAAAATCAAAAATATTCCTTCCGTTCAGTACCAATTACTGTTGCTTCAGTTATAGTAACCACTTTAAAGAATTGAATATATTGGTACTCCCTTGCAAGGCACATCAAATCCCTTCCGCTGGCCGATCACCGTGTACTATGAAGACACCGATGCGGGCGGCGTTGTATATCATTCAAACTATTTAAAATTCTTTGAGCGCGCGCGTACCGAGATGTTGCGTGCAAAAGGCATTTCTCAACATGTGTTACTGGAACAAAATATTGGCTTTGTTGTCCGACACATGGATATCGATTTCAAACAAGGGGCGAGACTGGACGAACAGTTGACAGTATTAACCCGAGTGTCAGAAATAAAACGTGCGTCTTTGCAATTCTGTCAAGAGTTGGTCAATGATCAAGGCAAGATATTGTGCAAGGCCTTTGTTAAGGTAGCATGTATCGATAATAAGAAAATGAAACCAATAGCTATTCCAACATTTATCAATTCGGAGCTAACAAATAGTGACTGCTGATATTTCCATTTTAGATCTCTTTCTTCAGGCCAGTCTGTTGGTAAAACTTGTGATGCTGACATTGCTAGGCATGTCAATCGCGTCATGGGCAATGATCATCAAGCGCAGCAAAGTGCTTTCCCAAGCATCAAAAAATGCAGAGCAATTTGAAGACAAATTCTGGTCAGGTACAGACCTTTCCCAACTTTACCAAAAAGTGAAAGGGCGCAAAGACGAGATCGCAGGTACAGAAGAAATCTTCTACGCAGGTTTCACAGAATTTGCTCGTTTACGTAAGAGCAATGCGAACTCACCAGCATACATTATGGAAGGCACAGGTCGCGCGATGCGTGTTGCTGTTGCGCGTGAAGTTGATGAGCTTGAAACAAGCCTACCTTTCTTAGCAACTGTCGGTTCAATCAGCCCATACATTGGTTTGTTTGGTACTGTTTGGGGCATCATGCATGCGTTTATCGCACTGGGTGAAGTGAAACAAGCAACGCTTTCCATGGTTGCCCCAGGTATCGCAGAAGCGTTGATCGCGACTGCTATGGGTCTATTCGCAGCAATTCCTGCGGTAATGGCTTATAACCGACTAAGCAACAAAGTAAGTAAGCTGGAACATACTTACGCGACATTCTCAGAAGAATTCCACAGCATCCTTCATCGTCAAGCGATGGCTGGCCGAGACAGCGCGGATAAGGAATAAAGCATGGCGGGTTATCAACCTAAAAAGCGAAAAATGACGGCAGAGATTAACGTCGTTCCTTATATTGACGTAATGCTTGTGCTGTTAATTATTTTTATGGCGACCGCTCCGTTTGTAACTCAAGGCGTAGATGTCGATCTACCAAAGACATCAAATGCAACTCCTGCTCAAGAACTTGCAGGGGATACCGATAGCAGTTTTATCATCATTGAAATCGATCGTGACGGCAATTTAGGCCTAAGCGTGAACGATGAAGAAGTGCAACGTGGTCTTTCACTGCAAGATGTCATTGTTCGAGTTAAAGCAGAGCGTTCCATCAAACCTGATTCACCAGTTGCAGTAGGCGGCGATGCAGCGACGCCATACGCTGATGTTGTCCTTTTACTTGATGAATTGAGTCGTGCTGGAATCCCTAAAGTAGGGCTCCTGACCGATATTAGGGAATAAACGTCAATATTCATGAAAGACAAAAAGAAACAATCGAAAGAGTACACTAAACCGATAGTCATATCGGTAGGTCTGCATGCTCTCTTGGTAGCAGCATTGCTCTGGGGTACTGATTTTGCGATGACCAAGCCTGAGCCAACTGGACAGATGGTTCAGGCTGTCGTGATAGACCCTAAACTGGTGCAACAACAAGCGAAAGAAATTCGTCAGCAGCGTGAAAAAGCGGCCAAAAAAGAGCAAGATCGTCTTGATAAATTAAGACGTGAGGCGGAGCAGCTTGAGAAAAACCGTAAGGCTGAAGAAGAACAAATTCGTAAGTTGAAAGAACAGCAAGCGAAAGATGCAAAAGCGGCCAGAGAAGCTGAAGCGGCTCGCAAGCAAAAAGAGCAGGAACGCAAAGCAGAAGAAGAACGAGTTCGCCAAGAAAAAGAGCGTGCAGCTAAACTTGAGAAAGAGCGTAAAGCGAAAGAAGAAGCTGTACGTAAAGCAGAGCAGGAACGTTTAGCCAAAGAAGCGGCGATTGCCAAAGCGGAACAAGAGCGAGTAGCTCGCGAGAAGGCGGCAAAAGAAGCGGAAGAAAAGGCAAAACGTGAACGCGAGGCGGCTCAAAAAGCGGAACAAGAACGCATTGCGAAAGAAAAAGCGGCAAAAGAAGCTGCGGAAAAAGCGCGTAAAGAAAAAGAGCGCCTTGAGCGTTTAGAACGTGAGCGTAAAGAGCAAGAAGCTGCACTGGATGATATTTTTGCTGGCCTAGAAAGTGAAGCGAGTGCAAACCAACAGGCTCAGGGGAAATTTGTGGCTGATGAGGTTTCCCGCTACAGTTCAATCTATATTCAGCTTATTCAAAGCCGATTGCTAAAGGATGACTACCTATTGGGAAAGGAGTGTAGAGTTAACATTAAGCTGATTCCTACGGGAACTGACATGATTGTTTCGTCAGTTAACGTGCTTTCTGGTGACTCTAGAGTATGTGCAGCTGCAAAGAGTGCAATTGCACAAGTACCAAGTTTCCCGATGTCAACCGATTCAACAGTTAACCAAAGGCTGAAGGATATTAACCTTACGGTCGCACTACAACAATAAGGGATAAGCCGTGATTAAACGTCTTTTACTAGGAATGTTTGTACTGCTAGGCAGTCTAACAAATGTAGCGCACGCTGCATTGGAGCTGGTCATTACTGATGGTATTGATTCGGCACGACCAATTGCTGTTGTTCCCTTTAAATGGGAGGGCAGTCAACCACTTCCTACCGACATTTCTGCTGTCATTGCATCTGACCTACAGCGCAGTGGTAAGTTCAGCCCAGTGCCAACTAATAAAATGCCACAAACGCCATTCAATGAATCAGAAGTTAACTTTGATTCGTGGACAAGCCTTGGTGTAGATGCGCTGTTAACTGGCTCTATCAAGCAAAATGAGCAAGGCGATTACGTTGTAAATTACCAGCTTGTTGATGTGGTACGCGGTCAGTTAACTGGTGGGCAGAGCAAAGCTCTAGGGAGTGACGGCGAGCTTGTTTTATCTAAAGACCATGTTTTGTTTAACAAAGTGGCTACGGTAAAAGGCCCTCGTATGCGTGAGTACGCTCACCGTATTTCCGACCTTGTCTATGAACAACTGACTGGTGAACGTGGCGCATTTATGACTCGTATTGCCTACGTGGTTGTAAACGACAAAGACCGTTTCCCGTACCAGCTTCGTGTTGCTGATTACGATGGTTACAATGAGCGATTAGTATTGCGTTCTAAGCAGCCTCTGATGTCTCCTGCATGGTCTCCAGATGGGCAGAAACTTACGTATGTAAGCTTCCAAAATGGCCAAGCAGAAATTTTCATCATGAACATCTATACCGGTGAACGTGAAAAAATTACGTCATACCCTCGCCATAATGGTGCGCCAAGATTCTCTCCTGATGGTAACAAGTTAGCGCTTGTACTGTCTAAGACGGGCACTCTACAGGTGTACACTTTTGATCTGAAAACTCGCAAACTCACCCAAATTACGCGTAGCAGATCAAATAATACTGAACCGTTCTGGCACCCTGATGGCAAATCGCTGATTTTCACATCGGATAGGGGTGGTAAACCACAGATTTATCAAGTAAATTTGGGCAGCGGTTCTATCGATCGCTTGACTTGGCAAGGTAGCCAAAACTTGGGTGGTCAAATCACACCTGATGGCCGATTCCTAGTAATGGTGAATCGCAGTGATTCAGGTTTTAATTTGGCGAAACAAGATTTGGAAACTGGTGCTCTTCAAGTCTTAACTAAGACTCTATTAGACGAGTCTCCGAGTATTGCCCCTAACGGTGGCATGGTTGTGTATAGCTCGATTTACAACAAGAAAAACGTACTATCGATGGTGTCAATTGATGGTCGATTTAAAGCTAGATTACCGGCAACAAATGGGCGTGTGAGAGCGCCTGCGTGGTCACCGTTTTTGTAGTAATAAGTTTGATTAATAAAGGAAAATAAGATGCAACTGAACAAGGTTCTAAAAGGGCTACTAATCGCGCTTCCTGTAATGGCTATGACTGCGTGTAGTTCAAGCGACGACGCAGCTTCTAACACTGGCGCAGCAACTAACAACAATGCTGCAGCAGAAACAACAGTAGCGACGCCGATCGATCAAAGCGGTCAGCTAACTGAACAAGAGCTAAAAGAGCAAGCACTTCGCGAAACTCAAACAATTTACTTCGCGTTTGACAACTCTACAATTGCAGGTGATTACGAAGAGATGCTAGCAGCTCACGCTTCTTACCTAAGCAAGAACCCTGCTCTAAAAGTAACGATTGAAGGCCACGCTGATGAGCGCGGTACTCCTGAGTACAACATCGCTCTAGGTGAGCGTCGTGCTCAAGCAGTTGCTAACTACCTACAAGCGCTAGGTGTACAAGCAGATCAAATCTCAATCGTTAGCTACGGTGAAGAGAAGCCACTTCTTCTAGGTCAATCAGATGAAGTGTACGCTAAAAACCGTCGCGCGGTTCTAGTATACTAATTCGAGGAAATCCTCATGTTCAGTAACACTAAGCGCGCTGTTGCGCTTACGTTACTGGCAAGTGCAGCGAACTTCGCGTTCGCTGCACCAGCTCCAGTATCCGATCTCAACAGCACATCCTCAGTCTCTAAGAGCCGTTCATCTGAAACGGAAGTCGAGCGATTAGAGCGTCTACTACAAAATCGCAACCGTGTTCAGCTCCAAATGCAAGAGCAGATTGACCAAATGTCACAAGAGATCAGTGATTTGCGTGGTCAATTAGAGCGAAATAGCTATGAAATGCAGCAAATGTTGCAGCGTCAACGTGAGTTGTTTGTCGAGCTTGACCGTATTCGCGGTGAGATGAAGTCGGCACCGGTAAAAGAAACCAAACCAACAGAAACTAGTGGTAAATACACGCCAAATGTTGATGAGCAAACGGCATACCAAAATGCGGTTGACTTAATCCTTAAAAAGCGTGACTACACTGGTGCAATTGCTGCGTTCCAGCAGTTCCAGAAAGACTATCCTGATTCCACATACTCAGCGAATTCACACTATTGGTTAGGCCAATTGTACTTTGCTAAGAAACAGGATAAAGACGCGGTTAAAAGCTTTGCTGCGGTAGTGTCTTACAAAGACTCTAACAAACGAGCTGACGCCTTGCTTAAGTTAGGCGAAATCGCAGAGCGTAATAACAATGCCGCTCAAGCGAAAAAATACTACCAACAAGTTGTCGATGAATACCCAGGTAGTGCGTCGGCTAAACTGGCTGGCTCAAAGCTGAAATAAACACCATTCTAAAAAGGAAGCTTAGGCTTCCTTTTTCTTTTTAGATGCCTTCTGCTTTTTTAATTTCTTACAAAATTGCCATGTATAATAAAATGCCACATGCAACAAATATATACGTCTAGACCGCTAGAAATTCTAGTTACAGGTTGGTTTTTGAAAATTATCGAGGTTACAATACGCGGATTAAAGGAAGTTGCGTAGAGCAAGAGCAATGAGCCACATATTAGATAAAATCGACACTGTTTACCCATTCCCACCAAAACCAATTCCGTTAAGCGAAGAAGAAAAATCGTCTTATATCGCGAGTATCAAAGAGCTGCTAAAACAAAAAGACGCAGTGCTGATCGCGCATTACTACACCGATCCTGAAATTCAAGCACTAGCGGAAGAAACAGGTGGTTTTGTTGGGGATTCACTAGAAATGGCTAAGTTTGGTAACCGCCACCCAGCAAGCACACTGATTATTGCAGGCGTACGTTTTATGGGTGAGTCGGCTAAAATTCTGACACCAGAAAAACGAATTTTAATGCCAACGCTGGAAGCGGAATGTTCACTTGATCTAGGTTGTCCGGCGGACAAATTCAGTGAATTCTGTGATGCACACCCAGATCATACGGTTGTTGTCTACGCAAACACTTCTGCGGCAGTGAAAGCTCGTGCTGACTGGGTGGTCACATCAAGTATCGCGCTTGAAATCGTGGAACATTTAGACGCTGAAGATAAGCCAATTATTTGGGGACCAGACCGTCATTTGGGCTCATACATTGCCAATAAAACGGGCGCAGATATGTTGCTTTGGCAAGGTGAGTGTGTAGTGCATGATGAATTTTCTGCTGATGCACTTCGTAAGATGAAGAGTGTTTACCCAGATGCTGCGATTCTTGTTCATCCAGAGTCACCAGCAAGTGTGGTGGAATTGGCTGATGCTGTCGGCTCTACAAGTCAGCTTATCAAGGCTGCGAAAGAACTCCCTCACCAACAAATGATCGTGGCAACGG
This sequence comes from Vibrio sp. Y20_XG_PY13, assembly GCF_024181925.1. Classification (NCBI taxonomy): domain Bacteria; kingdom Pseudomonadati; phylum Pseudomonadota; class Gammaproteobacteria; order Vibrionales; family Vibrionaceae; genus Vibrio; species Vibrio sp. Y20_XG_PY13. The sequence goes on along the minus strand of NZ_JAMZAL010000002.1, from coordinate 566,081 downwards.
ATAAAGGCATCTTCTTTAAGATGCAACAACTGGTGCCAGAAAAAGAACTGATCGAAGCGCCTACTGCTGGTGCTGGCGCGACTTGTCGCAGCTGTGCACACTGTCCTTGGATGGCAATGAACGGTTTGAAAGCGATTGAAAAAGCGCTTAGTGAAGGTGGAGAAGAGCACGAAATCTTCGTAGATGAAGCGCTACGAGTGAAGTCTCTCATTCCACTGAACCGCATGCTAGACTTTGCTGAGCAGCTAAATATGCAAGTGAAAGGTAACGCGTAATCACTTCTATTTATTAAGATAAATCCCAAAAAACCAGCCGAATATGGCTGGTTTTTTTGTTTTTGATTATCAATGGTTTAATATTGATTGATTTTGTAAATGCAGGGATCGGATATTTATGGCTGTGTGGCTAGTAGTTAAAAAGTGGCTTAGTTCGCACCTATTTAAATTAAGCAACCGAAACCTTCTTGTTATTAGCATTTTGTACATCAGTTTATCGTGGGGGTTTTTGGCTCTTGCGGGTGAAAAAGCGCTAACGGACAACTTCTCCAACTTCATTTATTACCTCATGGTTACCGCTAGTACGGTGGGCTATGGAGATCACTCTCCGGTCACAGACTTAGGGAAGTGGGTTGTTGTGTTGTTTGTTATTCCCGGTGGCTTGAGTTTGTTTGCTGCGTTACTGGGGCGTGTAGCTGGTTCTGCAATCGATTATTGGCGAGCGGGTATTTTGGGTAAACGGAGAGTGAGAGTGGAAAATCATATCGTATTGCTTGGGTGGAACGGGTCGAGAACAATGCACCTGATTCGTATGTTGCAACACGAAGAAGAAGGCAAGCGCCCTATCGTGTTGTGTAGTCGCTCTGATATTGAAAACCCATTGCCGGGTGAGATTCATTTTATCAAAGTGACCAGTTATACCGACGCACAGGAAATGCAGAACGCCAACATTACTGATGCGAGTTGTATCATTGTTGATAATCTTTCGGATGACATTACGCTCTCCGCTGCGCTTTATTGTGCCTCTGTGAATCCTGACGCACACTTGCTGGCTTATTTTAAAGACGACGCCTTAGGTCGATTGCTCAGTCAGCATTGCCCTAAAGCAGAGTGCATTCCTGCCGTAGGAGCAGAAATGTTGGCGAAAGCGGCAGTAGACCCTGGCTCTAGTGCCTTGCACCAAGAATTACTGGCATCCACCCGTGGGATGACACAGTACTCAGTCATTTATCCTGAGAATCAACCTATTACAACCATTGAGAGCATCTTTGGCTTTATCAAAAAGCGTCACCACGCGACGTTGATTGCGTTTGATATCGGCAACGGTATCCAACTCAACCCAGATTTAGATGCGGAAGTGCCACCGGGTACCAAGCTGTTTTACATTGCAGATGAACGTATTGATGATTTTGCATGGAAAGAAATGAACAAGGAACAATAATGCACATGATTGCCGGCCTGTTAGCAGGTTTTCCAAACTTTTTACTCTACTTCTCAGTATCCGTTATTTTTGTTTTGGCGTTTAAGTTCATCTACGTCAAGCTTACGCCTTATGATGAATGGCATCTGATCAAGGAAAAGCAAAATACCGCAGCCGCAGTGGCGTTGAGTGGCGCTTTTCTGGGTTATTGTATCGCGATTTCGGGTGCGGCAAAAAACTCAGTCAACATTGTCGACTTTATGGTTTGGGGCGTTGTTGCCATGCTTGCGCAAATCATCGCATTTGCCATCGTGCGTTTTATGTTGCTGCCAAGAGTTACTGAGCGTATCGAAAAAGATGAGCTGCCTGCAGGCATTGTACTTGCGGCGGTTTCTATATCGGTCGGCATGTTGAATGCTGCTTGTATGACGTACTAGGAGGAACGATGAAGCGCAGTTCCAACGTTAAACGTTCTTCCATGGATAAAAGCTTAAAGCTTGGAAAAATCATACCGTTCGCGGCATTTGGCGGAATTTTCTTTCTTGCGACCCAAGAATCAAAGACTGAAGGCTACATTTTTTCTGACGCCGATGAATGTAAATCCAACTCGCCAGAGTTTAGTGAGCAGTGTGATATTGCTTACCAAGAGGCATTGGCTCGTGCTGAACGAAATGCTCCTCGTTATAACAATGAATTCGAATGTGAAAACGACTTTTACGAAGACGATTGTTACTACAGCTCAGGCTCTCGTGCTTATGTCCCTCATTTTGGCGGCTTTTTCTATAGTCGTTCAGTTAATGATTTGAAAGGTTACAACAAGAGTTATTATTCGGAACCGATGTACCGCTATAAGTCCAAATTTTATAACGGTGCAGGCCAGTTTTTTGGCTCCTATCGTAACCAGTCGACCAAAGTCGCGACCAGTAACTTAAACAAACGTGGGGGCGGAACCATTGGAAGAGCCATGTCTCGAGGTGGATTCGGGAAAGCGGTTTCGGTCAGTCGTGGCGGTTGATTATGTTTCGACGAGAGATACAAGAGCGAGAAAACTGGCGTGAATTAGCACGCCAGTTTGGTTTTGGTTTTCATTCTATGTATGGGCAACCGTATTGGGATGAGAGTGCTTACTACCAATTTACGCTGGAGCAAATCGAGCACGACCTAGAATCTCCCACTGAAGAACTGCATCAGATGTGCTTGTCTATTGTGGATGAGGTGGTTCGCTGTGAGCAACTACTGACGAAATGTGCGATTCCTGAGTTGATGTGGGAACAGGTAGCGTCTTCGTGGCAACGAAAAGAGCCTTCACTCTATTCTCGTTTGGATTTTGCGTATAACGGAACATCACCAGCAAAGCTACTCGAAAACAATGCCGATACACCGACAAGTTTGTTTGAAACGGGTTTTTGGCAATGGGTGTGGCTGGAAGATGTAGTTAACAAAGGTCGAATTCATCAAGCTGCGGATCAATTCAATATTCTTCAAGACTTTCTAATTGAGCGTTTTGCGGAGATAGCCAAATATCAACCGGGACAAACTCTCCACTTTAGCTGTTGCAAGTACACAGAAGAAGATAAAGCGACTGTCCAGTATTTAGAAGATTGCGCGCGCGAGGCGGGGCTAGCGACAGCTTTTGTGCACCTCGAAGATATTGGTGTAACGGAAGACGGAAAGTTTGTGGATGTGGACGAACGAGCCATTCGTTGGATGTTCAAACTTTATCCTTGGGAATTCATGTTTGAAGAGGAATACGCGAAATACTTAGCGACTGCAAATGTCAACTGGCTAGAACCCATGTGGAAATCGATTTTATCCAATAAAGCACTTTTGCCATTGTTGTGGGAACGCTTTCCAAATCATCCCAATCTTTTGCCTGCCTATTTTGCTAATGACCCAAAAGCGAGTTGTTTGAACGATTATGTCATCAAACCGTTATTCTCACGGGAGGGGGCGAATATTGAGATCGTCAAAGATGGAAAGCGCTTGGTGAAAACGCCGGGGCCTTATGAATCGAAGTTCAATATCGTTCAGAAATATCATCCGTTGCCTAAGTTTGGGCAGAACCATACGTTAATCGGTAGTTGGCTCGTCAATGATAGAGCGGCGGGTATTTCGATTCGTGAAGACAGTAGCCTAGTGACACAAGATATGGCGCGCTACATTCCACATGTGATTTTGACGTAATGAAAAAGCTCTCCATTCGGAGAGCTTTTTCATATCAGATGTTCAATTTCAATGATCAACGATTACGTTATTTTATTGCTCTTCAGCCAACGCAACACCGCGTTGAGTAAGACCACATAGCATCACAGGTATAGCATTGAAGATCTCTTCAAATTGCTCTAAGCCTTCCATGCCTTGCTCTGCAAGCGTTGCAATGGTGGTTTCTGGATCGTACAACATGGTAAGAGAGAGCAGCACTCCACCCAATAGGGCACTGTCTTCGCTGTCTTCTGGCATTAACGTTTCCCAATCATCACGTGTCAGTTGCCAACCTTGAAGTACACCTTCACAGAAATCACGAGTACTTGCTGAGACAATGTCTTGCTCATCGAGAGTACAACCTTCAGGCCATTGCCAAGAACCTTCTAGCAAAGCTGGTCGAGTTTGGTTCCACATTTGTACAATTTCATCAATGTACAGTTCTAGTTGTTCACCATCTGAGAAAGGTGCAGTCTCTTCGCCGCCCCATAAGAATGGCAGCCACTCTTGAGGGTTCAACACGTTTGGCGCTGATGCCATCGCGGTTACAAAGCCTTGAGTTTTCGCTAGGTTTAGTAGTTTTCCATCAAGTTCTGGAAGAGAAAGCATGTCTTGTAGTTTCAAAATAGAATACCATTTGTTAATGGGCTGATTGGTTGCGCTCATCTTACCAATCAATCAGTGATAAATCGATATTAGGGAATGATTCGTCTACAGATATGGAAATTCGTTCGTCACTTAGAAAAAAAAGCATTCTCGCTCTCACACTGTACCTGTGTTTTTTTATCGCTACGATAGGGTCGGTGGTGTACTTGGTGGTTGAGCCACCTGTCCGTGACAAACTAGAAAGAAATCTCGATTTACGTACCCAACTGCTTGCATCCCAGATAAAAGAGCCGCTCATCACATCCACAGGCGTACTGAATAGCTTAGTTGGGCTTGCGCAAAGCTCAAACCAAAGCGATTCCCTTAAATCGACCATCCCTCAGATTTTAAGATTAAGCGATGAGATCATCGTCAGTGGTGGATTGTGGCCCAAACCAGAACTCAAAGATGAACGATGGCGGTTTACCAGTCTGTTCTTTAACAAGAACAGTGAGGGGAACATCGATCAGATTCATTCATACAACAATCCAGAATCTGGCGGTTATGACAATGAGCCGTGGTATCGCGCAGCCGCTGAACAACCGTCAGGCTCGGTGAGTTGGTCTGCGGTGTATATTGATACTTTCACTCAAGTTCAAATGATTACCGCCTCTGCGCCGTATTATAGAAATGGAGAGTTTGCAGGCGTTGCGACGGTCGACCTTTCTTTGGAGGCCTTATTCCAGTTCATTCGTGAGCACACCAACCAATACTCTTTGGGGGTGGTCATTCGAGATGCTAACTCGAATGTCATCATCGAACACAACTTTCAAATCACCAAACAAATGTACATTAGTAAACTCGATTTTGGTGAATTTCATTGGAAGCTAGAAGTTGTCAATGCTAAGGCGAAAGTGGCAGATCAAGTGTTCGAGCAAGTCATGAGTGTTGAAGGCGGCATCATCCCATTCTTATTGCTATGCGTTCTCGTTGGGTACTATTTACTTAACCGATACATTGTCGAACCTATCGTACGAATCGCTACAAAAATTGATGATTCCAAAACTGGCGGGATCATTGATATCGATTACGGAAGTGAGGACGAAATCGGCCATCTCATTACCAAATTCAACGAGAAGACCATTTACCTCGAACAAGAGAGAGTAAAAGCCCAAGCGTCGACAAATGCCAAAACTGCTTTTCTTGCCACTTTGTCGCATGAAATCCGTACACCGATGAATGGGGTACTCGGCACCGCTCAAATCCTGCTCAAAACGCCGTTAACGGACGAACAAAGAAAACACCTCAGTACATTATACGATTCTGGTGATCACATGATGACGCTACTGAACGAGATTCTTGATTATTCCAAGATAGAGCAGGGACATGTAGAGTTTTCGAACTCGCCATTCCCCATAGAATCGATCATTGGCAGTATAAAAAGCGTTTATCATACCTTGTGTGCAGAGAAAGGATTGCAGTTTAAGGTGACGTCGTTAGTTCCTGTGGGACGCTGGTATGACAACGACAAAGCGCGCCTTCGTCAAGTGTTGTTTAATTTACTCAATAACGCCGTGAAGTTTACTGATAGAGGCATTGTTGAAGTGACGCTGAGTGAGCAAACTCACTATGACAAAACTGTGTTGGTTATCGCGATAAAAGACACGGGAATAGGGATATCTAAAGAGGCGCAAAAACGTATATTTCGCCCATTTGAGCAAGCAGAATCATCAACCACAAGGCGCTTCGGCGGGACTGGCCTTGGCCTTGCAATTGTTAAAGAGATCGCCGAGCACATGGGCGGTCATGTGACTGTGCAAAGCCAAGAAAATATCGGCACCACATTCACGGTTGAAGTTGAGATCTCTCCTTGCGAACCGGGGAAAGTGGAATCAGGACATAGGCACAAGCTCAATTGCAATGGTTTGAAGGCCTTGATAGTAGAGGACAATCGAACCAACGCCATCATTATGGAAACCTTCTTAAGAGCAAAGGGCTTTGAATGCTCAAGTGTTGAAAATGGACAGCTAGCGGTAAATAAAATAGCTGTAGAGCCGTTCGATTTAATATTGATGGACAACCATATGCCTGTCCTTGATGGAGTTGGGGCAATCTCAGCAATTCGCTCCATGAGCAGCGCTGCGAAGTCGGTACTGATCTTTGGTTGTACTGCAGATGTGTTCAAAGAGACCCAAGAGCGCATGTTAGGTGTAGGCGCTGACCATATCATTGCTAAACCAATAGTGGAGTCCGAACTGGATGATGCTTTGTACCGACATGCCGATTTGCTGTATCAATATCAAACCAAGCAAAATCAACAAGCATTAGAAGTGTTGGGAACCGATTCTTTGCTGATTAGCTTTTATGTCGCTCTAGATAATGGCAATCTCGGAGACGCTCTTGATGCGCTACTTGCTATAATGGATAGCCTTCAACCTAATACAGATGAGGTATTGTCGGAGGTAATCACTAGGATTAAACGCGATCTACTGCGTCAATCTCCACCCGATCAGGAAGATATAGACACATTAACTATGTTACTTGCTACGCCGTAATATACAGGTAAAAAAGCAGTCCATTTGTTTTCTTCGCCGCTCTTTTGGCTCTTCCTGAACTTCAGCGTATTTTTACCATATCGGTAGTGCTTTGTGCCGTCATTTATACTCTGAGTTTTTACATCTAGGTAGCATAAGCGTTTGCAATTGGTGTAATAAAACCAAATTTTGTTCCAATTCTATACCATCTACTCATTTTCAACCCTCTTAAAAGTAAGCCATTTCCATATTTTTGTGCCTTTTTTACCCGTAAAATCCTGTTTTTTCGCTAAAACGGTGAAAAAAACTACTTTTGTTTCTAAAGTTGGTTATTAATTTACAACTTCATTTTAAATATGGAGCCATAATCTACAAATGTTGTGATTTAATAGTGCCATTAACTGGTAATTAAGTTGTGTGGCAGTTAATCGTATTTAGTTCTTTATTAATTGCAGTGTTTGATTTTAGGGGTTGTAAATGAAGTCTCGTGGACCATTTTGTATTCGTCATGCCGCAGCGGATACTTTTGCTATGGTTGTTTTTTGCTTTATTACAGGGATGATTATCGAGATTTTGATTTCAGGAATGACGTTTGAGCAGTCTCTGGCATCACGCACGTTGTCTATACCAGTAAATATCGCGATTGCTTGGCCTTATGGCATGTTCCGTGATTGGGTTTTGCGCCAAGGTAACAAACTTTCACCTTCCTCTTTCATGAAAAATGTGTCTGATCTTGTATCGTATGTGCTTTTCCAATCACCTGTGTACGCCGGCATTCTTTTAGCCGTTGGTGCATCGTATGATCAAATTGTTACGGCAGTTGCGAGCAACGCTGTGGTTTCTTGTGGAATGGGCGTGTTATACGGCTACTTTTTGGATATGTGCCGTCGTTGGTTCCGCGTTCCGGGTTATCATCAAGGCGTTTGATTGACACTGTTTTGTTCAATTTAGTTACTTAGTGAGCAAACGAGTGTAAAAGAAGGCTTTTTTTACGGTTTAGCCTTGACCATGAGGCTCATAATCATTAAATTAGCGCCTCGTTAGCCAAGAATGCTAACCACAATTTGATTCGGTGAGTTGTCCGAGTGGCTGAAGGAGCACGCCTGGAAAGTGTGTATACGGCAACGTATCGAGAGTTCGAATCTCTCACTCACCGCCACATTCGAAGCCCTAGCAGAAATGCTGGGGCTTTTTCGTTTTATCAATTCGTATTTTTCTTCTTCCTTTCCTTTATTCTTCTCGAAAAGCCTATTTATATCCATCTATCTCAATTTATTTGTTGCTGTAAGCTTTAAACATAAATAGATCATCTGCCTAACGTCATTCACTGTTTGGTGTGATTCTAAGGAAAATATGAATAAAATCAGGCTACGTTGAAATCAACTTAGTACTATTTTGTTACATTTTTTACGTCGTGAATCATTTATTTTTCATCATTCTTGTGATTTGCCTCGATTAAAGAAAATTTCCTATAAATCAATTAATTGTTGAAAACAGAACCGTTATCAAAAAGACAAAAAATATTAGATAAAGTTGATCTAGTTACTCAGTTGAATAGTCCATTTGTTTGATATGATAGTGAACGAATTGTACATATATATTAAGGGAATCTATTCATGTTCCAAAACTTTACAATCAAACAAAAGATAGTGATTCCTCTATCTTTGATAATTGGATTGTTCACCGTGAGCTCAGTATTAAATGTTATGACAACGAGCAAGCAATCTGAATTAAGCGACACCTTAAATGAACAGATCGTACCCAACCTGTTCACGATTGAAGATGCGTACCGCGATCTTTACCAAGCGACTTCTGCTGTTCAAGGCATTGCCTTAGCAGAAACACAAGCAGATATTGATCATCACATTCACGAGTACAAAGACAATGCTTACAAAGCGTTGCCGCGTATGGAAAAAGTGATTGAGCTATCACGTGCGGGAGTGATGCCTGCATCACACGGTGCTGATGTGCAAAAACTGGTGACTTTAGGTCAAAAGTGGCTACAAAGTTACGAAGTGATGTTGAGCAGCCTCAATCTCAATGGCTAAGCTACTACAACGAGCACAAGAACACGTTTGAGGAGCAATTTGTTGATGTTCGAGCCCAGCTCAATGTCGTGAAAAGTGCTATCGAAGATAAGCAAGGTGAGTTGAAGTCAGACATTTCAGCGGCGACTGCACGAGCAGAATCGATTTTAGAAATGGGCATCATCGTTGTGATCTTAGCGGCGCTTGGCATGGTGTTCCTGCTGCTACGCACAGTACTTAAACCATTAAACGACATCAAAGACGCAATGGCGCAAATCGCTTCGGGTGATGGTGATCTTAGCCAACGAATCCAAATTAATACGCAAGATGAAATTGGTCAGCTGGCCAAGGCATTTAACGAGTTTGTTTCTAAAATCCAAGCGACCGTGTCACAGGTGATTGATAGCTCAAACACGCTTCGTCAAGAGATGGCAAACTTAAGCTCGCTCACTGAGACGATTGCAGATTCGACAGTATCTCAACAGCGCGATAGCGAAGCAGTTGCTGCGGCAGTGCATGAAATGCAAGTGACTAGCCGCAATGTGAGCGAGAGTGCAAATGAAGCAGCAGTTGCAAGCCAAACCGCGAATGATGAGCTTTCTAATACCAATGTGATTTTGGAGCAAACGGTCGGCTCGATTCGTGACTTGGCTGGAGAGATCGAAAGCACAAGCCATGTGATCAATACGCTAGATAATGATGTGAGCGATATTGCCTCTGTACTAGATGTAATTCGCGGCATTGCAGAACAGACTAACTTACTTGCACTGAATGCGGCGATTGAAGCGGCGCGAGCGGGTGAGCAAGGTCGTGGTTTTGCTGTGGTTGCTGACGAGGTACGCTCTCTTGCAAGTCGTACGCAGCAAAGTACGGGTGAAATCCAAGCTATGATTGAAAAGCTTCAGTCTGGTGCAGGGCAAGCTGTAGAAGTGATGCGTGGCAGCCAAAATAGCAGTGAAGAGACCATTCAATCTGCCGGGCGAGCAAGCGAATCTCTGGCTGAAATTCTCAATGCAATTTCACGCATGAATGAGATGAACACGCACATTGCAACTGCAGCGAGTCAACAAAGTACAGTGAGCGATGAAGTGAATACCAACGTTCAAGGTATTGCAGACAGCAGTACATCGATTGTTGATATCGTCACGCAGGCTCAGCAATCACTTGCGATGCTGTCACAACAAACTCAGAGATTGGATCAGCAAGTCAGCCAGTTCCGAGTTTAAGCTCTGACATTTGAAATTGATGCGAAACAGCCCGCCGATGTGCGGGCTCTTTTTTAGCTGACGTTTAACGTAGCTTTTCGCCAATTGGATTTAATCAATTAAATCTGGACTTGAACCCCAAATTCTGTACAAACACTCGCCGTTTTTATCATCAAATTACTCACTCTTTGACCCGTCCACTTGTACACAGAAAAGTGTGATTTCCAACACAATATCTTCAAATCTGAGAGTTCTATTGCACCTTTACAACAAACGCATTCGACAAGCGTATAGAAACGTAAATTTTGTTGTATGTACAACACTGGGTAATTATCATTCTAACTAATTTGTTTGGGATAGATGCATATCCACTAATCATAATCGAGCCATTCAGAACGCATTGAATTGGATATTTGTAGGGCTTGCAAAATAAGAGAGATGTTTCATGAGACGTAGAACCACGCTATCGCTGCTGATTGCATCGAGCCTGTTTATGGCGGGATGTCAACCAAGCCAAGAAGGAACTGAGCAAGGTGGTGGCGCCGCTCCCGCAACCGAAGTGAATGTGTTGACGGTTGAACCTGTTCGACAAGCTTTGACGGTTGAGTTGCCGGGCCGCAGCCGTGCATTTAAAGAGGCGGAAGTCCGCCCACAGGTAACGGGTATTATTTCAGAACGTAACTTTGTTGAAGGTGGCGTTGTGGAAAAAGGTCAGTCGTTGTATCAAATTGATGACTCTTCATTTCAAGCGGATTTGCTTAGTGCAGAAGCGGAGTTGATTCGTGCGCAAGCTTCTGAAGAATCGACGTTTGCAACCGTTAAACGTTACCGCGCATTGATTACCAAGAAATCGATCAGTCAACAAGATCTGGATGAAGCAGAAGCGGCTTACAAAGAAGCGAAAGCGCAAGTGCTCGTAGCCAAAGCGAAGATCAATACTGCAAAGATCAATTTGACTTATACCCGTGTGAAAGCGCCGATCAGTGGCGTGATCAGCAAGTCAAATGTGACTGCGGGAGCGTTGGTTACGGCAAACCAAGCCGACAAGCTAACGACGATTCAACAACTTGATCCGATCAACGTGGATATCGTTCAGTCTTCTGCTCAATTGCTACGACTAAAAGCGGCGCTTTCTCAAGGCCACATGCAAGAAGATCAATCTGCGCAAGTTGCATTGACGCTTGAAGATGGCTCGACTTACGAGCACAAAGGCACAATGAAGTTCACGGAAGTTAACGTGGATGAAAGTACGGGAAGCGTGACTTTGCGAGCGGAATTCCCAAATCCTGATGGTTTACTTCTTCCGGGTATGTTCGTGCGTGCGACCGTGATTACTGGTGTTGACCCTAGCGCGATTTTGATCCCGCAAAATACCGTGACTCGCGATGCAACAGGCAAAGCTTCGGTGATGACGGTGAGTGCTGATAATACCGTTGCGATTACGCCAGTCATCACGGCTGAAGTTATAGACAACCAATGGCGAATCATTGATGGATTAAAAGCCGGTGATCAAGTCATTACGGCGGGTTTGCAAAAGGTGCGTCCGGGTAGCCCAGTCACCATCCAAACGGGAGAGCAGGGATAATCATGGCTCGATTTTTTATTGATCGTCCGGTTTTTGCCTGGGTACTGGCGATTCTGACCATGCTTGCGGGGATCATGTCCTTGTTCAACTTGCCAGTGTCGCAATATCCAACTATTTCGCCGACCACGATCACCATCAGCGCGCGCTATCCTGGTGCTTCTGCTAAAACGGTAGAGGACTCTGTCACGCAGGTTATCGAGCAAAACATGACAGGCCTGGATTACCTACGTTACTTGTCTTCGAGCAGTGACGCTTTCGGCAATGCGACCATTACACTGACTTTTGATAGTGAAGCCGATCCTGATATCGCGCAGGTTCAAGTGCAGAACAAACTGCAATTGGCGTTGACTTCGCTTCCTATGGAAGTGCAAAGCCAAGGTATTGTGGTGAACAAATCTAACACCTCATTTTTGATGGTGGTGGCGGTTTATTCTGACGATCCAGATTTTACACAAAACGACATTGCCGACTTTGTGGTAACCAACATTCAAGACCCAATCAGCCGTGTGACGGGTGTGGGTCAAGTACAGGCTTTTGGTTCTCAATACGCGATGCGTGTGTGGCTTGACCCGTTTAAGCTGACTCAGTTCAACCTGACGGCAATTGACGTTGCGAATGCGATCAGTGAGCAGAATGCGCAAGTGTCATCTGGTCAATTGGGGGCAGCACCTGCGCAGAAAGGTCAACTGCTTAACGCGACGATTTCTTCTGCGAGTCGTTTAAGCAGTGTGGCTGAGTTCCAAAACATCATCTTGAAATCAGATGCGAGCGGTGCAAACGTTTATCTAAGAGACGTTGCTCGCATTGAGCGCGGAGCAGAAAGTTACGATATTCAAGGTCAGTACAACGGTTTGCCGGCGTCTGGTTTAGGTATTTCACTTGGTACAGGTGCGAACGCGCTGGAAACGGCGGCTGCAGTCAAAGAGCGTTTAGCAGAGTTAAGTGAAAACTTCCCAGATGGTCTGAAAGTCGCTTATCCATTTGAGACAACACCGTTTGTAGAAGCATCGATTCAAGAAGTAGTGAAAACGCTACTGGAAGCGATTGTGTTGGTGTTCTTGATTATGTACCTGTTCTTACAGAACTTCCGTGCAACGATCATCCCGACGATTGCGGTTCCGGTTGTACTCTTGGGTACGTTTGCCATTCTTTACGCGACTGGCTTCAGCGTGAATACCCTGACGATGTTTGCGATGGTTCTGGCGATTGGTTTGCTGGTGGATGACGCCATCGTTGTGGTAGAAAACGTTGAGCGTGTGATGCACGAAGACGGGCTCGATCCAAAAGAAGCCACTAAGAAATCGATGGGGCAGATCACTGGCGCGTTGATTGGTGTTGGTTTGACCTTATCGGCAGTATTCGTCCCGATGGCATTTATGTCAGGTTCGACCGGGGTAATTTACCGCCAGTTCTCGATCACCATCGTTGCTGCGATGACGTTGTCAGTGATGGTTGCGATCATCCTGACACCAGCGCTGTGTGCTACGTTACTGAAAAAAGGTGACGCTGAATTTACGGATAAAAAAGGCTTCTTCGGTTGGTTTAACCGTAAATTTGATTCGATGACCGCAGGTTATGAGGCTGGTGTAGCCAAGTTGCTAAAACGCACTGGGCGCATGTTGTTGGTGTTTGTGGCAATGAGCGCTGGTGCGGGTTGGTTATTTATGAATCTGCCGACGTCTTTCCTACCAGATGAAGACCAAGGTACGGTGTTCTCGATGGCAATCTTGCCGCCGAACTCGACTCAAGAGCAGACAGAAAAAACACTCGATAAAGTGCGTAGCTATTTCTTGGAAGAAGAAAAAGACAACGTGAGATCCGTGTTTACCGTGGCTGGTTTTAGCTTTGCTGGTCAAGGTCAAAACATGGGTATGGCGTTTATTGGCTTGAAAGATTGGTCTGAGCGTGAAGCGCCGGGTTCGGATGCTGCATCTTTGACAGGCCGTGCTATGGGTTACTTCTCAACCATCAAAGAAGCCATGGTATTTGCGTTTGCACCTCCTGCCATCCAAGAGTTGGGTAACGCAACGGGTTTTGATTTCTATCTACAAGACTCCCTGAGCCTTGGTCACGAAGCATTGGTTGCCGCACAAGGGCAATTACTGGGAATGGCAGCGCAGAATCCAAAACTAGTTGGTGTTCGTCCGAATGGCCAATCTGATGCGCCAATGTACCAAGTGCATGTTGATCACGTTAAATTGCGCGCGCTGGATGTCAGCATCAACGACGTGAACCAAATCCTATCCGCCGCTTGGGGTGGAGCGTATATCAACGACTACATTGACCGTGGTCGCGTTAAAAAAGTGATGGTGCAAAGTGACGCAGAGTTCCGTATGCAGCCAGAAGATTTTAACTCGTGGTATGTACGTAATGCGCAAGGTGAAATGGTGCCGTTCTCGGCGTTTGCTAGTGGTGAATGGACGTATGGTTCACCGCAGCTTCAACGCTTTAATGGCCTAGCTGCCATGAACATTCAAGGTGGTGCTGCTCCAGGTGTCAGTACGGGTGAAGCAATGGCTGAGATTGAAGCTATGGTTGAGCAGTTACCAGAGGGCTTTACGGTGAACTGGAACGGCATCTCTTATGAAGAGCGTTTGTCCGGCAACCAAGCTCCAATGTTGTACGCGTTGTCCATTTTGGTCGTGTTCCTAGTACTTGCTGCGTTGTATGAAAGCTGGTCTGTACCGCTTGCGGTCGTGTTGGTTGTACCTTTGGGCGTACTAGGCGCTGTGCTCGCAGTACTTGGTCGTGGAATGGACAACGACGTGTTCTTCCAAGTGAGTTTGTTAACCACAGTGGGTTTGGCAACGAAAAACGCGATTTTGATCGTTGAGTTCGCGAAAGAATATTACGAGAAAGGTGCAGGTCTGATTGAAGCTACACTGCACGCGGTGCGTGTGCGTCTTCGTCCAATCATTATGACGTCCTTGGCGTTTGGCTTGGGTGTGGTTCCGTTGGCAATCAGTGCTGGCGTGGGCTCTGCTGGTCAAAACGCGGTAGGTACTGGTGTGCTTGGAGGCATGATCAGTGCGACCTTGCTTGGCATCTTCTTTGTTCCGGTGTTCTTTGTTGTGGTAGAGCGTTTGTTTGATCGCCGTGCCCAAAAAGAAGCGCAGAAAGAGCGATCTCAAGAACTCGCTCCAGCAACGGAAAAGTCGGAGTAAGACTTCGTAAGCTTAACTGAGTTATACTAATAACAATAAACATAATAAAAGGGCGCGTAAGCGCTCTTTGTTTATGCTTTCAACTCGATGGTTTACGCCACCGATTTTGAATGAAGCCTAGGAAGAGCGATCTCGTTTCGAATTCCTCATAAAAAGGTCAGAAAGCATAACATGAAGCCATAAGTTAAATAGGCGGCTATGAAAGAGCAAAAAATTTCACCTATCTCCGTTTTGGATCAAAGCCCAATGTTTGTCTCTGGGGTGATGCAACGGATGTATCGCAACCGAGCGCAAGCAGAGTTATGTCGTCAAAATCAGATGACCTTAGAGATGGCCAGTGCGTTGGCAGCGTTAGAAGAGTTTCAGCCCATGAGTCAACAAGCGTTAGCCGATGCCGTTTTGACCGAACGAAGCGTTGCAAAGCGCATGGTCGATAACTTGGAAAAACGTGGTTTTGTGTGCGTTTCGAAGAGTGAGGCGAACCAACGACTGAAAATGCTCAGTTTGACGAAAGAAGGTGAAGTAACGATTAAGAAAGTTCATCAAATAATGAAGAACTTGCAGCGCGAATTCTTCTCTTGTTTATCAGAAGATGAGTCGGCAGAGTTTTTTCGTTTGGTAAGGAAAATGACATTAGCCAATCATTCGTAAGCGTTTTCTCTGCGTTAAATCTAAGCCTTTTTGTAAAGCCTCAGCTATATTCTGAGGCTTTTTTATTTCATTTTTCAGATCAAACCGTACGATTTTAGAACCACAATACCGAACGTGCAGGTGACGGTTGAAAGCACTGTTGTCAAAGCAATAATGTTGGCTGCCAGTACCGCATTTCCTCCCATTGAGCGGGCCATGACGTAACTCGCTGCCGCAACGGGCGAGGCGTTCATGAAGAATAAAATCCCCAATTCAATACCTCGAAAACCAACAAAATACGCGCCTAACGTGATAAACACTGGGGCGACAATCAACTTGTAACTGCTTGCAAACCAAGACGGGCTTTTTTCCTTTCTCATCAAACTAAAATCCAACGACCCGCCTGTACATAACAATGCGAGCGGCAACGTCATTTTCGACAGATAGTTACCCGCATCAATGACTACGTTTGGAACCGGAATCGACAACAAGTAGAAAAGCATACCTAAAACGATTGAGATGATAAGCGGGTTCTTCGTCAGTGTTCTTCCCATCATTTTTGCTGCTTGAGAGGCAGACGTAGCGCCTTTGGGTGATAGGCAGATCACCGCTTGAACGTTGTAGATAAATGTGGTGATGGCGACATACAGAGCAGCTAATGCGACACCCTGTGAACCATAAGCATTCGCAACGTATGCAATGCCGATAATGCCAGTGTTGGCGCGAAACCCACCTTGAATCAACACGCCCTGATCGGGAGAAGACTTAAACAGAATAGAAACGGATATGTAGGTGAAAATAAAAAACAGAATGCTCGCGACTACGCCGTAGTTGATGAAACCACTGGCGGCAGAAAAATCATGCTCAGAAGCCACAATACTGACAAACAACATGGCTGGCAGCGTGACCTTAAAAACCAGCTTAGAGCCTATTTCAATAAAGTTATCGTTGATGAGACCAAACCGTTTAAAGATAACGCCAAGCACCAACATTAAGCAGATGGGGCCGGTGATCGACAAAGAGAATTGCAACTGATGTAAAACAGAATCCATGTAAGTATCCGCAGCAAAAAAGAAAAAAGTCATTATTGTTTCGCTATTAAGCCACAAACTAGGGGGCGGGGAATAGGGAAGCGATGAAATTTTATTCTTATGTTGATTAGGATGTAAGTTGCATTCCGATATGAGCCTAATATCTCAGTTTGACCAAGCTCGACTGGTCGAAGGTTGCATATATTGGTTTACTACTCCGACTTATCGCACTGGAGATAAAACAGATCTCCAGCGCCGACAAGTGAAATGAAGTTGAGCCGTGCTCATTCCTTGTGCGGTTCTGGTGGTGATAAATAGGAGTCCATCGATGAAAAGTAAACACAACAAAACCGTTCTATGTGCATTTGTTTCTGGTTCGGTATTTGGTGCTGTTCTCGTTATCGCAATGTCCTTGCCGATGTAATCGGGCAAATTTTCACACACTGCATTTTCTTCACATTGGGATTGAGCATTGTCTTAGTCCCTGTTAGCTTAAGACGCATGAACTTATTCTTCACACCTTCATCATCATACTTTTTCTGGTGGCGCTCTATGTAGAGCGGCGCGGAATTCTTACATTCTTACGCTGCTGGAAGGTAGCGAAGAGTGTCTTGTCTTTTTATCTCCAGTAGCGATCTATTTTGACTAGGAGATAACCATGAACATCAAAGAAACGCATCAACAACGCGAAATCATTCTCACGGGGGACCGAGCTACAGGGCCTTTACACCTTGGTCATTACGTCGGTTCGTTACAACAGCGTGTGGCATTACAATCGGAGCATGACCAAACCATTCTGGTCGCCGATATGCAAGGCCTGACCGATAACGCGCACAATCCTTCAAAGGTATCTTCGAACATTCTAAACGTAGTCGCAGATTACCTTGCAGTTGGCATCGACCCCATTCAAACCACTATCTGTTTGCAATCTCAGCTGCCAGCCCTCGCAGAATTGACGATGTATTACAGCAACTTAGTTTCAATTGCTCGCTTAGAGCGTAACCCAACCGTAAAAAATGAAATTCAAAGCAAAGGTTTTGAGCGTTCAATTCCTGCAGGGTTCCTGACTTACCCAATTTCTCAAGCCGCTGATATAACGGGTTTTCGCGCTACACTTGTTCCGGTTGGGGATGATCAATTACCAATGCTTGAGCAAACGAATGAAATCGTGAGAAAGATTAACCACCTTGGCGGACAAGAGATCCTAAAAGAGTGCCGTCCGTTGCTTAGTGATGCGTCACGTTTACCGAGTACTGATGGCAAAAATAAAATGTCGAAAAGCATGGGCAATGCCATTAACTTAGGGGCGACTGAAAAGGAAATCTCAGTTGCAGTGAAATCCATGTACACCGACCCAAGCCACTTGCGCATCGAAGATCCTGGTCAAGTAGAAGGCAACATTGTGTTCACTTATCTCGATGCTTTTCACTCCGACAAAGAGTATGTCGAGCAACTCAAAGCGCACTATCGCCGTGGCGGGCTAGGAGATGGAACCACGAAAAAAGTATTGGAAGAATGCCTTCAAGAAATGCTGCGTCCGATCCGAGAGAAACGGGCGTTGTATTTGAACGACAAAGCGCAACTTATCGAGATTCTTAAACATGGCAGTCAAGTCTCTCGAGAAAAAACAGAACAAGTTTTGTTCGATGTTAAGGGGGTATTTGGCTTGAACTTGTTCTGAAATAGGTTCGGGAGCACAAAGTAAAAAGGCACGAAAGCTAACCTGCAACGTGCTTTTTTGTATGCGCACCTTATGAAGCAAAGAAATCGCGACGAAAATTTGCTATCTCTTGTTGATAGTAACGCTGCCAGTCAGATTCAGACCAACTCGCGTGGCTGGTGGCTCTTTGTGTTGCCAATCTGGATTCGAGCTGTTTTAGCTCGGTTTGATAGCTGCGAACTTGCTGCTTTTGTTTTGCTATTTGTTGTTCACGAGTGCGGATTTGGTTGCTTTCTTGTTCCGACAGATAGTTTTTCTGCAACTCTTGAATCAAGGTTTGTCTCTCGATCCCATTCATACTTACAGGGATCAGAGCCACCGCTCGTTCATATTTTGTTTGGTTGCTGTCTAACCCCAAGGCGTTTTCGTTCCCCTGCCATTCGGTGATTAAATCCTCGAATGCTTTCACGTAATCCTGAGCTGATACGGCGTCAAGTTGCTCGGCTTGTAAGTTGAAGTCGTAAAGTGCGAACTCATCGGCGAAAATCACCTCGGCGAGCTCTCCCCAAATCTTTCTCGCTTCGGATTTTAATCGTGCGACACGAGAGGCGAGCGGTTGCTGCTCATCAAACAACAAATTGCCAACGCTTTGCTGCCAAAGGCCATCGAGTTGATGGTAGTTCGCTAACAAATTAAAGCGCTCTGCAGACAAATCTATAGCTAGTTCATTAAGTTTGAATTCGCAATTGAGCTCGGACATACAGGTGTGCCAAAACGTCTCGATTTCTGCTTTCAATGCTCGACCTTTAGAACGGTTTAGTCGCTCTGCAAGATCTTGAATCTCTGTGGGCATGTTGTCTGATTTTGACTTGGACTTTTGAGTACTGCTTTGACGCTGGGGTGGCCTCGAATCACTATCAACCAATGCGATTGATTTATCCTGCAACTCCGAAGAAAGCTGCGTTAAGTGATCGCGCTCGTCGACATTGACTGAAAACCAAACTATGCCCGCCAAAACGGCGGACACAGTGATTAGTAAGCTGAGCTTCATGGCTTGATCACGGCGCTGACAGGGAAGTGATCCGACAGGTTGTAATGTTTCCACAACCCCTCAGCCGTTGAACGTGGAACATCAACGCGATTGTCGTTAAACGATTTCACGCCATATTCGTTGCTCACCATGACGTAATCGAGGTATTCCACATTTTCGCCACCAGATAGTGCTTCGCCTGCTAAGTTATTGATACGAGGGTCGAACGTAGACGCTGTATAGCCAGAGTATTGAGGCTCCATCGCACTTAGGTTTGCGATCATCTGCTGGTAATCTCCAGGGAACTTCAGCTTGTTTACATTAAAGTCACCACTGTAAACGACCGTTTCGTTATTCGGAATGTTGAGAGACTGCGCCATAGTGCGCATTTGTTGAAATTGACGCTGACGATACTCACGCGCTGTATCAGTATCGAAAGACGCGGTATGTGTAGCAAAAACATGGTAGGCCTGACCACCTTTGATGATCTCTGCGTAGTTTACGCCTTTATCAGCGAAACAATCGGTACCCGAACAATCTGGGAACACGTATTGTGCCTCGTTGACGATAGGGTAACGACTCACAATGACTACGCCTCCGTCGTAAACGTTGAAACCATCTTTATCCAACATTTTCGTTTGGTATGGGTACTCTTTTGCAAGCTCACGTAAAAATGCATCACGACCACTAGCAAAAACCTCTTGCAATGCCAGTACGTCATAGCCTTTTACGTAATCGGGGATTAACTCGTAACGTTCACCAATATGTGACGCAATCGCAGGCAAGGCCCAAATGTTGTAAGTCATCAGTTTGAGATTTTGCTCGTTGTTATCGACGGCTTCATCCACTTTGCTTGGTGTGACGGTGTAGTACAAATCGTCATAACGCGCGGTGCTATCCGATTTAAATGCTAGCTCTGCGCTGCGAGAGCCAAACGCCTCGGTATTTGAACGATGAATCGTGCGATCGTCTTTTAATGCCAAGTTCACGTCGGCGGCTGATAAACCGTACTCAATGGTCGAGTTGTACCAATGTCCTTCCATGACTTGGTGGAGTGTAATGCTTTCACCTTGCGGGTTAGATACGACAGTTTCAAAGCGATAGTTCTGACCCGATTTCACCCCTTCCCAACGATTAAAACTCAGTACGGGCTTTGTTTCCCAAGGGCCTAATACTTCTACGTGTTGCTGCCATTCTTCTCCGTATTGCAGCAGATCACTGCCATCGTGTTTGACCTGAATGGTTAATGGTTGGTCTGAGTTATTGGTGAGGTATACGTCCGTATCAGCCAAGCTCGGCAATACTACTAAAGTGCTCAGCAAAAGACTCCACTGCGAAAATTTCATCTTGTTTATCCATGATTTGTGTTAGAGCAATCATTCTTATTTATAAATGTTACTCGAGCGTTAAAGATGGATGACAGCTTATGGTTCGATGAAAATAATTCGCTACTTGTGACCTTGGTTTTAACGGAGTTGGTAAACAAAATGAAGTTACAGGCGCGGTTTATACAGACGGAGAGGTAGGTTGAAATGGTGAGATTTAAAACTAAAAAGCCAGACTCACATCTGGCTTTTTAGTGACGGTTTAGCACGGCTAAGCAGGTATACCACTGTGGAACTTGAAGTCTTCGTCGGGAGTTGAAATTAGCTCAGCTTCGATACGGCCGAAGTATGCAATACGCTCGCTGATATCTTTGCCTGCAATCTGCTCAGCCAGTACAAGGTAGTCTTGATAATGGCGTGCTTCAGAGCGGAGTAGGGAAACATAAAACTTCGCAATGTCTTCATCCATGTGCGGCGCAAGTTTGGCGAAACGTTCACATGAGCGAGCTTCGATGTAAGCGCCGATAATGAGCTTATCGATAAGCGTCTCGGGCTCATGAGTCTTCATGTGTGAAATCAGCGTTTTTGCGTAGCGGCTTGCGGGAATGTTTTTGTATTCCACGCCACGGCTCTCCATGATTTCCAGTACTTGATAGAAGTGATGTAATTCTTCTTTGATCAATAGAACCATTTTATCGATCAGATCTTGGCTATACGGCGAATCAGATTTTGCCATGATGGCTTTCGAAATATTGCTCTTACCTTTTAATGTCTCTAATGAGCCGATTTTTCGGTAAGCGAAATCTTCATACGGTTTGAACCAGTCAAGTAAGGCATGTGAACTGTCTTTATCTACTGCGTATTTGCGGATCAAGAACATGGCTGACTGACCTGCTTTTAGCTCGCACAGTAAGTGATCCAATAAAATGGTTTGCAAGTTTTCTGGTTTCTTTGCTTCTTCAACCCATTCGTTGGGTGTGCTGCATTGCAGAAATTGATTGATAGGAGCAAGAAGATCTTGATAGGCGTCGAGATTAATCATTTTATTTTTAGTACGTTACGTTCAAATTTGGTTCATCCAGAGCATAAGTAAAACGGAAATCTGGATAGAAAAAAGGCTGCAAACGCAGCCTTTAATCGGATAGGGCGAAAAGCTGGTGGGGATATTACCACTTTTTCTTCTCGCCGAAGAGTGCTTCCATGTCGTTGTCACGCTCTTTGTCTGCCATTTGCTGCATTTCTGCATCGCTTTTGTCTTGGCGTTTTTTGTCTAAGTCGCCAAGCATCTCTTCAAGCTTTTGTTTTGCTTGGATGGAGTACGGATCGCTTTTTGTACTCAGCGCATCGATACCTTTGCGAAGCAGTTGTAGCGCAGTGCCCGGTTGGCCGCGAGCAATGGAATCGTTCGCTCGCTTAATCACGTTTTCGATGTTGATGCGAATTTGCATCGTTTCCAAACGCGCATTTTCGGTTACGTAAGTCTGGGTGTCTAATCGGCCTTTGTTGTGCTCGTTTCGAACGGTGTCACGCAGGCGCTTAACCAGCTTAAGCATCACGATGGCTTGCTTATCGCTGCTTGGCATTTTGAAAGAGGTACTTTCACCAGTCGGACCGTTTTCTTTTAGCTGTCCGATTTGCTGCTTCATATTCTCTATGCGTTGAGTGAGCTGCTTATTTTTCGGGTCAAGCTCATGCATGCTTTCTAGTGCATCAAGAATACGATTGTTTAGGCACAGCAGAAGCTCCTTACTAAAAGGAATATGGTGTGCGTGACCAATCAGTTCTTCAGTGCCATCAATAAGTGCAACATAGCGTGCCGATTCCTGCCTTTTGGCGGTTTCAACTTTAACCTTGTATTGCAACATGATGTTATAGCCTAGGATTAATACCAGTAGGATGGCTACCAAAGCGATTATTAAACCAATATTCATATCTTTGCGTCTGCTTTTACTTTTCTACGGCTAGCGTTCAAGAATACATGAATCTTATCTTACTCGGCACCTTATTTGTTTGATTATTTTGCCTCACCCACGTTTTCGTTACTGATAGAACCAACATCACTAAAATCGATGTTTTTATAAGCTCAACATTGTGCATATTGTTTCTTTGCTTAAGGTTATCAGCTATATGTTAGAAATTACTGTTCATTTCGTTGTGATCGCGTTATAACTAATCATTATATCGCTCGTAAGAGCGGTCAATTTAGTTATGACATTATTATCTCGTGAATGAGTAAGGGATTACGATGAAACTGCAGCAGCTGAAGTACATTGTTGAGGTTGTGAACCATAACCTAAACGTTTCTGCGACGGCAGAGAGTTTATACACCTCTCAGCCTGGTATTAGTAAGCAGGTTCGTTTACTAGAGGATGAGCTGGGAATCCAGATCTTCGAACGAAGTGGTAAACATTTAACGCAAGTGACACCAGCAGGTGAAGAGATCGTTCGTATTTCCCAAGAAATCCTTGCTCGTGTTGAGAGCATCAAAGCGGTAGCGGGCGAGCATACTCACCCTGAAATGGGCACGTTAAACATTTCAACAACCCATACTCAAGCGCGCTATGCATTACCTGATGTCATCAAAGGTTTTACGGCACGTTACCCGAAAGTGTCTTTGCACATGCATCAAGGTACGCCTTCTCAAATGTCTGAAGCGATTGCAAAAGGTACAGCCAACTTTGCGATTGCAACAGAAGCTCTCCATCTTTACCAAGATGCTATCATGTTGCCTTGTTACCACTGGAATCGCTCTATTGTGGTGCCAAAAGATCATCCGTTGGCGAAGAAAGACTTAGTTACTATTCACGATTTAGCTGCTTATCCTTTGGTGACTTATGTGTTTGGATTTACTGGTCGCTCTGAGTTAGATACCGCTTTCAACCGTGAGGGTTTGACGCCGCGAGTCGTGTTCACTGCAACCGATGCGGATGTGATTAAAACGTATGTGCGCATGGGTATCGGTGTTGGTGTGATTGCGAGCATGGCCGTCGATGAAGAGCAAGACCGCGATTTGGTTGCTATTGATGCGAGCCATTTGTTTGGTGCAAGTACAACCAGTATTGGTTTCCGCCGTGGCACGTTCCTGCGTTCTTACATGTTTGACTTTATGGAGCGTTTCGCACCGCACTTAACGCGCCCTGTTGTAGAACAGGCGATTTCTCTTAAGTCGAATGCTGAAATTGAAGAGATGTTTAAAGACATCGAGCTTCCGGTAAGATAACACTTCATTCAAGTTACGATTCCCCCTACAATCCATCCCAAATTGTAGGGGGAGCTATGCAAACGCAATTTCAATTTATTAATGACTGCTTAATTGAGAATCAACCATTATGGCGATTCGAGCCATTTCAAAGTAGCATTCAACCATCATTACCTTGGCAGGAAACACACCCTCAGCTTTGCCAATGGTTAGAATCGCTTTCTCCCTCTCAAATAGAAACTCTCAAAGCTGACCCAGACCTTGCGTTGGCTGAAATCAGTGTGTTTTTGCCAGATTTACCATCCTTACTTAGGCATACACAGTTAGAGTCGATGGCATTAGATGGCCTAGCGCTAGAAAGAGGGTTAGACAGTGGAATCCCAGGGCGCAAGCTAGAACAGATCACAGCGATGGGGGAGGCAGCGATTCAATCTCATCAAGGTGAGCAATGGTTAGAGTGGTGCTCGGGTAAAGGATACTTAGGTCGGATCTTAACCACGCAAACCGATCAACCAGTGACCAGTTTTGAATATCAACAAGCGTTATGCGACTCCGGCCAACAAGCCGCGAATGAACATCATTGGAAAATGACCTTTATCCAAGGTGACGCGTTTGATCCTCAAAACAAGGCAGTATTCAAACCCACGCAACATGCTGTCGCACTGCATGCTTGTGGTGACCTTCATGTTCGGTTGATGGAATATGGAAGTGAAGCCGGCATCGCGGCGATGACGATTTCACCTTGCTGTTATCATTTGATTCAAAGCGAGACGTACCAAGCGTTATCCCAATCAGTACGAGCGTCTGAACTCATTTTGTCTAAGCATGAACTGCGCATTCCATTGCAACAGACGGTGACAGGCGGTGAACGTGTGCGTCGCCATCGTCAACAAGAGATGGTATTCAGGCTTGGTTTTGATTTACTGACACGTGAGATTTTGGGAGTTGATGAGTATCAACCCGTGCCAAGCATTCGAAAATCACAGTTAAGTGATGGTTTTGAGGCATTGTGTCTCTGGGCTGCGAAAGAAAAAGGTATCGAGATTAACCAAGCGATTGACTTTGCCGAGTTTGAAAAGCGGGCAATAAAACGTTTTTGGCATATGGAAAGGATGAGCTTAGTGCAACTGGTTTTTCAGCGACCTTTGGAGATCTGGCTCGCATTAGACAAAGTGCTTTATCTTGAAGAACGTGGTTATCGTGTTAGATTGGCAGAGTTTTGCCCTAAATCAGTTACGCCGAGAAATATTTTAATTTGTGCATATAAGAATTAGTTATTTTTTATATCTAAATCGACTATATGAAAAAGCCCACTTTATTGTGGGCTTTTGTAAACAAAACGTGACAAAATTGCTTAATTTTGTTGTTAGTTGAACATGGCGATAGCTTGTTCAGGATCTACATATTCAAGGTCAAAGCTTTCTGCAACTTCTTTACAAGTGACTTTACCGTGAATCACGTTTAGACCTTCTAGGAAGCCTTTGTCTTCCAGAAGAGCTTGTTGATAGCCTTTGTTTGCAAGTTTCACAATGTAAGGGAGAGTGGCATTATTCAATGCGAAAGTTGAAGTACGTGCAACTGCACCAGGCATATTTGCTACACAGTAGTGAACGACATCATCAACCACGTAAGTAGGCTCGGCGTGTGTTGTCGCGTGAGATGTTTCGAAACAACCACCTTGGTCGATAGCTACGTCAACGATTGCTGCGCCTGGCTTCATCTTAGCAATATGCTCTTTTGTTACCAGTTTCGGAGCTGCCGCGCCTGGGATTAGAACTGCACCAATAACAAGGTCTGCTTCTAGAACATGCTTCTCGATAGCGTCTTCTGTAGAATAAATGACTTTCGCTTGCCCTTGGAATTCTTCATCCAGTTTACGCAGAGTGTCTACGTTGCGGTCAAGAATTGTTACGTCTGCGCGAAGGCCAACAGCCATACGAGCTGCGTTTGCACCAACGACACCACCACCAACGATAACGACTTTAGCAGGCTCAACACCAGGTACGCCGCCAAGAAGTAAACCACGACCACCGTGTGATTTTTCTAACGTTTGCGCACCCGCTTGGATAGACATCCGACCTGCCACTTCTGACATTGGTGCTAACAGTGGCAAACGACCCATATTATCTGTTACAGTCTCATAGGCTATACAGACAGCTTTGCTCTTGATTAGCTCATCAGTTTGTGGAAAATCTGGTGCTAGGTGTAAATAAGTAAATAAAATTTGCCCTTCGCGGAGCATTGCTCTCTCAACTGCTTGGGGTTCTTTTACTTTTACTATCATGTCTGCTTGCGCGAAAACGTCTGCAGCATGAGGGAGAATGGATGCGCCGACGGCGATGTAATCATCGTCTGAAAAACCAATGCCGGCACCTGCATTGGTCTCAACTAAAACTTGGTGGCCATGTGAGATGAGTTCTCTCACGCTGGCAGGGATCATACCCACACGGTATTCGTGGTTCTTGATTTCCTTAGGTACGCCAATGATCATCCTGTATCCTCTTTCTATAATGGTTGTAAAAACTATTTGTAGGGTGTTATTGTCGAATTTGTAACTAGTATAGTTATAGGTTTGTAAAATTTGGCACCAAATATTAAAAAGTTGTAGTATATTTTTTTGCAAGGAAGTAATAAGGTGGAATAAAAAATGGCAGACAACTATAAAAAGCCGTCCAAGGAACTAGACCGTATCGACCGCAACATTCTTAATGAACTGCAGAAAGACGGTCGTATTTCAAACGTTGAGCTTTCAAAACGTGTAGGACTTTCTCCAACGCCATGTTTGGAGCGTGTGCGTCGCTTAGAGCGTCAAGGCTACATCACAGGATACACTGCGCTACTTAATCCGCAGTTCCTAGATGCATCACTACTGGTATTCGTTGAGATTACGTTAAACCGTGGTGCGCCAGATGTGTTTGAACAGTTTAACTCAGCTGTTCAAAAGCTAGACGACATTCAAGAGTGTCATCTAGTTTCAGGTGACTTTGACTATCTTCTAAAGACCCGTGTATCTGATATGGGTGCTTACCGTCGACTACTTGGCGATACGTTACTACGTCTACCTGGCGTAAATGACACTCGCACCTACGTAGTTATGGAAGAAGTGAAACAATCTAACCAGCTTGTGATTAAAACTCGTTAATTTCTTGCAAAGAAAGCGGTATATGCTTCCGCTTTCGCCATAGAGTAATTGGGTTTTTCTCTTTGATATGGTTAAATCAATTTACCGAGCGGCTTGATGCCGCTCGGAATGTTTTGCAAATTCCTATTTCATTTCCATATTCAAGTTGATTTATGTTCAAAGAGAACGCAAAGAAAGTCGAAACCATCATTAAAACCAGTGAAGAGCCTCAGTCTTCACGCTTAAATGGCTTCCAACGCTTAAAAGAGTGCTGCTTTATCGTTGGCGTTCTTAGCTCGGTATTGCTCGCTGTAGCACTATTTACCTTTAGTCCAGCTGATCCATCTTGGTCCCAAACTGCATGGGGTGGGGAGATCGATAACGCTGGTGGCCTGTTTGGCGCATGGCTTGCCGACACTCTATTTTTCACTTTTGGCTCTCTCGCCTATCCGATTCCTTTCCTACTGGCTGCCGCTGCGTGGGTGATTTGTCGTAAGCGAGGGGAAGATGAGCCAATTGATTTTATGCTGTGGGGAACCCGTTTACTGGGCCTAACTGTTCTTATCATGACCAGTTGCGGCCTTGCCGATATTAACTTCGATGATATTTGGTACTTCTCATCGGGCGGTGTAGTAGGCGATGTTCTATCAAGCCTTGCTTTGCCGACGTTGAATGTACTGGGTACAACACTCGTCCTTCTATTTCTGTGGGGGGCTGGTTTTACTCTGTTTACGGGGATTTCTTGGCTGAACATCGTCGAATGGCTTGGTGATCGCTCGTTAGCGGTATTGGCTGCCATCGCGAATAAGTTCAGAGGTTCAGAACAAGAGACGCTAGAGCCTCAGCTTGATGAGTTTGTTGAGGATAAAGTATCAACAAAACACGTTGAAGACGATCAACAAGACGATGAGACGCTTCCTCACTTAACGGCTTACGAAGTTGAAGAACCAAAAGAGAAAGCGGCAGTACACGAATATCCTATATATATGCCGCAAGCCAAATCAGAAACGTCTACGGTAAAACCGACGCCAGAGCCCCAAACTCAACGAGTTGCGGCAGTAAATGCGACGCTAACGTATGTTGAACCAGAACCACAACTTAAAGCGGTCAGCACAGATAACGTGGACCCAATGGTTGAGCGTACCAAGCAGCTGAATGTAACCATCGAAGAGTTGGAAGCTGCAGCGCAGCAAGCAGATGATTGGGCGTCAGAAGAACAAACAAGCCAATCTTATGCGGATACAAACGCAGTCTATCAAGAACAGGTGCAAGCCAAGCATGAAGAGGTTGTTGAACACGATACGCCTCAACGAGAATCAAGCTATGAAGAGTATGAACAGTTTGCTGCTCAGCAAGAACAGCAACTCCATGTGGAACCAACGCCACACGAAGAGCCTGTTATTGACACTCGTGCGCTTGATGACATTACCGACCACGCTGAGCCAAGTGAACATATTGAACCAACCATCTCTGATTTTGATGTAGTAGATGAAGAGGAGGCATATGTTGCTCCTCAACCTCAGTCGCGTTCACCAGAGCCTCAACCTATAGTTCAACCACAATCGGTTTCTCAAATTCAACCAGAACAGACACCTGAGCCGAGTGTAGTGTTTGAACCAGCGCCACAAGAAGTTGAGGTTGAGGAAGTGCAAGATGGCGATCAAGATGTTGCCGCATTCCAAAGCATGGTATCCAGCGCGCAAGCAAAAGTTGCCGCGACGCAAAACCCATTCTTGATGAAGCAAGAACAGAATTTACCAGTGCCAGAAGAGCCGCTGCCAACACTTGAATTGCTTTACCATCCGGAAAAACGTGAAAACTTCATCGATCGTGAAGCGCTTGAGCAAGTCGCGCGTTTAGTCGAAAGCAAGCTTGCAGACTACAAAATTAAAGCTGACGTAGTCGGCATTTACCCAGGCCCAGTCATCACTCGATTCGAGCTCGATTTGGCGCCAGGTGTGAAAGTAAGTCGAATTTCTGGTCTGTCTATGGACTTGGCGCGTGCTCTATCTGCGATGGCGGTACGTGTTGTAGAGGTGATTCCAGGCAAACCTTATGTCGGTCTTGAGTTGCCAAACATGAGTCGTCAGACGGTTTATCTGTCAGATGTCATCAGCAGCCCTCAATTTGAGCAAGCTAAATCGCCAACGACGGTGGTACTTGGTCAAGATATCGCGGGTGAAGCTGTCATTGCTGACATCGCTAAAATGCCTCACGTACTTGTTGCGGGTACGACAGGTTCAGGTAAGTCGGTCGGTGTAAACGTCATGATCTTGAGTATGCTCTACAAAGCTTCTCCAGAAGATCTACGCTTCATTATGATCGACCCGAAAATGTTGGAGCTTTCTATTTACGAAGGTATCCCTCATCTTCTTGCCGAAGTTGTTACTGATATGAAAGACGCATCCAATGCTCTACGTTGGTGTGTGGGTGAAATGGAACGCCGTTACAAACTGATGTCGGCACTGGGTGTGCGTAACGTGAAAGGCTTTAACGAGAAGTTGAAGATGGCAGCAGAAGCCGGCCACCCAATTCACGATCCATTCTGGCAAGAAGGCGACAGTATGGATACAGAACCGCCGTTGCTTGAGAAATTGCCATACATCGTCGTTGTTGTTGACGAATTTGCCGACCTTATGATGGTTGTGGGTAAAAAGGTTGAAGAACTGATTGCTCGTTTGGCTCAGAAAGCGCGTGCGGCTGGTATTCACTTGATTCTTGCAACTCAGCGTCCATCGGTTGACGTTATTACCGGTCTGATTAAAGCAAACATTCCAACACGCGTGGCGTTTACTGTATCAACGAAGACGGACTCGCGTACTATCCTTGACCAAGGCGGCGCGGAATCGCTACTTGGTATGGGTGACATGCTGTACTTGCCTCCAGGTTCTAGCCATACGATTCGTGTTCACGGCGCATTTGCGTCGGATGATGATGTACATGCTGTGGTGAACAACTGGAAGGCGCGAGGTAAGCCAAACTACATCGATGAAATCATCAGTGGTGACCAAGGCCCAGAAAGTTTGCTTCCGGGCGAACAAATGGAATCAGATGAAGAGATGGATCCATTGTTTGATCAGGTTGTTGAGCACGTGGTTCAGTCGCGCCGTGGTTCGGTTTCTGGCGTGCAGCGTCGATTCAAAATCGGCTATAACCGTGCCGCACGAATTGTCGAGCAGCTTGAGGCTCAAGGCATCGTTAGTGCGCCGGGTCACAATGGTAACCGTGAAGTCTTGGCTCCTGCGCCACCAAAAGATTAATGAACTTGTTTTACTCACCTTAGTCCAACTGAGGTGAGTAACTTTAGGTCTTTGACCCTCTGATAGGTATCTGAATGAAAAAACGATTTTCAGCGAAACTTTTCTCAGCGCTAGTTTTAAGCATTTCTTTCTTCTCTGTTGCAAATGCAGCCTCTCCAAAAGATGAACTGAACAAACGCCTCGCGATGAATGAGGGCTTCAGTGCCGATTTCTCTCAGCAAGTGATCAGCCCAGAAGGGGAAACGGTCATGGAAGGGGAAGGCTCGGTTGAAATCGCTCGTCCAAGCCTGTTCCGTTGGAGCACGACATTCCCAGATGAGAACTTGTTGGTTTCAGACGGTAAAACTTTGTGGTACTACAGCCCGTTTATTGAGCAAGTTAGCATTTACTGGCAAGAGCAAGCGACCGAGCAAACACCATTTGTGCTCTTAACTCGCAACAGAGCAAGTGATTGGGATAATTATAAGATCTCCCAGAAAGGGAATGAATTTACGCTTATCCCAACCGCAGTAGACTCTACTCAAGGTCAGTTCCAGATCAATATTGACGCGAAAGGCGTAGTGAAAGGCTTTAACGTCATCGAGCAAGATGGTCAGAAAGGGCTCTTTACATTCAGTAATGTTAAGCTTGGCAAACCAAAAGCAGACAGATTTACGTTCACAGTTCCAAAAGGCGTGGAAGTGGACGATCAAAGGAATTAATAGGTAGTGAGTAATTACACATTAGATTTCTCGGGGGACGAAGATTTTCGTCCCCTTGCTGCTCGTATGAGACCGCAAACTATTGAGCAGTACATCGGTCAGCAACACATTCTTGGCCCGGGTAAACCCCTGCGTCGCGCGTTAGAGGCTGGCCATGTCCACTCAATGATCCTTTGGGGGCCTCCTGGTACAGGTAAAACCACGTTAGCGGAAGTCGCTGCTAATTACGCCAATGCGGAAGTTGAACGCGTGTCTGCGGTGACGTCTGGTGTGAAAGAGATTCGTGCTGCAATTGAAAAAGCGCGCGAGAACAAAATGGCGGGTCGCCGCACCATCTTGTTTGTGGATGAGGTTCATCGCTTCAACAAATCGCAACAAGATGCTTTCTTACCACATATTGAAGATGGAACTGTCACGTTTATTGGCGCAACGACAGAGAACCCATCTTTCGAACTGAATAACGCATTGTTGTCTCGTGCTCGAGTCTACAAGCTGACTTCACTGGATAAAGAAGAGATCTCACTCGCACTAAATCAAGCGATTAACGACAAAGAACGAGGCCTGGGCGATACGCCAGCGAACTTTGCTGATAATGTGTTAGACCGTCTAGCCGAGTTGGTGAACGGCGATGCTCGCATGTCGCTTAACTACCTTGAACTTCTCTACGATATGGCAGAGGACAATGCGCAGGGTGAAAAAGAGATAACACTCAAACTGCTTGCTGAAGTAGCCGGGGAGAAAGTCTCTCGCTTCGATAATAAAGGCGACATTTGGTACGATTTGATCTCCGCTGTGCACAAATCTATTCGTGGATCAAACCCAGATGCCGCTTTGTATTGGGCTGCTCGTATGATAGCTGCAGGTTGTGACCCACTTTACATTGCCCGCCGATTACTTGCGATAGCATCGGAAGATGTCGGCAATGCGGACCCTAGAGCCATGCAAGTTGCACTCTCCGCGTGGGACTGTTTTACACGCGTTGGTCCAGCAGAAGGTGAGCGTGCGATTGCTCAAGCAATTGTTTATCTCGCGTGCGCTCCAAAGAGTAATGCCGTTTATGTTGCTTGGAAACAAGCGCTCACTGATGCACATAACTTTCCTGAATATGAAGTGCCGCATCACTTGCGTAATGCACCCACCAGTCTGATGAAAGACATGGGCTATGGCGCAGAATATCGATATGCTCACGACGAGCCGGGTGCTTATGCAGCGGGTGAGCAATATTTGCCACCAGAAATGGCGGATCGTAAGTACTATCAGCCGACAAATCGCGGTCTAGAAACCAAAATCGGCGAAAAGTTAGATTACTTGGCTAAATTAGACGCAAATAGCCAACAAAAGCGCTATGAAAAGTAGGCGTTTTTGGATACATTTGTTCAGTAAATTTTTTTAACGCGTACGCTTGGAAAGTGCGCGTGATTTCACAACAAAAAGCATAGGATTAACAATGCTGGATTCTAAATTACTTCGTACAGAGCTGGATGAAACAGCTGCTAAACTGGCGCGTCGTGGCTTTAAGCTAGACGTAGAGACTATTCGTAAACTTGAAGAACAACGTAAGTCCATTCAAGTAGAAGTAGAAAATTTACAATCCACGCGTAACTCCATCTCCAAGCAAATTGGCCAAAAAATGGCGGCTGGCGACAAAGAAGGCGCAGAAGAGATCAAGAAACAAATCGGTACTCTAGGTAGCGATCTTGACGCGAAGAAAGTTGAACTTGAGCAAGTAATGGCTCAACTAGACGAATTCACGCTTTCTGTACCAAACATCCCAGCAGATGAAGTGCCAGATGGCAAAGACGAAAATGACAACGTTGAAATCTCTCGTTGGGGTGAGCCTAAGACTTACGACTTCGATTTGAAAGACCACGTTGACCTAGGCGAAATGGGTGGCGGTCTAGACTTCGCAAGTGCAGTTAAGATCACTGGCGCACGTTTCATCGTGATGAAAGGTCAATTTGCTCGTCTACACCGTGCAATTGCTCAGTTCATGCTAGATCTTCATACAGAAGAACATGGCTACACAGAGATGTACGTACCTTACCTAGTGAACTCTGACAGCCTATTCGGTACTGGTCAGCTTCCTAAGTTCGGTAAAGATCTTTTCCACACTGAGCCTCTAGCGGAAAAAGTAAACGACGAAGAGCCACGTAAACTGTCTCTAATCCCTACAGCAGAAGTACCAGTAACGAACCTAGTTCGTGACACTATCACTGACGAAGCGGATCTACCTATCAAGATGACAGCACACACGCCATGTTTCCGTTCAGAAGCGGGTTCATACGGTCGTGATACTCGTGGTCTGATTCGTATGCACCAGTTCGACAAAGTTGAGCTAGTACAAATCACGAAGCCAGAAGATTCAATGAACGCGCTAGAAGAGCTAACAGGTCACGCTGAGAAAGTTCTACAACTTCTTGAACTTCCTTACCGTAAAGTCGTTCTATGTACAGGCGACATGGGCTTCGGCGCTCGTAAAACTTACGACCTAGAAGTTTGGGTTCCTGCTCAAGAAACTTACCGTGAAATCTCTTCATGTTCTAACATGTGGGACTTCCAAGCTCGTCGTATGCAAGCGCGTTTCCGTCGTAAAGGCGAGAAGAAACCTGAGCTTGTACACACGCTAAACGGTTCTGGTCTAGCAGTTGGTCGTACCATGGTTGCTATCCTAGAAAACAACCAAGAAGCAGACGGTCGCATTGCAATCCCTGCAGTACTTCAGAAGTACATGGGCGGCGCAACGCACATCGGTTAATTCATTAGCCACTAGAACACCAAAACCCAGCCTCAGCGCTGGGTTTTTTGTTATCTGCGTCGAGTGAAAATACGTTGTTATGTAGATAGCGCACGCAATAGTGAAGAGCTCGCCCAGAATTTGACAGGATGTGATAAATGATATTTTCTAAGCGGTTTTAAAATGACAAGCTAACGGCCTTATTTGTCCTTGTTGTTAAACGTTATGCCATTAAATCATCTTTCTTTGCTTGTTATTTTTCCTCTTACCTTGCTCGTTAGCGAGAGTGTTATCGCAAGTAGACTTATCCAGCCTCAATATCTAGATAGTGAGCGAACCGACCTCTTTTTCGCACGCGAAATAGCGCAGCCTTCCCAAGAAAATATAGATATGCGCAATTCATTCGACTGGGGATATGAGCTTGAGTTGAGTCGTACATCTGGCGAAACAAAATCGGTATCTAATTGCAAAGACCTGACTACAGCAAACTTGGCGGGTTTTACTGCGGCCAAAGCCTATGAATACGGCGCGTTTAAAGCGTATTTAATGCAGTGTCAAACATGGAGTGAGATGGCAAAGTTAGCTGCCTCTAAGCGCTCATTTATATCGAAATTGAAGTTAGACGATAACTTTCCTAAATTCGCTCCAAGTGCACTTGCTTTTGTTATATCTGACGAAAGTGAGGAGAAAGTAAAGACACTACCAACCTGGGATGAAGCAGACCATATCCAAAGTACTCGAGTCGTCAGTGAAGTGAGAGCAGAGTACTTCGACGCGACCGGTGGTTTTCAAGTCATCACGGTTGTAGCAAAAGGTGATTACAACGCTGACGGCATCGAGGATATCGTTATTGAGAAAGAAAATAGTGTACTTAGTGGCTCGTATTCTTCTTCACACGGATATGTATTAACTCGCATGTCTGAGCAAGCTTCATTTACTGTGCTGGCTGAATGGTAATGAAACTCATGGCGGTTATTTGGTTCTTAGCTGTTGCCATGGTGAGCACGTTTGCTCTCGCAGACACTCCGCCTAGAAAAGTCTTTGAATGCACGGTAAGCCAAACTACGAAGCTTAGTATATCGATAGACCAAGATAAGGAAGGGCTTCACTTTAAAGAGTTTATTGCCAATCGAAGTCAGCTTTCCCAATGGATAAGACCTCAAGATTATCACGTTAGACACTATCACCGAGCGTTAGTGGATGAAAAGTCACTGGAATTTAGTATTGGTGAACGTGTCATATTAGTCAGTGAGTACTTTAGCGAGGAGTTTAATGAGGTACAGAGAACACTCAGTGTTACTTTTAGGCAGTCAGGGAAAACAGAGTATTTTGAGTGTGAAGAAGGGAGTATTAGTAACCTTGCATTGCTTTTCAAAGAGAGCACAGAGTAGTTGAATGCATAATTATTACCAGGGTGTAATAGTGTTTTCTAATTCACCCTAATTATCTTGTTATTTGTAATCGATATAATCGTCCACCTTACCACGGTAAGTAGATTTTCTCATTCAAGTAACGAGGAGGGCTTATGGCCGTAGGGTGGGCAAATGACGATAGCGTTAGCCAACAAATTCAAAATACCATCGACGACGAGATTTCCCGTGTTCGTGGCAATATTAAAGGGGGCGAAAGTGCTCACTATTGTGATGAATGTGGAGACGAGATACCTGAAGCGCGTCGAGTTGCAATGAAAGGTGTTCGTCTTTGTATCGAATGTCAGTCAACAATCGAATTGGTGTCTCAACGCCAAGCATTATTTAATCGACGAGCGAGTAAAGACAGTCAACTTCGATAGCTTTGCTGTTCTTGTAAATAAAGAGACGGTTTGAGTCTCATACTCAAACCGTTTTCGTGTTGAGTTGAACTATGAAGCGAAGCAGTCTTTACGTTGCAACGCTGCATCAATCGCATTAATTAACTTTTCAATATCTTCTGGTTTGCTGATGAATGGCGGCATCATATAAATCAGTTTGCCAAATGGACGAATCCAAACACCGTGCTCAACAAACAGTGCTTGGATGGTTTCCATATTCACTGGGCGATGCGTTTCTACGACGCCAATGGCACCCAACCAACGGGTGTTTTTCACCAAGTCGTATTCTTCAAGTTTTGGCAGTAATTCAGAAAACAGCATTTCGATTTGCTGGGTTTGCTGCTGCCAGTCACCTTGTTCGATCAATTCTAAACTCGCCGTTGCTACAGCGCAGGCGAGGGGATTACCCATAAAGGTTGGTCCGTGCATGAAACAACCTGCGTCACCACCACAAACCGTGTCAGCGACATGTTTACTCGCCAGCGTCGCTGAAAGGGTCATGTAGCCGCCAGTGAGTGCTTTGCCGACGCACAGAATGTCTGGTTGAACATCTGCATGTTCACAGGCAAACAATTTGCCTGTGCGTCCAAACCCTGTTGCGATTTCATCCGTAATCAATAACAAGTCATATTTATCACAAAGCCTACGCACGCCTTTGAGAAATTCTGGATGGTAGATACGCATGCCGCCCGCACCTTGAACGATAGGCTCTAGGATCACCGCTGCAAGCTCTTGATGGTGCGAGTCAATCTTGTCTTCAAAGTCAGCAAGGTCTTCTGGCTTCCACTCATCCCAATAACCACAAGTTGGTGACTCCGCAAAGATATGCTCAGGTAAAAAGCCTTTGTAGAGAGAGTGCATTGAGTTGTCAGGATCGGTAACCGACATCGCCGCAAACGTATCGCCGTGATAACCGTGGCGCAAAGTAAGAAACTTCGGTCGGCGTTCGCCCTTCGCATGCCAATATTGCAGAGCCATTTTTAAGCTTACTTCTACGGCAACGGAACCTGAATCGGCAAGGAATACATGTTCAAGGTTATTTGGTGCGAGGGACAGCAACTTCTTACACAAACTGATTGCAGGCTGGTGGGTAATCCCGCCAAACATGACATGTGACACTTGATCGATTTGCTGGTGCGCCGCTTGATTTAGGTGGGGATGGTTATAGCCGTGGATAGTCGACCACCAAGAAGACATGCCATCGACAAGCTCTGTCCCATCTTCCAATTTAATGTGTACACCATTTGCTGAGGCCACTGGGTAGCAGGTCAGAGGTGTCAATGTCGAAGTGTAAGGATGCCAGATATGCTGGCGGTCGAAGGCGAGATCCATGTGCGATTCCAATAATAACTGAGATTGAAAAATAAACATATGTAAACTTTGTTATTTTGTGTTGTGTTGACAGTTTATCGAGACTCAGTAGACTGTCAACACAACAACAATAGTGACTAAAGGAATACACGTGGAAGTTCGTCATAACTGGACGCATGCTGAAGTGCGCGATCTCATGGAAAAACCATTCATGGATCTCCTATTCGAAGCGCAGCTTGTTCATCGTCAATACCAACAAACCAACCATGTTCAAGTAAGCACGCTTCTGTCGATTAAGACGGGTGCTTGTCCAGAAGATTGTAAGTACTGTCCTCAGAGCGCTCGTTACACCACAGACATCGAAAAAGAGCGTCTGATGGAAGTCGAACGTGTACTCGACGCTGCTCAAAAAGCGAAAAATGCAGGTTCGACGCGATTCTGCATGGGCGCAGCGTGGAAGAACCCGAAAGAGCGCGACATGCCGCATTTGACCGATATGATCAAAGGCGTAAAAGACATGGGTTTGGAAACGTGTATGACGTTAGGTATGTTAACGCCAGAGCAGGCGAAGCAGCTGGCAAACGCGGGTCTGGATTACTATAACCACAACCTAGATACGTCGCCTGAGTTCTACGGCAACATCATTACCACTCGTACTTACCAAGACCGTTTGGATACGCTGTCTCACGTTCGTGATGCTGGTATGAAGATTTGTTCTGGCGGTATCATCGGCATGGGTGAAAGTGCCAACGATCGTGCAGGTTTGCTGGTTGAATTGGCGAACCTTCCTACACACCCTGAGAGCGTACCAATCAATATGCTGGTAAAAGTGAAGGGCACACCGCTGGAGACTGTGGACGATGTTGAGCCATTCGACTTTATCCGTCTGATTGCGATCGCACGAATCATGATGCCTCAATCGGCTGTGCGTTTGTCTGCTGGTCGCGAAAACATGAACGAACAGATGCAAGCGCTGTGTTTTATGGCAGGTGCAAACTCAGTATTCTACGGCTGCAAACTTCTAACGACCCCAAACCCTTCTGAAGACAAAGATATGATGCTGTTTAAGAAGCTGGGCATTAACAGCCAAGAAGTGTCTCAAAAACCTGATGAAATCGAAGAAAGCGAATTGCTGGATCGCGTGGTAGAGCGCGTTGCTGTACGTCCAACTAAAGACGATCTTTTCTACGATGCCAGCGTTTAAATCTCGAATCGAATCTGCTCTTGCTGCTCGTAAAGCGCAAGGGTTGAATCGTTCAATGAATGTGGTATTCGCCGGGAACCAATCGATTTTAGAACATGAAGGTAGACGCTACATCAACTTCTCAAGCAACGATTATTTGGGCTTAGCCAATGACCAAGCGCTTGTACGTGCTTGGCAGCAAGGCCTGAGCGTTTATGGCAGTGGCAGTGGGGCATCACCCATGGTCACTGGCTTCAGTGCTGTGCACAGCAACTTAGAAGCGGCGTTAACTGAATGGTTGGGCTTCGAGAGGGCGGTATTATTTGGTTCTGGTTTCAGTGCTAATCAAGCGTTGCTTTTTACCCTGCTAGAAAAATCAGACGTATTGATTCAAGACCGATTAAACCACGCATCTTTGATGGAAGCAGGGTCACTGTCAACGGCGAAAATGAAGCGTTTTAAGCACAACGACATTAAGCATTTAGAAACGCTGTTTACTAATGAAGGCAATCATCTGGTCGTGACTGAAGGTGTCTTCAGTATGGACGGCGATTGCGCGCCGTTGAAAGACATTGCGGAAGTAGCTCGCTTACGTAATGCATGGTTAGCAGTGGATGACGCTCACGGTATTGGCGTGCTCGGCGAATCGGGTGGAGGCTCTTGTGAACTTGCTAATGTTAAACCAGAGATTTTAGTCGTGACCTTCGGTAAAGCGTTTGGTATGTCCGGCGCGGCGATTTTGTGTGACCAAGCAACGGGTGACTTTTTGACCCAGTTTGCTCGTCACCATGTGTATTCAACAGCAATGCCACCTGCGCAGGCCTACGCGTTGACACATGCGGTTTCTATGATTCAAGAGCAGTTTTGGCGACGCGAAAAGCTGGCGGAGCTAAATGAGGTTTATCAAACGAATCTAAGCGATCTGGATGGCTTTGTTGAAACAGATACCCCGATCAAGCCATTTGTGATTGGCGAATCAGAACTTGCTTTGCAGGTTGCGAACGCTTGTCGACAAAATGGCATATGGGTCACCGCGATTCGTCCACCAACCGTTCCGAAAGGTACCTCACGCCTTCGTATCACGCTCACTGCGAACCATAGTACAGAACAAGTTAAAACGCTTTCAATCGCATTGAAGCAAGCATTAGGAGCGCTGTAATGGATAATGCCGAAAACATGGTGTTGGACAACGTACACCAAGACAAAGAGGCGATTGCTTCGTCTTTTGGCAAAGCGGCTGACACCTATGACAAACATGCTGCATTTCAACGAGATGTTGGCCATCGTTTGTTAGAAAAGCTCCCAAGCGATCTTACCAACAAGCGCGTTTTGGACTTGGGGTGTGGAACCGGATATTTTTCTCAGCTATTGCTAGAGCGAGGCGCACGCGTTGTTTGTGCCGATCTTTCGCAAGGTATGTTGGACAAAGCGCGCGAGCGTTGTGGTGACCATAATGTTCGTTATGTGGTAGCAGACGCGGAAAGCTTGCCATTCGAGGACGCTAGTTTTGACTATGTGTTTTCAAGTCTCGCGCTACAGTGGTGTGTCGATTTAAGTTATCCATTGAGAGAAATTCGCCGAATATTAACTGCTAATGGGAAAGGGTGCTTCTCAACACTTGTTGATGGCTCGCTACGCGAACTGCGTGATTCGTGGGCAAAAATTGACACATATCAACACGTGAATAACTTTATTACTCTCAATCAGGTAAAAATTGCGTTAGCGCAATCTCGATGCCATAACCATCATCTAGACTCGACCACCATCACAGTTTGGTACGACTCAGCATTTTCTGTTATGCGTGATCTCAAAGGTATTGGTGCAAATCACGTAAGCGGGCGCTCACATGGTCTAACAAGTCGTCGTACTTTGTTGCAAGTCGAGCGCGCGTACCAAGCATTCAAAAACGATCAAGGTCTTCTACCTGCAACTTATCAGGTTTGTTTTGGAGTCATACATTTATGATTGATGCATTTTTTATTGCTGGTACGGATACTGATGTAGGCAAAACGGTGGCGTCGAAAGCCGTCTTGCAAGCACTCGCAGCAAAAGGACTAAATACCATTGGCTACAAACCAGTGGCTGCAGGAAGCGAAAAAACAGAGCAAGGTTGGCGCAATTCAGATGCACTGCACTTGCAAAAAGCCGCAACCTTAGAAGTGGCTTATGAAGATGTGAACCCATACGCTTTGGAATTACCAGCTTCTCCTCACATCGCAGCCAAGCACGAGCAGGTTGAAATCGAATACGATTTGCTGAGTGAAAAGCTCGCTCAACATAAAGAGCAAGCCGATGTTGTATTGGTAGAAGGTGCTGGTGGTTGGCGTGTTCCTGTGTCAGACACAGACAGCTTGTCTACTTGGGTACAGCAAGAGCAGCTACCAGTGGTACTTGTCGTGGGTATTAAACTGGGTTGTTTGAGCCACGCTTTATTAACGGCGGAAATCATCAAAGCAGATGGTCTAAACCTAGTGGGTTGGATTGCGAACCGAGTTAACCCAGGCACAGAGCATTACGCGGACATTATTGAAATGCTTGAATCGCGCATCGATGCACCGAAGTTAGGTGAGATCCCTTACATTCCAAGTGCGAAGCGCAAAGAGTTGGGTAAATACATTAACGTTGAGCCATTACTGAACATCGATTAAGAGCATTTCTTGTAAACGTACTCAAAACCAAAGGGCTGCAATTTGCAGCCCTTTCTATTGGTGTAGCTTAATAAGATTACTGCTACTTTTCTTGGCTAAGTCCCATCAACGCTTGCTGTGTCTCAGCAACACGTTTAGACAAGTGATGATCGGTTGAAATACCGAGTTGCTGTTTGGCCTCATCCTCTGAGATCCCTAGGTGACAACGTAGTAAATCGATAGCCATTTGATAGTCGTTAGTTTCTACCATGATATTTCCCTCAAGACATGGAAGTTTCGAGCTTCAATAACGCTCTTAGAGCGTGCTCTGTTTTGTTCATCTCGCTTGAATCTAGCATGTTCATTTGTCATCACAATAAGACCAAAGTCTATACTTAGCCTAAGGTGCTGTTTTTAGGTTGGTAACTTGTTTATGATTTTTCAGTCTCGAAAACAAATGTTGCAATTTATTGCTTAACCTTGTTTTTATCGCGGATAGACTATATCTATAACGCAACGGAGCACGAAATTAAGTGGAATAGGCTTTTACAGCGTTTGATTTCCCTTAAAAGATGTTCCATATAACAATCCGTTTTAAAAAAACGATAAGCTTCCTCGGAGAAAAGTAATGAAGCGAATTATGTTATTCCTAGCAACTAACCTAGCTGTTGTGCTGGTTCTTAGTGTTGTTCTGAATATTGTTTACGCGACCACTGGAATGCAACCAGGCAGTCTGTCTGGTTTACTTGTCATGGCAGCCGTATTTGGCTTTGGTGGCGCATTGATTTCGTTAATGATGTCAAAGGGCATGGCACTACGCTCAGTTGGCGGCATGGTGATTGAAAGCCCACGTAACGAAACAGAGCATTGGTTGCTTGAGACGGTAGGCCGTCAAGCGCAACAAGCGGGCATTGGTATGCCAACAGTAGCGATTTATGATTCTGCAGACATCAACGCATTCGCGACAGGTGCTAAGCGTGATGATTCACTGGTTGCTGTATCGACTGGTCTTCTACACAACATGACGCGTGATGAAGCTGAAGCCGTTCTGGCGCACGAAGTGAGCCACATTGCGAATGGTGACATGGTCACGATGACGCTAATGCAAGGTGTTGTGAACACGTTTGTTATCTTCCTATCGCGTTTTATCGCCAATATCGTGGCATCGAACGACGATGAAGAAGGACAAGGCACGAACATGATGGTGTACTTTGGTGTGTCTATGGTGTTGGAACTTGTCTTTGGTTTCTTAGCAAGCTTCATCACGATGTGGTACAGCCGTCACCGTGAATTCCATGCCGATGCAGGTGCAGCGCGTTTAGTAGGTAAAGAGAAAATGATTGCTGCTCTTGAGCGTTTGAAGATGAGTCAAGAATCGAAACTCGATGGCACAATGATGGCGTTCGGTATCAACGGTAAGCAGTCTCTAACAGAGCTACTGATGAGCCACCCACCACTAGATAAACGTATTGCGGCGCTACGTAACCAGTAATACGACTTACATAGTTTTTTGAAAAGGCTTGGTTTTTACCAAGCCTTTTTTTTGCCTGATGATCGCTCACCAATTTGGTTACGTACTACTTTCTAAAAATCAAAGTGCAGAAACAAAGTTATACAAGTTTTTTTTTGTACAACTTTTTCTAATTGGTCTATCTTGTACATATAATATTTTTGTACAACCATCAGTGACATTTGGGAGCGAAAGAATGGACATACAGTCGGTTGGAGACATTTACCAGAAGCTTAACAAAGCGAACCTGCATCTTCTGAAAGACGTTTATCACCAAGATGTGGTGTTTGAAGATTCGGCTCATCGCTTAGAAGGACTGCCTGCTCTTTCAGATTATTTCCAGTCATTGTACGCGAATGTGATTCGCTGTGATTTCATCATCCATGAGCATCAGCAGGTTGAGGACACGGGTTTCCTGACTTGGACTATGGATCTTCAACATCCGAAATTACACAAAGGGGCTCCAATCGCTGTGAGCGGCGTTTCCCACATGAAGTTCTCCGATGGCCAAGTCATTTATCACCGAGATTATTTTGATTTGGGTGAAATGCTTTATGAGCATTTGCCTCTGCTTGGCTCTGTCATCAAAACCATTAAGCAAAGGTTGGGGCGATGAACAGTGTCGTTTTAATTACGGGGGCGACCTCCGGGATAGGTAAACAGCTGGCTCTCGACTTTGCTGAGTCTGGTTCGCGTGTCATCGCATGTGGACGCAATGAAGCTGTACTTGCCGAGCTAGCGGCAACTTCTTCA
Organism: Vibrio sp. Y20_XG_PY13; assembly: GCF_024181925.1. Lineage (NCBI taxonomy): Bacteria > Pseudomonadati > Pseudomonadota > Gammaproteobacteria > Vibrionales > Vibrionaceae > Vibrio > Vibrio sp. Y20_XG_PY13. The sequence continues at coordinate 523,478 of NZ_JAMZAL010000002.1, read as the reverse complement.
TCTATTGAAACGCTGAAGTTTGATGTAACCGATTATGAGGAGACGAAGCGAGTACTGTCTTCGCTTAAGACGATTCCAGATACATGGATCTTCAACGCGGGTGATTGCGAATACATGGATGATGGCATTGTAGATGCGCAACTTATGGCGCGCGTGATGAATGTTAATGTCGTAGGTGTAGCTAACTGTATAGAAGCTTGCCAACCGTATTTTCAGCGAGGGCACCGCGTTGTCATTGTTGGCTCCATTGCCTCCGAAGTCGCGCTGCCAAGAGCGGAAGCGTACGGCGCGTCAAAAGCGGCAGTGAGCTACTTTGCGCGCACGCTCGCTGTGGATCTTAAGAAGAAAGGCATCAAAGTGATTACTGTGTTTCCTGGGTTTGTTGAAACGCCCCTAACGGATAAAAACACCTTTGAGATGCCTATGATCATTTCAACCAAGCAAGCGTCTCAACTATTGAGAAAGCAGCTAGCGGCGAATAAAAGCCACATTTATTTTCCGGCGAGATTTACAGGCATTCTCCGCTTTATCTCGTTGCTTCCATACAGTTGGCAAGCAAGGCTGACAGCTAAACTCGTATCTTAAAAGGAAGAAGCATGAAAATCGCTATTGTAGGCACTGGAATTTCTGGACTGACATGTGGGTACTATCTGCACCAACAACACGATATCACTTTGTTCGAAGCCAACGATTATATTGGTGGTCATACGGCGACGGTTGATGTACGCGTCGGGAATGAGGATTATGCGATTGATACAGGGTTCATTGTATACAACGACCGTACATATCCAAACTTTATCAAAATGATGAACGAAATTGGCGTGGAAGGTATTCCGACGCAAATGAGTTTCAGCGTGAGAAACGATGGCAACGGTTTGGAATATAATGGCCACACATTAACAACATTGTTCGCTCAAAAGCGAAATTGGCTTAATCCAAAATTCTATCGCTTTATTCTTGAGATTTTACGCTTCAATAAACTAGCAAAAGCGTCTGCTACTGAGCAAATATCGAGTTCTCAAACGCTGGGTGCATTTTTGGATGAGCACCAGTTTAGTGATTTCTTTTCTGACAACTATATTCTGCCAATGGGCGCGGCGATTTGGTCATCTTCCCTCGCTGACATGCGTGCATTTCCATTGATGTTCTTCTTACGCTTTTTCCTCAATCACGGTTTGTTAGACGTGACGAATCGTCCGCAATGGTACGTTATCAAGGGTGGTTCACGTGCTTATATTCCACCTTTAACGCAAGGATTTGCAGACAAGATTCGATTGAATAGTCCGGTTGAAAAAGTTGTTCGCAGTGAACAAGGTGTAGCGATATATGCAAATGGGCAGTGTGAGTGGTTTGATGAAGTCATTTTTGCTTGCCATAGCGACCAAGCTTTAGCGATGCTCAGTGATGCCTCGTCATGTGAAAACGACATTTTGTCTAATATGGCTTACCAAGCAAATGATGTGGTTCTTCACACTGACACGAGTGTATTACCGAAACGAAAATCTGCATGGGCATCGTGGAACTATTTGCTGGAAGGAGGCGAAGATGAGCTGAAACGATTGCCGTCCCTGACGTACAACATGAACATTTTGCAGCATATCGACTCTTCACACACATTCTGCGTCACCTTAAACCGTACTGAAGATATCGACGAGAACAAGATTCTGCGTCAGTTCACCTACCATCACCCTGTCTTTACGATGGAGTCTATCGCTGCCCAGCAACGCAAAGAAGAAATACAAGGAGCTCAACATACGTGGTTTTGTGGCGCTTATTGGTACAACGGATTCCATGAAGATGGCGTGCGCAGTGCTTTGGATGTTGTGAAAGGAATTGCCGCTAAACATAACGAGAAAAGTGACACACTTTATGAACAAGGTGCTGCGTAATATGAGTATCCCTTCTCACAGTCAGTTATTTATAGGCAATGTAAGACATCGTCGTTTTACGCCCGTTAAGCACGAGCTGAATTATTCAATGTTTATGCCAGCGATTGATTTGGATGAAATTGGCTTACTTGAGAAAAAAGTTTGGGGCTTTGGGACTCGCTGGTGGCATTGGGCTCGATTCAAACGCGATGATTACCTCGGTGAAGGGAGTTTGAAAAAAGCGGTGCAAGATAAAGTCGCAGAACTTACGGGCGTACGTTGCAGCGGCAAAGTGCTGGCTGTCTGTCATTTGCGTTATCTCGGGCTCTATTTTAGTCCAGTGAATTTTTACTACCTGTATGACCAAAAAGGTGAATGGCAATATCTTCTCGCCGAAGTCAGCAATACACCTTGGAATGAGCGCCATTATTACGCGATAGCTGCTGACCCAAAGGATGAAGATTTTGGTTGGGAGCAAGACAAAGCATTCCACGTGTCACCGTTCAACCCGATAGACCAATTGTACCGCTGGAAAATAAAGCCGCTTACAGACAAGTTAAATATCCATCTTGAATGCCATAAAGGTGAAAAACACTTCGACGCCACAATGGCTATGAAAGCACAGCCATTTTCCAGTGGTTCTTTATTGAAGTGCTTGATCGGAACACCAATTCAAACAGTAAAAGTGATGGTAGGAATCTACTGGCATGCGTTGAAGTTATGGGTTAAAGGTGCGCCATTTTACTCCCACCCTAAATATTCGACGTCCAATGAACGTCAAGCCTCTAGCGACGAATCAGATAAGAAAAATAATAAGCACAAGGAGAATTCTGCATGTTAAATACGACTTCTATAACATTGCCGCGCAAACTGACGACGACTCAGAAAGCGGCTCGCGGAGTTATTTTTCAATGTCTGCAAAAGATGGAAATGGGTTGCTTAACCATTATTGAATCGTTTCATACCGAGACAAAGGAGCGCAGTGAACGTTTTACTGCGCCAAACGGAGAATACAGTGGCCAACCTGTCGTTGCGACCATTGAGGTTAAGCACCCAGGTTTTTACTCCAGAATATTGCAAGGCGGTAGCATCGCTGCTGGTGAGGCGTACATGGATGGCTGGTGGGACAGTCCAGATTTAACGGCATTGATGAAGCTCATGGCGCTCAATATGCGAGCCCTTGATAAGCTTGAGGAGCAGGGTAGTTGGCTTACCAAGTTACTTTACAAGTTTAGCCATTGGACGAATCGAAACTCGCAAGAAAACTCTCGGAAGAACATCCATGCTCATTACGATTTAGGCAATGATTTGTATGAAGCTTTTTTAGATACCAACATGCTGTACTCATCAGCGCTTTACCACACAAGTGCGGACTCCTTAGAGCAAGCTCAAATCAATAAAATGGAACGCTTGTGCCAGCAGTTGGACCTTCAATCTACCGACCATGTGATTGAGATTGGCACAGGGTGGGGGGCGATGGCGATATACATGGCTGAGCAATACGGTTGCCGCGTGACAACAACGACCATTTCGGAAGAGCAGTATGAGTATGCTCGACAGCAAATCGTACAACGAGGTTTAGCCGATCGAATTACTTTACTTAAAGAAGACTACCGCAACCTTACTGGGACGTACGATAAATTGGTTTCTATCGAGATGATTGAAGCCGTGGGGAAACAGTTCTTAGCTTCCTACATCAAAAAATGCGAGTCGTTATTAAAACCTCGCGGCCTGATGGCTATCCAAGCGATTACGATTGCGGACCAGCGTTACGACTATTACAGCAACAATGTCGATTTTATTCAGAAATACATTTTCCCTGGCGGTTTCTTGCCGTCGGTGACGTCTTTGACACAAGCGACCACTAAGCACAGTGATTTGGTAGTTCGTGATTTGTTTGACATCGGCCTAGACTACGCAAAAACACTGAATGAGTGGCATCGCCGTTTTAACCGCGCAGAGAATGCTGTGCGAGGGTTTGGGTACGATGACCGGTTTGTCCGCATGTGGCGTTATTACCTTAGTTATTGTGAAGGCGGTTTTCTTGCACGTACGATCAGCGCCGTTCACATGACTTTCCAGCGCCCATAACAATTATGAGAGTGTTGATTGCGTCCACTTGGTTTCAACTGTGCTGGTTTATTGCTGTGCTTGGTACTTTTGAGTGGCAATGGTTGATGATGATACTGGCGTTGGCGACCTTGGTGTATTCCATTCTGACGGAATTCCACTCGGTGAAAGCGATCGCCTTTGTCACCATTTTCGGGCTAGTTCTCGATACGCTAAATCAACACTTTTCGCTTTTGGTTTTCCCTACCCCTTGGCTCCCTGTGTGGTTGATTGGTCTATGGGTATTGTTTGCATGGTATGCCTACCAACTGAAAGTGCTTTTGCACCGCTTCGCCAAAATCTACGTATCAATATTAGGTGGGCTTGGAGGAATGCTCAGCTACTTCGCTGGCTACAAGCTTCAAGCGGTAGAGTTTGGATTCGATACAAGTATTACGTTACTGGCCTTGTTTGTTGAGTGGTTGGTGTTAATGCTGGTGATTCTCAAGGTGTATGACAATGGCAAGCTTAAAGAGAAAACTCCTAAGGGGTATGGGTAGCGGTATCTTGTTTGTGTTTGCAATGGGCGCAATACCTTCGCAGGCACAAGATATAGGAAGCACTGACAGACTTAATGTAGAAAACTGGCAGGAATGGGAAACAGTTGGCGAAGCGCAGCTCACTTGGTTTGTGTTTGATATTTATCGATCTCGCCTAAAAGCACCCAATGGACAATACCTTGTTTCTACGGATGTTTCTCCGCATCCATTTGCTTTAGAGATAAACTATCAACGAGACATAAGCAAGCAGCAGTTGCTTGAGGTGACGGAGGAACAGTGGCAAAAACTGGGCTTCCCTAAGTCGAGCCGCCAACAATGGATTACCCAATTGAGCTTTATCTTCCCAAGTATCAAAAATGGCGATGAACTGACCTACGTCACTGATGGAGATAAGGGACAGATCATCTATCGCCAAGCAGGAACTAAAACGCAAAAAATGGTTGGCGAAATAACGGACGAACGTATGAATGATGCATTCCTGTCCATTTGGTTGTCACCAAAAACGGAATTTCCAAAGCTGCGTAAACAACTTATAGGACAAGTCAGACCGTGAACATCTTTAAAACATTATTGCGATACTTTGCTGTGTGCGTTGTTATTACGTTGAATGCTTGCTCGGCGGATATAGACAATTACCAAGCATCTACGCCGCCATTTAATTTATTTGAATATTTTGATGGCAATGTGAAGGCATGGGGAATGGTGCAAGATTATTCCGAGAAACAAACACGCCGCTTTGAGGTTGATATTGTCGGTACGATAACGGGTGATGAATTGGTTCTTGTTGAGGACTTTGTTTTTGACGATGGTGAAACCGACCAGCGTGTTTGGACTATTTCTCGTTCAGAGGATGGCAGGTATACAGGCAAAGCAGATGACATTATTGGTTTCGCAAACGGAAAAGAGCAGGGTAACGCTCTGTAATGGCAATATGACTTTGAGTTAAAAATGGACGACTCGACAGTGACCGTTGCCTTTGATGATTGGCTTTACCGACAAGATGACAAACACGTATTCAACCTGACCAAAATTAAAAGATTTGGCGTGGAGGTGGGGACAATAACCTTATTTTTCCACAAACAACCCTAAATCCGCGATGCTCTACACCTATTGGGCGAAAATGCTCTATTGGAATGCCTCGGTTGGTAAGCTTCCAAACAAAAAGGTTGACGCTTTCACGTCAACCTTTTTAGTTATTCGCTCATTATTGAGAGATTATAGCTTGTCAGTTAGCTCGATTGCTTGACCGATATAGTTCGCTGGCGTCATCTCTTTTAGACGTGCTTTTTCGTGTTCAGGAAGCTCAAGGCCGTCAATGAAGTTACGCATTGCTTCACCGTCTACGCGCTTACCGCGAGTTAGCTCTTTCAACTTCTCGTATGGCTTCTCGATACCGTAGCGACGCATTACCGTTTGTACTGGCTCTGCTAGAACTTCCCAGTTTTTGTCTAGTTCAGCAAGAAGCGCGTCACGGTTCACTTCCAGTTTGCTGATGCCTTTTAGCGTAGAAGTGTAGGCGATGATTGCGTAGCCAACACCAACACCTAGGTTACGTAGAACCGTTGAGTCAGTTAGGTCACGTTGCCAGCGAGAGATAGGCAGTTTCTGTGCTAGGTGACCGAACACGGCGTTCGCAAGACCTAGGTTACCTTCAGAGTTTTCAAAGTCGATTGGGTTAACTTTGTGTGGCATTGTCGAAGAACCGATCTCGCCAGCAATGGTTTTTTGCTTGAAGTGGCCTAGTGCAATGTAACCCCAAACGTCACGGTCGAAATCGATCAGAATAGTGTTGAAACGTGCCACAGCATCGAACAGCTCAGCGATGTAATCGTGTGGTTCGATTTGTGTTGTGTAAGGGTTCCAAGTTACGCCTAGAGATTCAGTGATGAACTCTTCAGAGAACTTGTGCCAATCTAGTTCCGGGTAAGCAGATAGGTGCGCGTTGTAGTTACCTACCGCGCCGTTGATTTTCGCTAGGATTTCAACGTTTTCGATTTGCTTGTATTGACGCTCCATGCGGTACGCCACGTTTGCCATTTCTTTACCCATTGTTGATGGAGAAGCTGGCTGACCGTGTGTACGAGATAGAAGAGGGATGTCGCGGTACTCAACAGCAAGTGCTTTGATAGCGTCAATAAGGTTGCGGATTTCTGGAAGAATCACGGTTTCACGCGCTTCTTTTAGCATTAGAGCGTGTGATGTGTTGTTGATGTCTTCAGAAGTACATGCAAAGTGGAAGAACTCGTTTACTGCGTGCAGTTCAGGAACGTCTGCGACTTTCTCTTTTAGGAAGTACTCAACCGCTTTTACGTCGTGGTTAGTTGTGCGCTCGATCTCTTTGATACGTAGTGCGTCTGCTTCAGAGAAGTTTGCAGCAAGGTCGTCTAGGAATTGGTTTGCTTCTGCGCTAAACGCTGGCACTTCTGCAATTTCAGCAGTAGCAGCAAGCTTTTGTAGCCAGCGGATTTCAACGATAGTACGGTATTTTAAAAGACCGTATTCACTGAAGATTTCGCGTAACGCAATTGTCTTGCTTCCGTAGCGGCCGTCTACTGGTGAAACAGCAGTCAATGCTGACAGTTCCATGATGTTCTCCTGAATTGGGTTTCTAAATTTCGTGAGCTTTATACCAATAACTGTGGCAATTGTCACGAATATTGCGCAAACGTTTGCGCGAGATTTGTTTTAGTCAAAAAAATTAGCTCGCGATGAACGCGAGCTATGGAATTACATTCTGGCTAACAGGATTTGAGCCTGTTCAACCATCTTCTTGCGTCCGAAGATTAAGTGGCGACGTTTGCCACCCACTTGACGCCAAAGTACCGCGCTACGGATGCCTGATAACAACAAAGCGCGAACTTTGTGTTGGTTGGCGGTTTGCTGCAATACCGATGGGGTGCCAGTTACTTGAATACGAGGGCCGATTGGGCTCACTACATCAAGATAAATGCTTGCTAGGTTGCTGATCATTTGATCTTCTAGCAATTCAAAGTGTTCTGTTTGGCGTTTCGCCATTTGGATGCGATCACCAAGCTGAGACATGGCATCAGTGCGTGCGGTTAGTTTACGCTCTAATGCCATAAGGCTAATGATGTAGCGGGTGATTTCACTGCCAGATGGGGTGCTATCAATCCCTTTCACCAAACACTCAAGGCCAAGTTTTAGGTCGGCTTCGCGACCGAATACGCCAATAGTATTGGCTGGGTTTGTGTTCAAAATGGCGTTCATGGATGTTTCAAAAGCATCTTGATCACAATGTCCGTTTCTCGCAACTTGTTGAACCAAAGCAACAGCTTGGCAAATACCAGCGAAAGCGATAGTACGGTCATAAAGTGTATTCGCCACGTAACAACTCCTAAGCTTGAGAATATTTAATGCGTTGCTCGATGATACCACCACCTAAGCAAACGTCATCTTTGTAGAACACGGCTGATTGACCTGGAGTCACGGCAATTTGTGGCTCATCAAAGATCACTTTAATGTTCTCGTCGTCGATAGGAATGATTGTACAAGGAATATCTTGTTGACGGTAACGAGTTTTCACTGTGCACTTCATAACATCGCGAATTGGTTCACGATCTACCCAGTGAAGTTGTGATGCAAGTAGACCTTCTGATTTTAGCATCGGGTGGTCTTTACCTTGAACGGCGATAAGCACGTTGCGGTCGAGATCTTTCTCACCTACGAACCATGGATCTTCATTACCACCGCCGCCTTTACGACCACCGATATGAAGGCCTTTACGTTGACCTAGTGTGTGGTACATCAAGCCTTGGTGCTGCCCGATAACTTCGCCTTCTGGCGTTTCGATGTTGCCTGGCTGAGCAGGAAGGTAACGGCCTAGGAACTCAGTAAATTTACGCTCACCGATGAAACAGATGCCTGTTGAATCTTTTTTCTTCGCTGTGATTAGACCTTGTTCTTCCGCGATACGGCGAACTTCTGGTTTTTCCAAATCACCCACAGGGAATAGGCTACGAGCAACTTGTTCGTGGCTTAGTGTGTACAAGAAGTAGCTTTGGTCTTTGTTGCTATCTAGGCCACGCAGCATTTGTGGCTTTTCGCCGTTTTCAGGGAAAGAACGACGCACATAATGACCCATGGCAATGTAGTCTGCCTCAAGCACTTCATCAGCGAATTCAAGGAATGCTTTGAACTTGATTTCTTTGTTACAAAGGATGTCTGGGTTTGGAGTACGACCTGCTTTGTATTCTGCAAGGAAGTATTCGAATACGTTATCCCAGTATTCTGCTGCAAAGTTGATGGTGTGTAGGTGGATGCCTAGCTTGTCACATACTGCTTGAGCATCGGCTAAATCTTCTGCTGCTGTGCAATATTCTTCGTTGTCATCTTCTTCCCAGTTCTTCATGAACAGGCCTTCTACTTGGTAGCCTTGTTGCTTTAGAAGATACGCAGAAACAGATGAATCAACGCCGCCGGACATACCGACGATGACTTTCTTTTGGCTGTTATCAGACATTACTAAACACCACTAAAATAAACGGGACGCAGATTCTAACAGAATCCACAGACCGGTGACAGATCCGAGATCGAAATCACAATTCGTTTTTGCTGCCTTTTTCCGCAACAGCATCACTAAATAGTAATTTCATAAGTATAGAGAGAATATATATGGCATAGTTGGCGAAAATCCAAGAGGACAATATAAATGAGTGACGAAAACCAATTTATGCAAGAAGCTGAGTTGATTGAAATTGTTGAGAATCAGCTTGAAGATGGGAACCCTATCAAAGTTAAAGAAACATTGATGCGTTTGATGATGACGGGTACACCAAGAGAAGAAGCGGTAGCTATGATGGCATGTGCTATGTCGATTGAAATCTTTGATGTAATGAAAAATGAAGGGGAGTTCAATTTAAAGCGTTACACTGAACACCTAAATCAGCTGCCTGATTTGAGCTTCATGGAAGGCGAATAAGTAACCCGGAAGAAAAAAGCATCCAGCAAACGTTTGCTATAATTGCTTTTATTGCCGCTTTATTATTAGCGGTATAGAATCCGTTCTCCTTTTCATCCCCTTACTCAGACTAACAATATGAAATTTCCTGGACAACGCAAATCGAAGCACTATTTTCCTGTTCATGCTCGTGATCCTTTGGTGAGCCAAGCACAAGAAAGCAAGAAGATGACGCGCACTCACATCATCGGTATTGACCAAACTTTGGTGGATATCGAGGCAAAAGTAACGTCAGATGTGATTGAAAAGTACGGTTTGAGTAAAGGTCACTCGCTGGTTATTGATGATGTAAAAGCAGAAGAGCTATACCAGCAACTAAAAGAAGAGAATCTGATCACTAACGAATACGCTGGTGGTACGATTGGCAATACACTTCATAACTACTCGGTTCTTGCAGACGATCGTTCTACGCTGCTTGGTGTGATGAGCCAGGATATCAAAATCGGCAGCTACGGCTATCGTTACCTTTGTAATACATCGAGCCGCATGGATCTGAATTACCTGCAAGGTGTTGATGGTGCTATCGGTCGTTGTTTTGCTTTGATCACTGAAGACGGTGAACGTACTTTTGCGATCAGCGAAGGTCAAATGAACCAGCTTCATCCAGACAGCATTCCTGAGAAAATTTTCAAAAATGCTTCTGCACTAGTACTGACATCTTACTTAGTTCGTTGTAAAGAAGGCGATCCAATGCCTGAAGCAACAATGAAAGCCATTGAGTTTGCGAAGAAGAACGACGTTCCTGTTGTATTAACGCTAGGTACTAAGTTTGTTATTCAAGATGATCCTAAATACTGGCAAGACTTTATTCGTGAACACGTTTCTGTTGTCGCAATGAACGAAGACGAAGCAGAAGCGCTAACAGGCGAAACTGATCCGCTAGCCGCTTCTGATAAGACGCTAGAGTGGGCTGATATGGTGTTATGTACCGCAGGTCCTGTTGGTCTGTTTATGGCGGGTTACACTGAAGACAGTGCGAAGCGTGAAACCACGTTGCCATTACTTCCTGGCTCGATTGCTGAATTTAATCGTTACGAGTTCAGCCGTCCGGCTAAAAAAGATGCTTGTCAGAATCCAATTCGAGTTTATTCGCATATTTCTCCTTACATGGGTGGTCCAGAGAAAATTAAGAACACAAACGGTGCGGGTGATGCTGCGTTGTCTGCTGTTCTTCATGACATGGCGGCGAATAAATACCATAAAGAAAATGTGCCTAACTCTAGCAAGCACAGCAATGAGTATTTAACTTACTCATCTTTTTCTCAGGTTTGTAAATATGCGAACCGTGCGAGCTACGAAGTTCTCGTGCAACATTCTCCTCGTCTGTCTCGTGGCTTACCAGAGCGAGAAGACAGTTTGGAAGAAGCATACTGGGAACGTTAATTCATATCGAATTAACCACTTTATAACTAATGTTAAAATGGCGTGTTTGAAAAAATACGCCATTTTTTATTTGCGCAAGACAAATAAAAAAGGCTCCCAACGGGAGCCTTTTTAAACAAGAACGATTAGATTAGGAAATCGTCTAGTGATTTACCTGCGTCAAGTTGCTCTTGAATTGCAGAAGGTGTACGACCTTGGCCTGTCCAAGTTTTTTCTTGGCCATTTGTGTCGATGTACTTGTACTTAGCTGGGCGAGGAGCGCGCTTAGATTTTGCTTTAGTCTTAGTTTCGCCAGATAGTGCGCTAATTAGTGCTTCAACGTCGATACCGTCTTGAGCAATTTTTTCTGCAATCTCTGCTAGCTTAGCTTCTTGTTGTGCTAGTGCTTCACGCTCTGCTTCTTCAGCTTCACGACGCTCTTCAACAACAGTAGTTAGTTTATCTAGAGCTTCTTCCAATTGTTCTAGAGTCAGCTCACGAGAAAATGCACGAAGGCTACGGATATTTAGAAGTGTTTTAGTCAGCTCTGACATAACGATTCCTATTAATAGGTTAACGTGTTTGGCATTTTTAATCGTTACGATTAAATAATACCAATCTACAAATAAAGATAAGTCCTTATATTTAACTTTATCTTTTCCTTATGTGCAAATGCTAAATCATGATTTTGTTTAAATTGAGCTATTTTTTGACTGAAAACTAATATTAATTAACTCGAAATAAATCTTAATAGATAGTGAATTCAAGTTTTACGTGATTATTCTAATCAAGCGAGTTATTGAATGGTGTTTTTTATAAAAGGCACGCTTTGTATTTGCGCAACAGAAAACGAAAGCTGTAATGTGTACGGTATTTGTTATTCATATTTCTTTAAATTATCGATATTAGATAATCCATGATATTTTTATGGTAGTAATAAAGTTTCATAAACAACCCAATTAACGTGATTTCAGTTGCACAATACTCAATTTGTTTGTTCGACGTTTATAAATTGAGTTGGCGATTATTTATTAGTTTAATTTAGTTTGATGTGTTGCATTGGTTCTCATCATAAGTACAATGGCTGCTACCTGATGCAATATTGCAGACAATTTGTTGTTAATTTGTACAATTAACGGTTAATTGTTTGTTGTTGCCGTAGAGGCGCAGTCTCGAAGAGTAGCTATTATTGGGGTGATGCCAATGAATAATAGTGGAAGGCGAAGATTGCCGAAGTAAGTCGTATATCAAAACGCCTTGCTGGGGTTGTATCTGAAAGGAACAACACTGCCATAGTATATTTACATTAAACTATGGAGCGCTACTGTAGGGTTGGGTGGAGTGTTCGCTTCCCTGTCGCTAAGTTCAACATGAGCACGTTTCTTATAAAGAAGGCGTGACTTGTCTGCAGTAGATCTCTAGCCAAACTTTGGTTTTTGAAGATCATGAATTTAATAGATTTTTCTCATTCTCCTGTTTCATTATTGCCTCCTATTGTTGCTCTGACATTGGCGATTCTGACTCGACGTGTATTAGTTTCTCTTGGTGTAGGTATCGCGCTTGGTGCGGTTCTACTTAACAGCTGGTCAATTGGTGGTACTGCAAGCTATGTAGGTACTCAAGTGTCTTCTGTCTTCATTGAAGATGGTGGAATTAACACTTGGAACATGAGCATTGTTGGTTTCCTAATTCTATTAGGCATGACAACGGCTCTATTGACACTTTCTGGCGGTACTCGCGCATTCGCTGAATGGGCACAGTCTCGTGTGAAAAGTAAACGCGGCTCTAAACTTCTTGCAGCCTTTTTAGGCGTATTCATTTTTGTCGACGATTACTTTAACAGTCTTGCTGTAGGTGCGATTTCACGCCCAGTAACGGATCGCTTCTATGTATCTCGTGCGAAACTGGCTTACATCCTAGATTCAACCGCTGCACCTATGTGTGTCATCATGCCAGCTTCTAGTTGGGGTGCTTACATCATTACTATCATCGGCGGTATTTTAGTATCACATGGTATTACTGAGTATTCAGCGCTTGGGGCGTATGTGCGTCTTATACCAATGAACTTTTACGCTGTATTTGCGCTGTTAATGGTGTTTGCAGTAGCGTGGTTTGGTCTGGATATCGGCAAGATGCGCGAGCATGAAATTGCAGCGTCTCAAGGTCGTGGTTTTGACAAAGACAAAGAGAACGACACTCAAGAAGCGCATGAGCTTAACGAAGAGTTGGACATTCGTGAGAGCGAAAAAGGTAAAGTCTCTGACTTAATCCTACCGATTGTTACGCTTATCATTGCGACAATTGCTTCGATGATGTACACCGGTGGTCAAGCGTTGGCTGCTGACGGTAAAGAGTTTGCATTGTTAGGTGCATTCGAGAATACCGATGTGGGTACGTCTCTGATTTACGGTAGCTTGCTTGGTTTGGCCGTTGCTCTGTTTACTGTTCTAAAACAAGGTCTACCACTGACTGAGATTACTCGTACACTGTGGATTGGTGCTAAATCGATGTTTGGTGCGATTCTTATCCTTGTGTTTGCGTGGACAATCGGTTCTGTTATCGGTGACATGAAGACGGGTTCGTACCTATCGACTATGGCTCAAGGTAACATTAATCCGCATTGGTTACCTGTAATCCTGTTCTTGTTGTCGGGTCTAATGGCGTTCTCAACCGGTACTTCATGGGGTACATTCGGTATCATGTTACCAATCGCTGGTGATATGGCGGGTGCAACTGACATCGCACTAATGCTTCCTATGCTAAGTGCAGTTTTGGCCGGTGCAGTATTCGGTGACCACTGTTCACCAATCTCGGACACGACTATTTTGTCTTCGACAGGCGCTCGTTGTAATCACATTGACCACGTATCAACTCAGTTACCTTATGCGCTGTCTGTTGCTTTGGTTTCATGTGTCGGCTTTATTGCACTTGGTATGACAACGTCAATCGCGTTCTCTTTCATTGCAGCGTCGATTACATTCGTTATCGTCTGTGCTGTTCTATCCTGGTTGTCGAAATCGAAAATAGCATCATGTCAGAGTGCTTAATGGCAATATGATTTGTTGAAAAGAGGAAGCTCCGCTAGTAACTAGCGGAGCTTTTTTTTAACGCGATTTAGGTGAGGGGGGCAATCGCGTTTTTGGGGATAACCTTTAAGATTCTGGCTGTGTGAAGTCAGGTGTTGGACAGTCTTCATACGACGATGGCAGAATTGGAACATCATCGTTGTTATTCAAACCATCCAAAACCGTCTTGATCTGATCAATTTGATTGATGTCTGAACCTTCCCAAGCACTGACCGCGTTACTAATGATATCTCCAATAGACATCCACTGATCGCCAAACCAAATAACGGTAGTTTGGGTTAAACCTTCAGAGGTTGGACGATGTCGAGTGTTAAAGATAAATGCGAGTAGTTGCTGAGCTAGCTGCTCTTTATGCTCGTTAAGGTCCGCGTTGCCATTGCTATCGACCAAGAATTGTGACACTTCGGATTGCCAAGTCCCGGCCATCCAAATAGCAGAATCGCCGCTAAATGCTGCTTCAACTGGCTCTCCACCAGTAAATTTACCGTCAAATGGCTCGTCACCAGCTCCAAAGTAGTTACTTGGAGAGGCGTAAGGGGCTAATCCATTCACATATACTCTGTCGGCTTCAGTTAGTTCACTTAAGCCATTTTTGTTGTGCCAGTAACCTTTGGTGTCAAAGTCTGCAGTGATTTCACAAATGTTATTGAAGTGCACTTCATTACCATTAAGTGCGTCACTGCGGTTGTAAACTTCACCGATAATGAGAGGGACGCCATTTTCCATTTTCATGACAGATTTTACGTCGAACGAAATGGTGTGATCACTGGTATTGTTCCATGCAGCAGAAAGGCTTTCGCTCACTTCATAAGGCGCGGGATCTTCACCGCGAACATTTGGAACGAGAACGAAGAATGTGGCACAGCCATCCTCTCCTGTCATCCGCTGTACGTAACCATTGGCATCGACTTCCGCTAAATTCTCGCCTTCTGGAAGAACACCGGCATCAAGAAGAAGTTGTTCTATCACTAAGAATTCACCATTTTCTGGATACCCAGGGTTGAATGGTTTAGGAACGGGTACACTGTCAGGTATGTAAAGGTTGACCGGCCAATTCGGAATCAAGCCTTCGCCTTCATCATGAATACCGTTACCGTTCATATCGAACGACTTACACACTTTAAGATTGGCAATACCGATAGAACCAAAACGGATGGTTAACACGGGATCATCATCAA
The DNA here is from genome assembly GCF_024181925.1 of Vibrio sp. Y20_XG_PY13. Lineage (NCBI taxonomy): Bacteria > Pseudomonadati > Pseudomonadota > Gammaproteobacteria > Vibrionales > Vibrionaceae > Vibrio > Vibrio sp. Y20_XG_PY13. The sequence goes on along the minus strand of NZ_JAMZAL010000002.1, from coordinate 508,397 downwards.
AGGTTGGTTGAGCCCAAGCACTAGGCATGAAACCAACGTCATTCTCCTCATTACCGCTGGCTTCATCTGTGTCCTCACCAGCAGAACGTTTGATGGTTTCGTCGAAGTTGGTTTGACATGCTAGAGCGTTTGCAAAGCCTATATGCAGATCGCCATCTTCGAACGTCGGTGCAAAGTCTCTTAAATCTGCGAAGGTTGTGAAGTGAGTGAATGGGGTGTTCATTGCGGTAAAGCCAACTTTTTTCGCCCACCACATGAATTGGTCTAAGCTCCATTGATGGTCTTCAACCCCAAAAACACTAAACGTAATTGGCTCGTCAGGAGAATCATTGGAAAGTTTAGTATTACGCATACCACCCATTTCCATCGCTAAGTCACGAATACCGAACTCCCAATTAGGAATAACTTCATCGATGATAGGATCATATTGGCAGTTCAGGTTTCTGTCGTGGAACGCACGAAAAGCAATATCAAAGTTTGGCGGTTCTGGCTCTGCAGTCTTCGCTTTGAAGTTATCTGTTTTCGAGAATCGAGGGATAAATCCAAAGAACCCGGCACAGTTTTCACCAGTTTCTTCGCCATACAGGTCAGTACCTTCACAAGCGGCTTCTACGCTCGCTGCTGTGGATACCCAAGCTTTGTAAACCCCACCGGAGTTAGGTGTGTTGGCAAATGGAAATAGCTGTATGGTTTCTCCATCAGGCAGAGAAGTTGGGTCGACATCTAAATACTCACTTCCCAATTGATGTCGACATTCTATGTCTATCGATTGGGTGACCATTTTGCCGCGAACTTTAACTTCTTGAGTGATGGTGACGACGTCATTCATATATGTCACACCACCTTCACCGTCGAAATAGAAAAGACGACAGGCTAATGGTTCTGCGTAAAACTCTTCGGCGTTTCTAGCGTTCTTGCCTTTGATTTTTACATCTTGATAGCAGGTACCACCGTTGGTGTCTGCGCTATCTAAAGTACTTGATAACAAACATTTACCTGATGGATCGGTAACTTGAAAATAATACAAACCAGCAGGCAGTGCTGCGGCTGTTCTTGGGGCGTTAGGCCCTGGGCCTCCATCTAAAAATACTTCTTGTTTAGACTCGTAGCGGACATTTTCATTGACGATATCACCAGCAGGTGTCGTCGTGAATATTGCGCCGTCTAATCTAGCGAAAGCTGGTACAGCAAACATGATAGCTAACGAAGATATCGCAAGAGTTGTTGTCCTTAATTTGGATAAAAACCTGTTGATATTCATTTTTTGCTCCTGTGTCATCATGAGTGACGACACAGGATACAAAGGCAAAGAGTATGCCTATTTTAACTTATTGATTTAAAAGAGCCTTACATGACGTGTTTTATATGAAAAAGCTAAGTAAATGATATGCCGTGATTTCGTTGTTACACTGTGTTGCGTTACACATGTACACATTGTCAGATGTTGATATTGTACTTCTTAATCAGCCGATAAAGTGTTGTTCTAGAAATACCTAGATGGCGTGCGGCTGCGCTCATATTGTGTTTATTTTCTTCGATGGCCTGTAACAAATAGTCGAGGTCAATTTGATCAACAGAAGGGAGTAATTGCCTTTCACTGTTCTCAAGCCCTAAATCAGCAACGAGTAGGGTATTGTCTTCACACATGACAATTGCTCGCTGAATCACATTACGCAGCTCACGCACATTTCCAGGCCAACGATGTTTAAGCAGTTTTGCTTTCACTTCGTCGGACATGTTGTGTACTTGACCATGAGATAAATCTGTTAAAAAGTGCTCAGAAAGCATCAAAATGTCTTTGCCTCTTTTTCGAAGTGGAGGAATGGTCAGCGGTAATATATTGAGTCGATAAAATAGATCCTCCCTAAATTCTCCTTGTACGACTTCGCTTTTTAAATCCACGTGGCTGGCGGCAATCACACGACAATCAACATCGATAAATTTATCCGCACCTACTTTGTGTATTTGTTTGCTTTCTAAAAAGTGAAGGAGATGTATTTGAAGATCCGAAGGCATATCTCCAATCTCATCGAGAAATAAAGTGCCTTTGTGTGCTTTTTGAATAAAACCAATCCGGTCAGAAATGGCACCTGTAAATGCACCTTTTTCGTGGCCAAAAAGTTCGGAAGCAATCAGGCCACTTGGAATCGCACCGCAGTTAACCTCTACAAAGGGTGATGAGCGTCGACTAGATAACTGATGGATGAGTCGAGCACACAACCCTTTACCCACACCAGTTTCACCTTGTATGAGTACTTCAGCGTCACATTGCGCGTACTTTTTAATGGCATTTCGAAGCTCGTGGATACAAGCGCTATTCCCAATAAGAGGATATAGCTCCGCCTCGCTGAATTGCACCGTTGGTTTGGTACTACCTTTTCGCAGTTTCATCATTAATCACTATTTTTGCCCCACTGAAATAATAGTTTTGAATTAGCCGTCTCAATCGTGAGTGAATGTCTCTTTATTGAGAAGTTTGTTAATTACTGTGGATGGTAAAGTCTAAATGTTTGTTTCGGGGAAAATTTATACTAGGGACTTTTTTTGCTAGGAAAATCGTTGTATAGCAACTTCATTTCTTGCACTCTATCGCAATGAAACTAAAAATAAATACTTAAAAAACATAGACTTGAAAAAATAGTTAAGAAAAGTTCAATTTCGGTATTGAAAAATTAAGAATCCTTGGTTAGTGTGGTTACTAACGAAGCAACTAACTAAAGTCTTAAATAAGTATGCGTAATTTTGTAATGAACATTCATCACCATCATCACCCAGCCTAGTCTTTCGGGAGATGTACGCATACCCGGGAGGCAGGAAACTCCCGGAGGTGAAAATCAAAGTAAGAACAGATTTTAAACCCTCGGGAGACGCCAATCTCTCGAGGGTTTTTTAGTTTTACTGGTTTAAAAATTACTTAGATATCAAAATCTTGCACAGGGATAAAGCAATGCAAACACAACGCTTGAGAATCGCAATTCAGAAAAAAGGTCGTCTTAGCAAAGAGAGCCAAGCTCTACTAAAGCAATGCGGCGTGAAATTTAACGTAATGGGTGAGCGTCTTGTTGTTCACTCAGAGAACATGCCAATTGACTTGCTTTTGGTTCGTGACGACGACATCCCTGGCTTGATCATGGATGGCGTGGTTGACCTTGGTTTCATCGGAGAAAACGAACTAGAAGAAGTTCGTCTTGATCGCAAAGCTTTGGGTGAGCCATGTGAGTTTGTTCAACTTCGTCGACTGGATTTTGGTGGCTGCCGTTTGTCCATCGCCATCGATAAAGATGAAGAATACAACGGTCCACAAGATCTCGCAGGCAAACGCATCGCAACGACTTACCCTCAACTTCTTAAAGCGTACATGGATGAAGCCGGCGTGCCATTCTCAACCTGTATGCTCACTGGTTCTGTGGAAGTTGCGCCACGAGCGGGCTTAGCGGATGCGATTGCAGATTTGGTTTCTACAGGTGCAACATTAGAAGCAAACGGCCTGAAAGAAGCCGAAGTCATCTTCAGATCCAAAGCGACGCTTATCCAACGCATTGGTGAGTTCGACGCAGACAAAGCAGAGTTGATCAATAAATTGCTAACTCGCATGCAAGGCGTTCAACAGGCAAAAGAGTCAAAATACATCATGCTGCACGCACCAGCTGGAAAGTTGGAGCAAATTAAAGCATTACTGCCGGGCGCAGAAGATCCAACTGTTTTACCACTATCAGCAGACAAACAGAAAGTTGCCGTTCATTTGGTGAGTACAGAGAATTTGTTCTGGGAAACCATGGAACAGCTAAAAGAACTGGGTGCGAGCTCAATTCTAGTACTACCAATTGAAAAAATGATGGAGTAACGGCAATGAGAACTGTTGTATGGCAATCACTGAGTGAAGAGCAACAAGATGCAATTTTAGAGCGTCCTGCCATTGCGGAAGGCGCGAATATTACCGCTGCAGTTGCGGATGTGATCGCAAAGGTGCGTACTCAAGGTGACGCAGCGCTATTAGAACTTACAGAAAAGTTTGACCGTGTAAAACCGGAATCAATCCGAGTTCCATCCAAAGAAATTAATGCGGCTTCAGAGCGCCTTTCTGCGGAAATGAAACAAGCACTAGAGCAGGCTTACAGCAACATTGCTAAATTTCATAAAGCGCAAAAGCCACAACCAATTAAAGTGGAAACACAACCTGGTGTGATGTGTGAGCAAGTGACACGTCCCATTCAAAAAGTAGGGTTGTATATTCCTGGTGGTAGCGCACCATTGCCATCGACAGTATTGATGCTGGGCGTGCCTGCAAAAATCGCTGGTTGTCGTAAAGTGGTGCTTTGTTCTCCTCCGCCGATTGCAGATGAAATTTTGTACGTTGCCAAGTTGTGCGGCATTGATGAAGTTTACAATGTCGGTGGTGGACAGGCGGTCGCTGCTATGGCTTACGGTACGAAAAGCGTCGCCAAAGTGGATAAAATTTTTGGCCCGGGTAACGCCTATGTGACGGAAGCAAAACGTCAAGTAAGCAATGACTTCCGTGGTGCTGCGATTGACATGCCGGCTGGCCCTTCTGAAGTTCTTGTGATTGCAGACGAAACCGCAGATCCAGACTTCATCGCAGCAGACTTGTTAAGCCAAGCTGAGCACGGCCCTGATTCACAGGTGGTTCTTGTGACACCATCACCAATTGTCGCGGATCAAGTAACGGATGCTGTTCAGCGTCAACTAAAAGCCTTGTCTCGAGCAGACATCGCGCAGAAGGCGTTGGCTTCAAGTCTGATTATTATTTCTGAGTCAATCACACAAGCGGTTTCTATCTCTAACTACTACGGCCCTGAGCACTTAATTGTGCAAACGAAGAACCCGCGTGAGCTACTTCCACTACTAGATAATGCGGGTTCAATCTTTCTTGGCGATTGGTCTCCTGAATCTGCAGGTGATTATGCGTCGGGAACTAACCACGTGCTTCCAACTTACGGGTATACTCGTACTTACTCAAGCCTTGGCCTTGCCGACTTTTCTAAACGAATGACAGTGCAAGAGTTATCGGCTGAAGGTTTACAGAATCTCGCTCCGACTGTGGTTACGATGGCGGAGGCGGAAGGTCTCGACGCTCACAAACGTGCAGTCACCATCCGAGTAGAAAAGCTGACCAAAAATAGATAATAAGAGAGTAAAGAGATGGAAAAGCTAGCACGCAAACAAGTTCAAGAATTAACCCCGTATTTATCTGCTCGCCGAATTGGCGGCACGGGTGACGTTTGGCTCAACGCCAATGAATCTCCATTTAATAATGAGTATAAAACGGATTTTGCTCGCCTAAACCGCTACAGCGAATGCCAGCCAAAAGCGCTTATTTCTGCTTACGCTGCCTACGCGGGTGTAAAGCCAGAACAGACGCTTACTTCTCGTGGTGCTGACGAAGGTATCGAGCTGTTAGTTCGCGCTTTCTGTGAGCCAGGACAAGACGCGATTTTGTACTGCCCCCCGACTTACGGTATGTACGCAATCAGTGCTGAAACCATTGGTGTTGAACGTAAGATTGTACCGCTAACATCGGATTGGCAGCTTGACCTTGCTGGCATCGAATCCAATCTCGATAACGTCAAGCTGGTTTTTGTTTGTTCGCCAAACAACCCAACCGGTAACCTCGTTAAGCGTGAAGATATTGTCTCTCTGCTTGAGATGACAAAAGACCGAGCAATCGTGGTCATGGATGAAGCGTACATCGATTTTTGCCCTGAGGCGTCAACGGTGGATTTGTTAGCTCAATATCCAAATCTCGCTATTCTACGTACGTTATCAAAAGCGTTCGCGCTTGCAGGCTTACGTTGTGGTTTCACGCTTGCAAACGAGGAGCTAATCAACGTCCTACTTAAAGTCATCGCGCCGTACCCAGTACCAGTGCCTGTTGCTGAAATTGCGGTTCAAGCCTTGTCAGAAGCAGGTTTGGCTCGAGCGAAATTCCAAGTCCTCGACCTTAATGCAAACCGCGCTTATCTGCAGGTTGGTTTGTCGATGATTCCAGGATTGCAAGTTTTCGAAGGGTGGGGCAATTATCTATTGGTTAAATTCCCAGATGGTGATGCGCTGTTTAAAGCGGCGTGGGATACCGGAATCATTCTACGTAACTCACCAATTGAAAACTGCGTGCGTATCAGCGTTGGTAACCGCGACGAGTGTGAAAAGACACTGGGTTTCATTAGAAACTACTATTCATAAATAGAATTCTCAACGTTCTCGGTTTATGCCGAGAACGAAACAAGATTAGTAATAAGGAAGTTCGAGTGAGCAAGCAACAAAAAATCCTATTTATCGACCGAGATGGCACGCTGATTGTCGAGCCACCGATTGATTTCCAAGTTGACCGCTTGGATAAGTTAAAACTAGAACCGTTTGTTATTCCAAGCCTGTTGTCGTTGCAGGATGCGGGATACCGTCTAGTGATGGTGACAAACCAAGATGGTCTAGGCACAGACAGCTACCCTCAAGAAGACTTCGATGCGCCACACAACATGATGATGGAGATCTTCGAGTCTCAAGGTGTGAAGTTCGATGATGTGCTGATTTGTCCGCACTTTGAAGAAGACAACTGCTCTTGTCGTAAGCCTAAATTAGGCATGGTGAAAGAGTATCTTCAAGGCGGTAAAGTGGATTTCCAAAACTCTGTCGTGATTGGTGACCGTCAGACGGATCTGCAATTGGCGGAAAACATGGCGATTCGCGGCATTCAATACAATCCAGAAACCATGGGTTGGAAGCAGATCTTGAAAGATCTAACGGTAAAAGCACGGGTTGCCGAAGTGATTCGTACTACTAAAGAAACCGACATTAAAGTTGCCGTTAATCTGGATGAGCAAGGTGGCAATGATATCTCAACAGGTCTTGGTTTCTTTGACCACATGCTGGATCAAATTGCCACTCACGGTGGTTTCCAAATGGTGTGCAAAGTCGACGGTGATTTACACATTGATGATCACCACACGATTGAAGATACCGCATTAGCCCTTGGTCAGGCATTAAAAGAGGCGTTGGGCGATAAGCGCGGCATTGGTCGCTTTGGTTTCAGCCTGCCGATGGATGAGTGCTTGGCGCAATGTGCGTTGGATTTGTCTGGTCGTCCTTACCTGAAATTTGACGCGAAATTTAGCCGTGATCAAGTTGGAGACTTGTCGACAGAGATGGTGGTTCACTTCTTCCGTTCTTTAACTGACACACTAGCGTGTACGCTGCACCTTTCTTCTGCTGGCGATAATGATCACCACATCATTGAGAGCCTATTCAAAGCGTTTGGTCGAACGTTACGCCAAGCAATCAAGGTGGAAGGTACGGAGCTGCCAAGCAGCAAAGGCGTGCTTTAAGGCTCACGTGAGCAAGGAGAAAAACAGTGACAGAACAAAAAGTTGTCATTATCGATACGGGCTGTGCCAACGTTTCTTCGGTGAAGTTTGCCATTGAACGCTTAGGCTATGGCGTAACGATTTCCAAAGATCCTCAAGTGGTGTTGTCAGCAGACAAGTTGTTCCTACCTGGTGTGGGTACAGCAAGCGAAGCGATGAAAAACCTTGAAGAGCGTGATCTTATCAATCTCGTTAAGCAAGTTGAAAAGCCATTGCTTGGTATCTGTTTAGGTATGCAGTTATTGGGTAAGTTTTCTCAAGAGAAAGGGCAGAAAGCCGACGAGTTAGTTGAGTGTCTTGGACTTTGTGATGGCGAAGTGAAGCTGCTACAAACTGGCGATTTGCCACTGCCACACATGGGGTGGAATACCGTTTCTGCAAAAGCAGGCAATCCGTTGTTCAAAGACATTGAAGAGGGTGAGTACTTCTATTTTGTGCACAGCTTTGCGATGCCTGTTGGAGACTACACCATTGCAGAATGTGATTACGGAAATCCATTCACTGCTGCGGTTCAAAGTGGTAACTATTATGGTGTGCAATTCCACCCAGAGCGTTCTTCAAAGGCGGGCGCGAAGCTTATTCAAAACTTCTTAGAATTATAAAAGGGATTTAGTGTGATTATTCCAGCTCTTGATTTAATTGAAGGACAGGTGGTTCGCCTTTATCAAGGTGATTACGGCCAAGTAACCGAGTACAAAGTCGACCCAGCAGAGCAGTTCAACTTGTATCACCAAGCAGGGGCTAACTGGCTGCACTTGGTGGATCTGACGGGCGCGAAAGATACATCTGCGCGCCAACTTGATTTGATTGCAAAGCTATTAGCAAGCACGCCTGCGAACATCCAAATCGGTGGCGGTGTGCGTACCGAACAAGACGTTGTGGACTTATTAGAAGCGGGTGCACAGCGCGTTGTGGTTGGTTCAACCGCAGTAAAACAGCCTGAGTTAGTAAAAGGTTGGATGGAAAAATACGGTGCAGAGAAAATCGTTCTCGCGTTGGACATCAACATCGACCAAGACGGCACGCGTAAAGTGGCGATCTCTGGTTGGCAAGAAGATTCAGGCGTGACTATTGAAGCTCTGATCAATGATTACTTAACGGTAGGTCTACAGCACGTGCTGTGTACTGACATTTCTCGTGACGGTACGTTAGAAGGCTCAAACGTAGAGCTTTACGTCGACCTATGTAAACAGTACCCACAAGTGCAGTTCCAATCTTCAGGTGGTATCGGCTCATTAGCGGATATCGAAGCGCTAAAAGGCAGCGGTGTTGCAGGCGTGATCGTTGGTCGCGCGTTGTTAGATGGCAAGTTCACAGCAGAGGAGGCATTTGCATGCTGGCAAAGCGAATAATTCCATGTCTTGATGTTCGTGATGGACAAGTGGTGAAGGGCGTTCAGTTTCGCAACCACGAGATCATCGGTGACATTGTTCCTCTCGCTAAACGCTACGCTGAAGAAGGTGCTGATGAGCTGGTATTTTACGACATCACTGCATCAAGCGATGGTCGTGTAGTAGATAAAAGTTGGGTGGCTCGTGTCGCGGAAGTGATCGACATTCCTTTTTGTGTGGCTGGTGGTATTAAATCCGCAGAGGATGCTGCACGTATTCTGGAGTTTGGTGCAGACAAAGTCTCTATCAACTCGCCTGCGTTGGCTAACCCGCAGCTTATTACTGATTTAGCAGATAAATTTGGCGTTCAGTGTATTGTTGTTGGTATCGATTCCTACTACGACAAAGATACTGGTAAATATCAGGTTTACCAGTTTACTGGCGACGAAGAACGTACAAAGGCGACGAAGTGGGAAACGCGCGATTGGGTACAAGAAGTGCAAAAGCGCGGCGCTGGTGAAATCGTACTCAACATGATGAACCAAGACGGCGTGCGTAACGGTTACGATATTGAACAGCTCAATATGGTACGCGAAGTGTGTAAAGTTCCTCTGATCGCTTCCGGTGGTGCAGGTGCCATGGAGCATTTTGCAGAAGCATACCAAAAAGCAAACGTGGATGGTGCGCTGGCCGCTTCGGTATTCCACAAACAAGTCATCAATATTGGTGAACTAAAGCAGTATTTGAAACAACAAGGCATTGAGGTACGACTATGAGTTTTAAAGCCGCCGAAGTCAGTTCGCTGTCGGAGCGAATCAATTGGGAAAAGGTGGATGGCTTGGTACCAGCCATCGTACAAGACTTCCAATCGAGCCAAGTTCTTATGATGGGTTACATGAACCAAGACGCGCTAGCAAAAACGGGTGAAACGGGGCAGGTGACATTTTTCTCACGCACTAAAGAGCGTTTATGGACTAAAGGTGAAACGTCTGGCAATGTTCTTCAACTCGTGAATATCTCTCTAGATTGTGACAATGATACTTTGCTGGTTCGAGTGAATCCGATTGGGCCAACTTGCCACACAGGCACAACAACGTGTTGGGACGGCGATGCGCAAGAGGAATCACAAATGGTGTGGCTTCATCAACTTGAGCAGCTACTGGCTGCCCGCAAGAGTGCCGATCCAGACTCCTCTTATACAGCCAGCCTTTATGCCCGTGGTACCAAGCGTATTTCGCAGAAAGTGGGCGAAGAAGGCGTTGAAGTCGCGCTTGCGGCGACGTCGGGCGATAAGGCGGAGTTAGTGTGTGAATCTGCAGATTTGATCTATCACTTGTTGGTGCTATTACAAGACCAAGGTTTATCAATGAACGATGTGGTGAATAAGCTTAAAGAGCGTCACAAGTAGTTCAAATCAAAGAAATAAAACAAAGGCTTCCATTTGGAAGCCTTTGTTTTTTCTTGATAGTGCGATTTTATCCGCAGCACTTTTTAAATTTCTTACCGCTGCCACAAATACATGGATCGTTACGGCCTACTTTTAAGCTGCTGATGGATTGATTAAGTCGTGGATCTTGCTCTGGTTCTTCTTTAGGGAAGGTGCCATCAATGTAATACCACAACCCATCTTCTTTCACGAAGCGTGAACGCTCGCTCAGGCAGTAGCGTTGGCCGTCTTCATTGAAATAGGCGTTGAACTCAACAAAGCCTTCATTTTCATGGCTGCCAGCTTCTGCTTTGACGACTTCCAGTTTGCACCAATCGCTGTCGATCGATTGTGCGATACCTTCACGTTGTTCTTCTGCGTTACAACTTGGGTGATATGTTTTCACAACGTAGTCAACGAGGCCTAGCACATGAGCGCTATAGCGAGAGCGCATTAACTGTTCTGGTGTTTTGACGTCAGCGTGATTGTTGTGCGCAATTTCGCAACACTGTTGGTAGGTACGGTTAGCGCCGCAAGGACAAGAAGAAGCCATAAGATGAAATCTCGTTAGGTAAAGCGATGAAACAAATAATCCCAATAGAGTGGGAGAGAAGCATTATAGCGAGTTAAGGTGTTTGAGAAAGCAGTTCTTGAGCCCACTCTGTCGATTCATTGAACGCATCAGCTAGCTGAGTTTCCGTTAACTTCAATACAGAGCAGTATCTTTCAGCCAGTTCCCAATCTGCTTGTTCGTAAGCAATACACATAGAAAGGAGATACCCAAGCACACCTTTTCGACTTGTCAGGGCGAGCTTGATGTCTTCATCGACGGGAATGTCTTCAATCACATCCGACAGAGGCTGATCGAGAAGCGAGCCTAATAATGAGAACATACCAGTCAGAAAGGCTTGTCCAGGATCGTACTTGGTTTTCATTTGGCTAAGCAAAATTTCACACATACGAGCGCGTTGAATAGCAAGCGAGTAGAGTGAATCGGGCTTGTCCTCTTGCACAGAAGCGATTGCAACCAGTGAAATAAAGCGTCGTAAACGTTCTTCGCCCAGATAAATCAGCGCCTGTCTAAACGATTTGATTTTGGTTGTGAGCGTGTAACCCGAGTTGACGTAAGTGAGCAACTTATAGGAAAGCGTCACATCAATAGAGAACAGACGCTCCACTTCATTGAAGTCGATGGGCTTATCAGCAATCTCTTTACACAACTGGATGACGGTTAAAAACGCCGGGTTGAGGCGCTTCTTTTGGATCATTTCTGGTTTACTAAAGAAGTAACCTTGAAAGTAGTTAAAACCAGCGTCAAGCGCTTGTTCAAACTCTTCATAGGTTTCGACTTTTTCAGCCAAAAAATCGATATTAAACTGGCTCAATGCTTGGATGAAAATTGCCGCTTTTTCAATTGGTACTAAACGAATATCAAATTTGATCATCGATACGTACGGAAGAAAGCGTTTCCAAGCCTTAGTTGGTACAAAGTCGTCGAGTGCAATTCGGTAGCCGCATTCGTGCAGATGTTTTATTGCATCGAGAAGCTCTTGCGTAGGCTCACAATCTTCGAGCACTTCAATGACCAGAGAATCTTTCGGAAACAGTGTCGGAACAAGGTTGACCAAGCTTTGGTGGGGAAAGTTAACAAAACCGAGTTTGTTACCTAAGGTGTTGTAATGCGTCGACAAAAAATGATCAGATAGCAGTCGACTAGTAGCAAGCTCAGGTTCTACTTCAGGGAAGGTATTTTTGGGGCCGTCTCGAAAGAGAAGTTCGTAACCTATGGTTCGCTTTTCTCTGTCTAGAATCGGTTGGCGAGCTACGTAAGAATACTTCAATTAGGTACTTCGTTCTGTTTAACTTAGTAATATGATAATAGCGATTTTTTACAAAATATCTACGCTTTGAATGCGAATCTTCTACATGTTCGACATGCTTAGCGTAAATTATGTGTTGAAAGGCCGGTTTTGCAGTTCAAAACCATCAGAATTCACTTGTAAAACTGAGCCTTGCGTATACCAGTCCCCTAAGACGATGCGCGTGTTTTTAGCACCATTTGCGTCAAAAAAATGTGTATTTGGGCGATGAGTGTGACCATGAATCATCAAGTTGACGCAATTCTGAGACATCACTTTTTCAACTTCGCTTTGATTCACGTCCATGATATCTAAAGACTTCATCTGTTTATCGTCGCGAATGTCTGATTGAACTTTAGAGACAATTTTTTTCTTTAAACACCATGGGATGCGTTTAAAGATCCATTGTAACCAAGGTTGATGCACAGTTTTACGAAATTTCTGATATTCCACGTCATCAATACACAGGGTATCGCCGTGTAAAATCACCGCTTTTGTGCCATATAAGTCGACGGTGCAAACGTCATCAAGCAAAGTGATGCCCGTCTCTTTACAAAAGCGTTCGCCCAACAAGAAGTCACGATTGCCTTGAATAAAGAAAACCGGGACACCTTGGTCGGTGAGCGTTTTGAACTCGGTACGAATTTGGTTTGCAAACGGTGTTTTGTCATCATCACCGACCCAAAACTCGAAAAGATCGCCTAATACATAAAGAGCTTCGGCATTTTTGGCTTCCGTACGCATAAATGTAATGAAACATTCTGTGATGTCAGGACGTGACGGCGTAAGGTGCAAGTCTGATATAAATAATGTCGTCATAGAAATAAGGGGAGGCGAAGCCTCCCCAATTACTTATCTCTTGGGAATAATTCGCAAGAATTACTCTGCGATTGTAGTACCAGTGATTACCACGTCTTCTAGTGGTACGTCTTGGTGCATGCCGTAAGAGCCAGTGCTAACGCCCTTGATCTTGTTTACAACGTCCATACCTTCTACAACTTCACCGAATACACAGTAACCCCAACCATCTAGGCTTTCGCTACGGAAATCTAGGAAAGTGTTGTTGTTTACGTTGATGAAGAACTGAGAGCTTGCAGAATGTGGTTCCATCGTACGAGCCATAGCAATCGTACCTACTTTGTTGCTTAGGCCGTTGTTTGCTTCGTTCTTGATAGGTGCACGTGTTGATTTTTCACGTAGACCTGATTCCATGCCGCCGCCTTGGATCATGAAACCGTCAATAACACGGTGGAAAAGAGTGTTGTCGTAAAAGCCGTCGCGGCAGTACTGAAGGAAGTTTGCGCTTGTCTCTGGCGCTTTCTCTTCGTTTAGTTGAATCTTGATGTCACCAAAATTAGTGTGAAGGGTGATCATGCTACTTTCCTTTACTGTGTTGTGTTGAGTCCGAGATTCTAGCCTAAGTTATAACGCATTAAAAACTCGAGAAGAGTAAATTCTTCGTTTTGTGCTTGAAGTTTAGCCGATTATCGTTTTATCGGTTAATTGCTATTACCTAATAAGGTCGGACTTGATATACTCGACGTTCTTGTATTCATTCACAATCATAGATAGAGATCATGTTAAAGATATATAACACACTCACAAGACAGAAAGAGGAATTCAAACCAATTACAGCCGGTAAAGTTGGCATGTATGTCTGTGGGGTAACCATCTACGATCTCTGTCATATCGGCCACGGCCGCACCTTCGTTTCTTTTGACGTAGTATCACGTTACCTGCGCTACCTTGGTTACGACCTAACGTTTGTTCGCAATATCACAGATATTGATGACAAAATCATCAAGCGTGCAGCAGAAAACGGCGAATCTTGTGAATCACTTACAGAACGTTTGATTGGCGACATGCACGCAGACTTTGATGCGTTGAACATGAAGCGTCCTGACGTTGAGCCGCGCGCAACGCAATTTATCGCAGAAATCATCGAATTGGTTGAAAAGCTTATCGAACGTGGTTTCGCATACGTTGCAGACAACGGCGACGTCATGTTTGAAGTAGGTAAGTTTGACGAGTACGGCAAGCTTTCTAAGCAAGATCTTGATCAGCTTCAAGCTGGTGCGCGCGTTGATATCGAAACAGCAAAACGTAGCCCACTAGACTTCGTTCTTTGGAAAATGTCTAAACCAGGCGAGCCAACATGGGAATCTCCATGGGGTCCAGGTCGTCCAGGTTGGCACATTGAATGTTCAGCAATGAACTCTACGATCCTAGGCGATCATTTCGATATTCACGGCGGTGGCTCTGATCTACAGTTCCCACACCACGAAAACGAAATCGCACAATCTTGCTGTGCTCACGACACTAAGTACGTAAATACTTGGATGCACAGTGGCATGGTGATGGTAGATCGCGAAAAGATGTCTAAATCTTTAGGCAACTTCTTCACTATTCGTGACGTTCTTGGTCACTACGATGCTGAAACCGTGCGTTACTTCCTAATGTCTGGTCACTACCGTAGCCAATTGAACTACAGTGAAGATAACCTAAACCAAGCACGCGCTTCTCTTGAGCGTCTATACACTTCTCTGCGTGGTCTGGATTTAAATGCAGCACCAGCGGGTGGTGAGGAGTATGTATCTCGCTTTACTGCTGCGATGAACGACGATTTCAACACACCAGAAGCATACTCAGTTCTGTTTGATATGGCGCGCGAAGTTAACCGCCTTAAGACTGAAAGCGTAGAGAAAGCGAGTGAACTTGGTGCGCTAATGCGCGAACTAGCAGACGTGATTGGTATTCTTTATCAAGATCCTGAAGCTTTCCTAAAAGGTAATGCTGGCAACGATGATGAAGTCGCTGAAATTGAAGCGCTAATCAAACTGCGTAACGACTCGCGTGCTTCGAAAGATTGGGCAAACGCCGACATGGCACGTGATAAGCTGACGGAAATGGGCATCGTCCTTGAGGATGGCCCAGAAGGCACAACGTGGCGTCGTAAGTAATTGAATCTTTTAAAAGGGCTGATGATTCAGCCCTTTTATTTTCCAATTTCATCAATAAAATTTTAACTTTAGGTAATGCTCTGTGGCTCAGATGTATTTCTATTACTCAGCAATGAATGCGGGTAAATCGACAACTCTTCTTCAATCTTCATTTAACTACCAAGAACGCGGTATGACGCCAGTGATTTTCACTGCGGCGTTGGACGACCGCTATGGTGTAGGCAAAGTAAGTTCTCGTATTGGTTTACAGTCGGACGCGCATTTGTTCCGTCCAGATACGAACCTATACCAAGAGATTGCAGCCCTGCATGAAGTCGAAAAACGTCACTGTATTCTTATTGACGAGTGTCAGTTCCTATCGAAAGAGCAGGTTTACCAACTTACAGAGGTAGTGGATAAGCTGCATATTCCAGTACTTTGCTATGGTCTTCGTACCGATTTTCTTGGCGAACTTTTTGAAGGCAGTAAGTACCTACTCTCTTGGGCTGATAAGCTGGTTGAGTTGAAGACGATTTGCCACTGTGGCCGAAAAGCAAACATGGTTATCCGCACCGACGAACACGGAGTCGCAATCAAAGAAGGTGACCAAGTGGCAATTGGTGGCAACGACCGTTATGTCTCGGTTTGCCGTCAGCACTACAAAGAAGCCCTAGGTAAATAAACCTATCCATTCAGCTTCAAAGCAATACAGAAAAGCCACCGAATTCGGTGGCTTTTTAATTGTTCATTTCGCTCAGACGAGATCAAAACCGAATCGCTCTAACAAGACTTGATAAGATGAATCCACTTGATTTGGAATGTCTTGCTTAGTTTGAAATCCTTTTTCGGGATAGCTTTTGACGCGGGAAAAATCTTCCATCAGCGCTTCTAACACCATCATTAGCGGCATGTCTTCGTTGATGTATTCGAAGAATGGATGAGCGGTAGAACTGACTTGCACTCGCGAGTAGGGCGATTGCCATTGCTTCTCAAACGTAGCGATGGCGCGGCGTTCCATAAATGGCTTTTGCACTAAAATAATAGATTCGCATTGGATGCCTTTCTCTTTTAATAACTGCTCGGTGAAACGGACGTTTTCTCCACTATTGGTTGAACGTGTTTCTACTAAAATGGCATCGCTTGGTACGCCAGCTAAACGCGCAATGTCTGCAAATGTTTCGGCTTCACTTTTTTCAAACAACCCATCCGTAAAACGGCCTTCACCACCGGAGAACACAATCAATGGTGCGAGTTTTTGGTGGTAAAGCGCAGCGGCGTGCTCAGCAACTCGCACGTCGTTACTGCACATAACAAACAAGCAGTCGGCAGGCTTTAAATCCTGTTTTAGCTGCATGTAATCCCAAAGCGTTTCTATATGTTGATATAACTTCATAGTGCATCCAGCGTTGAATTGAATCGGAATTGATACCCAAGTGAAACCAGTTTGTCCGTTAAAATGCGTTTATCGGCATCTTCTGTAACGGGAGGTAGCGAAATCTCTGCGCCACTTTTGGTGATTGCTGCTTGGTAAAACTCAGCTTTGCTCACGGTGTGAGGCGTTGTGACATTAATGATCTGATTACTCAGGTGATCCAATGCAAATTGTGCCACAGCGACTGCGTCACTTTGATGAAGCATGTTGGCTGGGGCTTTACGGCTGACTTGTTTTAGGCGCATGGCAAAGCGAGCGGGGTGTCTGTCTGGGCCAATCAAACCACTGCAACGTAAGATGGCGTAGTTTATGCCAGAGTCGATGACGGATTGCTCCGCTTCGAGCATGATTTTCGCATTGTCAGAAAAGTGAGGGTGGGTTTGCGCGAGAGCGAGCGATGCGGATTCTTCTTTCATATCCGTTGGTAAATTAGGGTAGACCGTTGTAGAGCTGATCATGACGAGCTTTTCAATCGCATGCTGTTTTGCTGCTTTAACTAACGTTGACCATTGCTGCGCATACTCTCGACCAGACCCTCGACGAAACCCAGGTGGAAACGCACCAACAATACGCTCAATATGATTCGACTGAATTATTTCATCCAGTTTTTGCGCTGCGTTTTCATCGTTGAGATCAAGCAGGGCGGCGTTAGCAATAGTGGATGGCCGTTCATCTAACCGAGCTTGGCTACGACGTGTAATAACTACATCATGTCCCTCGACTAACAAGGCTTGCGCTAGTGGAGTACCAAGCCAACCTGCACCTACAATCAATGTGTTTGCCATTATTTATCCTACTTAACTGTTTGCTCAAAGAGAGTAATGAGCTCTGCTTTGGCTTGTTGATGGAGGGGATCAGAATGCCATTTTTGATGCTGAATCAGGTCAACATTGACTTGCCAAGCCAGCTTTGTGAAATCATCCCCAACTTTTTTTAACGTGTTTGGTGAGTCTGCGACTAAGTGCTCCGGTAGGAAGCACCATCCAAACCCTTTGTTCGCTAATTCCAACAAAATGTAGTAGTTATCAGCGTACCAGATATCTGGGCTCAATGCTTGGTTGAGGCTACCTGGCTCTGCACTCTTTGAGCGTATCACCAGTTGGCGATATTGTTTGAGTTGATCGATATGGGTAATTCGCTGAGCCGCTAATGGGTGATCGGAAGAGACATACACATCGAATGCGATATTACCAAGATTGGTGAAATCGATATGCCTAGGCATTTGCAGATCGCTCAGAATAATTCCGGTGGTCGCACGTTCAGATTTCACCAGTTCAATAATGTCTGGGCTAGATGCCGTTAAACATTCGACTTGTAGTTGCGGAAATTGTTGCTCTAGGCTTTTAAGCACATCCGGTAATCGAGTCAGCGGAATCCCTTCATCAATCGCGAGAACAAGCTCGCTCGCCTGCGCAGAAAAGAGCTGAGTTGCTTTATTGTTTAATCGGTCGAGTTGACTGATCGCCGCTTGCGCGTAAGGCATCAGAGCATGGCCGTTCTCAGTCAGTTTGGGATAACGGCCGGAGCGATCAAACAGATCGACACCACAGTCGAGTTCCATGTTCATAATGTGTTGGCTTATCACGGATTGGGCTCGACCTAACTTTCTCGCTGCTGCGGAAAATGAGCCGGATTCGGATGTGGCAACAAACGCCTGCAATTGTTCGATAGTAAACATATCGCTTTTACCGATGGTATCTAACTTTTTATTATCTCAATCATAGATAAAATTTCAGTCATTGAGTAGAACAAATGGGTAGATAATCATGACTCGTAACGAACGAATTTTCCACGCAGTACTTTTTGAATTGATGGCGTTAGCGATCATTGTGCCTGCAGCTGCGTTGATTACAGGCAAAGGTTCAAGTGATTTGGCGCTAGTAGGGATCGGTTTGAGTTTGTACACCGTAGTTTGGAACTACATTTACAACTTGTACTTCGATAAGTGGTTTGGCAGCAACCGAGCAGACAGAAGTTTAGCGATGCGCCTTGGTCACACCGTTGGGTTTGAAGGTGGGTTGATCTTTATTTCTATACCTGTGATCGCATGGTTCTTGGAGATTACGTTTCTTCAAGCATTGATGCTCGAAGCGGGATTTCTAGTCTTATTCTTGTTTTACGCCACAGGCTTTAACTGGTTGTACGATAAAGTTCAACCGTTTGGGAAAATGAGAAAGTTACTGGTGTAGCCGAGTGAGATTCCCCAAATGCGATTGGCGTAACTAGAAAAAAGCCACCGTATTTCGGTGGCTTTATTGGTCAGTGGGCGGTAGTTATTCTGCAGAAAGTACGCGTAAGATTTTGTCTGCGTGTTCTGCAACTTCAATGCCTTCGTCGGTTAGATAACCACCATCAGGTTGCGTACACAATTGCTTTTGGTAAAGACGCGCAACTGCTGCTTGCATCTCTTCTGAGGCATCTGAATGGACTTTAATGCCTGTCGCTGCACTGCTTAAATCGAATTGAAGAAGAAGGTTCAGTTCGGCGATGTGTTCAGCTGAATATTTCATAGATAATTCCTTTGCGCTTTTTTATCCAAGCTAGTCTTAAAACCAGTGTTGAGCAACACAAAACAACAAGAAGTGTTAACTGCATTGCTATCAGACTGATATAACGTGGAATTTTTGTTCGAACGCTGAGTATCTTGTTTAATATCAATGATAGTTAAGACAACAAACTATAGTTGAGTTTTATCGATTCCTGTCTCACCAACAACATTTTTAGTAAACATGAGAAATAGCCCTTGAAAAAGTCAGGAAATGGAGCGATTATCCGCGCCTCTTTAATTGTTTCTAAATGTTACACTTCCATGAACTTCAATCAGTTTGACTCTTTATTGCCACCTCAGGCTGCTGAACGTGCCGCCGAAGTAGGTGTAGGCAAAGCAACGAAAGCTCCAATCAAATCTTTTCTGCTCGCCATTTCTGCGGGGCTTCATATTGGTATTGCTTTCATTTTCTATACCACAGTAACGACAGGTGCGGGTGATCTGCCTTGGGGCATCACACGACTCATTGGCGGTCTAGCATTTAGCCTTGGTTTGATTTTGGTGGTGGTTACTGGCGGCGAGCTTTTTACCAGTTCGGTTCTGACTCTGGTTGCGCGTGCGAGTGGCAAAATTTCATGGAAAACGCTGGTTAAAAACTGGTTTGTGGTTTATTTCGGCAATATGGTTGGCGCTATTTTGCTGGTGGCGTGTATGTTGGTGACAAAGCAATACATGTTCGATCACGGTCAAGTTGGTTTGAATGCCATGGCCATTTCACAACATAAATTGCACCATGGTTTTTTTGCGGCGGTTGCACTTGGCATCATGTGTAACGTGTTAGTTTGTATTGCGGTTTGGATGACATTCAGTGGCCGTACATTAACAGACAAAATCGCGGTAATGATTTTGCCAGTAGCGATGTTCGTCTCCGCTGGTTTTGAGCACTGTATTGCGAACATGTTCCAAGTTCCAATGGCTATTGGTATCAAATACTTTGCGCCAGAAGCCTTCTGGCAAATGACAGGTGCTGATATCGCAAATTATGCGGACTTGAACATGATGGGCTTTATCGTTAACAACCTTATCCCAGTCACGATCGGTAACATCATCGGCGGCGGTGTGTTCGTCGGTATGTGGTACTGGATGATCTATCTACGTGATGAAGACAAGCATCTGCGATAGAGCCCAAAGAAAGAGAAAGGCGAGCTAGGTAGCTCGCCTTTTTTGTACGTCGTATTTGGGTGAAAGTGCTTTCTAAATCAGCTCTTCATTGATTCCAAATTCGTTTGGCAACCAGTGAGATGTTATCTCTTGTGGCTCTTGCACAAGCCATTCAACCGGCAAGTCAGACAGTAACTCATCGTGTTTTTCCGCCATGATCAATACGTCCATGATATCTGCTCCATTTTGTATCTAAGCACAATGTAGAAGCCGAAGATGTCAGTGAGTTGACTGAAATATGACCATTGCATGTTGATAAGACAGGAGACTCAGAAATGTGGCTATGTTTCTGGTTGCGTATATCTTTTGGTGGCTTATCCACATTTTCTGTGGATAACCTGTATCAAAGATCGTGAGTATCTCTGAAGATCCAGAAAATTTCATAAAATTAGGGGGTTATGTGGCCAATTACTGACCTCGCTTCATTCCATCAACTGGGCGTACTTTGACCGTAACACGGCCTTCTTTTGTTTGTACAAAGCTCAATGTCATTTCAAGTGTGATGGCAACAGAGACGCTCATCATGACAAAAATAGCTAGCATGATGACCAGTTGATATTTAATGGCAACCAATGGGCTTGCGCCCCCTAGGATTTGCCCCGTCATCATACCAGGAAGTGTGACAAGGCCCATCGTGGTCATTGAGGCTAGCGTTGGCGCTAACGATTTTCTCAGAGCCTCCTGAACGAAAGGAAAGGAAGCGTATTTAGGGGCGGCACCCAGTGAGATGGCAGCTTCGTACTCAGATTTACGCTCTTCAAAAGCAGAGAATAAGTTTTGTAGCGCGATGATATTACTGCTCAGACTATTGCCTAACAGCATGCCTGCCAATGGGATCATATATTGTGCATTGTAAAGCGGAGTAGGACGCACCAAGCCAGCGGTGATCGCAATTAGTAGTGGAAACAAGCCACATACAAGCCCAGTTAGAAGTGGCAGCATGAGCGGCTTTTTCGGTAAACGTGCTTTCCCTGCAATGGAACTTGCTCCTACGACGAGCATAATCGCAAGCCAAAGTAAGTTGATGATCAAACTGTTTAATTGAAAGAGATATTCAAGATAAACCCCGATCAGAACGAGCTGTAAAGTCATACGCACAACGCTGACTGATGCATCTTTCGCGATGCCTAATCTATAGCGTGCATTGATCGCAAGTGGCACTAACAGAATCAAACTGAAAGCCGCTAATTTTGCCCAACTAATGTCCACCACACTGTTCATAATCACTCCTTGAAATTGCCGCTTAGAATTGTAACCAACCCCATTCTCTATATGAATCTCAATGGGTAATTTTTGCTTTTTTCATGGTGGAAATTGCGAGAGGTTTTATAAAATGTTTTTTATCATTTTGTTTACAAGTCATTATCTTTCTCAGGAGTTTGAGTAATTTTTCGGCACGAATTTTACCGCTCAAATGTAATTTATGTTTTGTAAATGTTGTAAGTTTAACAAGGTTTTAAAAGACTTATTTTTTCATATCTGTTCATGTTTTTTAATAAATAATATCAATCCCACACAACTCTGGATGAGCTCAAAAAAGTGTTGAATTACAAGGCTTGAAGGGAGTTATTTGATTGAACCTTACTATTAGTATGGTCTAACATTTTCAATTAGAGATTGTAAAAACTTAAGCTTGGTTACACGGGCTTTTCAATAACACTAGATACAAAATAGGCAAATGTATGACTGATGTTAATAAAATTGAGAGTGGCGAAAAACGCTCACTGGAGTGGAAGTCTTTCCTCTTCATTGCAGTTGTTCTCTTCCCAATTCTGAGTGTGGCTTTCGTAGGCGGCTACGGATTTATCGTTTGGGCACTACAAGTGTTCTTCTTTGGTCCTCCAGGCGCACACGGCATGTAAGCCAGTGAGCTCACAACCACACTTTTGAAAAGATTTTAAGAGAGCAAATAATGAAATCATTAATCATTAAACTGTGGCGTACGATGACGCGCCCGGCAGTTCATATCAGCCTTGGCGTGCTGACTATGGGCGGTTTCATCGCTGGTGTTATTTTCTGGGGTGGCTTTAACACCGCGCTAGAAGCAACCAACACTGAAGAATTCTGTATTAGCTGTCACACCATGCGTGACAACGTATACGTTGAGCTGCAAGACACGGTTCACTGGAAAAACCACTCTGGTGTTCGTGCTACTTGTCCTGACTGTCACGTTCCTCACAACTGGACTGACAAAATCGCTCGTAAAATGCAGGCTTCTAAAGAAGTATTTGCGCAAGTTTTTGGCAACTACTCTGAACCTGGCGTTTTCGAAGAGCGTCGTATCGAACTTGCTAAACACGAATGGGATCGTTTCTCTGCAAACAAATCTCTAGAGTGTAAAAACTGTCACAACTACGAGTCTATGGACTTCGAGCAAATGTCTCCAACAGCTCGTATCCAGATGAAGCAAGCGGCAGAAAAAGATCAAAGCTGTGTTGACTGTCACAAAGGTATCGCGCACAACCTACCAGCAGGTATGGATAGCATCGGCGGCATCGTGGGTGATCTAGAGCAAATGACATCAGGTACTGACTACGCAGTAGGTCAAGAGCTCGTAAGTATTCGTCACCTTCCAATTTACTTTGACGCGCAAGGCGCGAAAGAAGCGGGTCTTCTAAACCCTGCATCAACAGTAAAAGTTCTGGAAGATAAAGGTGACTTCATCGAAATCGAAATTGACGGCTGGCGTAAAGCGAAAGGCTTTGGTCGCGTAATTCAAGAAGATTTCGGTAAGAACATTGCAACTGCGTCTCTACTTAAAGAAGCGTCTACAGACAGCAACATCGTTACGACTGGTGAAAAACGAGTGGACGAGCTGACTGGTCTTCCTTGGGAGAAAGTGGCAGCGAAAGTATGGATCAAGAAAGAGTCTATGCTGAACGACATCAACCCTGTATGGGAAAAATCGAAAGAAGCATACAAAACAAACTGTTCTGTATGTCATACACAACCAGCTGAAGCGCACTTCGATGCGAACACCTGGCCAGGTATGTTCGACGGCATGCTTGCGTTCGTTAACCTAGATACAGACAGTGAAGCACTGATCTTGAAATATCTACAGAAGCACTCTTCAGATTATGCTGAAGGCCACCACTAATAAGCGCGGATTGGAGTAATTTAAATGGCTATTACACGAAGAAGTTTTCTTAAAGGTGTAGCAACCACAAGTGCAGCGTCAGTTATCGGTCCAAGCTTATTGGCGTCAGCTTCTGCAAACGCAGCTGAGTCGACTGGTACTTGGAAAGTAACAGGCTCACACTGGGGCGCGTTCCGCGCCCACATCTACGCGGGTAAAGTTCAAGAGATCAAACCGCTAGAACTAGACAAAAACCCAACAGAAATGTTGAACGGCATCAAGGGTATTATCTACAGCCCTTCACGTGTTCGTTACCCAATGGTTCGTCTAGATTGGTTGAAGAAACACAAATACAGCGCGGATACTCGCGGTAACAACCGTTTCATCCGTGTGACTTGGGATGAAGCTCTAGACTTGTTCTACCGTGAGCTAGAACGTGTTCAAAAAGAATACGGTCCTTGGGCTCTGCATGCTGGTCAAACTGGTTGGAACCAAACAGGTTCATTCAACAACTGTACCGCGCACATGCAACGTGCAGTAGGTATGCACGGTAACTTCATCACTAAAGTAGGCGACTACTCGACTGGTGCAGGTCAAACCATCATGCCTTACGTACTTGGTTCAACCGAAGTTTACGCACAAGGTACGTCTTGGTCTGAAATTCTAGAGAACTCAGACAACATCATTCTGTGGGCAAACGACCCAGTGAAAAACCTACAAGTAGGTTGGAACTGTGAAACTCACGAATCATTCAAGTACCTTGCAGAGCTAAAAGAAAAAGTAGCGAAAGGCGAGATCAACGTTCTGTCTGTTGACCCAGTTAAGAACAAAACGCAACGCTACCTAGAGAACGATCACCTGTACATCAACCCGATGACAGACGTAGCATTCATGCTGGCTGTGGCTCATGTTCTGTACAACGAAAACCTGTACGACAAGAAGTTCATTGATACTTACTGTCTAGGCTTTGAAGAGTTCATCCAATACGTTCAAGGTAAGACAAAAGACAAAGTAGAGAAGACACCAGAATGGGCAGCGGCTATCTGTGGCGTGAAAGCGGACAAGATTCGTGAATTCGCACGCATGCTAGTAAGCGGCCGTACACAGATCCTGATGGGTTGGTGTATCCAGCGCCAAGAGCACGGTGAGCAGCCATACTGGGCGGCGGCTGTGGTTGCGGCAATGGTTGGTCAAATCGGTCTACCTGGCGGTGGTATCTCTTACGGTCACCACTACTCAAGTATCGGTGTGCCTTCTACTGGTTTCGCGGGCCCTGGTGGTTTCCCTCGTAACCTTGACCAAGGTATGAAGCCGAAGTGGGACAACAACGACTTTAACGGTTACAGCCGTACTATCCCAGTTGCACGTTGGATCGACTGTCTGCTTGAGCCAGGCAAAGAGATCAACTACAACGGCGGTAAAGTGAAACTGCCAGACTTCAAGATGATGGTTATCTCGGGTTGTAACCCATGGCACCACCATCAAGATCGTAACCGCATGAAGAAAGCGTTCCGCAAACTTCAAACGGTTGTAACGATCGAGTTTGCTTGGACTGCAACATGTCGTTTCTCTGACATCGTTCTACCTGCGTGTACGCAATGGGAACGTAACGACATCGACGTGTACGGTTCATACTCGAACAAAGGTCTGATCGCGATGCATCGTCTCGTCGATCCATTGTTCCAATCTAAGCCTGACTTCCAAATCATGAGTGAACTCACTCAGCGTTTTGGTCGCCGCGAAGAATACACTCGTGGTATGAGCGAGATGGAGTGGATCGAAAGCCTATACAACGATTGTAAGAAAGCGAACGAAGGTAAGTTCGAAATGCCAGAATTCAATGAGTTCTGGGAGAAGAGCGTACTAGACTTCGGTGAAGGTAAACCTTGGGTTCGTCACGCAGACTTCCGTAAAGACCCTGAGCTTAACCCTCTAGGTACACCGTCTGGCTTCATCGAGATTACATCACGTAAGATCGGCCGTTACGGTTACGAACACTGTCAAGAGCACCCAATGTGGTTCGAAAAATCAGAGCGTTCACACGGTGGCCCTGGTTCAGACAAATACCCATTCTGGTTGCAGTCTTGTCACCCAGACAAGCGTCTGCACTCTCAAATGTGTGAGTCTGAAGAGTTCCGCGCGACATACGCGGTGCAAGGTCGTGAGCCTGTTTACATCAACCCAATCGATGCAAAAGCAAAAGGCATTAAAGACGGTGACTTGGTACGCGTATTCAACGGCCGCGGTCAGCTACTAGCTGGTGCTGTTCTAACTGACAGCTACCCACGTGGCGTTATCCGTATCGAAGAAGGTGCATGGTACGGCCCTCTAAACGAGAAAGAAGGCGCAATCTGTACTTACGGTGACCCTAATACGCTAACGCAGGACATCGGCTCTTCTGAGCTTGCTCAAGCGACTTCTGCGAACACATGTATCGTAGACTTCGAGAAGTTCACAGGCAAAGTACCGCCAGTAACTTCATTCGGTGGTCCAATCGAAGTTGCTTAATTAGTGCAATTTGCATAAATAGAAATACCAGCCTTCGGGTTGGTATTTTTTTAACCAAAATTTCAGTGAGCGTTATCTCAATAACCGTTTTTGAGCGTCAGAGTGCATGGATTCGTGACGAAAATAACGAATTGCTCGCATCATTCACAGGATAATGAAGTCATATTCAAAAGGCTTCACGCGCAACCAAGCATCGTGGGGTCAATTGGACACAAAACAATAATAATCAGTGAGTAGATGCAATATGGCTCAGACCATTCAGTTAGCCAACCATTCCGAAATGACGATCATCGATAACGATCTGCACGTGGATGTGATTGGTAATCAAGCCCATTTCTCTTTCTCTGGGCTTCACAATAAGACCTTTACTGACCGTGAAGTGTTGTTCGAAATGCCGTTTCTATACGAGCACGAAGCCAACGTGATTGGTGATGGTTTTCAAATGTTAGCGCAAACGTCAGGAACGATCACGCATCCTATTGAAATAGGTCGATGCCCCGACAACATTCCCCCATACCGTGTGTACTCGCAACATGCACCTAAGCGTTACTACAACTATCTAGTGATTGAGGATTCTGCTGGTTACACCTTGTTTGGCTTCACGACGTGCCGTCGATTTGCTGGTTACTTTGATATACAACAGCGAAATGGGCAGTGGATACTGACCGCTGCAATCGATGGCGAACACACGCAAGTGGCGGATTGGGAACACAATCAACTTGAGTCCATTACGATTTTAACTGGCAACTCGCTATCCGATCTGTATCAAGAGTTCAGCGAGATGATTGCCGCGCATCATCCTATTCGCAATGGTGTTACGCAGGATGCACCGATAGGCTGGTGTTCTTGGTATGCGTACTATGCCGATGTGACCGAGCAAAATGTTTTAGAAAATGTTGATTGCATGCAAGACAAGCTCGAAGACCTAGAATGGGTACTTCTGGATGATGGCTATCAAGCGTTCATGGGGGATTGGCTTACGCCGTCGGATAAATTCTCTGGCGGTGTGAAGGAGTTGATTCAAAACATTCGCGCAAAAGGCAAAAAGCCTGCGATTTGGATGGCTCCTTTCATAGCGCAGCCAGAATCTGAGGTCTTTAAGCAACATCCTGAATGGTTTGTTCGTCATCCTGACGGTCAGCTCCTTAAAGCTGAAGATGTTACCTACGGTGGCTGGCGTTGCACGCCTTGGTATATTCTCGATACGTCTAACCCCGAAGTGCAAGATCATCTAACGCACGTGGTGTCAGTGATGAGGCTAGAGTGGGGCGTAGAGCTGTTTAAGCTCGATGCAAACTACTGGGGAACACTAAAAGGAAAACGTAGTCAGTCTGGTATTACGGGTGTTGAAGCGTATCGATTAGGGATGGAGGCGATCGCCAGAGGCGCAGGAGACGCGTGGTTGCTTGGCTGCAACGCGCCAATGTGGCCATCTTTGGGGCTGGTGGATGCGATGCGTGTGTCTGATGACGTCGAGCGCCATAGCCACCGTTTTGAACAGATCGCTAAAGAGACGTTTTTTCGTAGCTGGCAGCATCGTAAGTTGTGGCAAATTGACCCAGACTGCGCGACGTTTACTTCTCTTGCTAATCAAGCGGCATCACGTGAAGACTACGAGTTTCACCGTACCGTATTATTGGCGTCTGGCGGCTTGCTTTTGTCTGGCGACCCTCTCCCGGAAATCACGCCATTTGCGAGTAAAACCTTGGCGAAGCTGATGTTGCGACAACGACGCAGCCAAGAATCTGCTAAGTTCACGGCGTTAAGTTTGAGCCATGCTTTTTTGAAACTGACGGACAAGAATGATCTACATTGTTTGTTCAATTACGCGAATCACAATGCGACTGAATTTACTCTCACAGCGGATCAGCCCGTTGATTGGTATGACTACTGGACCGGAGAAAAGCTCAACCAAGATCCTTGTCAGTTGCTTCTAGTGAGTGTCGATAGAGGTCTGAATGCCAAAGCAATAGTGACCGCGTAAAGGTCATTGAAAACGACGTATTAAACGAAAAGAGCCACTTGGGCTCTTTTCTTGTTTTTACGCGTTCTTTTTGAGAACGGAATAACTAAAACTCAAACATAAAGTAATAGCCATAGCCCACAATGAACGCAGGGATAGAAGAATAGACCGTTGCCATCAATGCCGCTTTGGGAGCCATGGCAATCGCGGGGAACAGTGCATCTCCATCGTTAGAAATCGCATTCGCAATCTGCGCGGATAATGGTGCGGCACCAGTAATGTACAAACTGGTGACGAGAATCTGTGGGCCGCAGCCTGGTAGCATACCGATGGCTAAACCAGCCAATGGCATCCAGATGCCCCAATTTGAGAAGGTAGCAGCCAAATCGAGGCCTGAAAAATAGGTCGTTAATTCAAACGCAAGAAACGCCACGATAACCCACGCGCTGACAAAGTTGGTGTCTTGAGCTGCTTTTTGAATCGGGTGTGAATCAACGATTTTTTCATCTTCTGACACCGTCGATTGATAATCTCCCAACTCTTTTGTCATTGCCCACAACGACATGGAGACCACCGCAAATATCGCTCCTAACCATTCAATGCTACTTGGACTCAAATTCAGTAGCTGATTGATATCCACTTGGAATGAGGTCATTACGGCCACCATGCTCGCAGGGATTATCAACCACTTCCAGAATGCGCCTTGAAGATTAATCGCACGTTGCTCTAAAGGCGTGTATCGCTCGCTTTGATGCTGACAACAATGGTGGTGGGCGCTCGCTTGCTTTGGCTCGGGGCGTAGAAAATCATCAGGATGAAATGCGTTGACGATCAAACCCGAAACCGTACCTACCACAATGCCAAGTGCGACGACGCCAACGCCGACGGACGGTTTTGCCGCGAGTAACAAGAATGCCGCATCGCCCATGGTTGATGTCAGTACGGCTACGATTGCGCCAAATCCTACTCGTCCACTAATAAATTGAGTCGTAACAACAATAGCGCCGCCACAGCCCGGAAGCGCACCGAGTAGGGCTGCAAAAAACACCTGATGATGACGAGAGCGATGATAGAGCTGAGTGATGCGATTCGTCTTCGACATAAAGTTGGAGAGGTAATGATAAATCGCCAAGGTTGCTGCGACATAACAAGATACTGCCCAGAAAGAATCGGAAAGCGTGGTCACTGTGATCTCTCGGGTGTTCTCATTCGCTAATAAGACAAGCATGATAATGGGGATAAGCAGTCGCTTATAAGCTAACTGGAACTGAGTTGGCTGAAATAGCTGCTGTGCGGAGTGCAAAAATCGGGTCGCGTTCATCGTTAACTCAAATGCAAATGGTAATAGTTATCATTATATGTAAATGAGATTTATTCGCAATAGGGTTGTGAACTTTTCTTCGTGTCAAATTCCCTCAAATCAGGTAAAGTATCGGCCTTTGTGAGCAAACAGCTTCCACGGCACACCGTGCCATTGTTCGGAAGCGTATCAAATTGACTTGGATAGGAAGAAACATGATTCTAGTTGTAGGTCATAAGAACCCAGACAGTGACAGTATTTGTAGTGCACTAGTTGCAACAGAACTTCTAAAGGCGCGTGGCGTTGAAGCAATGCCAATTCGTCAGGGCGAAATCAACCGTGAAACTCAGCACATTCTTGAAGTAGCTGGCGCAGAAGTTCCAGAACTTCGCACTTCAGTAGCGGGTGAAACCGTTTGGCTAGTAGACTACTCAGATCTAGCGCAAGCACCAGACGACATCGCTGAAGCTGAAATCGCGGGTATCGTTGACCACCACCGTCTAGGTGACGTGATGACAGTGAACCCAATGGAAGCATGGATCTGGCCTGTTGGCTGTACTAACACAGTACTATTCAACATGTTCAAGATTGAAGGTCACGAGATCAAGCCTCAAATCGCTAAGCTAATGATGTCAGCAATCCTATCTGACACAGTAGGCTTCGCTTCTCCAACTTGTACACAAAAAGACAAAGATGCTGTTGCTGAGCTAGCTGCAATCGCTGACGTACAAGATGTGGATGCATTCACGAAAGATCTTCTAATTGCTAAGACAAATATCGAAGGTCTATCTGCGGCTCAACTCGTTGAAAAGGACCTTAAAGGTTACCCATTCAACGGTCGTGACGTAGTGGTTGGTCAGGTTGAACTTGCAACTCTTGAGCAAGTTGACGGTATGATCGAAGCACTAGAAGCAGACCTAGAATCTCGTTGTGAGAAAGATAACCTAGCGTTCGCTGCTGTTATGCTAACAGACATCACAACTGCTCAAACTCGTCTTCTATACAAAGGTGAGTGGGCTGAGAAACTTGTTAAGCACGAGAAAGACGGCATGCTAATGATGGAAAATACACTAAGCCGTAAGAAGCAAGGTTGGCCTTGGCTTCAAACTGAGCTAGCGTAATTTCACTATTACCAGCATATACTGTAAATGCCCGCTTAGCTGCGGGCATTTTTCTATGGGAAACAGGAGACTGATATGTCTGAGCAACTCACCCAAGAACAAATCGATACGATTAATCGCTATAACGAAGAGCAGCGCCTAAAGTATTGTGTCAAAGAGATTGTCGCGAATCGTAAAGTTTGGATTCTTAAAGACGAGCACGGCTGTGTCATGTTAAACACAGAAGACGATGATTGCGTTCCTGTGTGGCCAAATGAAGAATTTGCCAAGCAGTGGGCAACGGGTGACTGGGAAGAGTGTGAACCAGAAGCGATCTCTCTTAACAAATGGCATAGCCGTTGGACTACTGGCCTAGAAGATGATGAGCTATCGGTTGTTGTATTCCCGAATCAAAACGAAGAAGGCGTGGTGTTGTTTCCTGACGAGTTTGATTTCGAACTGCGCAAACAAGCAAGCCGTCGTTAATCTGACTTTACTCGCTTCACCCAATAGAAAAAGCCTGCATGAAAGCAGGCTTTTTGTTTTTCGTGAGTCGTCTGTTTAGTGGCTTGGCGCTTTGTAGAAATGGCTTTCTACCAAGCGCTGGGTAATCGCATGTTCTGGATTAGTAAGGACTTGGTTTGTCTCTCCAAACTCAACCACTTCGCCTTCGTGCATTACCATCACTTTGTCGGTGATGTGTTTTACGATACCGATATGCTGAGACACGTACACAAACGACAAGCCCATCTCTTCTTGCAGCTCCAAGAACAGGTTGATGATCTGCGAGCGCATCGCCATATCCAAACCATTTAGCGCTTCATCCGCCACAATGATTGATGGCTGAAGGATGAGTGCACGAGCCAAACACACACGCTGTTTTTGACCCGCAGCAAGCATTTGAGGATAGAAGTAGGCGTGCTCCGGCAGAAGCCCCACGCGAAGCAACGTCTCTTTTACACGCTTCATTCGTGCATCTGGCGGCATGTTGGTGTTTCGTTTCAACGGACCTTCCAAGATTCGTCCAATTTGAATCCGAGGATTCAATGACGTGTTTGGGTCTTGGAAAATCATGCGAATCAACTTGCATCGCGTTGCGTAATCTTTGTGTTCTAAACGCTCACCATTGACTCGGATCTCACCAGAACTCGGTTCAACAACGCCTGCGAGCATACGTGCAAGTGTTGATTTACCGGAGCCATTCTGGCCAATAAAGCCAATAGTTTGCCCCGGTTCTAGCGTAAAGCTCACGGGTTTAACTGCTTCATTAACTTGACGTCTGAACAGTCGAGAACGCGTGACAAACTGCTTCGATAAGTTATCGACTTCGAGTAACGCACTCATGACTTCTTCTCCGTGTTCAATGGAAAGTGGCAGTTAAACTTATGGTTTTTAATGCGTCGCGTGTGTGGAATTTCAACACACTGTTTTTGCGCGTACGGACAACGCGGCCCTAATCGACAACCAATTGGCAGGTGCTGCAAAGGAGGGATAGACCCAGGTAGCGATTGCAGTTTCTGCTTGTGCGGTACCCAATCATTAAAATCTGGCATCGCTTTTAGCAGCGCGTCAGTGTAAGGGTGTTTGGGTGCTTCGATGATTTTGTCTGTGTCGGCAGACTCAACCGACTGACCACAGTACATGACGGTAATTCGGCTTGCCCATTGCGTGATGGTAGCCAAGTCGTGACCGATCAGCAAAATCGTGGTGTTGTTGAGCTGGTTCATTCGGCTCAACAAACGCAGAATCTGCGATTGAGTGATGGGGTCCAAGTCGTTAGTTGGTTCATCGGCAATCAACAATTTAGGTTTGGTTGCGATGGCCATGGCGATCATGACTTTTTGACATTCACCATCTGTTAGCTCGTACGGGTAGCTGCCCATCAAGCGTTTGTGATCTTTGATACCAACTTTGTGCAGTAGCGCAATGGCCTGTTTTTTACGCCATTTGAATCGCTCCCACCACTTGCCTTCAAAGGCGCGAGAGGGGATAGACTCAATTAACTGACGTCCTACTTCTTCGGAAGGGTCCAAACAGGTTGAGGGTTCTTGGAAGATCATCGCGATATCGCGGGCAATGACGCGTCGACGCTCTTTCGGCGTAAGCTGTAAAAGGTCGATGTTACCCAAGCGCATTCGGTCCGCGGTGATTCGCCAGTTGTCCTTACAAACCCCCACGATCGCTTTCGCAACTAAGCTTTTACCTGAGCCAGACTCGCCCACCAAGCCTCGAATTTCACCTTCGTTGAGCGTTAGGCTCATTCGGTCGACGGCTTTCACCATCCCTTGTGGTGTTTCGATCTCGATAGTCAGATGTCGAATATCTAATAACGGCATTATTCGATCCCCGCATTCAGCGCTTGGCGTACACCTTCACCTACTAAGTTTAAGATAATTACGGTGAACATGATGGTCAGACCCGGAAGCGTCACGGTCCATGGTGCGATGTAAATCAGCTCGACGGAATCACCCAAAATGGCACCCCATTCGGTACTCGGTGCTTGAGCACCCAAGCCAAGAAATCCAAGAGCTGTAATATCCAAAATGGCCGCAGACAGAGCGAGAGTAATCTCTGCTGCAATGACGGTTAAAATGTTTGGAAGAATCGAGCTCCACAGTAAGTAGAAGTCATTTGCGCCATCTAGGCGGGCTGCCATGATGTAATCTTTTTCTACCTCAGTATGTACGGCAATATACACCGAGCGAATAAAGCGTGGGATCAGGGCCAAACAAATCGCCAGCAAGATATTAAATTCACCAAAGCCAAGGAATGCCACAAAAATGATCGCGAGCAATAGCGATGGAATCGACATAACGGTGTCGAGAAGGTGGTTCAAAGTACTGGAAAGCAGACCTTTCGTCATCCCCGCCAGCACTCCGATAAAGCAACCTACGATGGTCGCAATCGCAGTAATGCCAACTGCTGCGCCAAAAGTCAGTTGAGAGCCCATGATCAAGCGCGACAGAATATCACGACCTAAGTCATCGGTTCCTAAAAAGTAATCGACGGTGCCCGCTGGTGCCCATGAAGGGGGAACGAGTAACTCACCAGATTGTGCTTGTGGATCAAACGGGGCAAGCCACGGAGCTAAAATAGTGATCAATACAATCAAGCCTAAACACCACAAGCCAAACATCGCTAACCCGTTAGCGCGGTAACTACGCCAAAATCGCTCGAACTGAGTTGGAATGCGTTCTTCCTGATAAACGTTATTTGTTAGCATACCATTCCTTTCTCACCAGAGGGTTGATCATGGCGCCAATCAAGTCCGAAAGGATATTGGCAGTTAATACGAGAGTCGCAAGCACCATTACTCCTGCTTGGATTGAGGCGTAATCTTGATTGGCAAGCGCATCCAGCAACCAGCGACCAATTCCCGGCCAGTTAAAGATCGACTCGGTGATGATCGCTAAAGTGATCATGCTAGATAGCTGAACACCAACTTTTGGAATGATGGGCGGAATGGCGTTACGCATTACGTGCTGAGTGACGATCTCACGATTCGATAAACCTTTGATTCGGGCTGCGCGGATGTAGTTTTGGCTCATAACTTCTGCAACAGAAGCACGCATCAAACCAACAACTTGAGTCGTAGGTGCTAACGCCAGAACCAAACACGGCAGAACCATGTGCTCGATGACACTTTGCAGTGCGTGAGCTCGGTATTCACCTTTCGCCATAAAGGCGTCAATAATGGCAAACCCAGTCACATGGTCGATTTCGTACAGCAAGTCATAGCGTCCAGCAACAGGGAAGATATGGTATTCCAACGAGAAGACCATGATCAGCAGTAGTGCCACCCAGAAAATCGGAGCAGAGTAACCCGACATCGAAAGAAACGAGATACCAGTGTCTAGCCACTTACCCTGTTTCATCCCTGCAATCGTACCAAGCGGGATACCGATTAAGAGCGAAACCAGGAAGGCGAAAAAGCACAATTCTAATGTGGCAGGAAAAACAACCGCGAGTTCGTCGTAAATCGCATTGCCGTTTTTGCTCAAACCAAAATCGAGCTGAGAAAGGTTAATCAAGTAGCTTTGCCAGCCAGACCAGAACTCAACATTTGCCCAATGTGAAAGCGGGTCAAGGCGCAGCAGAGAAAAGCCCACCAAAGTGAGAATCATCAAAGTGATGAAAAAGAGGTTAAATCGTCGAACGGTGTACCAAAACATCAGTGGATTCTCTCAACTCTATCAAACGGTTGGGCATTGAAAGGGCTCGATTTGAAGCCAGTTAATGACTTGTCGTGCACACGGAATTGAACCCCATGTGCCAACGGAATAACTGGAAACTCTTCATTCAAAATATTTTGCGCCTGACGATACAGGTTTAGGCGGTAACGTTGCTCTTGCGTCTCTAGCGCGAGATCCAGCAAAAAATCGAAATCATCGTTACACCACATCGAAACGTTAAGGCCCACTCGGTCTGATTCGCACGATAGTAAAGGACGGAAGAAGTTATCCGGATCGCCAGTATCGCCAATCCAGCCAGTAAGGAGCAAGTCGATATCGTTGATGTTTTCAAGATCCACTCGTTCGAAACGGTCGTCGGTGAGCAGAGTCAGCTTGATGCCGATATCGGCGAAGTTCGCCTGAATGAGCTCAGCAGTTTTGCGTGGACTTGGGTTGAATGCTCTTGGCTCTAGCGGCACCCACATCGACAGTTTTAGACCATCTTCGTATCCCGCTTCACGAAGTAGAGCGAGAGCGTAATTTCGGTCATAACGAATTTTCGCACTGTCTTTTTGATACGCCCAAGAGTTCGGCGGCAGCAATGTATAAGCTAGGGTTCCTGTACCGTAATAAACCGAATCCAAGATATTTTGACGATTGATCGCAAGGTTCAAAGCTTGGCGGACTCTTGGGTCGCGAAGTGCTGGAGTCTCGGTATTAATCGCAATAAAGGAAACGTTATTTGCTGGTGTTGCCGTCAACTCAAGGTTTTCATCTTCTTGAATGATTGGGATCTGGCTAGAGATAGGTGAAGACAAAACATCGCATTCATTGCGCAGCAACTTAGCTAACGTGCCAGTACCACGGTGTGAAATGTCGAACACTACTTGTTCCATTTTCGCTGGCGAGTTCCAGTAGTTCGGATGACGTTCCAAGCGAATCAAATCGTTTACTTGATACTCTTTGAGCTGGTAAGGCCCTGAACCAATAGGGAGTTGGTCGATTTGCTCTTTGTTGTCTTTTGCCGCCAATTGTTGACCGTATTCTGCTGACAGTATTACCGCATGGCTGGTGGCGATGTTTGCCAAGAATGAAAAGTTTGGTTGCGCGAGTTTAAACGTCACTGTGTAATCATCGACAGCAATCACATCTTGCAATAGATTTTGAAAATCTAAACCAGCAAACCATGGATAAAAACCACCACCAACTTGATGAAAAGGATGGTCTACATCAATGATTCTCTTAAAGCTGAATACCACGTCTTTTGAATTTAACGGGCGAGTCGGAGAAAACCACGGTGTCGTTTGGAACTGAACGCCATGTTTGAGCTTGAATGTGTACTCAGTACCTTCCTTGTTCACAGACCAACTTTCCGCAATGCTTGCAATAGGTTGGTGTGTTTTAGGATCAAGCGTGAGTAAGGTGTCGTACAACTGAGGGCTTAACGCCTCGGCTGTAATACCACTGTCTACAAGCTGAGGGTTAAATGTTGTTGGTTTACCTTGCCCACAAAACACAAAACCTGCTTGGCGAATATCGTTGTGATCGATTTCTTCACCACAGGCAGTCAGTAAGCTAATACCAATAAGGCTCAGCGATAATCTTATAAAAGCATTCATAATATGAAATGTTCATTGGATTTTGCTTGTTTCATTTGATCTTACTCGTCCGGAGCTCACAAGCGAAAATGATCTCGCTAATTTAACACCTTTGTGAACTCGCTCCAAACACAAAATCTTTTGCTGGTAGGGTGTTAGATCAAAATACGATGTCTATTTAACACTGTAGCCCGAATTTTGCAGACATGAGTTGCGTTATCTATGGCTAGTGGTGTTTTTGGTTTTGTTAACTTTGTCCGACTAAACCGTACTTTCTGACCATACCTCGTAGCTGGTGATAGCTTAATCCCAACAATTCGGCTGCTTGTCGTTGGTTGAATTTTGCTTCTTCCAAGGCACGATTGAGAAGATTGATATCTTGCTCCTCTTGCCACTGTTTGTAGTCGAGAGGGAAGTGGATCGAAGTCGTTTGAGACGAAGCTTCTTCCTGAGGATCTTCGTTTGCCGCAGTATGACCAAGCGCATTGTTCCAACCAGTGGCAAAAGGGTTAAAAATCAGCTCATCAATCGGTTCTGCATTTAGTCCGTGTTGATAGATAGCGCGCTCAATTACGTTTTTTAGCTCACGCACATTACCTGGCCACGAGTAATCGAGCAGGGCTTGTTGCGCTTGATGAGTGAAACCAACGAAGTATTCGAGTTGCAACTCTCGACACATTTTCATTGCATAATGTTCGGCAAGCGACAGGATATCTTCTTTGCGTTCTCGCAATGGTGGCAACATGATAACGTCAAAGGCTAGACGATCGAGTAAGTCGGCCCGGAAATCACCTTGCTCAGCCAGTCGTGGCAAATCTGCATTGGTAGCACACACTAAGCGTACATCCGCGTTAAGAGCGGTATGGCCACCGACGCGTTCGTATTCACCGTATTCAATCACTCGCAGCAGCTTCTCTTGCACAAGTAACGGCGCAGTTGCCAACTCATCCAAGAACAAAGTGCCACCTTCCGCACGTTCAAAACGGCCTTTATGCTTGCCTTTTGAACCAGTGAACGAGCCGGATTCATGGCCGAACAACTCGGAGTCAATCAAACCTTCGCTTAAGGTCGCACAGTTGAGAGAAAGAAGTGGCTTATCCCAACGTTTTGATAAGTAATGCAAACGTTGAGCGATCAGTTCTTTACCGGTACCTCGCTCACCAATAATGAGGACGGGACGTTCAATTGGGGCGAGTTGTGATACTTTATCCAATACAGCGAGAAAAGCGGGAGATTCACCAATAAGGTTTTGCTTCATAAAATCCTTCTTATTTTTGCTACCTAGCCTAATTTAAGCGCAGAGTTGGTGAATTTTACCAACTGTTGGTGAAAAACATCATAGCATAACGGTGCATAACAACAAGGTGACTGATAACTTGTTGATTTTAATAGATTATAAAAGTTGGCATGGTACTTGTTATATATTCAGGGAGACACAAGGTGAATCACCACTTTGTCGAGTTTTAATAGGAAAAAAAGAGGAGTTCCGTTATGGGTATTTTTTCTCGTTTTGCAGATATCGTTAACTCAAACATCAGTGCATTGCTAGACAAGGCGGAAGATCCTGAAAAAATGATCCGTCTTATCATTCAAGAAATGGAAGACACACTTGTAGAAGTGCGTACTAACTCGGCTAAAGCGATTGCAGACAAAAAAGAGCTGGCTCGTAAAGTTGAGATGCTAGAAGAGCAAATTGGCGAATGGGGTCAAAAAGCGAGCCTAGCGTTGGTTAAAGAGCGCGAAGATTTGGCGCGTGCAGCCCTAATTGAAAAGCAAAAACTTGAGCAAGTCGTAAAAGGTTTGCACACAGAGCAAACGCTGGTGGAAGAAACGATCAACAAGTTGACGGGTGAAATCGGTAAGCTTGAGAACAAAATCGCAGAAACACGTGCAAAGCAACAAGCGCTAGCGATTCGTAATCAAACAGCGTCTAACCGTCGCGATGTTCAAAAGCATCTGCATACTAGCCGCACAAATGAAGCAATGGCGAAGTTCGATCAATATTCTCGTAAAATTGACGAAATGGAAGCGGAAGCCGATTTGTACGCTCAAACTGGGAATGCAAAATCGCTAGAGCAAGAGTTTGCAGAGCTTCAGGCACAAGACGAAATTGAAAAAGAGTTGGCAAAACTGAAAGAACAGATGTCATCGCAAGATAAATAAGAGAGGAGCCATTTATGTTGGCATTTTTGATAGTAGGACCAGTGATTGTCTTTTTAATCTTTGTCGCTCCACTATGGCTCTTCTTACACTATCGCAGCAAACGCAAAACGGATAGTGCACTGTCGAGCCAAGACTTAGAGCGCCTTCAGGTACTGTCTGAAAAAGCGGAAGCGATGCAGTCTCGAGTTGATACATTGGAGCGCATCTTAGATGCTGAGTCACCAACGTGGAGACGTAAGTATGAATAATCGAGAACTGTATCGTGATCCAGTAAATGGCAAAATCTCCGGTGTTTGTGCCGGATTTGCCAACTACTTTGGTGCAGAAGTTTGGTTGATTCGTATTGTAGTGATTTCTGCTGCCCTATTAGGTGGTACATTCTTAGTGGTGTTAGCGTATATCGCGATGGCATTTATGCTCGAAAAGCAACCCGTGAGATATTCTGAAAACATAAGAGAGCAGCAAGAGCATACGCTTAAAAGTAAGCCTTGGCAGAAAGGACAAAGTCCGGATCAACTGCTCTGTGTTTTGGAAAGAGATTTTGACCGTCTTGATGGTAAAATTCGTAACATGGAAGCGTATGTGACGTCCGATACATTTAGGGTGAACCGAGAGTTCAGCAAACTCTAAACTTGATGCATCTATCAATGATTTAAATAAAGCAGGCGACAAGCCTGCTTTTTTATCACAAATTACTAATTTTTAAGCATAATTAATCTTTTGTGCTCTGGAAGTTAATTCATAATTCATCTACTTTAAATGTAATCACTTACTTTTTATGGATGAATGTGATGAGAAAACTGCTCATTCCGATAGCCGTCACGGCTGCATTGTCGGGTTGTGGTAAAGAGCTTCCACCAGTTCCTGAGCCAGAATCTCGCCCCGCAAAACTTTTTACTGTTTCTGTTGGCAACGCACAATTTGAACGCCATTTCCCCGCCACCACAGAAGCCGGTGACAGAGCTGTACTCGCATTTCGTGTCCCAGGGTTGCTTCAATCGATCGAAGTTAATGAAGGGCAAGTCGTTAAAAAAGGCGATGTGCTAGCAGTTCTTAACCCAGATGAATATTCCTTACTGGAAAAGCAAGCAAGAGCGAATTTTGCGTTAGCTGATGTTCAGTACAAGCGCTATAAAAAGCTGCGGAAAGACCAAGTGGTCTCTGAACAAGATTTTGATGAAGCGAAAGCTAATCATAACTCCGCTAAAGCGCAATGGGATCAAGCCAAAGCGAACTTGCGCTACACCCAACTTGTTGCTCCTTACGATGGCACCATTTCTTATCTTCCTGCCGAAAATCATGAATACGTTGCCGCCAAAGAAGGAGTGATGAACATTCAAACCAATCAGGTAATGAAGGTTATTTTTCAACTGCCTGACTATTTGCTCAACCGCTATACGCAAGGCGTGAATGTTTCAGCAAAAATGATATTCGACGCGTTTCCCGAACGCTCTTTCGATCTGACTTTCCAAGAAATTGACACCGAAGCCGACCCAAAAACGGGCAGCTATAAAGTGACGATGGTGATGGAAAGACCGCCAGAGCTAGGCATTCTTCCAGGTATGTCAGGCAATGCGTATCTCGTGTCACAAAACTCCGGAGCGACCAAAATTCCAGATTCTGCGCTCTTTGAAGAAAATGGAAAAACTTACGTTTGGCGCGTCGATGACCAAGGTGTGGTTGCGAGAGCCGACATTACGATGAATGACAACGGACAGATCTTGCAAGGGTTAGCGGATGGCGATCAAATCATTATCTCAGGCATTAATGTCATTGAGCCGGGAATCAAAGTCCGGGCTTGGGTGAAGGAGCGAGGGTTGTAGTATGAAAGGAATCATAACCTTAACCACGATTTTCGCGGCGCTTACTTTGACTGGTTGTGGTGAAAAAGGGCCAGAAAGAACCGTCGAAACTCCCAAAGTAAGAGTGGTTTCGCTGGAAGGTAATCGAGTTGATGACAATCTGTATTTTCCTGCTGTTGCGAACGCCGCGGACCGCTCTCATTTGAGTTTCCGTGTGGCGGGCGAAGTGAGTCGCGTGATGGTGCGAGAAGGGGATAAAGTGCAAAAAGGCGCTGTTATCGCCACCCTAGACCCAACGGATTATCAACTGGATGTCGATAATGCCACGGCGAGATTTTCTGTGGTCGACAGTCAATATCGCCGCTCTCGGCCTTTGGTGGATAAAGGTTTGTTGGCGAAGTCGCAGTTTGATGAAATTGCTGCGCAGCGCCAAATCGCGTTGGCGGAGTTGGAACTCGCTAAGTTGCGTTTATCGTTCACCACATTAAAAGCGCCGGTTGATGGCATCATTTCTCGGGTCAATATTGATCAATTTGAGAATGTTCAAGTTGGGCAACACATTGTCAATATCCACAGTCTGGATCGCGTAGAAGTTCTGATTCAATTGCCAGATCGCTTGTACGTCAAACAGCCTCCTACAGAAGAAAGATTAACGGCAATTAATGCGGTGGTTCGTGTTCCTAGTGGCAACGAGTACAAGGCGACGGTTAAAGAGTTCACCACTGAGCCTGACCCAACCACGGGAACGTTTACCGTGACGCTTTCTTTACCGATGCCAAAAGAGGAATACATCCTTGATGGCATGGCCGTTGAAGTGACCTCGAAAGATGAAAAAGTGGGTTTAGAGCTGAACGTTGGGATCAATGTGCCGATTGAGGCAATTTTCAATGCCGATGGAGACGAGCTTGGACGTGAGAACAAGTTTGTTTGGGTGCTGAATGACGACAGTACCATTTCACGAAAACAAATCCGAACCGGCAAAGCCTCTAAAACGTCGATTCAAGTGCTTGATGGATTAGCGCTTAACGGCAAAGTGGTGGTTGCTGGCGTTTCGCGACTCAGAGATGGAATGAAAGTGGAAGTGGTTAAGCAGGAGGCTGGTTTATGAGCGAGCAAAACAAAGTGCCTCAAAGTGATGATGACGTAACGGGCATTGCGGCTTATTTCATTCGAAATCGCGTGATTAGCTGGATGGTGTCTTTGATCTTCTTGATTGGTGGTATTGCTGCCTTCTTCGGGTTGGGACGTTTAGAAGATCCGGCCTTTACCATCAAAGATGCGATGGTAGTGACGTCATACCCAGGAGCGACGCCGCAACAAGTGGAAGAAGAAGTGACGTACCCGCTGGAAAAAGCCATCCAGCAACTGACTTACGTTGACGAAGTGAACTCCATTTCCAACCGTGGTTTATCTCAGATCACCGTGACGATGAAAAACAACTATGGTCCCGATGATTTACCACAAATTTGGGATGAATTGCGTCGAAAAGTGAACGACTTAAAAGTCACGTTACCACCGGGTGTTAATGAGCCTCAGGTTATTGATGACTTCGGTGATGTGTACGGCATCTTGTTGGCAGTGACAGGGGATGGCTACAGCTATAAAGAGTTGCTGGATTATGTCGACTACTTACGCCGTGAGCTTGAACTGGTCGATGGCGTCAGCAAGGTTTCTGTCTCTGGTCAGCAGCAAGAGCAAGTCTTTATTGAAGTTTCGATGAAGAAGCTCAGCAGTATTGGTTTGTCGCCAAATACGGTTTTTAACTTGCTGTCCACGCAAAATATTGTGTCTGATGCTGGCGCTATTCGTATTGGTGATGAGTACATTCGAATTCAGCCTACGGGTGAGTTCCAAAGCGTTGATGAGTTAGGGGATCTGTTGATCACCGAATCTGGTGCGCAAGGGCTTATTTTCCTCAAAGATGTAGCGGAAATTAAACGTGGCTATGTTGAAGTGCCGAGTAACATCATCAACTTTAATGGCAGCTTAGCGCTGAACGTTGGCGTGTCGTTTGCTCAAGGTGTCAACGTGGTTGAAGTCGGTAAGGCCTTTGATCGTCGCCTTGCCGAGTTGAAGTATCAACAACCGGTTGGTGTCGAAATCTCAGAGATTTACAGCCAACCGAAAGAGGTAGATAAATCGGTCAGCGGCTTTGTGATCAGTTTGGCGCAGGCAGTTGGCATCGTAATTATCGTATTGCTGTTCTTTATGGGGCTGCGCTCGGGTCTATTGATAGGCCTGATCTTGCTACTCACGGTTTTAGGTACGTTCATCTTCATGAAATATCTCGCGATTGACTTGCAGCGCATCTCTCTGGGTGCGTTGGTTATCGCACTCGGTATGTTGGTGGATAATGCTATCGTGGTGGTGGAAGGGATATTAATCGGCACTCAAAAAGGGCGAACGCGATTACAAGCCGCGACGGATATCGTCACTCAAACCAAATGGCCGCTATTGGGTGCAACTGTAATTGCGGTAACGGCATTTGCGCCAATTGGTTTGTCTGAGGACTCCACGGGTGAGTACTGTGGCACCTTGTTTACGGTGCTGCTGATTTCCCTCATGCTGAGTTGGTTTACCGCTATTTCTCTAACGCCGTTCTTTGCCGATATTTTCTTTAAGGGACAGAAAATCAAGCAAGGTGAAGGTGAGGAAAACGACCCATATAACGGCATTATTTTTGTGGCATATAAAAAGTTTTTAGAGTTTTGTATGCGTCGCGCGTGGTTAACGGTCGTGGTTTTGATTGTTGGGCTTGGTGCAAGTGTTTATGGGTTTACCTTGGTAAAACAGTCGTTTTTCCCATCTTCAACCACGCCAATTTTCCAACTGGATGTGTGGCTACCGGAAGGTACAGATATTCGTGCGACTAACGATAAGCTAAAAGAACTGGAATCTTGGCTTGCTGAGCAAGAGCACGTAGATCACATCACAACAACTGCGGGTAAAGGTCTGCAACGCTTTATGCTGACGTATGCTCCGGAAAAAAGCTATGCCGCTTATGGTGAAATCACTACGCGAGTTGATAACTACGAAGCGCTTGCGCCGTTAATGGCACGGTTTAGGGATCACCTAAAAGCCAACTATCCAGAGATCAATTACAAGCTCAAACAGATTGAATTGGGCCCTGGTGGCGGCGCGAAAATTGAAGCGCGTATTATCGGCTCTGATCCAACGGTGCTTCGCACGATTGCGGCGCAAGTAATGGATATCATGTACGCCGATCCGGGCGCGACCAATATTCGCCACGACTGGCGTGAGCGTACTCAAGTGCTTGAGCCTCAGTTCAACGAGAGTCAAGCGCGTCGTTACGGTATCACTAAATCTGATGTGGATGATTTCTTATCGATGTCGTTCTCGGGAATGACGATAGGTCTTTACCGTGACGGTACTACGTTGATGCCGATTGTGGCGCGTTTACCAGAAGACGAGCGTATCGATATTCGTAACATCGAAGGCATGAAAATTTGGAGCCCTGCGCAGAGTGAGTTTATCCCACTCCAGCAAGTCACAATGGGTTACGACATGCGTTGGGAAGACCCTATCATCGTGCGTAAGAACCGTAAGCGCATGCTTACTGTGATGGCGGACCCTGATATTCTCGGTGAAGAAACCGCATCGACGTTGCAAAAACGCCTACAACCGCAAATCGAAGCGATTCAAATGCCACCTGGCTATTCTCTAGAATGGGGTGGTGAGTATGAGTCTTCAGGTGATGCTCAAGAGTCTCTGTTCACAACGATGCCAATGGGCTACTTGTTCATGTTCTTGATCACTGTGTTCCTATTCAATTCGATTAAAGAACCGCTGATTGTTTGGCTCACTGTGCCACTGGCATTGATTGGTGTCACCACGGGCTTGTTGGCACTCAATACGCCGTTTGGCTTTATGGCGTTGCTGGGCTTTTTGAGCTTATCCGGTATGGTACTTAAAAACGGCATTGTTCTGCTCGACCAAATTGAAATTGAGATGAAGTCGGGGAAAGAGGCATATGACGCAGTGGTTGATGCGGCAGTCAGTCGTGTTCGCCCAGTGTGTATGGCAGCGATCACCACCATTTTGGGTATGATTCCTCTTCTACCTGATATCTTCTTTAAACCGATGGCGGTAACGATTATGTTTGGTTTAGGTTTTGCCACCATCCTGACACTTATTGTCGTGCCAGTGTTGTATCGTCTGTTCCATAAAGTGTCGGTGCCGAAATAGGCTTAATGTAAAGTAACGATGTAAAGTTCAGCGCCTCTAGCTGGTGAGTTAGAGGCGCTTTTTATAAGGACGAAAAATGACAGAACACAAAACGTGCGCGTGGGCGATGAACCACCCTCTAGAGCGCGAATATCACGATGCAGAGTGGGGCGTTCCAGTTTATGACGACAAAGTGTTGTTCGAATTTATTACGTTGGAAGGTGCGCAAGCAGGATTGAGTTGGATTACGATTCTGAAAAAACGTGAAGGATACCGAGAAGCGTTTGAAAACTATGATTTGGACGCGTTGGAACAGAGAAATGAAGAGCGCGCCGAGTACATCGTCGAAAACTTCGATGTAGTGAAGCATCGCGGCAAAATCAATTCGGTATTTAGCAACGCTAAAGCAGCCAAAGCACTTATTGCTGAATATGGCAGCTTATCAGAGGCGTTGTGGCAGTTTGTCGATGGCAAGCCTGTGGTAAATCAGTGGCATGAAATGAGTGACGTACCTGCTTCGACAGAACAGTCCAAAGCCATGAGCAAGTTTCTCAAAAAGAAAGGCTTTAAGTTTGTCGGTGAAACCATCTGTTATGCCTTTATGCAAGCCGTTGGCATGGTGGATGACCACATCGTTGGATGCCCTAAAAAACAAAACCAGTAACGTTTCGTTTATATAATTGCTCAGTTTATACAGCTAGTTCTGGCTGTCATGAATACGTTCCAAGGCTTCGATACGGCGCCATTGAGTTGTCTCGAAGCTTTGCTTCCTCAAATTAGCAA
Organism: Vibrio sp. Y20_XG_PY13; assembly: GCF_024181925.1. NCBI lineage: Bacteria > Pseudomonadati > Pseudomonadota > Gammaproteobacteria > Vibrionales > Vibrionaceae > Vibrio > Vibrio sp. Y20_XG_PY13. The sequence goes on along the minus strand of NZ_JAMZAL010000002.1, from coordinate 463,672 downwards.
TTTCTAACTGCTTCTGTTCGCTGTCCAAAAACTCATCATCAAGAATATCTGCACGTTTTTCTAGGTAATTTGTTAGCTCTGTTTCAAACGCCGCTCGTTGTTCATCCAATTTTTGCAGCCTTTGCGCGCCTTCTTCTCCTACCAACTCGACGCGAGCAAGATACTTATCCTGTGAACTGAGTAATGCGGTTTGGTCGAGTTGCCTCGTTAAGGCATTGTTGCGTTCACTTTGCTGGATGTACTCAGGTTGTTCAGATAACGCTTGGTTGAGTAGTAGTTGCTGAGAATCAGAGTCTTGCTCGTACGTTTTAATCACCAGTTTCTCTATTGCGAGTTGGCGTAGTCGATTTTCTTCATCAAAGAGTTGGGAAATATGTTGATCGTTAAAGTATTCAAGTTGCAAATTTAGAATGGCTTCATTCAGCCGTTGCAGTTGGTTTAACGACAACGTCGTATCTTCAAGTGGTTCTAATTTAGAAAGCGCCCGTTTGTACGCGAGATAGGTTTGAAACAACTCAACATCAATGCCTAGTGAGTTTTGCTGCGAGATACTTTCTTCAATATTTTCTTGGATTTCTTCAAGGCTATATTCCCCCAAACCACTTAATGAGTACTCAAAAAAGTCTTTCTGAGAGGAGAGGTCGATAGTAGTGTCATGTTGCGATTGAGCCATCTTGGATTGTGGTGAGTCCGATACGTAGAGGGAAGCCGCTCCCACACCGAGAAGCAAACGAATGGGCACAGCGATAAGAGCGACTTTCTTCATGAGGAATTCCTGTTACAGTCCTTGCAGTTTCAAACGATTCGCATGCTGGCGATACAGCGTGACGGGGTCGGTTTCAAAAAGATGGTGGATACCGAGTAAACCGTTAATTTCGTCCAAGTGATTCATTTTGTAATCATCACGAATGACTTTTCCTAAATGAGTGCTGCATGCGCCAACGAGCCCATCGTTTGGCCCATCGAATGCCAAGCCGAGTACCATCATGGCTGCGTCTGTCGGATCGAAAACGTTGGAAAAAGTGGATGATCCGGTCCATGAGTAGTAATACACGCCGTTGGGAGCCAGCAAATCACCGTCGCCACATTCGCTGGTTGGAATGCCTTCAGGGTAATGTTGGTTAAAAGCTAGCGAGCCTTCCGTCGTTAATGCGGCTAACGAAGCCAGTGGATCTTGATCAAGATCTGAACCACCCGAAAGCAGATTGATCAGAGTGGTTAACCCCTGCGCGAGTTTAACGGCCAACTGTTCTGTCCCCGATCCTTCTGGAACGGTGCCACGTACTAAGTCTGCGACTTTTGAGCCTTTGTTCACTCCGCCGATACTGGTGACAGAAGCCACTAAATCAGGGCGTACAGAGGCTACATAACGCGCTGTTGGGCCACCATGGCTGTGACCAATGAGGTTCACTTTGCTAGCACCTGTGGCGGCGAGTAAGGTTTCGACTTGAGAAAGAAGCTGCTCACCGCGGGCTTCGCTACTGTTTGTCGCAGAAACTTGTGCCACATAAACTGTAGCGCCATCTTTGGTTAATGAGTGAGGGATACCAAAGAAATAATCCACGCCAGCCAGCGAGTCAAAGCCGAATAAACCATGAACCAACACAATGGGGTATTTGGTTTGCGTATAGCCAGTGGCGGTGTTGGCTGAAGCAATCGGCAGGGTAATTAGAGTAAAAAGCAACACTGCTATGAGTTTGAGTTTCAAAGTTATCTCCTTGTGGTATGACCTCTTATGAGTGGTAAAAGGTAGGAGACAAATTGAGAAGATGGGAAGTCTTCATGAAGCACATGTTTTTATTCTGTGATTGCTCAAATGAAAAACAACACAAATGATGAACATTGAAGGAGAGTAAGATGGGAGGCGGTAGATATCCCAGTTATTTCATTGGCTTATAAAAAAGCCCTGCTGAGCAGGGCGATAACATGAGTTATTTCAGAGAGACTTCTTTTTCAAGCACTAGGGCGTTGTATCGAGCAAATCCGGCTTCTAAATCGGCGACTAAGTCTTCAACATCTTCCAAGCCTACATGAATACGAATCAGAGTGCCTTCAAAGTTCGGATTGGCGACCGTGCGTAAGCTGTTAAAGCTGCGAGGTTCGTTAGCCAAAATCAAACTCTCATAACCACCCCAAGAGTAACCCATGCTGAAGTGTTTCATGCCATCAAGCAAAGCTGTGGTCGCTTTTGGATACGAGGTTTTCAGCACAAATGAGAACAAGCCATTGCCGCCAGTAAAGTCACGCTCAAAGAACTCATGACCAGGGCAAGTCTCTAGGGCAGGGTGACGAACATGATCCACTTCAGGGCGGTTTGCCAACCACTGTGCGACTTTCAAACTGTTTTCAGCATGCTGGCGTAAGCGAACATCCAAAGTGCGAATGCCACGTAGGCCAAGGTAAGCGTCATCAGGAGAAACGCATTGACCCATCAGGTAGCTTTGTTCGCGAAGTTGATCCCAGTATTTCTCAGACGCCACTGCGGTGCCGAGCATGACGTCAGAGTGTCCAACGATGTACTTTGTCGCCGCTTGAATAGAAATGTCCACGCCATGTTCGAAAGGTGAGAAGTTCACGCCTGCGCCCCACGTGTTATCGAGCATCACAATGATATCGTGCTCGTGAGCGATGCGCGCCATAGTTGGAACGTCTTGAACTTCCATCGTGATTGACCCCGGCGATTCAAGAAACAGTATTTTGGTGTTTGGTTGAATCAAATCACGAATGTTTTCGCCGATCATCGGATCGTAGTAAGTGGTTTCTACGCCCATCTTTTTCATGATCACGTTGCAGAAATCACGTGTTGGTTCGTAACACGTATCAACCATCAAAATATGGTCGCCAGCTTCAACGAAAGAAAGGATCGCGTTAGAAATAGCTGCCGTTCCGCAAGGGTAAAGAGCACAACCCGCACCGCCTTCGATCTCGACCATTGCATCTTGAAAAGCAAAGTGAGTGTTAGTACCACGACGTCCGTAAAACAGCGTTTTGTTTGCGCGGTTTATTGCGGCTTGGTTTTTCTCTGCAACAGTATTAAACACGACAGTAGAAGCGCGTTGTACTGGTGGGTTTACCACGCCGTTGGTCCACTTCTTATCGCGGCCTGCGGTAATGAGTTTGGTCTTTTTGCCCTCTGACATAAATATTCCCTGTCTTAAATATTACAATTTGGATTATTTAAAACATGGACGACATAGAGTTTGCAAGGGAAAAGTCACATATCGACCAATAACCGTTTGGATTGAACGTTTAGAGCGCCGTGTGGTAGAGATGATTACATGAGATGTATTGGGGAAAGCACAGAATAGTCGATGCGAAAAGTAAGACGCAGATAAAATAAACCTCCAGCATGGACTTTCATTACTGGAGGTTTGAACTGAAATGGTCACTGATTTAGAGCAATGGGTTGAAGAGGTAGAACACACGCTCAAGGAAACGAGAATAAAGGCTACGTTTTTCCCACTCGTCCAAAACGACAGGATGAGATTGCTTGATATAACCATCTTGCAACCATGACAATTGCTTAGTGAACTCTTCATCGTCGACAGCCAGAGTGACTTCAAAGTTCAGCCACAGGCTGCGCATGTCCATATTCACCGTACCAACCAAACAGAACTGGTCGTCGATAACGACCGACTTGGTGTGCAGCAAGCCACCATAGAACTCGTAAATTTTCACGCCAGCGGCCAAAAGCTCGCTGTAGAAAGCGCGCGATGCCCACTGAACCATAAGTGAGTCATTTTTGTGCGGTATGATCAGTTCAACATCAATACCGCGCTGCGCTGTCATTTTTAACGTCTCAAGCAAGTCGGTATTAGGTACAAAATACGGTGTTGTGATTCGTACCGAACGATTGGCTTGGTTAATTGCCAAAGTAAGCACTTGATAAATCAAATACTCTGGCATGCCGGGGCCAGATGGAACGACCTGAATCGGATGTTGGTATTTGCTGTTGTCAATTTTGCACTCCGGCAACTTCGGCAGATAACGTTCGCCCGTTTCTACTTCCCAGTCCCAGCAGTGAATCGCACTCAGTACGTTTACGGTTGGCCCTGTAATTCGCACCATGATATCGATCCAACGCCCAACGCCGCTGCTCTGTTTAAAGTATGCAGGATCGACAAGGTTCATTGAGCCTGTATAGGCGATTTCATCATCAATGACGATGATTTTACGGTGCTGGCGAAGATCAAGACGACGTAAGAACATACGCCACATCTTCACTTCGAGCGCCTGAATAACCTCGATACCCGAATCTTTCATCATTTTGTACCAAGGACTTCTGAAGAAGCGCGGACTACCCGCAGAGTCCAATAGCAGCTTCACATCCACACCGCGTTTAGATGCTTGGATAAGAGCGGATGCTACCGAATCGGCCAAGCCGCCTGGGTGCCAAATGTAGAACACCATTCGAATGCTCGTTTTGGCATTCTCGATGTCTTCGATGATGGAGTGCAGAATTTCATCAGGAGATTGTTGCAAGGACAGAGTATTCCCGCTCAGAGCCGGTAGCCCAAGACGGTTGTTACACAGTTCATCGATGCGGTAGATATGGCGACCCATGGTTTCAGGCATGTGCGCGTGGCAATCATTGAGTTGACTAAACCACTTGGCAAAAGGGGTAAACATCTCTTTTGCTCGTTCAGCTCGTTTTCTGCCTAAGTTCAGCTCACCAAATAGGAAATAGCACGCGACGCCAAGCACGGGAAGGATATAGATGATCATTAGCCAAGCTAAAGACACGCTCACCGCACGGCGCTTCAAAACAACGCGTAAAGTAACACCAGCAACTAAGAACCAATACAGTCCAATGCCAGTAAGAGTAAGAAAATGATAGAACTTGTCCATATACGCTCAAAGTAATATGCCCATCTAGGATATTAAGCATAAAAGTGGGTTGGGGGAACAGATTTCCCAATGAGAAGTGGGATTGACCCTACATGAGGAACAAATTTCATAACAGGTGATTCTGTTATTTTAATGTGAAAAACAAGGCTATTCTTTAACTTTTGAACAAAAAAGCAGCATTTAACGTGCGTAATACTACACTTGTGCAATAAATGTACTTTTTGGGGTTCCAATTCTAATGGGGAACTGCTTTACTTGCTATACATAGAGCGTCGAACAAACTTCTTATAAGTGTATATAAATATTTACACAAACATTTTAGACGCCTATCTCTATGCATACACAACACAACAAATCTTTGGAGAATAAGCGTGGCTACAACTAATACAGCAGCACCACGTGATACGTGGGGGTCTAAATTAGGCTTCGTAATGGCAGCAGCGGGTTCCGCTGTTGGTTTGGGTAACATCTGGAAGTTCCCGTACACAGCAGGTGAGAGTGGCGGCGGTGCGTTCGTTGCGATCTACCTTTTCTTTGTTATTTTTATCGGCTTTAGCGTCATGCTTACTGAGTTCGCTATTGGTCGTAAGACAGGTCTATCAGCAGTAGGCGCATTTAAATCCACTGACCGACGCTGGACGTTCACTGGCGTAATTGGTGTATTTAGTGGGTTACTTATCATGGGTTTTTACCCAGTCGTAGGTGGTTGGGCGTTAGCGTACATTTTTAAAGTCGGTGGTGGTCTACTAAGCACGCCGGAGGCAATCGGTGACAGCTTTGGTGGTTTCATTTCTGATCCGCTACAACCGCTGTTCTGGATGGGGGTGTACCTTTTCCTTAACGTACTGATCGTAATGAAAGGTATTTCTGGCGGTATCGAAAAAGCGGGTAAAGTTCTTATGCCGCTGCTGTTTGTCATCTTGATCATCGTATCGGTGAAAGGTTTGATGCTTCCAGGTGCGATGGCAGGCCTTGAATTCTTGTTCATGCCAGACTTCTCAAAAGTAGACAGTAACGTGGTACTTGCAGCATTAGGTCAGGCGTTCTTCTCATTGAGTCTTGGTATGGGTTGTATGATGACTTATGGCTCTTACTTGAAGAAGAAAGAAAACCTCGTTCAAACAACAGGTATGGTTACGGCAATGGATACCGGAGTAGCGATCCTTGCTGGTGTCGCGATGTTCCCGGCAATGTTTGCTTTTGGCATGGAGCCAGCAGCCGGCCCAGGTCTGGTGTTCGTCGTTGTTCCTCAATTGTTCGCGGAAATGGGCGGTGTGATTGGTTTGCTACTTGCGCTTCTGTTCTTCATCGGATTAACGGTAGCGGCGCTTACCTCTTCGGTTTCATTGTTAGAAGTAGTGGTTTCTTACCTTATCGATGAGAAAGGCATGAAACGTTCTAACGCAGTAGTTTCGGCAAGTGTCGTGATGGCATCACTTTGTGTCTTTGCATCGCTTTCGCTAGGCGGTATGGGACCAACGCTATTTGGTACCGGCGCATTCGATATCTTCGACCTACTGACAGACAAAATCTTCCTAGCGGTTGGGGGTATGTTGGTATGTATCTTTGCTGGCTGGCGTTTAAACCGTGCAGAGCTTGAAAAAGAAATCACGAATGATGGCGAAGTATCATTCCCACTATTTGGCTTATGGTACAACCTCGTTAAATACGTCATTCCGGTAGCGATTGCTATTGTTGCCTTCATGGGAATTAAGTCTGGCTTCGATAGTGGCAAAGGCGAAATCATGGTTTTAGGTATCGCGATTATTGGTTTTGCAGGATTACTTTCGAAGAAACTGTAAACGACTTAAAAAGATAAAGAAAAGCGGGGGCTTAGTAAGGCTCCCGCTTTTTTTGTGTCTGTAGGATAAGACTGACATTTTTAGATTAATTGTGTCTTTTTATAAAACTTTAATTGCAATGTGATGTCTGTCACATAAAATGCGCAACCACTGCAAAGGGGTGTCTATCGTCCCGAAATAATTCATGTGCAGATTGATACAGCAATGTCTGCACAGAACATAATTTATAAGGAACCTTGTCAGTGAAAATGTCAGTTCGTAAAAAGTTATATGCGAGCTTTGGTGCCATTTTGGCAACAATGTTGGTGATGATCGCGATTATTACGTTTGAAGTGATTAATTCACATAAAGTGGCACAAGAAGTCAGAACAGACGACGTCCCAGAGACCATCGGATACATGGCTTTGATCGATGAAGCTGGGGATATTTATCGAGATGCTGTCGGTATGATCATCAATACCAGTGGTGCACAACGTGAATATCAATCGAACAAGAAAGAGTTTGCCTCTGCGTTGGCTGATGTAAAACGTCTTGAAACCGCTGGTGGAGAAGACTATCGCAATATCGAAAAAATTGAGCAGCTTATGGCGAATTTTACGTCGAGCTTTGAGAGCCAAATTCAGCCGAATATTGGGCATCGCAGTTTGGAAGAAAACGTTGAGCAAGTCCGTCAGTTGTACGAGGTGAATCTAGCTCCAATTGAAGACATGCTCAATGCGGCAACGGCAGAAGGTCGACAAAGCACACATGATGCGCTTCTCCAATTGACCGATTCATTCAACGATATTGAGAACACCATTTACGCGCTAGGTACGCTTGCGGCGATCGCAACAGTGTTCATTGCATACTTGTTGTCTAATTCAATCACAGGGCGTTTGACCGCACTGGATACTTTGGCACAACGTGTGGCGGAAGGCGATTTGACAGCTTCTCCTATCAAAGACGAATCGGGTGATGAGCTTTCTAACTTAGCGACCTCTTTAAATAAAATGCAGGCATCTCTAACGGGGTTGATCGGCTCTATTTCAGTCGTGTCTGAAGAAGTTAAGTCGGTAACGAGTGAGTTGTCTGTTGTTAGTCAAGACATTGTTTCTGGTGCGAGTAGCCAAGCCGACAAAGCGAACCTCATCGCAACGGCGGCAGAAGAGCTGAGTTTGACCATTTCACAAGTGGCGGAACAAGGTGCGTCTACGTTTGAAGAAGCTCGTAAATCAGAAGCCACAGCCGAGCAAGGCCGTACCGTCATTGTTGAAATGGTAGAGAGCATTCAACAGGTATCGAAGCAAATGGCGGACATGTCGGTTCAGATTAATCACCTTGGTGCTCATGGCGAGAAAATTGGCGCAGTGATTAAAGTGATTGAAGACATCGCAGAGCAAACTAACTTGCTTGCGTTAAACGCTGCCATTGAAGCTGCGCGTGCGGGTGAGTTTGGTCGCGGGTTTGCGGTTGTGGCTGATGAAGTCCGTGCACTTGCTGAGCGTACGACGAAAGCAACACAAGAAGTAGGCGAGATTATCCAAGCGATTCAAGTTGGCACGCAAGAAGCCGTGACTTACACCGAAGATGGTTGCCGTTTGGTGGAAATTGGTGTTAGCCAAAGCTCGGGAGCGGTGGAATCATTGGAAGAAATCGTTGCTGGTGCAGGGCACGTGCAAAGCATGGTTAACTCTATTGCGACCGCAGCCGAAGAGCAAACTGCGGTGACAAAAGAAATTGCCGCAGATATTACGTCGATCAGCGATATTTCGGTTCGCTCACTGCAACTAGCGAATGACAGCTCACAAAGCGTAGAAGGTTTGAACCGCAAGGTACAAGAGTTGGAAACGTTAGTGGGTAAGTTTAAGCTCGCCTAATCAATCAGAATCGGTATACTTCTGGCTCCAAACGTGGAGCCAGTTTTTTATGTTCGATATTCTACATACCCATCCCGATTTTCTGATCATCAATAAGCATCCCAACGTCTCTGTTCATAAAGACGATGGCGATACAATGCTGCTGCAAGAAGTGGCTAAGCAGAGTGGTGATGAGCAGCTCTATCTTATCCATCGCTTGGATAAAATGACATCGGGTATTCTGCTCCTCGGACGCAACGCTAAAGCGGCCAGTGCGTTATCGCAAGCCTTTGCTGACCGCCAAGTGGAAAAGTTCTATCTGGCGATTGGCTCTAAAAAGCCGAAAAAGAAACAAGGTTTGGTCGCTGGTGATATGGAGCGTTCGCGCCGTTCATCATGGAAGCTGGTCAACAGCAAAAACAACCCAGCCGTCACCCAGTTTTTCTCTCTTACGGCAGAGCCCGGAGAGCGCCTATTTTTATGTAAGCCACACACTGGTAAAACGCATCAAATTCGCGTGGCATTAAAATCGGTTGGCTCAGGTATTGTTGGCGACCCGATTTACAATGCAGGCAATGAGGCTGATCGCGGTTACCTGCATGCATTTTCACTTTGCTTCCAATACCGAGATGAGCAATATCGCTTTGTTTGCGATCCACGAGAATACAAAGTGCTTGGTAACAAATGGCACAGTGAAATCGTCTCTCAGGGTTTGGATACTTGGCTTTCCCCTTGGGAACTGAACTGGCCTACGATCAAATAACCGTCACAAAGAAAACTAATAAGAGAACTCGATGCAAGCATCACAACTTCCGCTGTTCTTTCAGCATCTAGAAACCGAGCTCGCGCAAGCTCCGAATGAAATTCGTCGACTGTTTCATGGTCGTGGCCGTCGTTTTGAGGGCCTAGAGCAAATCACCTGTGATTGGTTACAAGGTCAGTTGATTATCAACTTGTTTAAAGAAGTCGACGACGCGTTTCTCGCTGAGCTGAAAAGCGGCCTGAATGCGTTGGCACAATCACAACTGTGGGCAGACAAGCAAGGTCGCACTATGGTTCTTCAGCACCGTTATGCCGATGGTGCGCCTTCAGAAGTACTTGTCGGTGAATTAGACGCTCGCCCTGTCGTTGAAGAAAGCGGTTTGAAATACCAATTGGATATTGGCCGCAACCAAAACTTCGGTCTGTTTTTGGACATGCGCTACGGTCGTGATTGGGTTCGCGAAAATGCGAAGCACAAAAACGTGCTTAACTTGTTTGCTTACACCTGTGGCTTTTCTGTCGCTGCCATTGCGGGTGGCGCAGATAAAGTGGTTAACGTCGACATGGCAAAAGCGTCGCTGTCTAAAGGTCGTGAGAACCACAAGCTAAATGGTCATAACATCAACCAGGTAAGCTTTATGGGGCACGATATATTTAAATCGTGGGGTAAGATTAAAAAATCTGGTCAGTATGACTTGATTATCATTGACCCACCTTCATTCCAGAAAGGCAGCTTTGCGCTGACGAAAGATTACAAAAAGATTCTACGTCGATTGCCGGATTTGTTGGTAGAAGGCGGTCAAGTGATGGCATGTGTGAACTCGCCATCTGTGACAAGCGACTTCTTGATTGAAAGCATGAAAGAAGAAGCGCCAGAGTTGACATTCCGTGAGCGTCTGGATAACCCACCAGAGTTTATGGACGTAGACAGCGAAGCAGCATTGAAAGTGTTGTTATTTAGTTAAAAGACTTTTGTTGCAACAGAAGTAACATCAAAAAAAGCGCCGCGAAACAACTAGACAGACGTATCGCGGCGCTTTTTTGTATTTGGAAAACTAACCAATCTGCACTTCAAGATCCGCTTCGATGGTTGATGAGCAGGCGAGCACATAACCTTGTTCAATTTCTTCTGGCGTTAATGTTTCTAGGCTGGTGGAAGAGACGTTGCCTCGACGAACCTTGCATTTGCACGAGCCACAAATGCCGCTACGACAAGCGACGATTAATGGTAAACCTGCGCCTTCAAGCACATCGGCCAGTACCTGACCTTTTTGCGCATCGATGCTTTGAGCAAAGTCAGGAACAGAAACACGAACAGCTTCATCGGATACCGATGTTTCTGCGCCAGTCGCTGGCGTAAAACTCTCTTGGTAGAAGTTCGTCATGTCAAAACCAAGGTCATTCAAATAGCCGTGAACATCTTGCATAAACTGGCTTGGACCACACAGGTAAACGGTACGTTGCTTGAAATCAGGAACAAGCTCTTTAAGCCAGTCGGCATTCAAACGACCTTGTGGGTGTGACGTTCCTTCGCGGTTTTTCAGCAACAGCTTTAAATGGAAGTTGGGATACACAGCGTCGAACGTTTCTAGCTGGTCGTAGTAAATCGTCTCTTCTGGGCTGCGTGCGATATGAAGAAATGCGATGTCCACATCGTTGTCGTTTTCATCTTGATTACTCAGCCAGTGTTTTGCCATCGAAAATACGGGCGTGACGCCGCAACCTGCACTGATAAGCAAGGCTTTTGTTTCGCCATCACGTAAAACGGGTGGATGGTCAATGCAGTTAAATTCGCCCGCTGGTGGTAATGCTTGAACGGTATCACCGAGCAGCAGCGAGTCAACGATGTAGTTCGATACTTTACCGCCAGATACTCGTTTGATGGTGAGTTGAAGGTGATCGTCTTCATTGGTCGAGCTGATTGAATAGGCACGAAACTCCATTTTTCCATCAATTTCGACGCCCAAGTTAATAAACTGGCCAGGTTTAAACTGAAACAGAAGTGATTCGGTTAGTTCGGCCAATTTGATGCTGACGGTGTCGTGTGTTTCGAAGTATTTGTCGATGCAACGGAGTGTGACGGGTTGGTTACCTTGCCATTCAAAAAACATAACAATCTCTTTGGTTGTGGCTATTTTTAGTTCGAAATAGAGAGCGCCTCCACGTAAGGAGGCGCGAACAAGCAAGTTTATTAAGCTGCTAGGATGGCTTTTAGATCATCCTGAACATTGCCAATACTGCGCATATCGAACTTCTCTTGGATTATGGCGATTAGGTTTGGCGTTAGGAATGCCGGTGCAGTAGGGCCTGTGTAAATGCCTTTCACGCCCAATGCAAATAGTGTTAGCAAGATAACGATCGCTTTTTGCTCGAACCAAGAAAGCACAAGCGTGAGTGGTAGTTCATTGATGTCACAGTCAAACTCTTTCGCCAGTGCAAGTGCAAGCTGGATTGCAGAGTAAGCATCGTTACATTGGCCCACATCCAATAGGCGAGGGATGCCGTTGATATCTCCGAACGTATTCTTGTTGAAGCGGAACTTACCACACGCCAACGTCAGGATGAGCGTATCTTCTGGCGCTTCAGCCGTAAAATCGGTGTAGTAGCTACGTTCCGCTTTATCACCATCACAACCGCCGACTAGGAAGAAGTGTTTGATGTTGCCTTGCTTCACTTGGTCGATAACCGCAGGGGCGGCGTTCATCAGTGCATTGCGACCAAAACCAACCGTGATGTGGTGTTCGATTTCATCGTGTTGGAAACCGTCTTGCGCTAGAGCACATTCAATCACTTGGCTAAAATCATCGCCTTCGATGTGAGCCACACCAGGCCAGCCAACAATACTACGAGTGAATAAACGGTCTGCGTATTGACCCACATTTGGGTTTAACAGACAGTTTGATGTCATCACGATTGCGCCAGGGAAGTTGGCGAATTCTTTCTGTTGGTTTTGCCACGCGCTGCCGTAGTTACCGACTAGGTGAGGGTATTTCTTCAGCTCAGGGTAGCCGTGTGCAGGCAGCATTTCACCGTTGGTGTAAACGTTGATGCCCTTGCCTTCGGTTTGTTGCAGAATTTTTTCTAAGTCATGCAAATCATGGCCAGAGACAAGGATACACTTGCCTTTTACTGGCTTGACGTTCACCGTGGTTGGTTCTGGATGGCCGAAGGTCGTTGTTTCACCTTGGTCGAGCATTTCCATCACTTTGTAGTTCATCAGGCCAATGCGCATTGAGCAATCAAGTAGTTCGCCGAGATCTTCAGGATCGGTGCCCAACCATGCCATGATTTCATGGTATTCGGCATAGATATCGTTGTTGGTTTGCTCAAGAACACGTGCGTGCTCCATGTACGCGGCTGCACCTTTAAGTCCGTATAGGCAAAGTAGGCGTAGGCCAATAACATCTTCATGTACTTGGTCTTTACCACGGTTAACCGCGACTTGAGGGGCAAAAGCTAAGATCGCTTCTGCGCTGTTTGGTAGCTCAAAGTGAGCAACCGCAGGAATGTCAGCGACTTCGGTATCGGCAAGCGTTGCTGCAGACATCACTTGCTCTTTTAACAATGCTTTGTACGTTGCAGCTTGAGAAGTTAACTCTAGGATGCGTTCAGGGTCGAAGTTAACGTTCGTCAATGTAGAGAAAAATGCCTTGGGTGCCCATTGGTTGACTTCATCGTTAATGATGTTGAATTCAAGTGCTTTTGATGCCCAAAAAGAAACCCCTTGCAGTGTGTAAACCAACACGTCTTGTAGGTCTGATACTTCAGAAGTTTTGCCACACATGCCTTGTGCAAAAGAACAACCTTTAACAGCAGGGGTTTGAATTGTCTGTTCACATTGAATACAGAACATATTGGGTTCTCCAGTGATTGTTTTAATAGTCGTGATGTTGACCACTAGAGAGCAGAATGCGTGCCAATTATTATCTTGTTGATTTTTAATGGTTTTGTTTGCTTTTGATAGGGCGGGTGATGTAATTAAGACAACGTAAATGATGTCTTAATTACATCGGATTCTTGTGGTTGGTTATTTATTGATCCCGAGCTTTTTACCCATTCGATATAAGTTACCGCGATCCATTTGCAAAAACTCCGCCGCTTTTGCCCAAACGCCACCAGTTTGGCTCAAAGCATGTTCAATTAAATCACGTTGATAGCTTTCTATTAGCTCTCGCATTGGTTGGCTTTCTTTGGGTAAATAATGTGATGTGTTTTTTACATCATCGAGAGCCAATGAGGTGTCGAAATGGTTAAGCATGATCGTGCTTGCGCCTTGTTGAATGGCGTGCAAAGCCGCGCGAGTTAAAGTATGTTCGAGCTCGCGCACGTTTCCGTACCAAGGTAAAGATTCCAATTGAGTCAACACTTTAGGGTGAACGTGCAGATTGGGTGCATTGAATTGTTGGCGTACTTTTTCTAACAGGTATCCTGCTAAAACGGGAATATCACCGTCACGGGCACGCAGTGGGGGGACTTGGATTGGGAACACGTTCAAACGGTGGAAAAGGTCTGCTCGAAACGTGCCAGCTTCGACCTCTTTTTCTAATTGTCGATTGGTCGCGGCGATGATGCGCACATTGACCATCAAATGCTGATCGCTACCTACACGTTGCAGCTCGCCTTGCTGAATTACGCGCAGCAATTTTGCTTGCAAAATCAAAGGCAGTTCGCCTACTTCATCAAGGAAAATCGTTCCACCGTCTGCCAGTTCAAACTTACCGGCACGGTGGCTATTAGCACCTGTAAATGCGCCTTTTACATGGCCAAACAGTTCACTTTCAGCTAGACCTTCAGGCAGGGCCGCACAGTTGACGTAAATCATCGGCTTATCGCTACGATGAGATTGCGCGTGCACCGAGTGCGCGACCAGTTCTTTACCCGTACCGGTCTCTCCTGTGATAAGTACCGCGTAATCTGATTGAGCAACGGTCGCAATGTTGTTTTGTAACTGGTTGATCTGCGGACTCAAACCCACCATTTCGCCATGTTGAGAACGGGCTTGCTGGATAAGGGTTTGAGTGACGCTTTTTTGCTTCTGGTTTTGCGCTTTGAGTGCTTTTAATTGAGCAATGTTACGCAATGTCGCAGCGGTCAAAGCCGCAAAGGTTTCGATAGCGACAGGGTCAATGTCATCAAATGCGCCAATGGTTAGGGCGTCCATGGTTAACGCGCCAACAAGTTGGCCTTCCACATACAAGCTAAAGCCCATGCAATCGTGAACATCAATGCACTGGTCTTCGGTTAATAGTGTGCCGTCAAAAGGATCAGGCAATGAACAATCGGCATCGAAACGCACCGGCTCACGGCTATGAATAATGGCATCTAAGCGTGGATGTGCTTTGGGGAAATAGCGACGACCTAAGACCGAGCTGGATAAGCCTTTTACCGCGACAGGAGTCAAAAAACCATCCTCATCAAAGATAAACAGGCAGCTCGCATCACATGGGAATACTTGCGCGACCCCATCAATGAGGTTTTGATATTGCTGCTCGTGAGAGCGATTTGAGCTGAGGTTTAGCGCGATATTAAGGAGTACGTGGTCAACAGTCGGTGTCATAACAAGCCCAAAGTTATCTGGAATGGGCTCATGCTAGCAACTTGATGTCATTTGAACATCGAAAGGTATGGGAGATTGATGTTCCATTGACGACGATCAAACTTGATACAAATAGAATCGCGCAAGCCGATGAGTAAGCAACGTACGCTTGCGCGGATTAAGCTCTTTGAGCCAAAACAGCAGACCAATGGAACGGAGTCATCGTGTTCAAATTAGCGAGGTACAACCCTTGCGTCATTACCAGACATGTTGATTTGAACGGCTTGGCCTGGCTGGAAAATCATGTTTGGGTTTGCTTCTTGAACGACAGATATGATCTTTCCATCCTCTAAGCGAATAGTCAGGTTCACACCATTTCTTTTCGCGGTTGCTTCGGCGGCTTTACTACCTGCATAGCCACCTAATAAACCACCACCAATGGCTGCGATATCCGAGCCAGAACCGCCCCCAATTTTCGAACCCAAAATGCCACCCACGGCAGCCCCTGCTATTGTACCGATGGCGTTGGATTGGGTAGAGGCATCAATGGTTACGGGTTCTACTTTTTCTATCGTGCCGTAGTAAACCTGCTGAACTTTGCGAGTGTCGGACGAGCCGTATGCATCTCCGTACGGGTTAGGTGAGCTACAGCCGCCAAGCACGATCGCACAAGTAATGGTGAGCAACATGCCTAACTTGATGTGTTTTTTCATATAGCCTCCGAATGGTTTCTCCACCCAAAGAGTATATACCTCAATTTAGCATGTGCTTTGATGCGTTAATAAACAGCCGCTTAGTGATGTTCTTTCTCAAGAATACGTACATTTCTGAGCGGTGTTAACGGCCTTTGAGCGTATGAAACCCAGAGTAAATTCGCGTGAATGTGGTAAACCAACATGCCGCACCGAAGATGTATGCAATGACCGAAAAATGTTGTGGCATCAGGCAAAACAGCACAAAACAGCCGATGGTTTCCGTGCCTTCGGTTAAGCCGCTCATGTAGTAGAGAGATTTGTGTTTATACACCGGATTATCGATGCCTTGTTTCCCTGCCATGATGGCAAAAGCCAAAAAGCTGCTTCCCGTTCCGACAAAGGAAAAAATCAAAAATGCCCCTGCAATGGCATTTTGTTCTGGATTTGCTAACACAAAACCAAAAGGAATTAGGGAATAGAACAGAAAATCCAAGCTAATATCGAGAAAACCGCCCGCATCGGTAATGCCTTGAATCCTCGCCAGTGCGCCGTCTAATCCATCACAGATTCTGTTCAGCAAAATAAACAGCAATGCCAACAAGTATTCTTCGGTGATCAAAGCCGGTAGGGCAAAGCAGCCAAGCACAAAACCAAATACTGTCGTTTGGTTTGCGGTGATGCCACATTTGTCGAGGTATGTCGCACTGAGTGCCAGCGGTTTGCGGATGAGCTTTATACTCAGGCTATCAAGCATGATTTGTCTCCCACGGCCAGTTTAGGCAGCGGCTGCCATTGGGAATATCGTCTTCATCGTGGGTTACCATCAAAGTAGGGATGTTCGCTTGCTGCAATTGCTCTACCACCCAATTGCGAAATTGTACGCGCAGATCTTTATCTAACTTGCTGTAGGGCTCATCGAGTAGCGCAACTTTCGGCTTTGCCAACAGCATACGAGTTAAAGCAATCCGAGCACGTTGTCCTCCGGAGATTTGATCTGGGAAGGATTCGGCAAGTTTGGTCAATGCAATGTTCTTCAGTGCTTGCATGGCGTGAGCTTTACGCTCATCACCTTTGATTGAGTTTGGTAGCGCGAAGGCAAGGTTTTCCCACACCGTTAAGTGAGGGAAGAGCAAATCGTCTTGGAATAGAATACCGACCTGACGCTTATGGGCAGGGAGGGCATCCAACTTTTCGTTATCAAGCGTAATGGATCCAGAGTAGTTGAACTCGGCGGATAGGTGCCCAGCTATGGCATCCAACAAAGTGGATTTACCACAACCACTTGGCCCCATCAGAGTAACAATTTCACCTTTCTCTACGGTCATGTTGAACGCAGAAAAAAGCGTGTCGCCATTGGCTTTACGGATGGCGAGGTTTTTGAGACAAAGACTCATTCAGTAGTAAACCTTTTATAGACAAGCGGCGATACTTCACGTGTAAGCGGCTTAGTAGTATCGCAAAAGAGAAGAACAAGAAAGGCAAGAGTGCTTGCCAAATGGCGTAAATCGCGGTGACACGTCGGTCAAAACCACTGGATAGCGCAACGGCTTCGGTGGTGATGGTGCTAATGCGCCCAGCCCCTAGCACCAATGTCGGCAGGTATTGCGCCAGACTTACGCTAATCCCAACCGCCCATGCGAATGCAATCGCAGGTAGGAGGATTGGCAGTTTCACTTTTAACCAAGCTTGCATCGGTGTTTTACCCAAGCTGAGTGCGACGCGAGTTAAGCCGTTATCGAAGCTGCGCCATGGACCGTCTAGCGAGAGGTAAATAAATGGGAACGCGAAGAATACGTGCGCCCAGCATACCCAAAAGAAATACGCGTTACTGTTTAAGTACAGCGTCACTACTTGCATACCGAATAGCACGGATAGCTGAGGAATCAGCATTGGGATGGCGATGATGTAACCGGGCACCTGCCAGCGATAACGAAGGCGATACTCATGTGCGATCAAGGCAAGGGCTAGAGCGACGGTCGCGCTGATAACGGCAATTAGCATGCTCTGCTCCAGTGTGCCAAGAATGTTGTGCCATTCGTATTCCCAAAAACGCAGGCTATAGCGGCTCGGTAGTAAATCTGGAAAGCGCCAGCGTTGAGCAAAGCTCCACACCACCATGAGTGGAATCATTAGAAGTGCGAGTAGCGCAATCAGTGAAAATAGGGTTTTACCGGGTAAACGAAACCCGTTTCGACCAGAGTACTGCCAGCGTTTGAAGCCTTTGGTAATACACCATTCCATTAAGCGTGCAAATCCAATCAAAAGGCTAGCGATAGCAAACAACACGACCGCGCCTGCGGCAGCTCTTGGTAGAAGTGATAAATCAGGATCGTTAAACCACTGCCATACCAAAACTGCAAACGTCGGTGGGTTGGTAGGGCCAATAATCAATGCAACATCAACAACCGACAAGCTGTAAGCCAATACCGCCAGCATTGGAAAGCGCAATTTTGCTATCCATTGTGGGAATACGCATTTCCACCACGCTTGCGCCGAACTGTAGCCCATCGAATGACTGACTTTTTCAATCTTATCGACTTTCAATTGCTGAAGAATTGGAATACTCATCAACAATAAAAACGGCACTTCTTTAATCGCAAGCATGATGACCAAACCGAGTGCATGCGGGTCTTTAATCAGCAATGCTAAGTCATTCACCGTTTGTGCATTGGGATCGTAACCAAACAGTTGGTTGAGAACACGAACGCCCATACCAGTTGGTGCAAACAAGAACGCAAAGCCAATTGCAAACGCGACATGCGGCATAGCGAGAAGTGGCGAGAGGCTAACTTCAATTTTTCGCCAAAACTTGCTGCCCCACGATGCTTGCAAAATTGCAAATGTGATCAAGCAAGCCAAGTAGCTACTAAAAATGGCAGAGTAGAAAGTCAGCCCGATGGATGTCCAAATACCCTCCCAATCAAAAACAGCGTTAAAGCCATCCAAAGAAAAGTGGTGCAAGCCGATAGGAGGTACATAACCGAGCGCAGAAACCACCACTCCGAGTAGTCCCGGAATGGTAGGTAAAATACAAACAGTGATAATGACTAAATATAGCGCTCTTAACATGGGCTCTTATTAATTCCCGTAGCGTTTCAACCATTCTTTTTCTAAGGCAGATTGCCAACTCGGATGCGGCTCAGCGATAGATTTGAATTGTTGAGTATTTTTAGCCGAACCTGTTAGGTATTGGCTGCTTAGCACTGAAGGATCGCCCCAGATGTTAAGGTTACCTTTGCGAGATTGTGCTTTAGGGCTCAATAAAAAGTTTATCGCAACTTGCGCACCGGCACTGGCATTTGCGTTCCAAGGAATCGCTAAGAAGTGAATGTTTGAGAGTGCACCTGCGTCCATCGCATACGCTTTGGTGGTTTCTGCAAGATTACCGCTCGATTGTGCAGAGAAAACCGCGTTTGGGTTAAAGGTAATCGCAAGATCAATCTGACCATCATCCAGTAATTGAAGCGTTTCAGCCGTCCCTCCTGGGAATTGCTTACCGCCACGCCAAGCAACTTTATGGAACTCATCTAGGTAAGCCCATAGCGGTTGAGTGATTTGCTCAAATGTTTCACCAGTGACTGGTTTTTGCAAAGCGGGATCGTTGTTGGTCAACTCAATCAACAAGGCTTTAATAAAGCTTGTCCCATGAAACTCTGGTGGGCGAGGGTAAGTTAGGCGATTTGGAAACGCTTTTGCGTAACTCAGCATTTCAGCAAAAGATCGAGGAGGGTTATGCAGGGTTTGCTCATCGTGAATAAACACTAATTGCCCCACACCCCAAGGTGCTTCCAGACCTTCAGTCGGCTCTGAAAAATCCACATCAATTGGCAATGATTTATCAACGTACTGCCAGCTTGGCAAACCTTCAACAAAAGGACCAAACAGTAATTGGTTATCCTTCATTGATTTGAAGTTCTCGCCATTAATCCAAACCATATCAACACTGCCACCGCTGTTTTTGCCTGCGGCTTTTTCTGCGATTAGGCGAGTGGTAGTTTCAGAAATATCAGTGACTTTCACGTGATTTAGCGTCACGTTGTAGCGAGATTTAAGCTCTTTGCCTGCCCATTGGATATAGCGGTTGATCTCTTGGCTACCACCCCAAGCATGAAAATAGACGGTTTGTCCGTCGGCTTGTTGTTCGATTTTTTGCCATTCACTAGTGGCCGATGAGTCAGCAAAAGATGAAGTCGCAAAAGTGGTGGCTAAAATGCCAATGGTACTGAGTAGCTTTTTCATACGTAGTCCGTGTTTTTCTTCTGGTTCTTGTTTGAAGCTTCGCTGAGTTTGTTCGCGAATGGCCCCTGTCCTTCTCAAGGATAGTAATCTATCTCGCGGTATTATCAATGTGAATCCCAATAGGATTTATTAATTGATTCAGAGAATTACTATCAATGATGTAAAGGGTAGAGCGCAGCACGATAGCTGCACTCTTTTAGCATCAATGTTGGATAGACCGGACTACTTCGCTAATTCTTCCATGTTGATGCCTTTTTTCTTCGCGATGTATTTTGGAATCAGAGACATACCAAACAGCACAAGACCCGCAACCGCAAATTTCACTAGTAGCATCACAGACACGCCGTTTGTCGCAATATCACCCGCCATGTAAGCGAAGATGAATGCACCTGGTGCCATTGTTAGTAGAGAAACCAGTGCGTAAGTGCCTAGGTTTAGGCTGGTTAGACCGTAAGCGTAGTTCTGTAGGCTGAATGGGAATACAGGTACTAGACGCGTTAGGATCAAGAAGCTTGTACCATTTGCTGCTACACCGTCATCGATTTTCTTGAAGATTGGGTTGTCGCCAAACTTCTTCATGATGGTATTACGCAGTAGGAAGCGCGCCACGATGAATGCCGCCACCGCGCCAAGCGTTGCAGAAAACAGCGCTAAGATACCGCCTTTGATAGGGCCAAATACGATACCTGCCACAATGGTGAACGCGCTGCCCGGTAGTAGGAAAACACACGCAAACACGAATGCTGCTACGAATACGGCGTAGCCCCACACACCAAAGCTGGCGATCCAATCTTGTAGGCTCTTGATGTCTGTGATGATTTCAAGAATGCCAGTTTGTTTAGCCGCGAACAGAGCAATAGCTACAACAGCGACAATAAGAGCGATTTTTACGAATTTCATAAGTTCAACTTCACTTAAACCTAATAATTAAAAAGATATAGCTACACAGACATACACTTGATCAGACCCGCTTTTGATTTGTAGCGGTTGAACCAAGCTTTTACAGGGCTAGCGAGTACGTTTACTGGCGGTTCATCACCTTGCATGATCACAGGGCCGAACATCAGGTCTAGAATGTGCCAAGATTTCGTACCAACACCCATC
Source organism: Vibrio sp. Y20_XG_PY13 (assembly GCF_024181925.1). Classification (NCBI taxonomy): domain Bacteria; kingdom Pseudomonadati; phylum Pseudomonadota; class Gammaproteobacteria; order Vibrionales; family Vibrionaceae; genus Vibrio; species Vibrio sp. Y20_XG_PY13. The sequence continues at coordinate 442,851 of NZ_JAMZAL010000002.1, read as the reverse complement.
ATGGATGCACGACAAGCTGAGCAATAAACCACGACGTAGTCTGTCTCGAACTCTTCAACACGGCGCTTGATTACGCGTGTTGCCACGTCTGGGTTTGCAGGTACAACCATGCCGCCGAAACCACAACAGCGCGTGTTTTCACGTGTGTGTTCTGGTTCAGAGGTTTTGTAGCCAAGCTCGTTTAAGATCCAGCGAATGCCGTCTTGCAGTTCTTTCTCGTAGCGAGTCGAACAAGAATCATGAATGGTAAACACCACGTCACTGTTTTTTGCTTTGCCGCGTAGCGCTTCTGGCAAACCGATTTCTGGAAGCAGTTTCCATAATGAAACCGGCTTTTGTGTGCCGCCAGACTTCTTGATCATGCCGTAGCAGCTTTGGCACGCCACGATGACTTCTTGTGCATCTAGCTTGTCGAAGTCGGCTTGAAGCTGGCCGTAGCGTTCTTTGAACTTCTCTGTTTGACCGATAGCCGCGGTCGGTTTGCCACAGCATTTCTGTACTGCGCCCATTTCTGGGAATACTTCTTTTAGGTAGCTCGCAATGGCCGCTACGCCTTCTGGTGAATAGGATGGCAAACTGCATCCTGGCATAAATACTTTATTACTCATTTTGTCGATACCGCTCGTTTTGCCATAGTGAAGATTTTTGAGAAGCCCAGTTTCTGGTGCATATTGATCGCTTTATGACCCGGCATTGGTGATTCACCATTGTTTGCCCTAACAAAGTCAGCACGTGCGCCTAGGAACATTTCCTTCATCGGGAAGTCTTTCGGACACACGATGGTGCACTGGTCACAGGCGTTACATGAGTAAGCCAGCAATGGATCCATCGACTTGTTGTTCACAAAGTCAGAGAAGATGGTCTTTGGACAGTCACTGAAGTCGTTCATCATGATGCACTCGGTCATACATAGCTTGCAGCTACATTGCAGACAGCGAGATGCTTCTTGTTTGATTTGTTCTTCAGTAAAGCCTACATCCACTTGTGCAAAGTCTTGTTTACGCTCTTCAGCATCACGCAATTCACCGTGTAGGCGAGGGGTATCTACCGTACCTTTTGGTAGTGGTACGTCTAGACGAGATGAGTAGCTGTATTCTTGCTCGAAGTCGCGATCTTCAGTTAGTGGACGAGTTGTTAGGAAACGCTCAACACTCATTGCTGCTTTGCGACCTAATGCCATCGCTTCAATTACGATGTTACCGCCACACGCGTCACCGGCTACAAAGACGTCTTCTAGGCTTGAAGCTAACGTTTGTTTATCGACTACGTAACGGCCGCCGCGAGTTTGCTCTAGTGCACCGTCAGTAATGTCTGCCACGATTTGACCCGTAGCGAAAACAACGGTATCCACAGAGATGGTTTTACTTTCTTCGCTGTATTGAGGTGCAAAGTTGCCTTGCTCATCAAAGATAGACAGGACTTTCTTGATAGTGATGCCGGTTACTTTACCGTTCTCACGTTCAATAGCTACTGGGCCCCAACCTGCGTTGAACTCGACACCTTCTTCTAGCGACTCGTCGATTTCGATTTGGCTTGCCGGTAGATTTTCAAGGCTCTCAAGTGAACATTGGTAAACGTCGCTTGCACCGATACGCCATGAAGAGCGCGCACAGTCCATAGCAACGTCACCACCGCCGATAACCATCACTCGTTTACCTGCACGTGGAAATTGGCGAGTTTCAGAAATCTCTTTTAGGTATTCAACCGCAGAAAACACGCCATCGTTGTCATGACCCGGCAGAGGGATGATCGAACCGACGTGTGCACCGTGAGCCAGAATCACAGCATCATGTTCGCTACGTAGAGTGTCGAAGCTAATGTCTTTGCCGATCTCAACGCCAAACTGAGTTTTAATACCCAGCATCGCGAGGTAGCTGTATTCGAAATCGATAACATCGCGTGGTAGACGGTATTCAGGGATACCCACACGCATCATGCCGCCGTAAACGTCTAGCTTTTCGTAAATCGTTACTTCGTGGCCTTGACGACGAAGCTCAATAGCCGCTTGCGCGCCAGCAGGGCCTGCACCAACGATCGCGATGTGTTTGTTCGTCATAGGGGCAATGTTGAGATCCCAGTGATCTTGGTTATCCATTTTCTCTGCGACGAAACGTTTGATGCCTGCAACGCTGATCGGCTGGCCGAATTCAGTGTTACGACGACAAGAAGCCTCGCAAGGGTGTGCACAGATGCGGCCAAGCGTTTGAGGAAGAAATAATTTGCTGCGGATCAGATCCAGAGCACCTTGAAAATTACCTTCACCCGCCATGCGAACGTACTGTTTTACGTCTGTGTGCATTGGACATGCGGTTTGACATGCCGGATCGGCATCACCCATACAGCCATCGACAATCATTTGCGCGGTGTCGTATAGCTTTTGGCTAAAAATTACATTGTTCATTAACTGCGGTTTCCGTGTTGATTAGCTCTTGCCGTTGATAACGTTCACTTCAGGATTCTTTTGCTCGTAGTGAGCATGGCTGTACTCGATCCATGAGCCGTCGTAGTTGTAGACGCCTTCTGCACCTAATACTTCAGTAAGAATCATGGTGGTGTGGGCAGAGCGAACACCAGACTGGCAGTAAGCGATAACTTTCTTACCTTTGATGATGTCGCCGTAAAGGGCTTGCAGTTCTTCTGCTGATTTCAGCGTCGTGTCTTCGTTTAACGCTTTGGTCCAGTTAATGTGAACACTGCTTGGGATAGTACCCGGACCGTATGCGCCAGAAACCGCAACTTCACCGTTGAACTCGTCGTTGCCGCGAGTATCTAGGATCACCCAATCAGGGTTGTTTTGCGCTGCGATAACCATGTCTAGCGTTGCTAGGGCATTGTTCTCTTGTTGTGTGTTAGGTGCGTTGTATTCAACCGCAGCAACGCTTTGGTTTGCAGAGCTAGTTGGGTAGCCAGCGCCCATCCAAGCGTTCAAGCCCCCGTCAAGGTAACGAACATCTTGATGGCCAAGGTTATGGATTTGCCAGTAAAGACGCGCAGCATCGTGGTGTGAGCCCGCAGCGTAGACGACGATTGTGCTGTCTGTTGTTGCGCCGAAGCTGCCTAGGATTGTCTCCATTTCTTCTGTGCTATTACTCATACCTCCGAAGTCGTAGGCGTCTTCAGTCGCTGAGTAATCGTTACGCCACATAGTGTAAGAACCAGAAATAGGACTATCTGGTTTGATAGGGTTTAGCGTACCGATCACAACCACGTCTTTGTCACCATCCATCAGCGATTTCAGTTGTTGTGCAGAAATGAAGTGTTCTGGGTGAGCGTATTGTGTGAACTTCTGCTCTTGAGCAGCAGCATCCACTATTACAGCCTCAGCTGAGAACATCGTATTGTAAGCTGAGTAGCCAACCGCTGCGACAGCGGCCAACACACCCAGCGCAATTGTCGATTTTTTCATGAGTTGCTTCCATATTTTAATTTAAAGTTTTGCTGCCGAATCCTTGATGTTTCGACAGATAGAATGCTTTTGAAGGGGGAGTACAGGCATGAACGTTTCTTAATCATTTTTGGTGTTCATGGCTTAAAATAAGCGGAAATGCGTTCTACCCCTTTGTGGGTAAGGCATTCTGAGGAAATCAATAGTTAGGCGGTATTGTGGTTTCCCACAATAATGATGTGGGATTGATCTAAAGCAACAAAGTTAGAGAGGGGAACGGTGCTAAAATGCGAAACCAATACGCTGTCGTTGTGCTTTATTAAGTGACTAAAAACTATTTTCAGAAACTCCTTTATTCTATTGTATTTGTTTGTTTTACCTGTATTTCTCAAGTCAAAGCAGAACATCAGTCTGATAGGACAACATTTGATGTAGGTGTGCTGGCATTGAGAGGGCATTCTCACGCTAAAGTATCTTGGCAACCCACAATGACATGGTTGGAAGAACAAAATCCCAGCTATGAATTCAACTTACATACTTACGATTTTGACCAACTAGAAGAAGCCTTTTTACATGGTTGGTTGGATTTCATATTAACGAGTCCAGGACAGGCAACTAAGCTTGCTCGTGAGTACCCTATTAACTGGCTAGCAACGCAGAAAACGGCCTACAGTAATGTGCCGAACAAGTCGATAGCATCAGTCGTTGTTGTGCGTGAAGAATCACCTTTTAAAACACTGAGAGACATCAATGAAGCCAGTATTGCCGCTGTATCAGAAAAGGCGTTTGGTGGTTTTCTTGCTCTACGTTATGAGCTCGACAAACTTGGGTATTTCAACTCATCGTTCTTTGAAACAATCCATTTTACTGGCCCACCGACCGATCAGTTGATTCTCGATGTGATCGACGACCAAATTGATGTTGCAATTGTTCCTGCTTGTACGCTGGAAAACATGGCGGCCGAAGGCAAGATAGAGCTGCATAATTTGCGAGTGCTCAACGAAAGAAGACCTGCTGATTCGGTTTGCGCAGTTAGTACTCCTCTGTACCCAAATTGGACCATGGCCATGACGGAGCGTGCTCCGGTAGATGTTGGGCAAAAGGTCGCACAAACCCTGTTTGCAATGCCTGCATCGCATTCAGCCGCTATTGCTGCCAACAATGTGGGTTGGACGCTACCTGCGCCTAGCGTTAACGTAGATAAAGTCTACAAGCATTTGGACTTACATCCCTTACAGAAACCTTGGGCGCAAAAGGTTCAAGAGTGGCTACATAAAAACCAAGCAGTCGCTATCGCAGCGCTGCTAACATTGGTGTTACTGACTATCTATCACTTTTGGCTAGAGTGGACGTTCAAACGTAGTAGAGAAAAGTTGAAAGCTACCCTCAATGATTTACGTCGCAAGAGTAGCATGTTGGAACACGCTCAACGTATTACGATTGTGGGAGAATTAGGCAGCAGTATCGCACATGAAATTAATCAACCATTGGCTGCGATTAAAAACTACAGCCAAGGTGCAAAGATGCGGATGGAGCAAGGCACTACACCCGAGGAAATGTTGCCGATAATAGAGAAAATTCAACAACAAGTGACGTCTGCGAGTGACATAGTGCAGCGTTTACGTAGTTTGATTCACCGGACGCCAATCGAGAAAAGCTGGGTTGACTTACCTGCCGTCATCAATGATGCAATGAAGTTGGTGGATTATGAGTTCCAACGTCACAATATCCAACTAGGTGTGATGTATTCGGGCGAGGTACAAAACGTTTATGCGGATGTGACTGGATTGCAGCAGGTGATCATTAATGTGCTTAATAACGCCAAAGATGCCTGTCTTGCTCATTCGACTTCGCAAAAAGAGTTGTTTGTTGATCTCCATGTCAGCTTTTGTGATGACGTTGTCATCATTGATGTCATGGATAACGGGGTCGGGCTCGAAGAGCAAAATCCCCCTCTTGATCAGCCTTTTTATACCACGAAGGAAAATGGCCTAGGGCTAGGGCTTGCTATTTGTCGCGATGTAATTGAAGCGCACCAAGGTTCCATCAATTTTAGGTCAATTGACCCATCTGGGTGCCAAGTGACTATCGTTTTACCGTATCAGGAAGCTCAGAATGAGTCGTAATCTTTGTCCACTTTATATCGTTGACGATGAAGTGCCTGTTTTAGAATCAATGGCTTTTATGTTAGAAAGTTATGGTTATAGCGTCGATGTCTATTCAAACGGGCAAGATTTCTTACAGAGTGTGAATCTGCATCAAGCTGGATGTGTATTGTTGGATTGCCGAATGCCAGAAATGCGTGGGCAGGAGCTTCACCTGCTAATGCGTAATCAATGCAGTCCAATCAGCGTTATATATCTGACTGGGCATGGTGATATTCCAATGGCAGTCGACGCCTTAAAAGAAGGCGCGTTGGACTTTTTTCAAAAGCCTGTGGACGGTAATGCTTTAGTGGCGGCAATCGATAATGCTATGGAATGTTCACTAAAAAACCAAGAAAAACAAAGTGCAAAACTAACTCTTCAAAGCCTTACTAGAAGAGAAAAAGAAGTACTGATTCTGGTGGTTAAAGGGATGAAAAATCAGGATATGGCGAACCAGCTGTGTGTTTCGCTTCGCACTATAGAAGTACATCGTTCCAATGTAATGAAGAAGTTGGAAGTAGAAAGTTTAGCGGCATTGATTCATAAAGTAGGGCACGTAATTTAGGTATAAAAAAAGCAGCCCGTTGGCTGCTTTTAAAAATGATTTTGTTTACTGACTTGGGATTAATTTACCCAGTCACGTAAAGTAAACTTCAACTCATGATCGGCATTTTTCAGAACAAGACCATCTTTAGTTAGAGTGATGTCACTCCAGTTAGATAGTGTTTGTGTCATTGCATTTTCGATCTTCATTTGATCTTCCATACACATCTTCATGGTCATGCCCATTTTCTCGATGCGTAGTTGGTTGTTTTTCAGCTCAGCTTGACCGAAGAAGTTGTTACAACCCGCATTGCCGTTTGCTGTTAGGTTTTCACCGATTTCTAGGCGAGCCGCTTTTTGGTTTTCGTCTAGAACGATGTTTTTACCATCAACTTGAACAAGTTCCCAGTTGTGGTGCTGTAAATCTTGAGCCGTAATTTCTTTCACATCATCACCGTTGCTAGCACAAGCAGTCATAAGAACAGGGAGAGAGATTGCTGTAACTAACGTTTTTAGGCTAAGCTTCATTTTATAGACTCCGTTTTTAGAAACGCGGTAAGTATAAGTAATAAAACACTGTTTTTGTCAGCATACGGTTATGGTTTCGTATGTTTTTGACATAACGAAGTGTATAACAGATTTTGTCGGTGAGTAATCTTCTCGTTTAGTTATTTAAACTAGGCAAATACGCCCTAACATGGAAAGAGCGTTTATAGTATGGAGCAACTGGAATTTTTCACTGTCCCAAGCCCTTGTGTTGGAGTATGTACCTCCGATGAAAAAGGGTATTGCAGGGGGTGTATGAGAAAAAGAGAGGAGCGGTTTAATTGGCTGAACTTAACCCCCGCTCAGCAGTTGCACGTTATTAAGTTGTGTCGTCAAAGATACAGAAGAAAGATGTTGGCAGGGAAGACGAAGCCAGAACAGCTTCAAGATAATTCATCACCTCAACAAGATTTGTTTTAGAAGCATTTCTAATTAAGGTGCGGACACGCCATTGTTCTTGTTTCTGCTTTTTACATATTCCCGGCCCGGCAAGGTATCCTTTAAGAACCGGGAATCTCCTATCCATTTTTCCCTATAAATCGGTAATTGGCGTTATTTCATCGACCAACGGTCGCTAACCCAGCCTCCCGCTTGTTCGTCAAAGTGATTTCCTGCAAATCGATGGTTGAGCTCAACCTCTAATTTACTTGTTGGAAGCTCATCCATTAACTGGTGAATGTACCTTGCCATAGGGTCGGTACATGCTTCACGCTCTCGGCGGATGACCACTTCTTTGATCATTTGGAGTCTGTAGCTATTGCTGGCTCGTTTCATTTTTGACCTCCAGAACTCGATGGCAGCAGTTTGAACACATTGACGTCCAGATCGCTGCTCATTGGCGTGCGCGTGGAGGCACATCACCATCGTTTGAAGTCCAAAGACAAATTGTTTGAGAGCAGTGTTTGTAACGCCATTCACATCTTTCTCAGAATCATTGACTATGCGAATAAAAATGTCTCGCGAAATTTAGCCGATGAGCCTGCATATTTGAAAGACCTTATCAAACATAGAAGCCCAGCACAGGGGCGTCAACAACACAAGTGAACAATTTTTAAACAGATTGTGAAGGTGGAGAATTATCAGCAATTTATCGAAAATAAAAAACCGAAGCACAAAGCTTCGGTTTTGATTTAGGAGCTCTGACGGATTGATTCGATAGAACCATTCTAGTCAGAGCGTAAGGTGTTGAGTATCAGCTACCAGTTGCAGGACAGCCTTTCACTGCTTGGCTATTGCTGAAGTACTTGATGTTGTCTAGGTTCTTGTTGTAGCTATCCGCCGAGATTTGCGGGTTGTTTACGAAGAACTCACGCAGTACTGATGCGTCTGTCATTTGAGTTGATTCAACTTGGATTACTGGGTAGTCATCACCGCCTGCTGCGCTGAAGCTAATTACAGCAAACGTGTAAGTTGCGTCTAGGTTGAAGCCTTTACCATTAATGTCAGTAATAGTTACTGAGCCAGCATCACAATCTACATCTAGAGTGATGTTGTCTAGTTGAGCGTAAGCACCAGAACCCGCAGATTTCGTAGCAACGACGTCTAGGTATTCTTTTACTTCTTTACCTGTCATGGTCGCTTTTGTTACGAAGTTACCAAATGGTTGTACTGTTAGTACATCACGGTAAGTGATATCGCCAGCTTGGATTGAATCACGAACACCACCGGAGTTCATCACACCAAAGTCTGCTTTCACTAGCTCGTATGTGCGGTACGCTTCACCTAGTAGGTGGCCAAGGTTTGTTTGCTGTGAGCGAACTACACCGCGGTCGCCTTCAAGTTTGCCATCCGTAGAAGATACTTTAACGTCAAGCAGATCTTGACCTTGCTCTTGGTAAGTACGAAGAATTTGCTTAACTACAGCATCTGGCTTGATTTCTTCAGCGATGAATTGGTAGTCACCGTTCGCATCTTTTGCCTTTAGGTTAACTGGAATCAAAGCGTAGTTTGCTAGGTGCAGTTTGCCATCGTAGTATTCGAAGTCTGCACGACCTACATATTTACCCCACTCATGCGCTTGCATGATGTATGTGCCGTTTTGTTGGTCTGGAGCACACTCGTCACCTGGTTTGAAGTCTGCGTATTCGTTAGTACCCGGCTCCATACATACTGGGTTTTGTGAGTGGCCACCAATAATTGCATCTAGTTGGCCTTCTTCAAGAGAACGCGCTAGTAAAACGTCACCTGGTGCTTCGCTACCATGGTTACCATCTTGGTAGTGACCCATGTGTGTTGTTGCAAAAACTAGATCGACAGTTTCGTTTGCTTCGATTTCCTTAAGTACTTTTTTGATTTCAACTTGAGGATCTTCGAAGTAGATATCAGCAACGTTACTTGGGTTTACCAGTTTCGCTGTATCTTTTGTTGTTAGGCCAACAACCGCAACTTTAAGTCCGTTAATCGTGAAGACTTTGTAAGGCGCGAAGTAACGTTCGTCGGTTACTTTACCATCGGTGTCTTTCTTGTAGATGTTTGCAGCGAGCATAGGGAAGTCAGCCCATTGGATCTGCTTGTTCAAAACATCTAAAGCGTTATCAAACTCGTGGTTACCGACAGCCATTGCGTCGTAACCAAGCAGGTTCATCCCTATGAAGTCCGGTTCTGCATCTTGCATGTCTGACTCAGGAACACCTGTGTTGATATCACCGCCAGACAATAGAATGGTTTCGCCACCGCTTGATTCCACTTCTGCACGAATAGAGTCGATCAAAGTTTTGCGTGCAGCCATGCCGTATTCGCCTTTGCTGTTTTCCCAAAAGCGGCCATGGTTGTCGTTAGTGTGTAGAACGGTGAATTTAGTACAAGAATCTGCAGTCTCACAGGTTACTGGTGAATTGTCGCTGTCTGAGCCGCATCCTGCTAGCGCAGCGCCCACTGCCACTACCAATAGAGATTTGGAAAACTTCATAAGGGATCCTTTCTTTGTGATTTTGTTATTGTTACGGCGTGAAATATACGGAATTAATGTGAAAGTTTAGTGATCTATCTCTTATTTATACTTCTATCGAAGATACGAATTAATAAGCATGCAAACTACGTCTATAAATAAACAGAATTGGTATTTAGCATTTATTTTATGTGGCTTAAGCTATTTTTTGTGAGGCAGTTAATTGAATGCGTGTTGTTTATGTGAATCAATACGCATTTTGGTGAGGTATGACGCTAAGTTTGGTTATTATTTTGCCAAATTCATGTTTTTCTAAGTTCCTACGAAACAAATAGTTATAATTTTCTACTGCAAAGGTAGAGAGGTAGGGATGCTTATAAAATCATCTGCGAAAACAGCAGAAATCGATTGCTCTTGGCGCAATCAGTTTGAACTCAGTCAAAAACCGTACAACGGTTATTACTATGACTCCCAATTTTGGAAAAGGTTTTCCGAACACACCGCTGTTTATTTATTCCAATCTGATGCGTTTACTCTTTTATCCTGTCCGGAAAATCTCTGGCATAAAATTAAACATTTTCAGCCGAGTGAGCTAGAGATAAAATTAAATAACCTGCAATTACTCTGCGAATATGACGACGTCGACTATCATTTATTTAATGATAATACCTTCAATAAAGATGCTGATGTTTTCACTTTGAATATTGAATCTGACAATGAGTTGCTTGACGCATTTTTACGTAGTAACAGCGCAGAAGATATTGAGAAAGCCGATTTCGAGCTCGATAGCCACTTCTTCTATGGCATTTTAGAAGAGGGTAAATTGGTTGCGGCATTAGCGTCATATTGCTACGAAGGAAAGGAGCCATTTGAGTCGTTATCGTTACTAGTCAGCCCTAAAGCGAGAGAAAAAGGGTACGGTAAGCGCTTGCTTTCACACTTAGTGGCGGAGGTTAAAACGCGAGATCGTAAAGTGAGATACCGAGTAAATATCGAAAATATACCTTCGATTAAGTTGTGCGAATCTTTGGGATTTGAAGCTTATAACCGATTGCGCGTATTTACTCAGGATGAATAGAAAGGAAAGTAATGGGATACACAGTAAGGAATGCTGTCAGAGAAGAAGCAGCTCAAATTGCTAAAATACATGTCGATTCGTGGCAGGTGGCGTACAAAGGGTTAATGCCACAAAGCTATATAGAGCAGTTTATCATTGAGCGCCGAGAAAGGATGTGGATACGAGTTATGACGGAGCAACTGGCTCAATTGATCGTGGTTGAGAAGCAAGGGGAAATCGTCGGGTTTTTAAGTTACGAGTTGCCTAACCACACCAGTGAAGATAAAACGGCGTTGGTAACGTGTTGTTATGTCTCGCCGTTACATTATGGGCAAGGGGCAGGAAGTGCACTGTTAGATGAGCTCGAAACACGTCTACTCTCCACGCCAGTTATGCAGATAAGTCTGAAAGCACTGAACACCAATAATCAAGGGCTGAACTTTTACAAGAAGTGTGGTTTTGTGCGTATCGGGGAAGAAGAATCCGAAGTCATTGATAGCATGACGCTGACTGACCTCACTTTAATGAAGTACATTGCCCGTTCGTAAATCAAATGCCATATATAGTAAAACCCCGGAGGTGGTAAGACTCCGGGGGTTTGAAATTTTTTAGATGTCTCGGTTGGTAAATCCGATTATCTTTTATGCAAAAGGTCTGGATTTAATCCGATTAATTCCTTGGTAGGGAATTAGATACGGATGAAGTCCATGTGTTCAACTTTTGGCTTGAACGCGTGACGTTGAACGTCTTGTGGCTTAACTTTAACTTCTTTGCCATCGATAACTAGAACGATGCCTTCGTAGAATTCAGGCTTGTCCATTTGGTTTACGATGTCGTCGTGGTTAAGAACGATAGCTACTGCTGCTTCTTCACCGCCGTATACAACTGCAGGGAATTTGCCAGCGTGACGTAGGCGGCGGCTCGCACCTTTACCTAGTTCAGTACGTACTACTGCTTCGAATTTCATAGTATTTACTCTCAAATTAGTAAAAATCAAATGTTCACAATCAACAATGCGACCTTGTTGTTCGTGGTAAAGCTTGAAACAGGAACTGTTCAAGCGAGCGCGGATACTATCATTCCACTTAGAATTGGGCAACCCAAATCGTATCTAAATCAATAAAAACACATCATTTGGCGGATCCGAAGTTGATGGTTTTCATCACTTAGCGTGAAAAATGCTCGTATCGCTTCTATTTTCATCGGTTTGATTAGCGTTTACCGATGAAAAAGAGTCTTTCGTGATTCGTTTTAAGTACGGCTACGGTGCAACGTTAATGTGGCTTTTAAGCCACCCATTTTGCTCTTTTCCAAAGCCAATTGGCCTCGATAGCTGTGCGCCATTTCACTCACAATATTTAAACCGAGCCCAGAACCTGGCGTTGTTTCGTCTAATCTGACACCACGTTTGATGACTTGGCCTAATTGCGCTTGAGGGATTCCAGGCCCATCGTCTTCGATAATCAGGTGGATACTATCCTTATCCTGAGTAGAGTGGACGCGAATCATGCTATTTGCCCATTTATAGCCATTTTCAAGCAAGTTACCGATCATTTCATCGAGGTCGGTTTTTTCGACTGCAACATTCAACTCAGAATCAAGCTCATTAACTAAGGTGATGTCTCGCTCGGCATAGACTTTATCGAACGCCATTGAGATAGCATCCACTCGCTCTGCTGGATTGGCTTTGACAGAAAGGATGTTCATGGAACCCGCCATTCGAGCGCGACCTAAATGATAGTCAATGTGATCTTGAATCTGGTTGAGTGGGGCGTTTAAGCGGGCTTGCGTTTTGGGCTCTAGCGTTTGCACTTCATTTTTTAACACAGATAGCGGCGTTTTAAGTGCGTGTGACAAATTACCCGCGTGGTTACGCGCACGTTCCAGTAACTCCTGATAGTGGAAAAGAAGAGCATTGAGGTCAGAAATAAGCGGCGAAATCTCTTTCGGATAAGTTTCTTCTAAACTCTTTTTATTTCCAGCTTTGAGCTCTGCCAGCTCTTTTTGCAGTTTAGTTAATGGACTCAATGACCAAACGATTTGCAAGAGAATGACAGTCAAAACGCCAGCAAACAACAATCCTAGAATTAGCCAGAGTTGACCAATAAGGGTTTGCAGTGTGCTTCTTATTGGCTCTTCGTCGATACCTACGATGATATGAATTGGACCATCGTAGTCGGGTAGATATAGCGCTTTTTCCAGAGTAATCAGTTTTTCGTCTCTTGCACCATAAGCATCTTTATCGAGTCCTTTATACTCGATTCTTTTATCCCACAACGAGCGAGAGCGTTCGAGGCTTGAGTCTGTCGATGCACTCCAATATAAGCCGCTGTACGGGCGACTAAAGCGAGGATCCGACAGCTGAGCTGCTAACGAAAGATGGCCTGTATGATCGACTTCCAATTGAGCGGCGATTTCATCCATAAAGATGCTCAGCTGGGAGCGCGTGTCGTCCACCATATAGTTATAAACTTGGGTAGGAATGGTGACACCCGCAGCAAGGATCATGGCGGTGAGCCATACAACCGCCGCCAACACCAATCGGCTTTTGATACTTAATCGCTTTAAGGCATGCAGCGGCAGTTTGTTCTTATTCGGCATTCAGTTGATACCCTAAGCCACGCACGGTTTTGATGATTTTTGGGGCGATTTTCTTACGAATACGACCGATAAATACTTCAATCGTGTTGGAGTCACGATCAAAGTCTTGCTTGTAAATGTGCTCCACAAGCTCCGTGCGTGAAATGACTTTTTCAGGATTATGCATAAAGTAAGCGACTACTTTATATTCCAGCGCTGTTAGGCTCACTGCTTGGCCTTGCCACATCACTTTTGAGGTTCTGGTATCTAGGCTTAAATCGCCTATTTGCATGACCGGAGAAGCGTTACCAGATGCTCTGCGCAGTTGGGCGCGAAGACGAGCGATAAGCTCAACCATTTCAAACGGTTTAGTCAGGTAATCATCTGCGCCAGCGTTTAGGCCTTCTACTCGTTGAGTTAAGGTATCACGCGCACTTAGGATCACGACCGGAGTGTTGATGTTTTCATCTCGAATGCCTTTTAAAACGGTTAAGCCATCGAGTTTCGGTAGACCAAGGTCGAGCACAATCGCGTCCCATTCTTCGGATGTCGCTCGGTAGAGCGCGTCAATGCCATCTTGTGATAGCTCAGGTACCCAACCGTTATTTTCCAACGTTTCGATAATTTGCTCGCCTAGACGAGGATCATCTTCGACAACAAGTATTTTCATGGCAGCGTTTCTTATTATTTAGTTTTGTGGTGGTTTTAAAGCTTTATTGAAGTTTCGACCTTTGACTTCCAGCATTTCCAATGTGGCAGCGTCATATTCGACCTTCAACACACTATTGTTGAAGAGTATTTTCAGTTCGTAAACCCATTCATTGTCATCTTCTTCAAGCTCGACTTTGATGATGCGACCATAAAGGTCATTTTCGACGGCCGCGTAAAGCTCAGAGAAGGGACGAATGTAGCCTTTTTGTACGGCGCGGTAGACCTCATCCTGGTCTTCATCAAATTCGATACGTGTGCCGGGCTTTTCGACATCTTGCACGATGGCGTGGCCATTTTGCGTGGTGTAAATATCATTTTGCTGCGCGAAGCTTGGTGCAGAAAGCAGCATCGGGGCGAGGCTGAAAAACAACGCAAGATTTTGAGAAGTCACTGGTTTATACATAGCAAAACCTTTTCTGAAGAGTTGGCAAAATTATATCTAGCTGTACATGAACAGAAAGTGAATCATCGTGTGAACTGTCGGTTCAGTCACATTCACTTTGCTCTTGGCAAACTCATTGGTGCGAATCGAGCGTTATTTAAGTTCATCTTCAAAAATCTTGTCGCGCAACTTCCAAAAGCGCCCAGACTTTCTGGCAATGACAAACTGTGGTAAACGGAAACGGTGTTGATTGGCGACGACTCGTGTAGGCGATGCTTCTTCAAACGGGCGATGTTTATCTGCAAGGTGAGGGCGCACAAACTGGTCTTTAAAAGTTTGCTTCTGTTTCTTGGTGTTTAATGACCAAAACTCATGAACTAATGCATGACCTTCGCCTTGGTATGGTTCCCCAGAATACGTGACTTTGAGCTGTGATTTGCCGTCATTTGATTTGAACACGGACAAGTCCATTTCTGTGCACTCGAAGATCAGTGCGTCTTTCAAATTCAGTGCTTCTTTTAGTTTCTTATCTGGGTCGACCAATGTTGCATCACATTCATGGCATATACGAGCGGCAATATCATTATCTGCGCCACATTCGCTGCAATATTTGGCACGAAAACGGTAGCCACAATGTTCGCGTTCGCCCGTGTCTTCATCTTCAAAGTAACCTTGGCATCGTCGGCCAAAGTGTTCGAGTAAAAAGCCATTGCTGTCCAATTTACCCCAGAAATTGTTGTTAAATCCGCAAGCAGGGCAAGGGATAGTAATGATCTCGCTGGTGGAGTCGGGTTTTGGATCTCCCACTTCTGGCTGATACAAATCGTAGCTGTTACCCGCGTAATCGAGTACCAGACATTCATTTTTACCTTCCGATAAACGCAAACCTCGTCCAACAATTTGTTGATATAAGCTGACCGACTCAGTGGGGCGCAAGATGGCAATCAAATCTACATGAGGCGCGTCAAATCCGGTGGTTAACACAGAGACATTAACCAAGTATTTGATTTCGCGATTTTTGAAAGCTTGAATGATCGCATCGCGCTCTGGCGTTGGAGTATCACCAATGACGATGGCGGTTTCGCCTTCTGGCAGCAGGCCGTGAATTTCTTGAGCATGTCGAACTGTTGCAGCAAAGATCATCACGCCTTTACGATCTCTCGCGTATTGAATGATTTGCTCCACAATCTGAGGAGTGGCGCGTTTGGCTTTGTCGATAACCATGTCCATTTCCGCTTCTTTGTAGCGTCCGGTATTAGCGGGTTTCAGCTGCGAGAAGTCGTAAGACAAAACGGGCGCATCCATCATGCGTGCGGGGGTGAGGAAGTTTTCGTCCAGCAAGTAACGGATCGGCAGCTCGAAAATGCAGTCGCGGAAAAAGCGCGACTCTTCGGTGCGTACTTGACCTCGGGTGTGGTATTGATAAATCCATCCCATTCCTAAACGATAGGGTGTTGCCGTTAAGCCCAAAACTTTGATGCCAGGGTTGAGCTCTCGAAGGTGCGTAATCACTTTTTGATAGCTGCTGTTTTTATCGTCTGGCACACGGTGACATTCATCGATAACCAGAAGTGAGAACTGGTTTTTGAATGAGTCCAAATTGCGCACTACCGATTGCACCGAGGCAAACACCACTTGTTGGTCGGTTTCCTTTCTTCCTAATCCTGCCGAAAATATGGCGCCTTTCAAACCGTAGCCTTCATATTTCGCGTGGTTTTGTTCCACCAGCTCTTTTACGTGGGCCAAAACCAGCACACGCCCTTTGGCAAGGCGTGCCAGCTCTGCAATAACTAAGCTTTTCCCAGCACCAGTTGGTAGTACGATCACTGCGGGGGTGGAATGTTTGCGAAAGTAATGAATAACGGCTTTAACAGAGTCAGCTTGATATGGGCGAAGTGTGTACATGAAAATATGTGAAATTGCTCAACTATTCGAACTAGGAAGGCTATAATACCTGACTTTTATACCCAAGTGACCTTTGAACCGTAATTCGGAGATCACTTGGGTATAATTCAATGAGGTATTCATGCGTTTAGATAAGTATTTGTGTGATGCTCTGGGTGCGACTCGCAAGCAGGCAACAAAGATCATCAAAAGTGGCGAAGTGCTCGTCGATGGCGAAGTACAAAAAAGTGGTTCATTCAAAGTGCCAGAAGGTGGTGTTGTAGAATGGGATGGCCGAGAAGTCGGTGCGCCAGGGCCTCGTTACATCATGTTGTACAAACCAGCGGATTTTGTTTGTTCACACGAAGATGGTTACAACCCTACGGCCTTTGTATTGCTTGATGAACCTAAAGTCGAAAACCTTCACTTCGCTGGCCGTTTAGATGTGGACACGACGGGTTTGGTGTTGATTACAGATGATGGCCAATGGTCTCACCGTATTACATCACCGAAACACAAATGCGAAAAAACATACCGCGTGTGGCTAGCGGATGCGATTCAACCTGATTACGTTGAAAAGTTTGCGCAAGGTATTGAGTTGAGAAACGAACGCGAAGCGACGTTACCAGCGCACCTTGAGATCGTGAATGAAGCAGAAAACGAAGTGCTGCTTACTATCGTTGAAGGTAAGTACCACCAAGTGAAACGCATGTTTGCTGCACTTGGTAACAAAGTAGAACTGCTTCATCGTGAGCGAATCGGCGATATCGTGTTGGATGACACTCTAGAACCGGGTGATTACCGTTATCTGACTCAAGAAGAAGTGGATTCTGTGTGGAATTAATCGTCGCTCTCGGAAATTCTTTAGTTCCTAGCAGGAACTAGTCTTTTGGTAGGAATTGGCTCAGAATGACGATTCCTACCAAAATGTTTTCGTGCCTAGACAATTTCGGTATGCATGCTTAACCTCAGTGATATGCCGCGGTGTTTTATCACAGGCTCACGCATACTTTTCTCGCGAAACATCCGTTCGTAGTGAATCAATCATGCTGTCATCTTTGGTTTATTGCGTGCAATTATCGGGTGAACATGCATCGTTATCATGCGCTTTTCTATGTCGAGCTCGTCAAGGCCACCTTGGTAAACATTCGTCCTTATGATCCTCGAAAATTGAATCAGCAAAGCACTGTGCTTTGTTTTCAATGGTACGAGAAGCATCCTTGCTAGTTTCTGAAAAGAAATGGCTGATGGCAAGGACACAACTAGAGGTAAAAGAATGACAGAAAAAGCTCAAAGCGCTCCCCAATCTCAAATCAGTTTTTTACTGTTTCTTGTGCTCGGCGCAATTGGCGCGCTAACGCCATTGGCGATCGACATGTATCTACCGGCAATGCCGACCATCGCAAAAGATTTGGGCGTTGCACCTGGTGCGGTTCAAATTACATTGACGGCTTATACGGCGGGTTTTGCGATTGGTCAGTTAATTCATGGGCCGCTTGCCGATAGCTTTGGCCGCAGACCTGTACTGATTTTGGGTGTGCTTTTCTTTGGATTAGCAGCGGTGGTGAGTGCGACCACAAACGGCATTGATGCGTTAACCTATGTTCGTACCGCCCAAGGTTTTGCTGGCGCGGCTGCGGCGGTCATTATTCAAGCAGTGGTGCGTGACATGTTTGACCGTGAAGACTTTGCGCGCGCAATGTCTTTCGTCACATTAGTTATCACGATTGCCCCGTTGGTTGCGCCGATGATTGGCGGTCACCTTGCGATTTGGTTTGGATGGCGTTCTATCTTTTGGGTGCTGGCTATCTTTGCTGTGGTTGTCATTCTGCTGGTGTTTTGGAAAATTCCGGAGACGCTAAAACCAGAAAACCGCCAACCACTGCGTTTTCGCACCACATTAAAAAACTACGCCCGTTTGTGTTCAAGTTCTGAAGCGTTGGGCTTGATGTTGTCTGGTGCATTCTCGTTTTCGGGGATGTTTGCATTCCTAACTGCGGGTTCGTTTGTTTATATTGATTTATACGGTGTTCGACCTGACCAATTTGGTTACTTATTTGGTTTGAACATTGTGGCGATGATCATCATGACCAGCATTAACGGTCGTTTGGTGAAAAAAGTGGGCTCTCATGCCATGCTTCGTTTTGGGTTGTTCGTGCAACTTTTGGCGGGTATTGGTCTGTTCGTAAGTTGGTTGATGGACTTCGGACTGTGGGGCATCGTGCCTTTTGTTGTGCTGTTTATCGGCACATTGTCGACGATTGGTAGTAATGCGATGGCGCTGCTTTTAAGTGGCTACCCATCAATGGCGGGTACGGCATCGTCTCTGGCGGGGACGTTAAGATTCGGTATCGGCTCATTGGTTGGCGCGCTGGTGGCATCACTACCTGGTAATGTTGCGTGGCCTATGATCATCGTTATGTTTGCTTGTTCTGTGCTTTCAGCACTGTTTTATTGGACTTTAGGAAGAAAGGCGTAATGTCGAATTACACCAAAGAAATTCAAAACTTGGTTAACTCTGCTCTGAATGAACTGGAGCAGGAGCATCGTTCTGGCAAGTTGGCCAATGCGCCAGTGGCGAACAACCACTATCTTGTTCGTTGGGTAACAAAAGCTCTGAAATCTCAGCGTTTTGGTCGAACGGTCGGCGATGACTTAACTCGTTGGCAAAAGGCGGGTCGTTCAAAGGGGAATGACGCTGGTTTGTTGTTTATCTTCAAACGTATTTCTGCTTTCTACGCGCAATTCTTCCCTGAAGGTGAAGATTCAAAAGTGATCAAAGACTCTGACGTCGAAGCTTTTTTGGACGTAATGGAGCAAGCGGGTTGGGAGGTTTCTACCTCTGAACAATTGGTTGGTTGTGGCAAAATCCAAATCTTCACGGAAGGTCAAAATTCTTTGGCACTGTGTGCAGACCAATGCGAAAGCTGCTTCGACGGCGAGTTGCTCGTTAAACCGATGAGCTGGTTTGTGCGTGGCAACCATGCTGAGTTTGTTGAGAAAGCAGCGCAAGCGGGCTTTATGGTGCATAAAGTGACGGACTACAAATCGATGGTGAAATACCACGGCGAGTACCTTATCTTCCCTGCAAACGAAGGTAACCAATTGGCTGAGATTCCTTTGAGCTTCCAAGCTTAATCAACTTCTCACAGTTGTAGAATTGAAATACGAAAGCATCAGGCGCTTAAAACGTCTGATGCTTTTTTTGTTACGTCACTCTGTGTTTAAAAGCGATATTTCCAATAGACGCCGCCATACAGACCTTCATAGCTTTGCAAAACGTCGCCCATCGTTCCGGTTTCGTTGTTAAACAAGTAATCCTCTTCTGAGTAGTCTTCATAACGAAGGTTAAGCTGCACGTTTTGATTTTCAGATACTTCATAGTCAGCGATGACTTCAAATCGATACGAGTTCGCCTCGTTATCAGGATATTGGTAACCACCAGATGTGGTTGAAGATTTACTGTCCGCTTGGCTGTAGCTGTAATCAAATGAGATAGAAAGTTTGTCGTCCAGCAGTCGCTCTTTACTCACACCAAAACCAATGGTTGTGATGTCATCTTTGAGCTTGGTGGTGTAGCGATTCCAGCCGACAACGTCAGAGTTTGCTTGTTGTTGCTCGGAGCGGATGATCTGTTGATTGTAAAAAACATGCCCGCTTAATCCGTCGAGTAAATTGAAGTTGAGGCTGAGGTCGTAGCCGTAATCTTCCCCTTCGCTTAAACCAATATCGGGTTTTGCATAGTCATCATTTCCGTACCAAAGTTCTGCAAGTAGCTGGACATCGTCTGTCATGTCATAACTGCCGTCGCCACGGAGCTCAATCCTCTCTTTGTCGGCTAAATAGTATTGGCGCAAATTAGGCGAGTCACTGCTGTCGTCCTGCCAATCAGAGCCATCGCGGAAAGAGTAGGAGACTTTACCGCCTAATTGCCACGGACTGTTTGGTCTGTACTGAGCACCAACAAAAACGCGTTGTTCATCGGTACGTTTTCGGTCTGCATAGCTTCGCTCGTCTTGTTTGAAGTGATAACCAGCATTCACTTTCAAATCAGACGCAACACGATGCGTTAACGTTGTTTCCAGTTTGGTTTTTGTGTGGTCGTATTTTTCTCTTGTAGAGCCGATGATGGTGTTTCTATCGGAGTTATCGTCTTTGTCTGAATAGTCCGCAGAAATGGCGAAAGCTGTGTCTCGCGAAAGTTTGTTGTGGTAATCCGCGCTCATTTGCCAAGTGTTGGTTTCGCCATGGAATGTATTGGAGTTAACGGGGGACTGCGGAAACGGATTTAACCCGCCTTCAGAAGACGTTTGTGACCAAAGTAAGCGGCCACTGAACGTTTGTTGATTCAACCGATAATTCCCCGTGACAGCAAACTGGTGAAAGTCGTTGTCAGGCTCATACGCGATGTGGTTGGCGTAAGGGTTAGTAACACCGCCGTAATAGAGTGCGGACTTGTCATTGCGGAAAAACGAGCCGCGATACGCAATATCCACCAGCCACAAATCTTCAATGTAGCTCACTCCTACTTGAGTATTTAAGGTTTCATGATCGACGGCTTTGGGTATGAATCCAGGCGCGTTGGCGTAACCCGGAATGGTCGATGAATAGAGCGAAGTTGTGCCTTCTTTACGTTCGTGCTTCATGGATGCATATGGCTTCCATGGCGTATGTGGTGTGTACTTGAGTTCTAACTTAAACGTCTCTCGCGTCACTGAGTTTTCATATTTCGATAGGTCACCACTAACGAGTGCATCTTCTCTTGGATGATACGCACTGAGTGAGGACTGATTCCAGAAATACGGAGTTTCACTGTAGCTGCCGAGGATACGTAATCCGTCGTACTGGCCCATTTCCCACTGCAGTAAGAAGCGTTGCAAACCAAGATCTTCGACGACGATTCGATTGTAGAACCCGTCGTCTTCATATTGTTCGATATCGGCGTTTAGGCTAGCGTTAAAGTGTTTGTTGTCAGAGTTTGTACCGTAAACGGGCGGATTCCAATTATAGAATCGCGAGGAACCATCGTTGTTAAGGAACCCTACGCCCGCGCTGACTTCTCCACTCCATGTGCCGTCGCTGCTGCATCCACTGCACTGCCAGCGGCTAGTGTCGGCTGGTTGAGAACGTTGTAACGAATAATCGTTGGCGTGCGCTTGCACAGCAAAAGCAAGGGAAATAGCGATGCACAGTTGAGATAGTTTCATGCCTCCCTCCTAATAACTTAATGTTTGACCACGTGGGTGGTTAGAGCCATGCACTTGATTGTGGCAGTTTAAACAACTTCCGCCGCGCACTCTCAAGTCGTTTTCAGGAATGGCTACGTTTGCATGTGGCACACGGTGACATTCCTGACATAGCATTGGCAGTCGTTTATTGAGCAGGGCTTTGTTCACTGAACCATGAGGTGTGTGGCAGGATGTGCAATCTTCAGTTACCGGCTCATGCTCCCATAAAAATGGGCCGCGTTTTTCCGCATGACACTCGTAACAAGCGTTATTGACGGTTGACCAGTTCAGGCTCGCTTCATTTAATGTCTGATGTGGATTGTGGCAGCTAGAACAAGTCATGACGCCGTCGATAATAGGGTGACGACTGCGTTTGTGGATATCTGATTTGGTGCGGGAGTGACAATCGGTGCATTTGTCTGCTTGCATTTCGTCAACCATCATCGGATCGTCTTTTTGATGCAGTTGGTGACAGCTTGCACAAGACAGCCCTTCAAAAGCGTGCTCGCTACTATGCCAAGTCGAGCGTTTCGCATCTTGGTGACAAGATAAACACACGCTGTTTTGCTTTTCGGCCGGAACAGGGGAGTTTGGCCCAAAAGTGATCATCGGTTCACGAACTTGTCCTTTTCGTGGATTGCGTTCGTGATTGTTCGCTGGGCCATGGCATGCTTCACACTGTTTATCATTCATTGGGCCATGCAGGTTTGCGGACTTGCCATGAATGTTGTCGAAAATACCCGTAGCAGGTTTGTCTGATGTATCGTCATGGCAACGAAGGCAGCCATCTGGTCCGCGGCGTGAATATTTCCCCTCGGAAAACTTGGTGTCTAATATGGTTTCCATTTCTTCTGGAGTTAACGTCGCCGCTTCGGGTTCTGGCTTGGCGACATCTTCCGAACTGACGGTGAAGATGACGCCTAACCCAAGTATCCCAGCTACCAACCACCGCAGAAACATTGCTTTCATAGCTCTTCCTTTTCTTATCCTTAATTGTCAAAGCATTGTGTTCAATGACGAATTCAACGGTAGTCGTATACCTTGTGAACCTTATCTACCCCTTGTGACTGACCAATAGCATGGCAAGTCGTACATTGTTCGGTGCCCATGGCTTGTGCTGCTGTGTCTGCTCCAAATACCGCGCCGTGATTCAGCATATGGTTCAGAGGCGCATCTCCTGCCACGGTATCCGGGTCAGCATTAGCTAAAGATGACTCTAGGTGACACGCGCCACAGGCGACTAACGCAGGACTAAAGTACTTACCACTTGCCAGAGAAGGGCGCGTATTTTGTTGGCTAGGTAAGTTGTATTGAGCATTGGTATGGCAGGCCTCACAGTTGTTGACTGCGCCAGGGAAAGGCGCTTCACCGCTATGAGCGGAGCCAAAGGCGTGGAATGAGTGCACGTGGTACTTTAGATCAGCCGCCATTCCAGGATAAAACGCAGAACGTTCAGAGTTATGGCAATTTTTACATTGTTGGAAGTCGGTGGCGGCATGTGGATGCTCACCGAGCTTATGGATAGTCAGCTCTTTGTGACAATCGTTACACGATGAAATGTCCGCGCCCACTGGCAGTTTGTGTTGCTTGTTGATACCAGACACATCAAACGAGCCAGATGCGTTATTGGCGGCAATGACGAAAGGCGATTTGATAAGATCGATGCCTTCAAACGTAACGCATTCGGCGAGCTCGCCATCTCTACGGTCGGCGCAAAGTGGCATGTCGGCAATGTTAACCGTCAACGTAGAGTTGGAGATTGGCTTAATCGCAGCGTCAGTGAAGTCTTTATGACACAAGAATAGGCCTTCTCCTTGAGCCTCACAGCCGTCACCAAGTGCGCCATCATCGGCGACGTTGAGACTGTTGTTTGCGACTATCGGGCCTTGGCCGTTATCCCAGTTCAGCAACAAATTGAGGTGCCCATGTTCATTAATGAAAGGGGTCAGTTCGTTGATGGATCCAATACCTGAGCCCGCTTTCGACACTCTTAGTTCAACCTCAAACTGGTCATCAATAAATCGCGCGCTTTCAACGTTGATTTCAAGCGAATCACGTGCCTTTGCAAGATTCTCTAAACGCATTACGTGAACCGTTTTAGCACTTCGGCTTGCGTCTTGGCCGATGATTGGATCGCCATTGTCATCTCGGTCATAAGGTCGGTGACAGCCCGAGCAGGAGTTTTGTGGCTCGCCGTTTCTTACCCAAGCCGTACCCACTTGGTTATCATGCGCGCCTCTGTCTCGGTACAAGTGACAGGTCTCACAGGCAACTTGGCTTGGGTGTTCAAACCAATTGTTGGCGTCTGATGCTTTCGCGACATCGGTCGAATGGCAGGTTGTACAGTTGCGGGCATCTTGCGGGAAAGGGTTGCCTTCAATGACTAAACCATTGATGTCGGTAACGAGCATGTCATTCTCGTCGACAGGCTGTTTGTAAGTGTCGGTGTTATTTCTGTCGCTACCTAATTTGAAAACATTACCGTGGTATTGATGAACAACGGCAGCGAGAGGGCGTCTGGCTGGCGCAGCGCCAGGATTACTGTCATTGTGGCAAGCGGTACAAACGGCAATGTTGTTATCAATTGAGCGATAGCCGGGTCCATGATGAAGCGGTTCGCCCATATGACAGTTTTCACAGGTACCTGTTTCAATCACATTGCGGGAGACTACTGCATCTGAACTTTCTTGCGGTACCCATTCAAACACGTAGGTAAAACCATTGCCTTGCTCGCCATACGCCATGACGATTCGGTGGAGTTTATCCGCATCCCAAGCAATAAAACCATTGTTGTTAGAAGAGTCGGCAGTATAAGGATCGGACACTTTTAAAACGTCAGGAATGGCAAACGTGTAGCGATACCCTTCGTCTGTTTTTACTAGTGTTCCATCCCAAACACTCTCCATGCTGGCACGGTTATTTGTGGTATTACTTGAGTGATGGAAACTCTTCCAATAGGTATTGCCATGACGCCCATTGAAGGCAAAGGCTGGATCGCTCGAATTTTGTGTGTCGACACGAGAGGGCATTGCTTTAAGAAGTGCGATGCGAAAGTCTTTCGTTTCGTCTAGCTCATGAGATCTGCCACTGCCGTCTTTGACGGTAAAATCGACTACCAGTTTGGTTTCTCCGGTTTCTTGAGTGACCAATGATGACTCGGAAACACTGATCTCGAAATCACCAAGTGCAGGTGGTGATGTATTCTGATCGTTTTTGCTGTCTGGACCACATCCGGTGAGCAGTAAAATAAAAAATATTAATGTAGCGATCGACTTTAAACCGTTCATAGTCCCTCTCGATTCGTCCTAAAGTAAGTGGGAATGCGTTGGAATGGTTAAATATCTCAATAAGCAATTGATTGAAATATTAATTTTGTATTCAAGCCAAAAGCAAAATATCCATATTTACATCGCTTGAATAAATCGAAATACATGGCTTGTAAGAGTATAGACGCAATATGAAATATTATTAAAATAAACCGCTTTTTCTATGTGTGAATTTTGGGTTTTAAATTATTGTGTTTTTAAATCAATTGTTTGTATTGAGGTTTGTTGTTCTTGAAGAGGTCGGTGCAGAAAAAGTAAGGGTATTGAACTACGCTACTTTAAATGGTTGACGGCTTAATATTTTTATCTTGGATATCGTTGGTTTTAAGTCGCGTTTATAAAATGATTTTCTTATCGTTTATTCGCTGTCTGGTTTTGATTAACAAAGATAATTACTACGGAGTCAGTCTAATATGCACCAACTAATTAAATTATCTCTAAAATTTTCCTCGGTGTTAGCCATTAGCTCAGTTTTGGCCTCCCACAGTTTAGCGTCACCAAGTGAGCTAATTTCACAACATGAATGTGAAGCTTGTCATGGGCCAAACGGTGTTAGCTCAGACACTAATATTCCGACCATCGCAGGGATTCCCGAGTTCAACTTTTTCGACCAGATGTTGCGTTACCTTGAGGGCAGACCCTCAGCTTCGGTTAATCACGTTTATGGAGACACGAGCCAAAAAGGCGACATGGTGACGATAGTCAAATCTTTATCTGAAGCGCAGATTGAAGAGTTAGCAAAACATTATGCTGGGCTTGAGTTTGTGCCTGCTAAGCAGTCTTTCGATCAAGCGTTAGCGATGAAAGGTAAGGCTATCCACGCGAAAAGTTGCGAGAACTGTCATTCGGATGGTGGCAGTAACGCTCTGGATGAAGCTTCGGTTTTAGCTGGTCAGCAGAAGGGCTATCTCGCCACAACGTTACAGCAGTTTAAGCAAGGCAAACGCTCCGTTGATAAAAAAATGGATGAGGCGTTCAAAGGGCTTAGTTCCGATGATATAAACGCGCTCGTAGAATACTATGCGAGTTATCGCTAGCGCTGTTTTGGGATGAACACCAATGAGTTTATGGCGTAAACCAAACAGAAAATGGATGCTCGGCATACCAATTGGTGGCTTATTGGCGTTTATCCTTGGTGGGGCGGCCCTCAGTGTTTTTCACTTTGGTATGGATTACACCAATCGCAACGAGTTTTGTTACAGTTGCCATATTGGGATGGATACGATAGTTGAGGAGTACCAAGCATCCCCACACTTCAAAAATGCTCAGGGTGTGGTTGCCGCTACGTGCAGTGATTGCCATGTCCCTCGGGAGTTTTTTGCTAAAATCGCATTGAAAATCGGCGCTACAGCCGACATCTATCACAAACTGACTGGTGACATTACACTTGAGAATTTCGAGGCGGAGCATCGTCCGAGGTTGGCTGCTGAAGTCACACAGCAGTTTATCGAGAATAAATCTAAACAGTGTCGATATTGCCATTCCGTTGACAAGATGGATTTCGAAGCGCAAGGACGAACCGTTGCGCGTCGACATCAGATGATGGAAAGTCGAGAGCAATCGTGCATTGATTGCCATGCGGGGATTGCTCATCACCTGCCTATTTCTCCAGATTCTCCAGAGACTGTTCCTCCTGAGGAGTAATACTGATACTTTCGGCTTCTTTCGCGATGGCTTTGACCATGCCTTTGAATATGAATAGATGGGCTGGCATCATGGCAAACCAGTAAAGCAGTCCGAGAAATCCCTGTGGGTGCCACCAAGCGGTGATATCCAGTTCTCGTTCATCACCATGATCTTTGATGGTAATTTCTAAACGTCCAAGCCCTGGGCCTTTCATCCCAAAAAACAGTGAGAGGAACTGATCTTCCTCGCAGCGAATTACTTTCCAAGAGTCAATATAATCGCCGACTTTGAGCTCCGGCCCCGGAGGAGAAACGCGAATCGGTTTCCCACCACCAAAAAAGATGTCGAGCCATTCACGTGTGCGCCACAAAATGTTGGCAAAGTAATAGCCTTTTTCACGACTCCCGATTTTTTGAGCCACTTTCCATAATGCCGCAGCGGAGGCTTGAGTTTTTATGCTCGCACCGGCTTGTTTAGGGTAGTAGCCATACCCCGGTTGCCATCGACGAAGTGCCGCTGGCTCAAAGCCCCAAACATTACTGCGCACAAACGTGCCTTCATCTTGGATGGTGTCGGATACCGCTTGCTCGTAACTGATCAGCGTTTGCGGAAATCGTGCTTCAATCGCTTTGGAATCGGCGATGTAGTCATGCTCTAACCCTGCGAGTAATGCTTTGCCGATGTTTGCTGGCACAGAGGTGACCAAACCGAGCCAGTACGATGCCATTTTGGGTGTAAGCAACGGTGTCGACCACAGCCGATAAGGCTTGTTGGTGATTCGGCAAATGATTTTAAATTGCTCGCGGTAGCTGAGTGTATCTGGCCCACCAACTTCATAAATTTGGCTTTCTTCTGGGGGTGATGCTTCGGCCAACTGCAATAAATAGTGATTGAGGTTGGGTAGGGCGATGGGGTTGGCTTTTGAGTCGACCCATTTAGGCGCAATCAAAATAGGTAAGTTGTAGACAAAATCTCGCATGATCTCGAAAGCGGCGGAGCCAGGACCAATGATGACACCAGCACGTAACTCTGTCACCGGAACACCGGATTGTCGAATGATCTTTCCAGTGGCTTTACGAGCGGCTAAATGGCGCGAGTTTCCAGTTTGTGGTTGGATGGCACTTAAATAAATAACGTGTTTGACACGGCTTTGCTCCAATGCGTATTTAAAGTTCAAAGCAAGGTTCAATTCGTATTCAACAAAATCATCACCTTGTGCCATGCCGTGCACCAGAAAGAACACCAAATCAAAGTCATCAACTAATGAAAGTGTACTTTCTGCGTCCGCCAAGTCTAAGTAAGTCAGTGTAAGGTTAGGATGTGGGCTGGTCCTAGATTCCAAATAATCAATATGTCGAGATGCTGCAGTTACGCTGTAACCTTTGTCGAGCAGTTGAGGAAGAAGCTGAGAACCAATGTAACCAGAGGCACCTAATACCAACACCTTTTTCATTATCCGTCCTTTTATTGCTGGTGGAAAAATCACCGCTGGGTATAATCATGAGACACTTTTCCCATTCTATCAATAAGTTGTCGTTGGAGTGCTCGTGACTTTTCTATCTCAACTCTCAACTCACGCAGATAAAGCCTTTTTGCGTCGATTGTTCGCAATAGCACTTCCCATCACGCTGCAAAGTATTATGTTTTCCAGCCGAAGCCTAGTCGATGTATTGATGCTAGGGCAACTTGGTGAAGCCGAAATTGCCGCTGTGGGAGTCGCAGCTCGAGCGACGTTTGTTACCACCATCATGTTAGTTGGTGTGACCACGGGTGGCGCACTGCTTACCGCGCAGTACTGGGGAGCGGGAGACAAAATTGGCGTAAGACAAAGTACGTCGCTGACTTGGATGATTGCGATGGTGTTTGCCGCGCTGGCCGTTTGTTTATTCGTCTTTTTTCCGCAGCCAATCATGGGCTTGACCACGGATTCCCAAGAGGTGATTGAGCTTGGGTCAAGCTACTTGGTAATTTCATCAGCCAGTATGTTCGCAGTGGCGTGTGTTGCCAGTATGGCGGTGGGATTACGTGCTATGCATCAACCAGGGTTGAGTACTTTCTTTAGCGGCATCGGTATTCTCTCTAACGTGTTTTTAAACTGGGTGTTGATTTTCGGTCACCTAGGCTTTCCTGCCCTTGGTATTACCGGTGCAGCAATTGCAACGGTGATCAGTGGAGCCATTGAAGTTGGTTGCTTATTTGGTTATTTGTGGTTGAAAAAACACATTATCGCCTTTGGTTGGGGCGATATTCGTGCCAGCTTAGTGTTGGACAAAATCACTCGTTTTCTTAGCTTATCTTTACCCACGACGTTCAACTTTCTCGCTTGGGCTGGAGGGCTGTTTGCTTACCACGCGATCATGGGACAAGCAGGCGTGCAAGGTTTGGCAGCGTTGTCGGTGATGACGCCCGTTGAGTCGATTGCTCTCGCTATGATGATTGGCCTATCGAACGCGGCTGCGGTTTTAGTGGGTAACCAACTCGGCGCGAAAAACTTTGAACCTGTGTATTACCAAGCTTGGGCGACGGTAATCTTGAATGTTCTGATTGCTTTCGGTGTTGCGGTACTTCTATTTTTTACCAATCAGCTCATACTCGATGCGTTCAGTGCATTGAGCGCCGAGACTCGTCATTTGGCAGAGCAGTTCATGGTGATTCTGGCACTTGGCGTCGTATTGCGCTCAGTGCCTATGATGGTCATTGTGGGGGTTCTTCGTGCTGGTGGAGATGTGAAATTCTGCCTGTATCAAGATGTGTTTGCTCAATGGATAATCGGTATTCCGCTCGCTGCGTTTGCAGCGATATATTTGGGGTGGGAGCCACAGTGGGTGTATCTACTTTTCCTCACTGAAGAGGTAGTGAAGTGGTGTATCTGTTTGCCTCGAATGAAGAGCAAAAAATGGATGAAAAACTTAATTGAAAAGTAGCGATATTGAAGCTGGTTGAAGTTTCTAATAAATCTCGTTCATAGTTTGCTTATATTTCGCATTTTGCAGCCGTTTCAAGTTTTTTGCTTGCTATAGCTAGAAAAATTGCTGCAAAAATCTGCTTATAACGTCAACAAAATCTGTTGTAGAAAGTGAATCGAGTTGCATTTGTACTCTCATAGTGTGATCAAGCATTCAAAATACTTCCTACTAACAGGATTTTAGTGTAGATTCTGATCCCAATTTTTAAACACCATTTGAGCGGCAAAATCAATGTTAAAACTGTCAGACCTATGTAAAGGCTATGTAGACGGGGGAGAGTTTCATCCTGTGCTACAAGGGGCAGAATTAACATTACAGCAAGGTGAGCAAGTCGCTCTGATGGGGGAAAGTGGTTCTGGTAAAAGTACGTTGCTGAACGTCATTGCTGGTTTAGATACCGCCGATTCAGGCGAGGTTCAGTTTCCAAACTTTGCGATGCATGATGCTCCAGAACACTTAAGAACGCTCTACCGCCGCAACAATATTGGTAACATCTTCCAACAATTCAACCTTCTTCCTACTTTGAACATCGCCGATAACATCCGTTTTTGCCGTCAACTAAAAGGGTTACCGGAAGATAAAGGTCTCTGGCGTCAAATTCTTTCGGCTCTGGATCTCATGCCTTTATTAGGACGCTATCCAGAAGAAGTGTCGGGTGGCCAGCAACAACGTGCTGCGATTGCGCGCGCGTTGTACATGGAACCCAAAATTCTGCTTGCCGATGAACCAACGGGAAGTTTGGATGAGCGAAATGCGGAAGCGGTAATGCGTTTGCTGACCAGTCTTGCACGCCAATTGGACTGCACCTTGTTATTAGTGACGCACAGTGAGAAAGTTGCGGCACACATGGAAGGGAAAATTCGTCTTCAAGGAGGGCAACTGCATGTTATGGCCCGTAGTTAAGGCACTACTCGGTCATTACCGTCGTTACCCACTGCAAATTATTCTCGTCTGGTTAGGCTTAACGCTTGGTGTTTCGCTTCTTGTTGGTGTTACTTCTATCAACCAACATGCGAAGCAGAGTTACGAAACAGGTGAGAAGCTTTTCTCAAACCCTCTTCCTTACCGAATTCGTACCAAACATTCTGCAAATAAAATTCCTCAAGGGTTTTACATTCAGTTGCGCCGCGCTGGTTTCAACCAATGTGCGCCTTTTGACGTCCTTCATTTGGATGCCAAAACGGACATGAACTTGATGCTCGTTGGCATCGATCCTGTCGCAATGATCCCCCTTCAGCACGGCAAGTCACTTAATGAGATGCCCGTTCTCTCCTTGATGAAGCCGCCGTATCCGATTTTGATCAGTCAAGATTTGGCGTCTTACATGAACTGGCAAGACGGTGACTTTATTGAGTTGAATGACGGCAGTCGTCTTGGCCCTGTCCAAGTGGATCAAAACAAGCTCTTATCAGGTACACGTTTAGTTACCGACATTTCTTTATTAAGAATGTTGAAGCGAAGCTCGGGCCTTTCAGCGATTTCATGTGGCGAGATGCCAGAAGAAAAACTGATCGCATTAAAAAACATACTGCCAAATGGCATGACCTTGGTACGAAACACTCGTACTGAGCTTGAATCTTTGACCAAAGCATTCCACATGAACCTAACCGCGATGGGGATGTTGTCATTTTTGGTTGGACTTTTTATCTTCTATCAAGCGATGTCACTATCTTTTATTCAGCGTCAGAGATTAGTCGGCATTTTGCGTCAAACCGGTGTGAATGGAACCCAATTGGCGCAAGCGTTATTACTTGAGCTCTCGATACTCGTTTTGGTCGCTTGGGCTTGCGGTAACTTCTTTGGACTCATGTTGGCGAACGAGTTGATCCCTGCAGTATCTTCCAGTTTGAGCGATCTATATGACGCCAACGTTGGCCTTACTATCGGTTGGTCGTGGCAGTCGAGTTTATACAGTTTGATTATGTCGGCAATGGGCGCTCTGATTTCCTGTTTGTGGCCACTGATTCGATTGTTGAAATCGCAACCAATTCGTTTGTCTTCGCGTTTATCGTTAATGCGCTTTGCTGGAAGAGAGTTTTCTTGGCAAGCATTGGCGGCATGTGCTTTCTGTGTAGCCGCGGTTGCGGTTTACCAAGCACCTAAAACGCAAGAGACGGGTTTTGCCATTATCGCATTGATGTTGGTGAGTGTGGCTCTATTCATGCCATTTTTGATGTGGCACATGTTCCAAAGCTTCTCATACACGTTACGCTGGGTTCGTGTGCGTTGGTTCTTTGCTGATGCGGCGGCAAGTATGAGCTATCGTGGTGTCGCAACGATGGCGTTTATGTTGGCACTCGCTGCGAATATTGGTGTTGAGACCATGGTGGGTAGCTTTAGAGACACCACTGACAAATGGTTAAGCCAACGCTTGGCCGCAGATATCTATATTTATCCAACAAACAACTCGGCTGGGCGAATGAGCGCATGGTTACAAGATCAGCCAGAAGTTGAATCGGTTTGGTGGCGCTGGGAAAAAGATGTTCCTACCGAGCATGGCGCGTTGCAAGTGGTCAGCACAGGCCCTTCTGAAGGGGAGCTAGATTCGCTAACGGTTAAGCTGGGTGTTCCAAACTACTGGTATCAGCTGCATCAAACTAAGAGCTTGATGGTTAGTGAATCTATGGCTCTCAAACTGGATATTCGTCCGGGCGATTACATTGATCTGCAAGCGCCACTGGGTGAAGGTTGGCAAGTCGTGGGTGTGTACTACGATTATGGCAACCCATACAACCAAGTGATGATGTCCCATCGAAACTGGCTTTATGCGTTTGCCGGAACGGGCAACGTAGGGTTAGGCGTATTGCTGAAAGACAGCGTGAATGGAGAAGGGTTGAAGAATCGTTTAGAAAATGTCTTCCGATTGCCACAAGACCGCGTATTCGACAACAGCAATATCTACAATCAAGCCATGAGAGTATTTGATCACACGTTCGCAATCGCTGGCACGCTAGGCAACATTACTCTTATCATTGCTGTATTTGGTCTTTTCTTTGCAACCCTAGCAGGAGAACTCTCTCGTCAAAGACACTTCTCGCTGCTGAGATGCATGGGTGTTTCTGGCAAAGAGTTGGTTGCCCTAGGGGGCTTGCAACTGTTCGCCTTTGGTGCCATTTCTGCGATTATAGCAGTACCGTTAGGATTGGCCTTGGCCCACCTAATTGTTGATATCATCATTAAACAATCTTTTGGTTGGTCACTCGAACTGCAAACCATTCCTTGGGAATATGCACAAACTATCGCTTGGGCAATGCTCGCGATTATGATCGCCGGGGCGTTACCCGTAATTCGAATGATTAAGAGTACGCCAATGAAGTCGTTGAGGGATGCGTTGTAGTGGAAAAACAAAACTCTAAAAAGCGCGTTTTTGCTTCGATGCTGATCGTTGTCGTTTTTGCCATGTTGACTGGAGCGACGTTGTATTCAACGTTTTGGCTAGAGCCTACTGCTACCCAAGAAAATGAAATCAATTCGGTACTGACGCGAGAAAATAAAACCATTTTTGAGCCCGTTTTACCGGACGAGCATGTCTCATTGCCTTCAGACTTTCGCTTCCATCCTGAATATCAACATGAATGGTGGAACTACTTTGCGAAGCTGCAAGATAAGCAAGGTCGTACTTACAACGTGCAGTGGAGCTATTTTCGCGTCGCCACCGATGAACGAGAAACCAGCGGTTGGCAAAACCCGCAACTGTACATTTCACATGTTGTCGTGAGCCATGGTTCGCATGTGTGGAAAGAACAGCGTGTTGCGCGTGGTGGTATTGGTCAAGCTGGCATGACAAACCGACCATTCCGTTTATGGATAGATAACTGGACTTGGCGCTCATTAGGCTCTACACCATTTCCAGGCAACCTCAATGTTACAACGGACACATTCGGACTCGAACTGAATACCATGACAAGCGGGCCGTTTGTGGTAAATGGAGACAAAGGCTTTCAAGTTAAACATGCACTGCAATCTGTGGCTTCGTTTAGCTTTAGCGCACCGTTTCTTAATGTAAAAGGCACATTGAACTTAAATGGCCGCTTCATCCCCGTAACAGGCTCAGCCTGGACGCAAAAAGAATGGGGCAGTGGCTTAATCGGCCAAGGCCAACAAGGTTGGGATTGGTTTGTCTTTAACTTGGATGATGGACGTGCGTTAACGGTTAGTCGTTACCGTCATCACGGTCAGACGCCTCATATTTTTGGTACGCTATCGACCCGTTCGGGAAAAGTGGTCAATCTATCAGAGAAAGAGGTCTCGATTACGCCAATGCAGGTAACAAGCCTGTCGAATGGCAGACGTTTACCGTTGCAATGGATCATCAATGTACCTGAACACAAAATTAATTTGACGACTCGTATCATAAAATCCGATATGTGGTTGCCATTTGTTGTTCCTTACTGGGAAGGCCCAATCTTGGCTTCTGGCTCCAACGAGGCGTGGGGCTTTATGCAGCTCACCGGCTACTAAAATCTATCGAAAGCCACTTAGCAAAGTGGCTTTTTTGTGTCTGAAGCACGTTAGTTCTGTCTAAAAAATCACAGACTTACCGTGAAGTGAGACATCATCTTATGCTACTTTAATAACGATCTTGGTTAATAACTGGATAGATAAGAGGAGGCGAGAAGGCTTACTTCGTCTCAATAGTTTGTTGAAAAATACGATGAGTAATGAAGATAACCTCGGAAAAATCGAAGTTTATACTCTGAACAAGCGATTATTCTAAAATTTTCTGCAGCTATACACTCTTATCATTCTTTGTTAATCGTTTATTAAGATAATAAATATAAGGACGAAACCATGAACGATGTCATCCGTGACTTTTTCAAAATGGAATCCGCAGGTGGTATTCTTCTCGTGATTGCAGCGGCAATTGCGATGACCATTGCAAACTCACCACTGGGCGAAACTTATCAATCTCTACTGCATACTTATGTATTTGGTATGTCTGTTTCTCACTGGATCAACGACGGTCTGATGGCTGTGTTCTTCCTACTTATTGGCCTTGAAGTAAAGCGCGAGCTGCTTGAAGGCGCGTTAAAATCGAAAGAAACTGCCATCTTCCCTGCAATTGCTGCGGTCGGTGGTATGTTGGCTCCGGCACTTATTTACGTTGCTTTTAATGCAAATGACCCTGAAGCGATCTCTGGTTGGGCAATTCCTGCGGCGACAGACATTGCATTTGCTCTGGGTATCATGGCATTACTTGGTAAGCGCGTACCAGTGAGTCTAAAAGTATTTTTATTGGCTCTTGCGATCATTGACGACTTAGGTGTTGTTGTCATCATTGCTCTGTTCTACACCGGTGATCTTTCTTCAATGGCATTGCTTGTCGGCTTCGTCATGACAGGTGTACTGTTCATGCTGAACGCGAAAGAAGTCACCAAGCTAACACCGTACATGATTGTAGGTGCGATTCTGTGGTTTGCTGTACTTAAGTCTGGTGTTCACGCAACATTGGCAGGTGTAGTGATCGGTTTCGCGATTCCGCTGAAAGGAAAGCAGGGCGAACACTCTCCACTGAAACACATGGAGCATGCTCTTCACCCTTATGTTGCATTTGGTATTCTTCCTCTGTTTGCATTTGCGAACGCAGGTATCTCGCTAGAAGGCGTATCGATGTCTGGCCTAACTTCAATGCTGCCTCTAGGTATTGCACTAGGTCTGTTGATTGGTAAACCTCTAGGCATCTTTAGCTTTAGCTGGGCAGCTGTGAAGCTGGGCGTTGCGAAGCTACCAGAGGGTATAAACTTCAAGCATATCTTCGCGGTATCAGTGTTGTGTGGTATCGGTTTTACGATGTCGATCTTTATCTCTTCACTGGCGTTCGGTAACGTAAGCCCTGAGTTTGATACATACGCTCGATTAGGTATTTTGATGGGCTCAACTACTGCAGCGGTACTTGGTTACGCTCTACTGCATTTCTCATTACCAAAGAAAGCACAAGACTAACTTCGTATTTAACTGATTTTTAACTCAAAGCCTCCCACTTGGGAGGCTTTTTGTTTTTGAAGAGCGTTAGATTAAGCCTGATCGACAGGCGAAAAAAAGCCCAGCCGAAAAGTTGACTGGGCGGATACAAACATAGGAGTTAATAAGAAAAAAGCAGCAACGTAACAATTAGATTGAAACAAGTTTGACGGCCAGTGAAACTTTAAATGCCCTAGTTGTTACATCTATTCAGACCAAGCTATTTCAGAACAGTTCCATTTTTTTTCAAAAAATTTTTCACTAAATTTATTCGTTTCAAATTCATTCTTTTAAGTGGCTTATCTACTTCGTGGTCCGACCAATGTCTGGAAATGTGATGTTAATCGTTTGTTAATCTAAAGTTTCAGGAGTATATTTTCAAACAGTTGTTTAATACGAGTGATTAAAATGGCCCCGAGAAGCACAACAAAAGAAAAAATACTCGATGTCGCAGAAGGACTTTTTGCTGAATATGGTTTCAATGATACGTCGCTAAGAACCATTACAGGCAAAGCAAATGTGAATCTTGCATCGGTGAATTATCACTTTGGTGACAAAAAGACGTTAGTGCGCGCGGTATTAGACCGGTACCTTGAAGCACTGATGCCAAGCATAAAGGCGTCTCTCATTGAGTTGAATACCCGCGAAAGCTACAACATGGACGAAGTGTTTGAATCATTACGTTTACCGCTGCGTACACTTAATGATGTTAGACCAAATGGTACTGCACTATTTATGTTGTTGATTGGTCGAGGTTAC
Organism: Vibrio sp. Y20_XG_PY13; assembly: GCF_024181925.1. Lineage (NCBI taxonomy): Bacteria > Pseudomonadati > Pseudomonadota > Gammaproteobacteria > Vibrionales > Vibrionaceae > Vibrio > Vibrio sp. Y20_XG_PY13. Next base: position 406,863 of record NZ_JAMZAL010000002.1, on the reverse strand, counting down.
ACCGATGTACAAGGGCATTTACGTTGGTTTATCAGCACTCGATACTCAGAAGTATTGAATTTGTTTACTTTCTCTATCATGAAAGCAAACCCAGAGCTGACGGAAGAGTTGTTGTTTTGGCGATTACATTTCACGTTGGGAACGTGCGTATTTACGATGGCCTCTAGTCAAGCTTTGACCGAGCTGGCTGAAAGCAAATTTGAAAAAGAAATCGATGTGAAATCTGTCGTCGATTTACTGATTCCTTACTTGTCCGCTGGTATGTCGGCGAAATAGTCGCTCGATAACGACAAGTAAAAAGTGAAACCAATAATAAGGATTAGCCGCAAGCGGTGACGTGAACAAAAGGATCTGAACTATGAGCTCTCTACGAAGAAAATGGATTAGTGACCCAGCATTTAAAGTGTTTAAGAAAGTTCTTCCTCCGCTGTCGAGTACAGAAAAAGAAGCGATGGAAGCCGGTAGTGTATGGTGGGATGCCGAGTTGTTTTCTGGCAAGCCAAACTTTACGACGCTACACCATTACCCAGCGCCGACGTTAACAGCTGAAGAGCAAGCGTTTATGGATAATGAACTTGAAACGCTCTTAGACATGCTAGACGATCAAAAAATCGTGAAAGAAGATCGTGATTTGCCACCGGAGGTGTGGGAATACTTGCGCAAAGAACGTTTCTTCTCACTGATTATCTCGAAAGAGTACGGTGGCCGTGAGTTTTCTGCATTGGCAAACTCAACGATTGTGTCTCGTATTGCAACGCGCAGTATTAGTGTTGCGGTATCGGTAATGGTTCCTAACTCGTTGGGGCCAGGTGAGCTTCTTTCTCACTACGGCACTCAGGAGCAAAAAGATTACTGGTTACCACGTCTTGCTGATGGTACGGACATTCCTTGTTTTGCTTTGACTGGACCGGAAGCAGGTTCAGATGCGGGCGGCATTCCTGACCAGGGTGTGGTGTGTTACGGTATGCACGATGGCGAAGAGGTGCTTGGTGTTCGAGTTAGCTGGAACAAGCGTTACATCACACTTGCACCTGTTGCGACTGTTCTTGGTCTAGCTTTCAAGCTGCAGGACCCAGACGGTTTACTCGGCGATAAGAAAGACGTAGGCATTACTTGTGCGCTCATTCCTGCTGACCATGACGGCGTTGAAATTGGTGAGCGTCACGATCCACTTGGTTCTGCTTTCATGAATGGTCCGACTCGTGGTGAAGATGTTTTCATTCCAATGGATTGGCTCATCGGTGGCTCAGATTACGCGGGCAAAGGCTGGCGTATGTTGGTTGAGTGTTTGTCTGCTGGCCGCGGTATTTCACTGCCAGCACTTGGTACTGCAATCGGCCACCTGACAACCAGAACCACTGGCGCTTATGCATACGTACGTAAGCAGTTTGGTATGTCTATCGGTAAGTTCGAAGGGGTAGCAGAAGCGATGGGCCGTATTGGCGGTCTGACTTATCTTTTGGAAGCAACGCGTACGTTGACGACTACCTCTCTCGATATGAAAGAGAAACCTGGCATTGTTACGGCTATTGCCAAATACCACATGACTGAAATTGCACGTACGATTTTGAACGACTCGTTCGATATTCACGCAGGTCGTGCGATTCAAGATGGTCCAATGAACTATCTTGCAAAACACTACTTGGGTATTCCTGTTGCGATTACAGTTGAAGGTGCAAATATCCTAACGCGTAACTTGATGATCTTTGGTCAAGGTGCGACACGTTGTCATCCATATGTGCTTAAAGAGATGGAAGCGGCGGCGAATCCAGACTCAGAGCAGGGTGCGAAAGAGTTCGATTCTCTATTGTTCAAACATATTGGTCATGCGATGGGGAATACGTTTGGTGCGCTAGGTGCAGCACTAACAGGCTCGCGCTTTGTGAAAGCGAATATGAGTGGTCCAACTCAGCGCTATTATAAAGACATCACCCGCCTGAGCCGAGCATTAGCAGTAAGCGCCGATTTTGCCATGTTGACGTTAGGTGGTGACTTGAAGCGTAAAGAGATGATTTCTGCACGTTTGGGTGATGGTTTGAGCTACCTGTACATGGCATCCGCGACGCTGAAGAAATACGAAGATGAAGGGCGTCAGCAAGGCGATTTAAACTTCGTGCATTACGCTGTCCAATACTGTTTGTACAACGCAGCTAAATCGCTGAATGAAGCGTACGCAAACTTCCCAGTGAAATATGTTGGTGGCGTGTTGAAAGGCTTGCTATTCCCACTAGGGAATCACTTCGACAAACCAAGTGATGAGTTAAGTGTCAGCATTGCTGAAGCCATGATGACCCCAGGCGTGCAGCGTGACCGTTTAACCCACTTGTGTTACATCGGCAAATCCGAAAATGATAGCGTAGGTTTGATGGAAAATGCCTTCCTAGCCATGTACGACGTCAAACCATTGGAGCGTAAGCTAATGAAAGCAGCGAAAGATGGCAAAGTGGCTCGTAAAGGTCTTCTGCAAGATCGCTTACAGCAAGCACTTGACGCTGGTGTGTTGACAGAGCAAGAGGTTGAAAAGATCACTGCTGCTGACCAACTTCGTTACAAAGCTATTCAAGTAGACCACTTCAGTCATGATTTCTCTGAAGTTCGTACTGATAGCCCGAAAAAATCACACTTGAATCCAGCAGCCTAATGAGTGAACCTTGGTAATGAAAAGCACCTCCTAGAGGTGCTTTTTTGTGTCCTTTATTCATGACAAGGAGAGATAGTGCTCCAACCACTTGCATTTTCGAAGCATTTTTACAGAAATTAGATGCGAACTTCGAGCGAAACTTTTATCCTAACAAGGTTTTTTAAAGGAAGTTGAATATGATCATCAAACCTAGAATTCGTGGATTTATCTGTACTACAACGCACCCAGTTGGTTGTGAAGCTAACGTAAAAGAACAAATTGCTTACACAAAAGCGCAAGGCCCAATCAAAAACGCGCCTAAACGCGTTCTTGTCGTTGGTGCTTCAAGTGGCTACGGTCTATCTTCTCGTATCGCTGCGGCATTTGGTGGCGGCGCATCAACTATCGGTGTGTTCTTCGAAAAAGAAGGCACAGAGAAGAAACCTGGTACGGCAGGCTTCTACAATGCGGCAGCTTTTGAAAAGCTTGCTCGTGAAGAAGGCCTATACGCGAAAAGCCTAAACGGCGATGCTTTCTCAAACGAAGCGAAACAGAAAACCATTGATCTGATCAAAGAAGACCTAGGTCAGGTTGATATGGTGGTTTACTCACTGGCTTCACCAGTGCGTAAAATGCCAGAAACAGGTGAGCTTATTCGTTCAGCTCTTAAACCTATCGGTGAGACTTACACATCGACAGCGGTTGATACCAACAAAGACGTAATCATTGAAGCAAGCGTTGAGCCTGCGACAGAAGAAGAAATCAAAGACACAGTAACCGTAATGGGCGGTGAAGACTGGGAACTTTGGATCAATGCACTTTCTGACGCTGGTGTATTAGCGGAAGGTTGTAAGACAGTCGCTTACAGCTACATCGGTACTGAACTAACGTGGCCAATCTACTGGGATGGCGCGCTAGGTAAAGCTAAAATGGACCTAGACCGTGCGGCAAAAGCACTAAACGAGAAACTGGGTGCAACTGGCGGCAGCGCAAATGTTGCTGTACTTAAGTCAGTTGTTACTCAAGCAAGCTCTGCAATTCCGGTTATGCCTCTTTACATCGCAATGGTATTCAAGAAGATGCGTGAAGAAGGTGTACACGAAGGTTGTATGGAGCAAATCTACCGCATGTTCAGCCAACGTCTTTACAAAGAAGATGGCAGCGCAGCAGAAGTGGATGATATGAATCGTCTACGTCTGGATGACTGGGAACTGCGTGAAGATATCCAACAACACTGTCGTGAGCTATGGCCACAAATTACAACTGAAAACCTAAAAGAGCTAACTGACTACGTTGAGTACAAAGAAGAGTTCTTGAAGCTATTCGGTTTTGGTGTCGAAGGTGTTGACTACGAAGCGGATGTAAACCCAGCTGTAGAAACAGACTTCATTCAAATCTAATTGATTGGATAGATATGCAAAAGGCGCTCATTGAGCGCCTTTTTTGTACTTGATGATTGAGCCGTTTCATCAAACTCAAACCTGTTAACTCAGAATTATCAAAATCGTACCAGCTAGCGTCATTAGGATGTTGGCTATCGCATAAGTACCCGCATAACCAAGAGCTGGAATCGTCGACTTCGCGTATTCGTTTACAACATCCATCGCCGGTGCACAAGTACGTGCGCCAATGATCGCCCCGAATAGCAATGCGCGGTTCATCTTCAAAATGTATGCACCAACAAGGTAAGCAATCACAACAGGCACGACACTAACAATAAACGCAAGGCCGATCACCTGTGGGCCGACTTGAGTCAAGTGCTCGAACATCTTGCCACCAGCACTCAAACCGATACCGACCATAAAGAACATTAAACCAAGGTCTTTGACCATGTTTAACGCGCCTTGCGGTACGTAGCCGAAAGTAGGGTGGTTGGCTCTAAGGAAGCCTAGTGTAATACCTGACAGCAAAAGGCCTACCGCGTTACCTAAGCTAAACGACACTTGACCAAATGTCATGGTCACTAGGCCAAACATAATGCCAAGAATAAAGAAGCTACAGAACGCCAATAAGTCGGCCATTTGGCTGTGGATCGAGATAAAACCGATTTTCTCAGCAAGGCCATGTACACGACTCTTCTCACCACTCACCTGAAGTACATCACCTTTGGCAAGAACAATGTCTAAATCCATTGGCATTTCGATTTGCGCACGAACTACGCGGTTAAGGAAACAACCGAACTCAGACAGGTTCAAATCAGATAGACGTTTGCCGGCAATCGCGTCGCTCTTAACGACAATCTCTTCTTCCACAATACGCAGATCGAGAAGGTTACGGTCGAACACTTCTTTACCGTTGCGGAAGCTTGGGTCCAAACGAGCGTGGCTGTCAGGGAAGCCTACCAACGCAATTTCATCACCTTCTTGCAAAATCGCATCACCATCAGGGTGGGCGAGGATACCATTACGGCGAATACGCTCAATGTAACAACCCGTTTGGCGATAAATACCAAGTTCTCGTAAGTTTTTGCCGTCTGTCCAATCGATAAGCTCAGGGCCAACTCGATATGCGCGAATAATAGGTAGATAAACTTTGCGCTGGCTTGAGTTACCAAGGCCACGCTCTTGAGCGATTTGTTGAGCAGAGTCTGAAAGGTTCTGCTTTTGTAACTTTGGTAGCAACTTAGCGAACATGATCATGCTGATCAGACCAATCAGATAAGCCATCGCGTAACCTACGGATAGATTTTCTAATACCAAAGAAAAATCCATATTGCGCGGTATTGTTGCAAGGCCTGAGTTCAAAGCATCTTGAGCACCAACTAGAACAGGTGTCGCCGTCAATGCTCCTGCCATCATACCGGCAGAAAGACCGAAATCGAGGCCAAAGTAGTGGCTTAAACCGTAAGTTAAGCTCACTGCAGCGACAAGCACGGTCATACTGAGGATGAAGTAGTGTTTACCATCCCTAAAGAAGATGCCAAAAAAGTTAGGTCCAGCTTCTATGCCAACGCAATAGATAAAGAGCATAAAGCCGATGGTTAGCGCTTCAGCGTTGAAGGAAAAGCCTAAATGACCCATGATCAGCGAGGTAATTAGAACACCTATAGAGTTGCCTAACTGTAGGTTTCCAAAGCGAATTTTTCCGATGGCAAGGCCAATGGCTAATACGACGAAGATTAGAAGAATGGGGTTTTGATCGAGAAGTTGTACGACGTCTATGTTCACTGTGTGGCTCGGTATAGTGTGTGCCAAAAAAAGGTTTAGAACTGCGAATTGTAACTAAATATAGCAAAAAGATAAGTGAATTTTTTTAGGTTTTGCTATTAGTTGACTTAGGGAAGTAACAAGCTGAAAAATAATAAAAAAGCCGCATCATGCGGCTTTTAAAAAATCTAATGCTTATTACTCGTCGAATAGACCTAGGTGCTCTTTCGCGTAAGCTTCGAAATCGTCACAACCACCGATGTGTTCTTGGTCGATGAAGATTTGAGGAACAGTTTCAACTGGTTTGCCAACTGTCTTCTCAAGGTCTGCTTTAGAAATGCCTTCAGCTTGGATATCAACGTAACGGTAGTTAAAGTCATCACGTTTAGCTTTTAGTGTTTCTGCGTGTTCTTTAGCGCGAACACAGTAAGGACATGCAGGACGACCAAAAATAACAACGAACATATTCTTATTTCTCCTAATTCTATTCTTTTTTGAAAGCGTACAAACATAGAGGCTTGGTGCGCTCTCTTTTGTTGAAGTAACTATGCCTTATCCAGATACGGAAATAAAGCAGCAATTACCTCTTGTATCTATAGGCGAAATCTATCGGATAAAAACTAAACGAGCTTTAAACCAAAAGACGTAAATAACCGCTTACTCGGACAAAAATAAACCTTAAAAATGACATGGTAACTATGTGAAGCGACGCATAAAAACATACTTTTTGAAGGGTTATTAATGGCAAGGTGGATTGGGTCAACTTTTTTTAACGCAAACCATAGCAATCTATTAAAAGTTGTCGTTTTGGGGAGGAAGTGTATGTTTCAGTTTATGACTGCAACAAGGATTATTTTCGGTGAAGGAGCGCTCCAATCTTCACTATCAGTTATCAATCAATTTGGGTATAGCGTCTTGCTCGTGACGGGAAAAGAGACTCAGCGCGCCACGCCCATCATCAATTATCTCAAAGCTCAAAATATGCGTTATCAGCACGTCGCCATCAATGGGGAGCCCAACATTACGATGGTGGAAGAGACGGCGGTGCTCGGGCGAAAATTTCAACCTGATATGGTCATCGCGATCGGCGGTGGTAGCGTCATCGACATGGGCAAGGCATTGGCCGCAATCATTCCCAATCAGGGTAATGTCTACGATTATGTGGAAGTAGTTGGAAGAAACGTTCCTCTCAAAGCGAAACCGATTCACTTCATCGCGATTCCCACGACTGCGAGTACCGGCTCAGAAGTGACTAGAAATGCCGTTCTGAAGTCAGGGCAGGACAAAGTAAAAGTAAGTTTAAGAAGTCCGGACATGTTGGCTGACGTTGCGATTGTCGACCCAACATTGACTTATGGGACAGATCAATACACATCTGGACGAGGCGCTATGGATGCGTTTACGCATCTGATGGAAGCTTATGTGTGCGGCGAACCGAATCCTCTCACTGATATGGTATGCGAAGAAGGGCTTCGTCGATTGAGTCGATCAGTGATTGCAGGCTGTAAGCAGGATAATCATAAGGCTCGTTCGGATTTATCTTTTGCGGCTTTGCTTGGAGGGATGGCGATCACTAACGCTAAGTTGGGCGCTGCTCATGGGTTAGCCTCTGCTCTTGGTGGGAAACTTGATGCTCCGCACAGTGTGATAACTGCACGTTTAGCACCCCATGTGATGCAAGAAAACATCAATGCAGCAAAGCAAGCAGGCAGGAATGATGTGATCAATCGTTATCGAAAACTGGCTCAACTTGTCACGGATAGAGCGAATGCGAATGAACATGACGGCGTGCTTTGGGTCAAGATGGTGTTAGATAAGCTAGAGTTGCCATTGCTTGGTAAGTTTGGTGTTTGCCAAACTTCGTTTGAACAGGTAGCAAACGATGCGCTTAAGTCTGTTGCGATTAAAGGTAACCCTTTACCTCTTAATCAGGAGCGTTTGGTGTTCATACTAAAACAAGTGTGCGATTGCAGTGGAGATTGCGCTGCAGAAAGCACGCCGCACATGAGTTCAGTAGAGGTATTGGAATCGAGAAGCGATTTATCAAGTGTAAATGAATAAATACAAGTAAAGTCGTTGCGAGAAGAAATAAAAAGGGGAGCGAATTGGCTCCCCTTAATCAATGCTTAGTACTGACTTAGCTTGTCATAACGACTGTCTTTTAAGGCATCTTTCACGCGTTTTAGGTTTTCGCGGAAACCTGTACCACGGCGAAGTGTAAAGCCTGTGGCTAATACGTCGATAACGGTCATTTGAACGACACGGCTTGCCATTGGCATGTATACGTCCGTATCTTCAGGAATATCTAAAGTGATAGCCAGTGAACTTGCTTTCTCTAATGGAGAATCTTTCGCAGTGATAGCGATAACAGTTGCACCGTTCTCACGAGCCAGATTCGCAATTTCAACTTGGCTTTTCGTACGACCAGTATGAGAAATAAGAACAATCACGTCGTTGTCGCTGCAGTTAATACAGCTCATGCGTTGCATGACAATATCTTCAAAACAAGTAATTGGGATATTAAAACGGATGAACTTGTTTTGAGCATCGCGAGCAACAGATGAAGACGCACCAAGACCAAAGAAAGAAATACGTTTTGCTTGAGTCAGCAAGTCAACCGCACGGTTTACTTGCATCGGGTCTAGGCTATTTTTCGCAACATCCAAACACGCCATTGTCGATTCGAAAATCTTATGCGTGTAAGCATCTGGGCCGTCATCTTCTTCCACATTACGGTTTACATATGGCGTACCGTTAGCAAGGCTCTGAGCCAAGTGAAGTTTAAAATCCGGGAAACCTTTGGTATCCAGGCGACGACAGAAGCGGTTTACAGTGGGCTCACTCACGTCAGCCATTTTTGCTAACGTTGCAATGCTAGAATGAATCGCAGTTTGTGGAGACGCCATAATTACTTCTGCAACTTTGCGCTCTGACTTACTGAAATTCTCCAGATTTTTTTGAATTTTTTCTAATGTATTCATAGTGTTCACGAGGGTATAGAGAACAACTCGCTGGCTCTGTTAACGGGTGGAAACACATCGGTTTCTAAGTTAGAGAGGGGCGTTAACGAAAACTACCAGCGCCATAGTTTCAGTATAAACCTGATCTTCAATCTGGCTAAACCAAATACGGTTACTATTTAGTGAGAATTTGACAGGCCTCAAACAAAATGTTGTAAAAACTACAGAATTGAATGTGGAATCGTAGTTTTGTTGCGCCAGTCGCACGAGAATGATGTTTGAGTTACATCAAAAAGAAAGAAATTTTCAAGTTGATGTAACTCATTCTTAAGCTTACGCGCCTAAAATATCTGAGGCCATTTCTTCGATTTTTGCGGTCAAACTTGGTGCTTGTTTGGCGATTTCGCGTTGTTCGTCCAGTACTGAACTCAAGATATCTCTGGTCGTCAATGGGTTGGCAAGCACCACTCGGAATACGATGGTGTTCATTCTTTGCCATTGGTCAGGGTTCAGTCTTGTACGAGAAACAAACGATTTGCCCGTTTCACGTTGACGCTTCTGGATAAACTGCGTGAGCTGGTTGATGAGCTCGTTTAGTTTTTCCTTTTGAGTACCTTCCGCTTTATCTAGCGCTTCACGAATCAATGGCGGTAGATAGCGGTATGTCAGTAGACAAAGCTCCGGTTCAGAAACGAGTTCGAAGTCATCTTGCTGTTTGATGAGGTCAGCAAAGTAGCGCGCTTTCTCGATACTTTGATCGATCAATAGTTCGTAGCCTGGGCGACTAATAATGTGCATCGCCGCATACACTAACATGGCCATGCCTGAGCGAGAGCCTTCTAGTGTATGACTGCCTAAATCTTTTGAACCTTTACGTAAGATGTATTGCGCATGGTGTTCAATGGACTTCATCGCGTCGGGGTCTTTGAACAACACCATGCCTGCACCCATAGGGATGTACAGTTGTTTGTGCGCGTCGATAGTCACTGAGTCAGCCAGTTCAGCACCTTCGAGAAGATGACGGTAATGATTAGACATCAACGTTGCACCACCCCAAGCGGCATCCACATGGAAGTGACAATTGTGCTCTTGGCACACTTGAGCGATCTGCGACAGAGGATCGACGCTCCCCGTTTCTGTCGTGCCAGCTACACCGATAACCGCAATTGGTTTGATGTTTTGTTCTTTAAGCTCGGCAATTTTTGCTTTTAGGTCGTCAACAACAATACGGTTGTTTGCATCGGTTTTCACCGCGACTAAACCCTCTTGACCTAAGCCAAGTACGTCTGCTGCTTTTTTCAGTGAATAGTGACCACGTTCAGAAACCAGAACTGCAAGGCCTTCGTAGCCATAGTACTTCATGGCTTTGAATAGACCTTCTTTTTCTACCCCTTTGAAATCACCATCTGCTTTCAACGCTTTATTGCGTGCAACCCAAAGCGCCGTAATGTTCGCGATTGTGCCACCAGAGCAAAACGCACCAAGTGAATGGTTCGCGCTGTGCATCCATTTACGATAAAACTTGTCGTTTTGACCGTAAATTAAGCGGTGTAACATCCCTAAAACTTGACGTTCAAGAGGTGTGAATGCTTTTGATGTTTCGATCTTAACCAAGTTTTGGTTTAGCGCGATCATGATCTTGGATAAAGGCATCAAGAAGTAGGGTAGCGCCGAGGTCATGTGACCGATAAAACTTGGGGCTGAAGTGTGAACCGAGTGCGACACTAACGTGTCTAGCAGGTGCTCGGTGTGATCTGACACGAATTCAGGTTGCTCAGGAATCTGAGCAGAAGAAAAGTCTTTCTCGATTTCACGTAAAGGCTTTTCTTCTGCCACGATGTGTTCACGAAGAAATTGGTTCAAGTTTCGGGAGAGACTTTCGTCAATTTTTGTCAACGTAGAATCAGGACCTTCAGGTACGGTGAAGATCTTTAGCAAGCTCTCAAAGCTAACGTCAGCGGTTTTTTGTTCCTTAACCATGGCAAAGAATCATTTGTAGTTATTTTGGTAATGCGAGCGGCACAATCTAAACTAAAACGGGCGCAAAGTCCCGTTTTAATTATTGAAACCCATGTTACTGAAATGAAAGCGTGGTCATATCTAATCGCTCTAAACCGGAGGTTTTAGAGTCAGTTAGAGATTAGTCACACTTTTGTTTTTCAAGCTTCTCAATCGATTGGTTGTACTTGTTGAGTGCTGAGTCAATTTGTTGAGGGTGACTTAACAAATCAGCAAACGCTGAGCGAAGTTCGTAGTTTTTCGGATGATTGGTTGATTGACGATCACTAAATGTTTTCTTAGCGGCTTCACCTAAATCATCACTGCGACTTGCAAGCTGTTTGACATCGTGTTGCTCTAATTTCAACCAAGCTTCGATAGGTTGTTCTGTTGCTACGCGGCTTGGATCATTTTTAAGAAAGTAATGAACAGCCTCACGATTAAGTTCAAAGTGGTGTTTGCGACCATCTAAGAACCACTGGCTGACTTCTTTTAAGTCAGGATATTGGGAGACCGTTAAATCAACAAGATCTTGATACCATTGTAGTGAAGCATCGACATAGCCATCGTACTTGTTAGCAAGACACTGTTGATCTGCGGCAAACGTAAAAGTTGAGCTTGTAGCGAGGAGCGCTGCAACGACAAAGCGTTTCATTCTTCTTCCTTCTGGTTGTTATCCCTTCATTAACGTTAAAGCGCATCGAATGATGTTGCTCTTATCAATTGGATTTGTTGTATAAATCGTTGGGCTAAATAACAAAATTCAAATTAATAAGTTGTCAGTGTACTGACCACTTTAACGTTAACTGGGTATTTAAATTTTTGCCGTATTGTAATGGATGTTAAAGATAAAACCTGAGATCTAGCTAGCAAGTGATACAAAGAAAAGCATCATAACGGGCACAAGTAAACTCAAGATAAAACCACTAACAATAGCGACAGGGACGCAGCGGACGCCACCTGTGGTTTGAATCACAGGTAATGTAAAGTCCATCGCAGTTGCGCCCGCATAACCGATAGCCGTACAAGGGTAGCTACGGATAAAGAGTGGGATTGCGACCAGCGCTATCAACTCACGCATGAGTTCGATAAGGAAAGACGCCCCACCAAACACAGGACCAAATGCGTCGCCCATCAAAATGCCTGCTAATGAGTACCAGCCAAATCCGGAAGACATCGCTAATGCTTGATAAAGTGGTAAGTCTAAAATCACAGAAGCGATAACGCCGCCGAGCATACAAGTGGCGATAACAATGGCAGCAATCGCCATGCCTTGTTTGTTGAGCAAGATCTGTCTCAGAGTTAAACCGCTGTTTCTGAGTTGAATGCCGATGAAAAAGAGCAGAAGGAAGAGGATCCATTCGCTCGCGGTGTCTACCCACTCCAGACCTATCGGCAAAATGAGACCAGCAATTAAGCCTCCACCAACGACGACAATCAGTTTTACTGATTCTAATGCCATAGAAGAAAGTGGAAGCTTGTTTTGGTTGTGATTGGTCTGCAACGGAATAATCTTATCGATTATCGGCAGAGCGAGTAAGTTACATAGACTCAAGCAGACGAAAAAAGTACCAGCGTACAGCAGTATACTCTGCAAGTTGCTACTCAAGTTGTCTAAGGCAGCTAAACTTAAACCCATCAACGAAAGAATGACGTAAATAAGGTATGAAGTTGATTGGTTAATTTTCTCTAGTAAAGCTGCGCGAGAAATAGGAATTAAGTACCCCACTACAAGAGGGGCAAAAATGAATAGCATCCCTGAGAACATAAAACTTGATAATTCCTTAGTGAGACAAGCCGGAGACAAAAGCCACTGATAAAACAACACTCGACCTTGAGTTTAATGTTTATCGTGGATGACGTTAGTTAACTTAATTACAAGCCGCTAGCACTGAGTACTGCGTTGATTTCGTTTTGAAAGTCAGTATCACTCATATTGCTTAGGTCATACAAGACCTCTGCACCTGTTAAATTGAATTCCACTTCATGTTCATCAATACGTTCGTCTTGATTGCGGAACATCAATAAGTGGTTTGCAATTCGAGCAATGTCCAAATAACTGACTTCTGGACGAGCGGTAACAAACTTTTCGTTTGAAGAGACTTCTCGAAAATCGTTGTCGAACCCCCAGCGTTCTAGCACCAACTTACTGGTTGCAGAGCAGCGAGTTTGGAAGATTTGCAACGCGATATCAGGGTCAAGGTAATTGCCACTATCCAGATACAGGTGATATTCGTTAATGAGGCAGAACAAGCCAATATCGGCCAATAAGCCAACTAGAAGTGCCTTTTCCAGCTCCAGATGTGTGTAAACAGAAGGCTCGTGTTTGTGGAATTCTTGTACGACCAGCACCATCGTGGCGCCAAGCTCTCGAGAGACGGCCGCACTTTTTACCAGTATGTCATTGCACTCTTTACTCAGATTGACCGCGTGTTTCAATTGCTCGATAGCTTGTGCGGTCACGATGTCTCGAACGCGGAAGATGCCTAAACGAGAGACGGCGGTAGTTAAATCACTACAAGTAATGTTTCTTCGGTTAAAAATCACCGAGTTAGCTACGCGAATCACAATAGCAGCTAACCCTGGATCTTCTAAAAGGCAATTTGCGACATCAGAAACCGTGGTGTTTTCTTCTATACAAAGTTTTTGAATTTTGATGACTACATCGGGGATGGGTGGTAACGAAATTTTACCCGTAGATATGGATTGTTCGACCAACTGGGCGAATTCAGATTCAAGCGCTTTTATAAGCTTATCTTTGTTATTTGGTAGCCAAAAAAATGATAGATGTTCCATTGTGACGTGGTGTTAGAGAACTTTCGTACAGTGTACCCTTACCCGAAGAACATTATCAATGAAATGCGTACTAAGTTCTCTATAAATGGTATACGGATCATAACGATGCGTGGTTTTTGGCACGCCATGCGTCAAAAAAATATCGCTAAATACCCAATAAGTGTGAAACTAATCACGTATGATGAATTTATACTTTTTTATATGTGACCTATGTCCTAACTTATTTTTCAACGTTAAGTATGATTAAGCAAGTTGGTGAGCACAACTCACAAAAATATCGCCAACAAATCGACATTTTAAATTCGCTACAAGCTGCTGTTTATCTGGTGACATCGCTAATCGGGGTAATTTATTCAGATTAAAGAGGTCAATGGACATGACAGACCAAGCTTTTTTTAAATATGTACGCAATTTTAATGAGTATCAGAAACGTTCTATGTTTGGTGGTATCGGCTTGTTTAGCGATGACGCCATGTTTGCGCTTGTCAGCAATGATTGCTGTTATTTGCGCGGCGGTAATGGTTTAGACGAAGAATTTACTCTGCTTAATTGTGAAAAATACAAGCACGTCAAAAAACAGACGACGGCTACTGTAAACTATTATGACGTAACCGATTTATTTGAGTCCGGATTTACTGGTCTTGACGATTTGTTACGCAAATCTATTGATTGCTCAATTAAGGAGCGAAAATACCAAAAGTCTTCTGCAAGTAAACGTTTGAGAGATCTACCGAACATGCAGCTTACATTAGAGCGCATGGTTAAAAAGGCGGGTATTGATGATGTTGAAACCTTTTTGGAACTTGGTCCAGTTGAAGTGTTCAACAAAGTAAGAGTTGCTTACGGCAATGATGTTGACGTTAAACTGCTGTGGAAGTTTGCTGGTGCCATTGATGGTGTGCACTGGAAACTAATCCAAGAGCCGCGCAAAAAACAGTTACTGGCACTGTGTGAATAAGGCAACTGAACCACACAATGATTGACTCGTTTCTAATGGAGTTAGCGAGTCAGAAAAGTAAGTGTTAAAAGCAGAAAAGGGATGTTGATGTTTTTGACCACTTCATTTGAGTTAGTCATTTTATGAATAAAAAAACCGAGGCAATTGCCTCGGTTTTGCTTTTTTCACGCCAATTAGAACTTGAAGCGTGTAGTGAACATGATTTGATCACCGTAGAAATCGTTGATGCGAGCTTCAGCACCAAGAGAGAAAAGCTCTGTTGAATGGAAGCGCGCGTAAGCAGAACCTGTCCAATCGTCATCGTTGTCGATTGAAACGTAACCAACTTTACCACCCACTTCAAGTTGAGGACCAAGCCATTGGCGCACGCCTAGGTTTAGCTCCATACCAACATCTGTGCTGCTTGAGCTTGTTGGCTGAACCACACGCATTAGCATTTCACCTGTAAGGTCTGCCCAGTTGTTTAGCGGTGAGTGAAAGCCAAAACCTGCTGCAGAATCAAAGTCGCTATCAAACTCAGAGTCGATACGAGCAATAACGTGCGCATTCGGGTGAATAGATTTGCTGAAGCCAGCACCAAATGTCACAGGGCTTGCGCCGATACGAGCTTCGAAATAATCGTAGCTAAAGTTGCTCATAGTTGCAGGCGCGTTGCGGTCTGCGGCTAGGGCATGGCTTGATGCCATTAATAGGGCAGCGGCTAATAGTGTTTTACGCATAACTAACGATAAACCTTGTTCTTTATTTCCATGGATTCAGGCAAATGCTTGAACCGTAATCTGATTTGTCCGACATCATAATAAAAACGAAGGTCTACGACCAACAAAAATGTGTCGAGGTTTTGTCAATTGACTTAATGGTGACGTAACAAAAGCAAAAAGCGCGCCACTAGTTGCTAGAGAGCTATTCTCAACTATTACTCTCCGAAGCTGGCTCTGCGATCTGCCATTGCATTCAAGATTGCTTCTGAATCGAGAATCGTCGTCCAAGACAACAAATTGTCATCATTTTCAATAACAAAGGCTGTTAGCTGGGATGTAATTGCTTGTCTTAGCTCCTCACCTTTCCAAGGCTTGGCAATGTAATAATCTAAGCTAGCATGGTTTACCGCTTCAACGGTGTCTTCAAGACCCGCTTGTCCGGTTAGGAGCACTTTTCTTGCTGCTTTGGTGTCACCATTTTGACTCAGTTCTATAAGAAAGCTGATGCCCGTTTGTTCTGGCATGATGTGGTCGCACAAAATCAGCGCAAGCTGAACTTCTTCTTCCGCCATCTCTTCAATCACTTGCTTTGCTTCCGTAACGGACTCTGCACCCTCAACGATGAAATGTTCTTCGAATGGTGCTAAATCTTGAAGGACACTATCCAAGACTTCTCGTTCGTCATCGACACATAAAATCAGATACTTAGTCATGTTTCATCTCCTTCTTCAATGACTGGTAACCAGACGGTCATACAAGTAAAGGCATTGAGTTCCGATTGAACATCAATCCAGCCTTTATGTGCTGCAACGATTTGTTGGCAAATAGACAGTCCAATACCTAAGCCAAAGTTGCCTTCTTTTTTGGTTGTAAAGTTGAGTTCAAAAATTGCTTTTTTCTGCGAATCCGGAATACCGCATCCATTATCTTCAAATGAAATCACGGCATAACGCTGTTGGTTTTTTTCAACTTCTCTCGTTTGTATTTTTAACGATCCTTTATCAGGAAAGGCGTCAATCGCATTAGAAATTAGGTTGGTCCACACTTGTTGCAATGCAATAGGTTGGCAAAGCATATGCGGAAGTGGGGCGTAATCTGTTGAGACTTGATGCACTTTTAGCTTGTTTTCGAAAATCACTAAAGTGTCTTCGATGCCTTCATGGATATCGGCGTAGTGCATGCGTTCATCATCAGATCTCGCGTAGCCTTTTAGACTCTTCACCATGTCAGCGATGCGAGCGGCACAAACATTGATAGAACGGAGAGAAGCACCTGCTTGATGGTATTGTTCTAACGTCTCTAGCGTAGAGGAGGCATTGTCTTTCTTCTTGGCGAGTTGGGAAACGAGTTCGGAATCGCTCTCTAGGCCTAAATTGACGACTTTTTTGGCAATGGCACGATCAGGTAACGTGCTGTTGAGTTCTTTGACGCGTGAGCGCAGTTCGGCAGTCGAGGCTGGCTTGGCGGTTTGAGCTCTGGTTAGAAGCTGAACGCCTTTGATTTGTACTTCTGCTGTCGGAAGTTGAGTTAGTAGCCCTTCGAGGGTATGAGTGAGGTTTTCTACACCACGCAAAATCGCAGCTATTGGGTTGTTCAGCTCATGGGCCACGCCCGCAACCAACTGGCCGAGCATGGCCATTTTTTCTCTTTCAATCAGTTGTTGATGAGCAGATTCAAGTGACTCGAGTGTTTTCTGCAATTGTAATTTTGTGTTGATGCTTCTCTGTAATCGGCGATTGAAATGACGAAGAAGTAAGTTCGTAAATAGGGGGAGAAGGTTTGAGTCACTCTGCATTACTTTACGGAACACATTTCTATCAAGTTTAATTACTTCTGTTTCGGTAAGCGTAAGTGCAGTAGAAAAGGAGCATTCCCCAGTTACAAATGACATGCCGCCGACAATGTTCCCTTTGGTATGGCGAACCACTTCTCGCTGCATACCTTGTTCGTCTCTTTTGTAAAGCGCCACTTCTCCGCTGGTTATGAACCATAAAAAGCTGTTAGGTTCTCCTTCAACCGTCAGCAAATGCTCAGGAGAGTAGGTTCGACAAGCTTTTGTTTCGTCATTTTCTTTGAAAAATTGTTGCAAGGCAGAGATTACTTGTTCTGCCAGTTCATTATCAGACATCGAGTGATAGTCGTGTAAGAAACCGGCTTGGTAATTGCTCATCTGATTTTCGATATGAGCACGTAGCAATTTGTGCTGGTCCAAGATTTGGCTATAACTGAGCAAGTCTTCTTTGCAATTACGTAAGATAAACTGCGTCAGCTCTTTTTGAGCGGTATTAAAAAGGACGTTATCTGGCAGAGGCTTGGTCAAACAATGATCCAAACGACCTTCGTTGACGGCCGTGAGTATCGCGTCAATATCTGAAGAGCAACTGATGAGAATTTTACGAGCGCGCTCTGTGTGCGGTGTTTTGTCCAGCCCAATGAGAAAATCCACACCATTAAAGTGCGCGTGATGGCTGGCGATCACTAACGCGACAGTTTGTTCTCTTTCTTCAAGATATTCCAACGCGCTTTGCGCTTCTTCTATCGACTCGACAGAAAAAATATCAAACTTGCTAGAGAAAGCCGACAGTTCCAATCGAAACTGCTCGGCACTGATTGGATTATTGTCGAGACACAATACAGCGTAACGATTCACAGGTGGTTGAGCTCCGGTTAAAACTTGGCCAAGCAAACTTTATCAATAAAACGGCGCAATGAGTGCGAGCTGCGTATGATTCCTGACTAATGGACTAGAATTAGCATCAATAGTCTGATTTATCTCAATGTTTTATCCGTTATTAGTTTGGGGTAGACTGAGCGCAAATACCTGAAAAGTGATGTTATGCAAAACTTAAAAAAACTAGGCGCCATCGGTGGTGCAATCTCATTGGCGTTGTGTTGGCCGCTTGCGGTTGGTCAAATTGGTCAGTCGATCATTGAAGACGGTATCGCCAATATGAACGATAAGATGATCAAAGGCGAAGTCGTTGAATACCAACGCGGCTACCTTTCTTCCGTTGTATTAACTCGATACTCAGTGGTTGACCCTGAACTGAAAACACAGTTTGAACGCGATGGTTTGCCGATTATGTTCGAAGTCACGAGTGATGTAAGCCATGGTTTAACTAGCCTGACAGCAGACTCTAAGCTGGTGGATAACGATTTTCTCCCGCTTACCATGCATAGCAAAACACAGCTTAATGGTAACACTGCGTTTACGTTGGATTTAGACAGCTGGAACTATCGCAATGAAGCGCAAGGCGTATCGGTTTCGACAAGTCCTGCGCAAGTGACTGGCGATGTTACCGTGCTTGGTGATTTGAAGTACCAAGTATCGATTCCTTCAGTTCAAGTCGATTTTGAAAATGGTGACGAGTTACACCTGAATGATCTGAGTGGACAAGGTAAGGGTAAGCAAGCGAAAGGTTATTGGCTTGGTGAACAAACCTTTTCTCTAGAAAAGTTAGATGTGGTTGATTCATCGCTTAAACAGGTATTTTTGATTGAAAAGGCGAGCTACAGCGGCAACACGTCGAATGACGAAACCGGTGAGAAGCTAAACAGCCAATTGAACATTAATGCTCAAAAAATGCGCCTAACGGATGGCACTGATGTTGATAACTTTAAGTTGAATTTTGCTATTGCAGATGTCGATAGTAATTCGTTCGATCAAATTATGTCGATCTATCAAAGCTCACCAGTACTTGATGAACAACAGGTGTCCGAATTAATGCCTCACATCGACACGCTATTTAGTAAGGGCTTTAAGCTTTCAGTTAATGAGCTTTCTTTGGCGTTTGGTGAAGGTAAATTCCGCAACGAGTGGCAATTATCTGTCCCTCAAGGTACAGACCATATCACGCAAGACCCAATGAAGTTGATGACCGCAACAAACGGCGAATTGAGTACTTACTTCTCAGATGAACTTGTTGAACACTATCCATTTATCCAAGAAGGCATTGATGAGCTTTTGATCATGGAGTTGATTGAAAAAGTCGATGGTGGTTATGAACTTAAAGCTCAAATCGGTGAAGGCAAGCTTAAGTTTGAAAATGGTCATGAATTTCCATTGATTGGTCTGTTAATGCCCGCGTTGATGCAGAAATAAGCCGATTACGATTAGAGCTTTCCGTTAATTTGACGTTTTCAGTTTAAAAGAGGTCTTAAGACCTCTTTTCTTGTTTTTATCACCATAAAAACGTGATATTAATTTCGTAATATTTACATAGCAGGAGCAATGAGCATCATGGAACAAAATACGGACAACGTATTTAACTTCAGTGCAGGGCCAGCGGCTTTGCCAAAAGCTGTCATGCAGCAAGCACAACAGGAACTTATCGACTGGCAAGGTCTTGGTACTTCGGTAATGGAAATCAGTCACCGAAGTAAAGAGTTCATCAAAGTTGCACAAGAAGCAGAGCAAGATCTACGTGATTTGCTGAATATTCCAGACAACTACAAAGTACTGTTCTGCCAAGGTGGTGCTCGTGCTCAGTTTGCCGCTGTTCCGCTAAACTTACTTGGTGATGCAGAAACTGCAACCTACATCGATGGTGGCTACTGGGCTGAAAGTGCAGTCGAAGAGGCGAAGAAGTACTGCGAACCTGACGTATTTGATGCCAAAACAGAGATTGACGGTAAAGTAGCTGTTCTACCTGCAAGCGAATGGAAAATTGCCCCAGAAGCGGCTTATGTTCACTTTTGCCCAAATGAAACCATCGATGGCATCGAAATCAATGATCTTCCGATCACCGACAAACCAATTGTTGCTGATATGTCTTCGACAATTCTTTCTCGTGAAATCGACGTGTCGAAATACGGTGTGATTTACGCGGGCGCACAGAAAAACATTGGTCCATCAGGTATTGCCATCGCGATCGTTCGTGACGATCTACTCGGCATGGCGAAACAAGTGCTGCCAAGTATTCTTGATTACAAAGTTCTTGCTGAAAAAGAATCAATGTTTAACACGCCACCAACGTTTGCTTGGTACTTGTCTGGCCTTGTTTTCAAATGGCTTAAAGCACAAGGCGGCGTTAAGAGCATTGAAACAGTGAATCGCGAAAAAGCAAAACTGCTTTACGATTACATTGATCAGTCTGATTTCTACCGCAACGGCGTTCATCCATCGAACCGTTCATTAATGAACGTTCCTTTCCAATTAGCGAAGCCTGAACTTGACGCGACTTTCCTTGAGCTTGCAGATGCAAAAGGACTAAAAGCGCTAAAAGGTCACCGTGTGGTGGGCGGTATGCGCGCATCGATTTACAATGCAATGCCGCTAGAAGGTGTGCGAGCGTTGGTCGATTTCATGAAAGAGTTCGAGCAAAACTACGCATAGAGCACAAATTGAATGGGTTAAAAGCGTCGCAATTGCGGCGCTTTTGTTTATGTGCGTAACCAATTGAATGGAAGATTCTAAAGAACAAATTGCAGGATAGAGGATATGAACAAGCTGAATGTGGAAGTGCTTAAAAAACAATTCCCACTTTTAGAGCAACTGATCAACCTAGATGAAGTTTGCTGGTTTAATCCCAACGTGACCTCGCTTGAAGAAGGTTTGCCGCACGTCGGATTGAACGCAGAAGATATTCATGTCGCGAGTGCAAGGCTCAAGCGCTTTGCTCCTTATCTTATGAAAGCTTTTCCTGAAACCAAAGCCGCTTCTGGTCTCATTGAGTCGCCTGTAGTGGACATTCCAAAGATGAAAGCGGCTTTGGAAACTCAGTACAACGTCCCAATATTCGGCCGCCTTATGCTCAAGCTTGATAGTCACCTACCAATATCCGGCTCGATAAAAGCCCGTGGTGGCATTTATGAAGTGTTAGTTCATGCAGAAAAACTGGCGATTGCCACAGGGTTGTTAAGTGAGAGTGATGATTACAGCAAGCTGCTGAGTGGTGAGTTCCGACAATTTTTCCAACAATACAGCATCGCGGCTGGTTCAACGGGAAATCTAGGCATGTCGATAGGCATGATGAGTGCCAAGCTTGGTTTTTCAGTATCGGTTCATATGTCCGCCGATGCGAGAGAGTGGAAGAAAAATAAACTTCGATCGCACGGTGTCAACGTGGTTGAGTACGAGCAAGATTATGGTGTTGCGGTTGAGCAAGGTCGAAAACAGGCAGAGAGCGATCCCAACTGCTTTTTTATCGATGATGAAAACTCACAAACCTTGTTCCTAGGTTACTCGGTTGCAGGTGAACGCTTAAAACAACAATTTGATGATTTAGGTATTGTGGTTGATGAACGCCATCCACTGTTTGTGTATTTACCATGCGGTGTTGGTGGTGGGCCAGGTGGTGTTGCTTTTGGGCTAAAGGTGGCCTTTGGTGACCACGTGCATTGCATCTTCGCTGAGCCAACACATTCTCCTTGCATGTTGTTGGGAGTACATACTGGTTTGCATGATGAGATAGCGGTGCAAGATATCGGTATAGATAATCTCACCGCGGCAGATGGCTTGGCCGTTGGTCGTCCTTCTGGTTTTGTTGGGCGAGCCATGGAGCGGCTAATTGATGGTTACTACACAGTGACGGATGAACGTATGTATCAGCTTTTAGGAGAGTTGAGCGAACGAGAAGGCATCAATTTGGAGCCCTCTGCATTAGCCGGAATGATGGGCGCGGTGCATGTATCGAGTTCTCTACACTACCAGACTCGTTTACAGCTTAC
The DNA here is from genome assembly GCF_024181925.1 of Vibrio sp. Y20_XG_PY13. Classification (NCBI taxonomy): domain Bacteria; kingdom Pseudomonadati; phylum Pseudomonadota; class Gammaproteobacteria; order Vibrionales; family Vibrionaceae; genus Vibrio; species Vibrio sp. Y20_XG_PY13. Next base: position 385,015 of record NZ_JAMZAL010000002.1, on the reverse strand, counting down.
GGATGAACGTTTGAAAAATGCCACACACTTAGTTTGGGCGACCGGGGGAGGGATGGTGCCAGAAGCCGAAATGTCAGCTTACTTGGCGAAGTCTGGTCGTTAGAGCGTTCTTCAAATTTGTTGAGTTAGTCAATGAAAAAGCTCATCCGAAGATGAGCTTTTTTTAGTCTTACTTATAGAGATTGAAGCAACTGGTAGTAACGACCGTGTTGAGCGAGTAGAGTTTGATGGTCGCCTTGCTCAATGATCTCGCCCTGTTCCATAAGGCAAATGTTGTCCATGCTCTCTAATTCTATGAGTCGGTGAGTGATGAACACAACCGTCTTGTTGGCAAAATACTCGTTGAAAAGCGCCATGACTTTTTGTTCGGTACGCTTGTCGAGGCCTTCGGTTGGCTCATCAAGAAGCAAAATCGGAGCATCTCGTAGTAACGCTCGCGCAATACCAATACGACGTTTCTCGCCACCAGAAAGTTGACGACCGCCATCACCCAGCCAAGCATCAAGACCCGGCTCTTCAAGCAGAGCACCCAGTTCAACTTTTGTTAGGATCTCCGCCAGTTGCTCATCAGTCGCATTTGGTGACGCCATTAACAAGTTGTCACGTAGTGTGCCGTTTAACACATCTACTCGTTGGCTCACTACGGTAATTGCTGAGCGCAGATCGGATTCACACCAATCTTTTAGTGAAGCGCCACCAATGCGAACCTCACCTTGGTTTACATCCCAGTAGCGACAAAGTAGTTGAATCAGAGTCGACTTGCCTGAACCCGTTTGACCAACAATTGCGGTTTTCGAGCCTAAAGGAAGTGAAAGCGAAAGGTCTTTCAGCACTTTCTGTTGTCCATCAGGGTATGCAAAATCAATGTTGATGAACTCGATATCCAGTGGCTTTTCTTCGCGTTTAGATTGCTCAGGGAAGACAACATCAGGCTCTGCGAGAATCACTTCGTTCAAGCGACGGGCAGAAGTCAGCGTTTGACCAAGGTATTGGAACGCACCCGCAATAGGCATCAAAATTTCAAAACTTGCCATTGTTGCAAAAGCGAATAGGGCGATCCAAGGATCAGGTGCCCGACCACCAACGCCATCAGCAGCAAACCAAAGCATGACAACTAAAGTCAGGCCGTTCACCAACATCAGAAGTCCTGACGCCATACCAGTCAGATTAGCGTTTACAAACTGGTTTGAAAGCAGTTGTTTTTGCTTTTCAAGAATCAGGTTACGGTAGCGTTCTTCTGCACCAAAAATACTCAGCTCGCTATAGCCTTGTAGCCAATCGAGTGTCGCGACACGAAGCTGAGCTTTGTTTTGCGTTAAGTGCTCACCGTTGTTTTTGCCCAGTTTGTAAAAAAGCACTGGCCACACCAAAAGCATGATCGTAAGAATTGAGCCTAAAAGTAGCGCAAGATGCCAGTCAAAGAACGCTAAGACTGCGGTTAAACTCAGAATGCCAAAGATGCCAATAATAACGGGGCTGATAAGTCGCAGATAAACGTGATCCATTGCGTCCACATCGGCTACCAGACGGTTCAGCAGGTCAGCATCGCGCATTGTTGACACTCGGCCTGGGATCAGCGGAGCAAGTTTCTTGAAGAAGAAGATACGCAGGTCTGTCAGTAATTTAAATGTCGCATTGTGGCTTACAACACGCTCCCCCCAACGGCCAGCAGTTCGTGCCATTGCGGCACCGCGCACGCCAGCACCTGGCAGCATGTAGTTGAAGGTTTCACGCGCAACGGTTAAACCAGCCACTGCTGCTGCGGAGATAAACCAACCAGACAGAGTGAGCAAGCCGATAGATGCAGCAAGTGTTAGGAACGCCAATAGCATACCCAGCGACAAACCGAACCAATGTTTTTTATACAGTTTTAGATAAGGGAGTAAATCACGCATCTAGGTTCCCCTTGTCTGATTCACGCTGCGCTAGGTTGGCAGCTAACATGTCTTTAAACAAACCTTCTTGTGAGGCTAGGGTAGCGTAGTCGCCACGTTGTACGATTTGACCATCTTGCATCACGAGAATTTGTGAAACGTTTTGCAAAGGCGCAAGTTGGTGAGTGATCATCAAGTTAGTGGTGGATTGGGTATACTTATTAATTCCCTCCATCACCAGTTTTTCACTGCGCGCATCCAAGCTTGCCGTCGGTTCGTCAAGCAACCAGAAACGGCCGTTTTGTAGCATTGCTCGCGCAAGTGCAAGACGTTGAGCTTGTCCTACAGATAAACCGCCTGAACGGTCAGAGATTGCGTAATCCAGGCCATGCATTTCAACAAACTCAGCCGCGTAAGAATCGTTGAGCACTGTATTCACTTGTGCGTCTGGAATATCGTGTTTACCAAGCGTGACGTTATCACGAATGCTGCCGTGCAATAACATTGGGTTTTGACCAATCCAGCTGACAGCTTCGCGCCAAGTCGATAGATCAAGTTGAGACAACTCGCAGCCGTTAATTTTTAAACTGCCCTTGTATGGCATAAAGCCAAGAATGGTATTAACCAAACTGGTTTTACCTGCGCCACTTGGGCCAACAAGCGCAGTGCTTTGATTGGCTTCCAATGAAAATGACAGAGGGCCAGCCAATTGTTTGCCTTCAGGGCTGAAAACAACCAAATCTTGAGCTTCGATTTGAATTGGCGTGTTCTGTTCAAGAGATTGAGTTCCGTCTTTCACTTGATCTACCTCTAGTTCAAGAAACTCGACAATACTTTCAGCAGCGCCCACCGCTTGTTGCTTCGCGTGATAGAAAGTACCGAGATCTCGAAGTGGTTGGTAAAACTCAGGAGCTAAAATAAGAATGAACAGGCCAGCAAACAAGGTGACGCCAGCACCGTAGTAACCAAAGTTCAATTCACCGATGTAACTGAAGCCGAAGTAAACCGCAGTAATAGCGATAGAAATAGAAGTGAAGAACTCCAGTACCGCAGAAGAAAGGAATGCGATTTTTAGTACATCCATCGTGCGGGTACGAAATACCTCTGATGCCCCTTTCAGGGTCTCAGTTTCTGACTTTGTACGGTCGAAAAGGCGAATGGTCGTCATCGCTTGCAATCGGTCGTAGAAGTGACCGGATAAGCGTTGCATTGCTTTGAAGTTTTTACGGTTCGCTTCCGCGGCTTTGATACCAACTAATGCCATAAAAATAGGCACTAACGGGGCCGTCACAAGGAAGATTAAACCTGCCGCCCAGTTAACTGGGAATACCACAACCAAAATGATGAAAGGAACTAATACCGACAGCGACATTTGAGGCAAGTAGCGAGAGAAGAAGTCTTGCATGTTCTCAACTTGCTCTAGAATCAATGTCGCCCAACTGCCTGCTGGTTTGCCTTTAATGTAAGCAGGCCCCAGCTTGTGGACTTTGTCTAAAATGAGTTGTCGAATGTAAACTCGGATTTGTTCGCCACAGCGGTAGCCCGCAATTTCGCGGCCCCACGTACATGCAGCGCGGCCGATGACGGTTCCGACTAATCCGACAAAGTGCCAAATGAGCTCACTTTTATCGACTTGTTCGATGATTAATTGGTGAAGAATGGAGGCGAGCAGGGCTGCTTGAGCCAATAAAAACACGCTTGAAAGTACGCCTAGGCCTATCGCAATCATGAGCCAGCGCTTGGCTAACTTGCTCTGTTGCTTAAGCCACTTATTCAAGCTGCTTTGCTTTTTCTTATCCATCGTGAAGGCTTAATGATAATTGTTTTAATGAGGCGGTAGTATACAAAAGAAAACCCAGCGGGAATACCGCTGGGCTTTAAGGATATGACACAAATGTGAAAAGTTATTTGTCACTAAGTGCGTCTAGGAAGCGTTCCGCATCCAGAGCTGCCATACAGCCTGTACCTGCTGATGTGATTGCTTGACGATAGTTGTGATCCATTACGTCACCAGCTGCAAATACACCTTCAATGCTAGTTTGCGTCGCGTTGCCTTCTAGACCCGACTTCACAACGATGTAGCCATCTTTCATTTCTAGCTGGCCTTCAAAGATCTGGGTGTTTGGCTGGTGGCCGATCGCGATAAACGCGCCCATCACTTCAAGATCTTCAGTTGTGCCTGTGTTTACATCTTTAATGCGAACACCAGTTACGCCCATATCGTCGCCCAGAACTTCATCTAGTGTGCGATCGGTGTGAAGAATGATGTTGCCATTTTCCACTTTGTCCATAAGACGATTAATGAGGATCTTCTCCGCACGGAATGAATCACGACGGTGGATCAAGTGAACTTCAGATGCGATGTTAGATAGGTACAGCGCTTCTTCAACCGCTGTGTTACCGCCGCCGACAACCGCAACTTTTTGGTTGCGGTAGAAGAAACCGTCACACGTAGCACATGCCGATACGCCGCGACCTTTGAACGCTTCTTCTGATTCCAGACCTAGGTATTTAGCTGATGCACCTGTTGAAATGATCAAAGCATCACAGGTGTACTCACCAGAATCACCTTTTAAACGGAATGGACGTTGAGACAGTTCAACTTCGTTGATGTGATCGAATACAATTTCTGTTTCGAAACGTTCCGCATGTTCTTTCATGCGTTCCATTAATGCTGGGCCTGTTAGGCCTTCTGCATCACCTGGCCAGTTTTCTACTTCTGTTGTAGTGGTTAGCTGACCACCTTGTTGCATTCCCGTCACAAGCACAGGGTTTAGATTCGCGCGCGCAGCGTATACTGCCGCGGTGTAACCTGCTGGACCAGAACCAAGAATTAATAGTTTACAGTGTTTTACGTCGCTCATTGTGGCTCCAAAGAGGGCTGAACATTTCTCTCGATTGTATGGAAATTCTTATAGCTTTAAAAGCATAAACGGCGATTGAGATCGAATAAATGGTTATAGATTAGAACTCACTATCGCGTGATAGAAATTGTCTCAATCCAGCATAAAATTCTATTTACAGTAGAGAAATCTAGTTTCAAATGTTGCTTAAGCTTTAATATAAAACATATACCTAATTTAACTTTTGTTTGTGGGTTTTCATCTCGTTTTTTTATTTATGTTGAAGCTATCAACGTTAAAAGCTGGTAATTGCAGAATATTTGCGTAATCTATGTTGTAAATTAAATGTTAATTAAATGTACCTCATTAAAGGAGTCAATGATGTTACATTCGCGTGAGAACACTCTACATTTAACTCAGCTCAGCATGGCAGCAATTGAGCAACTTTCGCCTTCATTTGAAGCGTTACCTCATACTGAGCACGCTGATGGGCAATATCGATTACGACGCTACTCAGTCGTGAGTTTTGAAGATGGACAAGTGATCGATTTGAACAAGAACAGCTTTGTACAGTCTTCAGATATCAACCGATTTCAGGGTGATGTCATTCGTCAATTTGAACCTATCGAGAAAGACATTTTAGCAAGTGAAGGCTTTCGCGAAATGTGTGCGCTATTTGTGAGCGCAAACCACCTTCCAAATGGTCAAGAAATCGAAATTCACCAGATTCGAATCACTGCATTAGATAGCGAAACGCAGGTCGCGCCAGAAGGTGTGCACCAAGACGGATTTGATCATATCGCGATGGTTGGTGTTGGTCGTCACAACATCATTGGTGGTGACATCATGCTATACAGCAGCCATAACCAAGCCCCATTTTTCCGCAAAGTATTAGAAAACGGGGAAGTGGCGATGTTGGCTGACAGCAAACTTTGGCACAACGCCTGTCCAATTCGTTCTGTGATTGATGACCAAGCAGGCCACATGGATGTCTTTGTATTAACCGCTACGGACAAACGTAATGAACTTCAATCTTAATCAAATCAGAGAACAGTTTCCCGCGCTGGCTCAGTATCATAATGACAAACCAGTTACGTTTTTTGATGGGCCTGGCGGCTCGCAAGTTCCTCAATCTGTGCTTGATTCAATGGTCGGTTACCTTGGGCGTTTTAATTCCAACTTGGGTGGGCATTACTTCTCTAGCCAAGCTACGGTTGATGTCATGCAGAGTGCGCGAGAGTCGGCACAAGCGCTATTGAATGCACCTTCGTCTGGTAATATTGTCTTTGGCGCGAACATGACATCACTGACGTTCCAGTTAAGCCGTGCAATCAGTCGTGATTGGCAAGAAGGGGATGAGATCATTGTCTCAGCGCTTGACCATTACTCGAACGTTTCAAGCTGGCAACAAGCAGCGGAAGACAAAGGTGCTAAGGTTCACCAAGTTCGAATCAATGAAGCTGATTGCACTTTAGATCTTGAGCACTTACAAAGCCTGCTTTCAGAAAAAACACGCTTGGTTGCCGTGACATATGCGTCAAACACCACGGGATCGATAGTCGATATTCAGCGCGTAGTTGACATGGCGCACGGTGTTGGTGCTCAAGTTTATGTCGATGCAGTGCATTATGCCCCTCACCACTTAGTCGATGTACAAGCGCTGGGCTGTGATTTCTTAGCGTGTTCAGCTTATAAGTTCTTTGGACCGCATGTAGGTATCGCTTACGTGGCTGACCAATGGTTGCACAGCCTTCGTCCTTATAAAGTAGAACCGGCTACGAATATTGGTCCGGGTCGTTTTGAAACGGGTACACAAAGCTTCGAAGGCCTTGCTGGTGTTGCGGCCGCAGTGGAATATTTGGCTCAGTTTGGCGATAACGACTTACCACTTCGTCAGCGATTAGAACAAAGTTACGCGCTTTACAATCAACACGAACAGCGTTTAAGTGAGCGTTTTTTGCAACGACTCGACGCGCTAGAAGGTGTGAAACTGTATGGCATTGAGAGCGAAGATTGTCAGCAACGTACGCCGACGTTTGCCCTAACATTTGACAAGTATTCACCAGAGTTTATCGCTAAGACCTTAGGTGAGCACAATATCTGTGTTTGGAATGGCCACTTTTATGCACTTGGTTTGGTTCGTCAGCTTGGCATTGAAGAATCAGGTGGGGTCGTACGAATTGGTTGTATGCATTACAACACTATTGAAGAAGTGGATATGTTGTTTGATGTGCTAGAAAGCATCCTTGATGCTTAATCTCTCATCGCTCTGAACGAAGAAAAACAAAAGCTCGAGCCAGTGCTCGAGCTTTTTCTATCTAGGAAGTTTGTATAGTAAAGCAGACGTATCTACGCGCTTACTTCAACTTCGTAAGATGTAAATTTGCGGACGTTAATCACACCGGTATCAAAAATCAGATACTGACCTTTGATGCCTTGCAAAATGCCAGTCACAACCGGGTTTTTGTCGAAGTTATGAGAGGTGATTTTCGTTGGGTGTTGCTGAACGGGGTAGCTAAGATCGGTAATGGTTTCGCTCAGCACCTCGATGGCATCTTCACCAAATTGCTGTTTGATTTCAGCAATCTTGTCTTGCACAAGAGGAAGCAGTTCAGCAAAACGATCTTGTAACTCAATCGGTTCACCATCGCCTTTAAGCAAAGTGCGCCAGTTTGTTTTGTCTGCAATATGCTTTGCCAGTTCCACTTCAATCAAGCCTGAAATATGACGCGTTTTGACTTTGAAAATTGGCAGACCCTGAGTTGCACCTTGATCAATCCAACGTGTTGGAATTTGAGTGTGGCGAGTGATGCCCACTTTCAAGCTTGATGTATTTGATAGATACACGAAGTGATCCACCATACAGTTTTCTTCTCCCCACTGCGGTTCGCGGCATGTGCCTTGGTCGTAGTGGCAAGTCTCTGGCTTCATGATGCACATATCGCAGCTCGCAAGCTTCTTCATACACACGAAACAGTGGCCTTGAGAATAGCTCTTCTTGGTTTTCTTACCGCATGAGCAACAAAAAATATTGCCAGTATGCGTCAACGTGAGTGTTTTACCGAGAAACGGTGACAGATCGACTTCTTCATCACCCACAGGAAGACGATAGCTGACGGCACCATCGAGAGAAGCACGCATTTTGTTTAGCGTACCAGTAGCAATTAATGACATGACATTACTCGTTATTGTGTTTTTCGACAGTATATAACGAAGTGCGCTCAAGATGCAGGGTTGACAGGGTTAATAACTGGCAATGTTTCCACAATGAATGGCCATTGTTTCTCGTCGCAAAGCTTGATGGTGCCTCGCTTGAGTGGTTGTGAATTGCTTCGCAAATAACAAGTAAGTCATCAAATTGGACGATTTTAAACCGTGATAACGGTTCAAAACGCGTTACCATGTATCGGAAATAAGAACTCAAGCCAAAAGTAATTTTGTTTCTTGATAAATGACTTTATTTGAAGTTCGAAATATCATTGGGTACACTGTGTTGTATATAAGTTAAGCAGGTCACTTGCCTATGAAGTGGATACACAAATTAATCTTCGCTCTTTCGATTTGTACGATCAGTTTAGTTGCTCTGTACAGTGTGTTAGGTGACACGCGTAAGCTCGTCATCACACCTGAACAATTCAATATTTATGCGACAAAAGATGCGAGCGAAGGTGGGCTAAGTACGGCCGATATCACCTATGATGCGCAAAGCTTGGTACTCAATTGTGAGCTAAAAAAAAGCAGTTATGCTTGGCCGTATTGCGGTATCTCGGTTTATACCGATGTAGCGCAGCCAACACACGGCATCGATCTTTCTAATTACCATACCATCCGATTAAAGCTTCATTATGAAGAGGCGGGCAATGGGCAAAACCCAAGCCATGACCTACGTCTTTATCTGAGAAACTACAATCCGGAATACTCGAAACCGGATGATGAATACACCATCAAATACAATGGCATGCAGTTTTCTCCATCGAATTTTAGTGAAACCATCGAGATTCCGATTAAGAACTTACAGGTAATGACCTGGTGGCTTGCGGATAACAAGGTCGATATTGAACATTCTGCGCCAGAGTTTTCGAACATTACGCGTATTGATATTGCCACTGGTTCGGGTGCTGCGCTTGGTCAGCACAAAATTGTGATTGATAAGATCGAATTTGAAGGTGCCTATCTTGCACAAGAGACGTTGTTGTTTGCTCTATTGTTTTCTTGGATGGCTTTAGGGCTGGCTTTCTCTCTGCATGAACTACGGAAAAACAGAGCGGCGTATGAAAAAGCGAAGCGTCGTCATCGTCATCTAGAAAAAGTGAATGGCACTTTGCGCGCGCAGAATTACGAATTTGCCGAGTTGGCGCACCGAGATGCGCTAACCGGAGCGATGAACCGTCATGCTGTACAAACTTGGTTAGAACAGCAAGCACGCCAAGTACGTTGGGGGCACTCGACGTTGAGCATCCTTTATATGGATTTAGATAACTTTAAGAAGATTAACGATAAGTTCGGGCATCAAATGGGGGATGATATTCTGCGTGAGTTCGTCATGGTCGTTGCCAGTTCTATTGCACCTGATGACCGTTTGGTTCGTTGGGGTGGTGAAGAGTTTGTGGTTTTCTGTCCAGATACCAATATCGAACAAGCCGTGAAAAAGGCCGAGATGATACGCAAGAATGTCGCAAACCACTTGTGGGTTCATGGTGAGGCGCTTACTTGCAGTATTGGCGTGGCCCAAATGCAAAATGAGCGGGTAACCGAGACCATGGCAAGAGCCGATGAAGTATTGTATCTCGCTAAGCGTAATGGTCGAAACCGCGTTGAAGTGAATTACGGATTGTTGAGTTGCCAAAAGAATGAGGCATAAATAAATAGCATGACGTTCTAGCGATTCACACTTTTCGTTTAAACGCGCCGTTGTACTGAGCTTATGAAAGCAAAGTATGACGGCTTTTTTGTGTCTACAGTTTGTGTTGGCAGGCTATTGAGTTCGATTGTTCATTGAAGCTGGTATGAGAGTTTGTTCAGGCTTTAAGAGTAAAGGTTGATTGAGCACTAGGAATTCCCCCTTTAGAGGGAAGAGTGCAAAGTGAATCCGCCAATACGAGGTAAGAAAGAATAAAAAAAGGTGGCCAACTGGCCACCAAGAGGGAAACTGCTGAACACCACTTTAGGGGAAGTTTGGGCTATCAATTCGATCACCGTGAACAGCAGTGTAGTGCTAATCGAGTCAGTGTTTCTTTACCAGAACAACCAAGCGAACAGTGTCAGTGCACCGATACAAGCAATGTTTAATACGAAGCCGATTCTCATCATTTCTTTTTGCTTGATGTGACCCGTACCGAACACAATTGCATTTGGTGGCGTTGCAACTGGCAACATGAAGGCACAAGATGCGGCTACCGCGATAAGCGCTGACAGAATCACTGGTGATAGACCAAGTGCTTCGGCAATGGTCGCGAACACTGGTACCAGTAGCGCAGCACTTGCTGTGTTACTTGCAAACTCAGTCAAGAAGACGACAAAGGCAACCACAGAAAGGATAGTGAGTAATACACCTGCTTGCTCAAGGAAGCCAGTTAGGCTGTGCGCTAGGAAAACGCTGGTGCCTGTCGCTTTTAGAACGTTACTCAAGCAGATACCGCCGCCGAACAGGATCAGAACACCCCAGTCTGTTGTCTTTTCAATGTCCTTCCATTCGACTGCTCGAGATGCGCCTAGCAGCAAGATGGCACCAATCGCAACCAAGGTGTCGAATTTTGCAAAACCGCCAAGCATGGTGTTGATCGGCTTGCTGAAAATCCACAAAGTGACGGTAAGTAAGAAGATTGCCAGTGTGACCATTTTGCCGTTCGTCCATTCAACAGGTTTGTGGTCAAGTTCAAACTTGTGGCTCAAATCTGGCTTGGTCATGGTGTACAGAACCAAAATCGCAATTGGCATCAAAATCAAAGAGATTGGCAGACCTAGCTTCATCCATTCCGTGAAGTTCAAACCTACTTCGGCCGCAGCAATCGCGTTTGGTGGGCTACCAACTAGCGTAGCGATACCGCCGATAGAGGCGCTGTAAGCAATACCGAGAAGAACGAACAAGAATGTGTTGTGGTTTTTCTTCGCGTCCAGTTTCGTCATGACACCTAATACCAAAGGAAGCATCATTGCGGCTGTTGCTGTGTTGGAAATCCACATTGAAAGACCTGCGCTCACACCGAACAGCATAAATACCGCGACAGACATTCGACCACGAGCAATCAGCAACACTTTGTCAGCAAGTGCTTGGTCAAGTTTCTGCTTGTGCAACGCAGCGGCGAGAGCAAAGCCACCCAAGAACAAGAAGATGATTGAGTTCGAGAAGTTATTCAGTGCTGTTTGGGTGTTAAACACGCCCAAGAAGACGGCAAGCATCGGGATCAGCAAAGCAGTAATGCTGACGTGAATCGCTTCTGTTAACCAAAGAATCGCAACAAACACTAAGATGCTGATGCCGGTTACGACTTGTGGTTCAAAGGGTAGGGTATTAAACAAGATAATGAACAGCAGAATGTTGGCATTCAAAATCATGCTGTTGCGAGTGAAGAACCAATTCTTCAGTGTCACAGCGAGTGCGGTCATGGGTGTGCTCCTTTTGCATTGCCTTTTTGTCGGTTTTTTATGGCAAGGTAACTGACTTGTAGTTATTTATTGATTAAATGTTACTGCGAATGCGAAGGGCAATTTGGCCTGAATCGTAGGCGAAATAAGAAAATGTGAGGTTGAGATTTGGAAATGGGTAGAACTCTACCCATTTGTTTTTAACGAATTGTTATTCATGTGTGACGTGATGCACGAAAATGGTGCCAGCCGATTATTCTATAGGAATGTTGCGCTCAGCATTTGATGCTTCTGTTGGGTCTTCTACCGCAAGAATTGGCTCTTGAGGGCCAAGGAAGCGTGGCTGCGTATTCATCACGTAGAGATCCAAAAATGCTTTCACACGAGCAAGCAGTTCACGAATTCGCATCGAAGTTTTTTGTTTATTCGCTGTTGGGCCTGCAACCGCAAGACACTGTGCATCAATATTATACGCATCGGCAATGAACAGCGCGCGCTCACAGTGAAAGCGTTGAGTCACGATCAAAAAACGCTCTGAGGCGAAGATCTTTTTTGTTCGCACTATGGAATCCAAAGTCCGAAATCCAGCGTAATCGAGATGGATGACTTCTTCTGGAACGCCGGCTTTAAGCAGATCTCGTTTCATGGTCCATGGCTCATTGTAAGAGCGATGTGCGTTGTCTCCGCTAAGCAAAAACTGTTTCACTTTGCCTTGCTTATAAAGCTCGATCGCTGCATTGATGCGATGAGTGTAATAGGTGTTGAGTGTCTTTCCGATGTATTTACTCGTACCAAGCACCACCGCGACTTCGTGCTGGGGTATTTGGTCGTAATCGATAAAGATATTGTCTTTGGCCTGTAATGCGACCCAGCGGTCGATGGCAACGACAGACAGAAGGAGTCCAAATAAAGAGATCGACAAAATCAAAGCAATTTGCTTCCACGAACACTTAAGCTTCCACTTTGACCTTATACGAGAAAACAGCAAAACGTCTTATACCCTTTAATAAATGTGTATTCCTCATCATATCTGATAGAAACAAAAAGAGAGAAGCCCATTTATGCCAAAATCTGGTTAGGATGATAAAAAACAGCTTAAAAAACAAAAGCCCCTACAGAGTAGGGGCTAATAATTATACAAGTTGTCTCAAGCTTAGAATGCTGTGCGTTTGTAGCGGCGGTAAACTGGCTGCCAGAACGCTTGGTCAATAGCATCGTTTAGCGCTTCGTCTGTGATTTCCAGTGCCACACCTTGCTCGATTGCTTTCTTTGCAACGGCAAAAGCAATCTTCTTCGATACTAGGTGGATTTCTTCCAAAGGAGGTAGAAGTGCACCACGACCATTAATCGCAAGTGGAGAGCATGTAGCCAGCGCTCGGCTTGATTCCATTAGCATTTCGTCAGTCACGCGTTTTGCGTTAACCGCTAAAACGCCAAGACCGATGCCTGGGAAGATGTAACTGTTGTTACATTGTGCGATAGGGTAAGTGCGACCTTCGTGAACCACAGGATCAAACGGACTACCCGTTGCCACTAGCGCTTCACCGTTTGTCCAACGGATGATGTCGTTTGGTGTTGCTTCAACACGGCTGGTTGGGTTTGACAGCGGGAAGACAATCGGACGCTTGCAGTGTTTGTGCATCTCTTCGATGACTTCTTGGCTAAATAGGCCAGGAGCACCTGATACACCAATCAGTACCGTTGGTTTCGCGTTACGCATTACATCCAGTAGTGAGAAGCCATTTCCTTCATTTTCCCACTCTTTTGTGTTGCTGTGTTTTTGGACCAAACGCTGTTGGAAATCAAGCAGGTTAGGCATACCTTCTTGTAACAGACCCCAGCGATCGACCATGTAAACTTGAGAGCGTGCTTTCTCGTCAGAAATCCCTTCCGATACCATTTGCGCAATGATCGCTTCTGCGATACCACAACCCGCAGAACCCGCACCTAAGAAAGTGATGCGCTGTTTAGAAAGTTGAGTACCCGCCGCTTTACATGCTGCCAGTAGAGAGCCTACGGTTACTGCTGCCGTACCTTGGATGTCATCGTTGAAACAACAAATACGGTCTTTGTAGCGCTCTAGTAGAGGCATCGCATTTTTCTGCGCGAAGTCTTCAAACTGGATAAGTGCATCTGGCCAACGGCGTTGTACTGCTTGGATGAATTCTTCTACAAATGCATCGTAGTCAGGGCCCGTAATTCGAGGATGACGCCAGCCCATGTACATTGGATCAGCAAGACGTTGAGGGTTGTTTGTACCCACATCCAGAACGATAGGCAATGTGTAAGCAGGGCTGATACCACCACATGCGGTGTACAGAGAAAGCTTACCGATAGGAATACCCATACCGCCGATACCTTGGTCACCCAAACCTAGGATTCGTTCGCCATCAGTCACAACAATCACTTTTACGTTGTGGTTGGCTGCGTTGTTTAGCAGGTCATCGATACGATCACGGTTCGGGTAAGAGATAAATAGACCACGACCACGACGGTAAATGTTCGAGAAGTTCTCACACGCAGCACCAACGGTTGGCGTGTAGATGATCGGCATCATCTCAGAAATATGGTTTTGTACTAAACGGTAGAATAGGGTTTCGTTGGTATCTTGGATATTGCGCAGGTAAATGTGCTTATCCATGTCGCTTTCGAAACTCTTGTATTGTTGGTAGGCACGTTCTACCTGTTCTTGAATTGTTTCTGTTGTCTCTGGAAGCAGACCTTCTAAGTTGAATGAACTACGTTCTTCAGCAGAAAAAGCACTGCCTTTGTTCAATAGAGGGGTTGCCATAAGAGCCGGACCCGCATATGGAATATATAGTGGGCGTTTATCGTTGTTCATTGGGTGCCTTAATGTAGGGTTGAAGGATGCGCACGAAATTTTAACGGGTTCACCATTTAGTTGTAAACATGCGTTGACGCACATCAATGTAATGTCGCAAAAAAACTCGTTTACCGACGAAAATATCGTCAATATTTGTTGTAAGAGATACCTAAAGCAGGATTTTTTCACTTGGGTATAATGCTCAGCATTATCACAACAAAATCCATTCTTTATGTTTCAACTGCCTATCGATAGCTTACAAGCTGAATTTGACCAACACGTGAAGCACCACCACCTCGTTGTGGAAGCCGAAACGGGTTCGGGTAAGTCAACACGCCTTCCTCTTTGGGCGGCAAAGCACGGACGTGTTTTGGTCATCGAGCCACGTCGAATTGCTTGTACCTCATTAGCTGAGTTTCTTGCGGAGCAATCTGGTGAGCCGATAGGTAACAAAATTGGTTACGCGATCAAGCTGCATGCGTATTTCGATGAGAACACGGAAGTTGTGTTTGTGACGCCGGGTGTAGCGTTGCGTTGGTTTGCGGAAGACAAACTTGCAAGCTTCGACATCGTGATAGTGGACGAATTTCACGAACGTCGCTGGGACATTGATCTACTAACCGCAATTTTGAAGCAAGAAAATCAGCATCGATTGATAGTGACTTCTGCCACATTAGAGGGCGAAAAACTCGCACATTATCTTAATGCTCATCGTCTTCGCTCAGAAGGGCGCTGTTTTCCTGTCTCGGTGACTCATCGAGTAATAGACAGTCGTCATCTGCCCAATAAAAAAGGGTGTGAAAATGACGTGGTGAAAACAGTAAAAGAAGCCCTTGAAGATGAAGAAGGCGATATCTTGGTGTTTTTACCGGGTCGAAAAGAGATCACTCAGTGCGCGCAGATGTTACAGCACTTGGATGATGTGCTGGTGGTGAAGCTTCATGCCTCGGTCAGTGATGAAGAGCGACATCGAGCTTTAACTGTTCAAGCGCAGCGCAAAGTGGTGCTGGCAACCAATGTCGCGGAAACGTCGCTTACCATTCCTAACATCCGCGTTGTGATTGATAGCGGTTTGGAGCGAAGAACGGTTCAGCGCAACGGACGTACTGCTCTCACATTAACCAACATTTCAAAAGCCAGTGCAGCACAGCGAATGGGGCGTGCAGGGCGTGTAGCAGAAGGCACTTGTATCCGTTTATTTGGCGAACATGCTCCATTAGAGTTGGTCACGCCACCGGAGTTGCATCGTGAAGAGCTGGTAGAGCCCATGCTTGCGGCGGCGTGTTGTGGCTATCGTTTATCTGAGCTGCACTTTCTTGATGCGGTTCCAGAAAAGTCATTGAACGCAGCACTTCTGTGTTTGCAAGCGATGGGTGCATTAGACGATAACGGTGACGTAACTGAGCACGGCAAAAAAGTCTATCCACTGCCAATTGATGCGCTATTCGCCGATCTGGTGACTCGCATTCCGACCAAAGCCGAAAAAGAAGCCATGATCGATTTAGCGGCAGCGCTCTCCGTGCCTGCACAGCTATATCAACTGCAAGGGGGAGAGGCAACAGAGGCACTAGAGCAAGAAGAACCTTTGGGGTGTGACGCGTCGCTAATGATTCGGTTGGTGCGTGGAGAACAGCTTCCTGCTGTGATTGTTGATACCAGTGTGCTGGAAGAAGCGCAAGGCTTAGCAAAGCAGATGCGGGACGTATTTGAATTGCCTCAATTGGAAGTGGCTTCGCGTTATCGACGAGATCAACTGACTCAAGCGATAGCGGCTTTGCATCCTGAATTGGTGTTTGTGCGCAGAGAGCGTCGCCGAGATGCACTTGGCAATGGTTCGATGGAAATGGTCGTTGGTCGAAACAGTCGTTTTCCGGATAAAAGTGAAGCGGCTTTGGTGCTAGATAGTCACAGCGTACCGGGTAGGGGAGTTAAACAAACGCTCAACCTTGCATCTGTCATGATGCCGATTTCGCTCGAACTCATTAAAACGCTCGAACTGGGAGAATGGCACCAAGGTGATACTCAATACGAAGATGATACTCCGCTAGCAACTATGCACTTAGTATACGCTGGTCGGACAATATTCACCGAGCATCAAGCGTTACAAGGTGAAGTGGCGATTCAATCTATTGCCGACATGATCGAACAAGAAATGTTGTTGCCAGGCTTTGCTCCATTGCGAAAACAACAAATTCAGCACTGGAAAATCTACAACTCCCTAGGTCTGAATACTGAACTGGTGGATAAGAAAGCTCTTGATGAGCTTTGTTTTTCTACTTGGCTGACCGAACAATTGGAAACGCTCGGCGTTGAAAGTGTTGATGACATCGAATTGTTCGCGGCCGATGACCTTCCATTTGAAGGCATTCCCGAGTGGGAATACAACGACTTCGCAGAGCAGTACCCTCTGAAGCTCGTGTTAGCTGAGCTCAAGCTTGAAGTGGAATATTTTGTGTCTCGCAAGTTGGTTCATGTCATCTACACAGAAGGAAATCGCAAAGGTGACCCTAAACGCTGGGAACTTCCAAGATGGGCTGGGTGGAAAGTTCAGTACAAAAAAGCCAGCCGTGTAGTGGATGTCAAATAAACGAATTTTATCAACGAGTTGGTAGAAATTGATCTGTGTATCTACGGCTTATTGTAAAATCTTCAGCTAATTATAAAATCCGGAATGAAAATTGCTTTAACCGCTTTTCCCTTGCTGTTTATTGTCGAAGTTATCGATGATAAGGAATGATATTGCCGCCTTATGATTTGGCGGCAAAAGGATAACGATGAAGTATAAAGTAATTCCGCTCTTGTTGTGCCCCGTACTTGCTTACGGAAAAGACATTACCCATATCTCTACCTACGAAGACAACTACGTTCTAGGTACATACACCACAGACATCAACCAAAGCGCCTATAGCGAAATGGGCTCAGAGATGGATTCACTGCAAGATTTTGAAGTGAAGTTTCAGATCTCAGCATCAATTCCATTTTATCGCTTCAGCTCAGGCACTGCTTTGATGGGGGCTTATACTCAAAAGTCCCTATGGCAACTGGCAAACTCTGATATCTCATCGCCATTTAGAGAAACAAACTACAAGCCGCAAGTGTTCTTAGCACATCAATCGAACATGTTGTTGTTCAATCATGTTGAAGCCGGTTACAAACATGAATCGAACGGTCAATCCAGCAAACTGTCACGCAGTTGGGACCGTCTATATGTCGCTGCCGAGCGTTTTTCTGGCCCAGTCGAATATGGCGTACATGCATGGTGGGTGATTACCACAGAAAATGACGACATGGAAAATTACTACGCACCTTACGAGTTGTGGGCGAAAGTTTATACCCGTGCGGGCGTGGTCAATACACGCGGTTTTTACAACTTTGCTGATGATAAAGGTGGGATTGAACTAGGTTACACATTCTATTTCAATGACATTCTTGGTGTATATCTTCAAGGTTACCATGGCTACGGTGAAACGCTGATCGACTATGATCATTCTCAAACCCGTGTTGGGCTTGGTATTAAGCTGATGAATCTATAAGCTTTTGGTATTGACATCGTCGCTTAAGACCTGCTTTTAGTTTGCTGTTTGAAATATTAATCAATTGAATGCTTATATATGGCGAAGCTGTGCATCACTTGTTACAAAGCTGGTTTTAATATTTCCTTTTGAATGTAATTAAGGGCATAAAAGACTATTCTTTTATATCCCATTGCTATATCAAAATAGTTGAACGATATTTGGTATATCTCATTTTCGAGTGTCGGGGGCAGAGAATGGATCAACAAGGAAAGACATGCATTGAGTTCGACTACACCAGCTTTTTAGGAGCTACAGGAAGTAAGAAATGGACCTTCTTAGAGGCGTTCGCCACCATTGCGCCCATTTTTGGTTTGATGTGGAAGCAGAACATTGCAGAGTTGAGCCGACCGGAAGATCGACTCTGGGATGCGGCATTAAAATCGATGTCTTCACGCCAAAGTGACGAATCGAACTTAGTTCGTTTAACTCAGCTCGCAAAGCATGAAGGGATAAATGAATTACGTGTTGTCATGCCATATTCACTCGACTCAAAGCAGATTGAATATATTGAATCTCGCAGTAAGTTGAAGGTCGATGCATCGGAGCAAGATGTTCTGAATATCAAGTTTTAAGCGTGGCCTTCTAATCTCACTTATACGCTTAAATAGAATCACCACAAAAGCGACCTCTCTGGGTCGCTTTTTTCGTATCTCAAGCGCCATGCATTCCACCTGCTCTGTCTAGCTCATATTATTGATTGGCTTAGTCCAATGCCACATTTGTTGGAAGTGTGATGAATATAGAGTATTTACACTTAATTTAACAAAAATGTAACCTTTGGAAATGCAATTGTCATAACTAGCTTCTAACTTAGTGTTTTTAGGACAAATTACCGACCCAAATCATCGGCGCTGTGAGCTCGAATCAATACCCTTTTGTCTGCGGATAGGGAGATTTTTATTCGTTGCGTTATTTGGGCAAAAACAAAAACACAATAAGAAAGGAAGTCAGTATGTCTTTGTCTCGTCGAGACTTTATGAAAGTTGTCTCTTCAACCGCCGTTGCTACCGGTCTAATCGGTTGTGGCAGCGACGATAATGAACCCGTTGCCGTTAGTTTTGAACATGGTGTCGCCAGTGGCGATCCGACTCAAACACAAGTGATTATTTGGACGCGGGTGACTACAGCCGCGAGTTACGTGGATGTGAGCTGGCAAGTCGCATCCGACATGGAGTTTTCCAATGTCGCGCAAAGTGGCGTATTCACTACCGATACAGGACGTGATTTCACGGTAAAAGTGGACGTACAAAACCTCAACGCCAATTCTCAGTACTACTACCGATTTATAGTTGGCGAGATGATGAGTGAGGTAGGGCAAACTCAAACTCTGCCTGAAGATGGTTTAGAAAAAGCATCGATGGCGGTGGTGTCTTGCGCCAACTATCCAGCGGGTTATTTCCACGTTTATCGCGAGATCTTAAATCAACATGAACAATCGCCATTTGACGTTGTGTTACATCTTGGTGACTACATTTATGAATATGGGACTGGAGGTTATGCCAGTGAAGATGCCGCTGCATTAGGGCGCGAACCGAGCAAAGGTGCAGAATGTATCACGCTGGACGATTACCGAAAAAGATACGCCCAATATCGTCAAGACGCCGATCTGCAAGCATTACATGCCAAACTGCCCATGATTGCAGTTTGGGATGATCACGAGTTAGCTAATGACACATGGAAAAATGGCGCAGAGAACCATCAGGACGATGAAGGTAGCTTTATCGACCGTCGAGCCGCCGCTGCGGCTGCATGGACTGAGTGGTTGCCAGTTCGTGAGAATACATTCTCAAACATGTTGATTTATCGTCAGTTCTCATTTGGCAACTTAGTGAATCTCATGATGCTCGATACGCGCCTTGTCGGTCGTGATAAACCGTTGGATTACTTCTCACTCTGTGCACCAACAATGGAAGCTATCGGTGGGTTAGTTGCTCAATCACGCAGTGCAGACAGAGAACTGCTAGGCACTGAACAACTTGCTTGGTTGATGAAAGAGTTCAACACGCACGATGCAAAATGGAACGTTCTAGGCCAACAAGTTTTGATGTCGCGAATGGAGCTACCAAGTTCAGTGATGACGGCGATGTTCCAACTGTTTACGTCAACAGAAGAGAAGAAAACAGAAGCGTTGTTGGCGGTGAATACAGCGATCACGGGTTATCTTGCCGATCCAAGTGCAGATCCCATTTCTCTGCCTTACAACCTCGATGCTTGGGATGGTTACTATGTCGAGCGTGAAAAAGTCTACCAACTGGCCAAAGCAAGTAGTGGCAATTTTGTGTGTTTAGCGGGCGATACTCACAACGCGTGGGCAAGTGAGTTAAAAGATGTGTCAAACAATCCGATAGGGGTCGAGTTTGCGACGAGCTCGGTGAGCTCTCCGGGGTTGGAAGAGTATTTGGCGTTGGACCCGGTGGCGATTGCTCAAATGGAATACACCTTGCCGCATTTAGTCTCCGAGCTGAAATGGGCTGACATCAAACAACGTGGCTTTATGCGAGTGACCTTTACTGCTGAGGCCGCTCAATCGACGTGGTACTTGGTGTCGACCATCAAAGATAAAAAGTATCAGGTGACGACGAAGTCGGCGTCTACGACAAATGGCACAACGTTAGACATTATCTAATCTAAACTGGCGAAAAAAGTAAAAGTCCGCTCATCAAGGCGGACTTTTTTGTTGGCAATTTTCAATCAGCTTTCAGATAGCTAGTCGATCAAACCGTACTCTTTGCTGAGAATTTCGATGATTTCAGCTTTTGGATTTTCGCTTAACGTAATTGGTTTACCTGTAATTTTCTCGGCGATACCAATGTAGGTTGTTGAAATATCCATCAAAGATTCAACAGGAAGATCGTTATCGCGTGCAAGAGCTTCGCGCTCTGGCATACGTTCTTTGTTTAATAAGATATCTGGGTCAGGGAAGTGGTTAAGTAGGAACTGACGGAAACCTTCTTTCGAGTTTTCAACGATGTTACCTGCTTGGTACTCCTTTGCATCCCAAATACGAGAAGAATCTGGCGTGCCAACTTCATCCATGTAGATCAGCTTTTCATTACCTGCGGCGTCATGGACATAACCAAATTCGAATTTGGTATCGACAAAAATTTGATCGATTTCTTCTAACGCTTGGCTGATAACGTTAAAGCCTTCTTTCAACAGTTTTTCGTACTGAGCGATATCTTCTGCGCTTGAGAAGTTAAACGCTTCATAGTTGTCCACGATATTTTGGCGAGTGATGTTCACATCGTCTGCTTCTGGTACGCCAGGAATGCCTTTTAGGATGCCTTTGGTTGACGGCGTCATTAGCAAATCCGGTAGCGCTTTATCTTTTTCTAACCCTTCAGGAAGTTGAATACCACAAAACTCGCGCTCACCATTTGCGTATGCACGCCACATGGAACCAGTGATGTATTTACGGCAGATTGCCTCAATTTTTACCGGTTTTGCTTTTTGAACGATCCAAACAAATGGGTGAGGAATATCTAAGATGTGGCTGTCAGCTAAGCCGTTGTCTTTAAAAAGCTTAAACCAATGATTTGAAATGGCATTCAATGCGGCACCTTTACCCGGTACACCTTTAAGCCCACCTTCACCATGCCAAATACAATCGAAAGCAGAAATACGATCGCTGATCACCATGATGGCCAGGGGCGCATCTGGTGCGACATCGTATCCTTTCTCTTTGATCAGTCGGGCACTGTCTTCTTCAGTTAACCAGTAAACTGAACGAACTTTTCCGCTGTGTACGGGTTTGTGGGTGCGAATTGGCAGGTCGTCATTGACGGCAAGTACTTGATTAGCAAGGCTCATTGCGACATTCCTATCATCTTAATCAAACGTCTTAAGGAGAAGATATTCAGCGGAAAATATCAGCTGAATAAATCGAATGAGGGCATCATACCAGAACTATTTTAACTCGCCAGAGAAAAAGCAAACGTTTGCCTCTTTTCTTTAATACAAAAAATGCCCCCTTAAAAGGAGGCGAGATGCAGGATGGATAACGTCGATCTTGTTAGTGATACTGGTTTACTCTGCCATCGACGAAAAACACTTCACACTGATAACGCTGAGCGATGTCACGCAACATGGATTGGTTCATAAGAGCAATTTTGTTTGATGCGACAACCGCGCTGGCATTGCCAGACTGAATGGCTTTGATAACGATTTCGACTTCAGAAAGCTGTTGGGACGCCTTCATCTGAATAACGTTTTTGCAGCAAATATTGGAAGCAGTGAGT
Source organism: Vibrio sp. Y20_XG_PY13 (assembly GCF_024181925.1). Lineage (NCBI taxonomy): Bacteria > Pseudomonadati > Pseudomonadota > Gammaproteobacteria > Vibrionales > Vibrionaceae > Vibrio > Vibrio sp. Y20_XG_PY13. The sequence goes on along the minus strand of NZ_JAMZAL010000002.1, from coordinate 363,076 downwards.
TGCTCAAAATCAGGACGAGGACACTCAGCGGTAAACAGAATCCATTGTTTTTGCTGTGACAATACTGCCAACTTAGAAAGAAGCTGATCAGACACATCCATTGGTTGAGTGGTTTGTGCCAGTACGTTGTAACGTGAGTATGTACGAGATTGACTTTGTAACTGCATCTTACTGTTCCTTTATGCATGCTGTATATGTATACAGTAGTTTGTTTTGGGTATCTGATCAACCCATTTTTACTGATGAGTACGTGAGATAACGCTCGCTGATAGTTGGATGTTTTGATTAAAGTATTGATTTTTAACGAATTGTTTTTGTTCTTGATATGTTGGGCATGGATTGAAAAGTGTGAAGTTAGCAACATTATCCGAGTGGTATATACAGGTGTTTACTACTGTATACACAGTGCTTTTGTTGGTGTTATACAGTGGTTTTTGATGGTCGATACAGGTATGAGTCACACAATGAGCGTGTTTACGTCGTGATTATGGGGAAGAGATGTGAATCATAAGCGATCAAAAAAGCGCCCTAAAAGGCGCTTTTGAAAATCAGTTCCATTGATTCTAACCGGATTAGCTCGCTCGTTGTGCCATGCGCTCACGCATTTGCATTTCGCCTTGGTTAAACAGACGAACATCGATCTTCGCCATGTCGTAGCAGGCTTGGCAAGAGTGATGATATTTGCCATCTACATAATCGTGACGAGTAACAAAACTAGGTTTTTTACACCAATCGCAGGTGCCTTCTTCAGTGAACATTGATTTTCTCCCCACCTAGATAAATATGAGTCGTTAGGTGTTATTTTTCGCCGGGCATTATGGCATGAAAAAGAGATTGACGTTAAATGTCTGTTAATTTGTTTGAGAGCGAGATCGATTGCGAACCTTGTTTTACTTAGACTTAAAGCTAGCCATCAAGCGCCTTCTAGTTATGCTTTACGATTTTGTAACATTTTGTGAGATGATTTTAAACGCCTGGTTCAAACGTTTCATTTCTTCTTCACTTCCACGAGTATCTGGATGATAGAGTTTTGAAAGTTGTCGATAGCGGAGTTTCACTGCTTGGCTATCAGGAATGGTTTGTGGTGTGTAACCAAACATCGCGCAGGCAACCGCAACTTTATGATTGTCGGATTGGCTGCGAGTCTTTTTAAACTCTTTGAATACTTTCTCCAGCTGACGCTTCAATTGTTTATTCGTGAACTCTAACTCTTTTACTTTCGCATCAAGTTGCTGAGTTTGGTTTGCCTCTTGGGAAGACAGTGCGGCCAAGGCTCGTTGTTGTTTCCTTAGAGTTACCCATCCACCGAAGCCTGCTAGAGCGATCACCAATCCACCAATAGCCAACCACATAATCGTGTCATTATCAGACGTTACGGTTGATTGTGGAGCGACAGGCTGCTCTTCTTTTGTCGCTTCTTTATCTAATTCCACAATTTCGGAGACTTGCTTTGCACGCAGTTGATTGAAGCGCTCTTCGAGATAATGATTGTAAGCTTCTTCCGCTTGAGGGTTTGTGTCCGAGGCTAATTGGTACCACGCCTCAACGAGATCGCTGGTGGTGATGTCTTTTTGGTGATGCTGAACAAAGTCCGCTAACAAGAACCCGCGGTCGCGAGGGTCATTCAACGCTACAGAGGTAAACCAATACGTTGCCTGTGAGTAATTAACCGCACCGGTCAATCCTCGGGAATAGTCTTCGGCCAGCTGTTTCTGTGCAGGTAAATAGCCTTGGCTTGCGGATTGCTCTAGCCAATAGCGAACATCCGATGGCGAATCTGACTTTGGAGAAAGAGCCAGTTGCTGCGCCAGTTCAAATTGTTCTGCTGGGGATGTTGGTGCTTGAGAAGCAAATGCAGATACAGATACAGAAAGACAGCTGCTTAACGTAAAGGATAGGGTGATGGTTTTGAATGACATTGAATGTGTCAGGCCTAGCGTAAGTTGCTAGGCCTGCTCCGGTAATTTTTGTTATTACCGTTATGGTGCTACCAAATTACTTCAGTGGCAAGATCTGGATTTCAACACGGCGGTTGCAAGCACGACCTTCAGAAGTTTGGTTTGAGCAAATTGGATTGCGCTCACCGTAGCCACGTGCAATTGCACGGCCTGGAGCCACTTTTTGAGACACTAGGAACTGACGAACAGATTCCGCGCGACGCTCAGAAAGCGTTTGGTTGTATGATTCGCTACCAGTGCTGTCTGTGTAGCCATCAATGACTAGGCTTGTATCTGGGTATTCAACCAGAATACGAGCAACACCACGTAGAGTATTGTGGATGCTTGCATCCAGTTGGTATGAGCTTGAAGAGAAGCCAATGCCATTTTCCATGCGAAGTAGAAGTTGGTTTTCACCTACACGCTGTACTTGTACGCCAGAGTTTAGCAACGCACGACGCAGTTCTGCTTCTTGTTGGTCAAAGTAATAACCGACGCCTGCTCCAGTAGCACCGCCTGCCGCCGCACCAATAAGAGCATGTTTACGACGTTCTTTTGCGTTATCACCAGTTGCCAAACCGATCGCTGCACCAGCAATAGCACCAATTAGCGCGCCTTGCGTGGTAGAGTTCGTTTCGTATTCACCCGTTGTTGCATTTTGGCGTTGAGTAGCTTGACAGCCTGTAAGAGCTAGCACTAGTGCCAGTGCAATAGACATCTTTTTCAAGGGAAAATCTCCGTATAAAACTGAGGCGAAACAGTGCCTCATAATGGGATGCGAATTATGAATCAGTAGATATTGATATTTGTTATGCGAAAGTAAGATTGATAGAGAGCTGTGTAAGAATTTTCTTATAACGCTCAATATCAACCCACTTTTACGTATCTAGTTGAGTATGTTGCGCTTATTTCGAGGTGTTGCCCAACATTTTTCTGGCTTGTTCTCCACCGACACCACGGTTTACAGAGACTTTTCTGCCTTTCTTTAATCCGACTTCGTAGTCTTCAGTCAGATTCTTCATGGCTTCTCTTAATTGTTTTTTGAACGTTTCACGGTCGATGTTCTGAAACTCTTTATCAATGTAATCATTGATTTTGTTTGCAGACTCTTCATCCGGAGAGATCACTGGCAGCTTTTCAAGTGCGCCTTCTACCCAGCCAGAAACAAAAGAGTTAACACGGCGAGTCACTTCCATTGAAGACGTACCAGAACCTGCAAAGCTATTACGGAACTGGCCGGTGCTTTCATTCAATTCTCGATAGATGATGTCGAAAGCAAAGGCAGCAAAGATAGCGCGATCGGCTTCACCAATAAACTCAACGCGTTTAAGCCCTTTGTGATTCAACAATACGGCTTCAACACCAAACTTAGTGTTAATGCCACGAATCACGCGCAATAGGGTAGAACTGATGTTGGACGGCAACAAATGGGAAGATTGAGTTTTTCCCATTTTGATAAACTCAATATCGTCTTTGTCCAAACCATATTTGAGCATAAGGCGATGCGCCATCTTGATGGCGTTAGCCGCCTCATTCACGTTGGCGGAGTTACCCAGTTCCAAACACTTGGCGATTTTTTTCAGAGCTTTTTGTTTATCCATCGACAACCAGTAACGAAAGCAGAAAATTTACGAAGTCAGACATATTACCTTTTTTGACATAAAAACGAAATACAAGGCGAGGTGGAAGTGGGTTCTTCCGAGAAAAAATAAGCCCCGCAAGGAGCGAGGCTAGGCGTTTTTAGGTCGTCTTAATCAGGCGAAACGATATTACCTTATCGAGATGACTTCTTTTGGGATGGCATGGCTGACGGTTACAAACCCAGTTGGCTCAGTAAGTCGTCAGCGTCATCTTTAGGGTTCGAAGATTCCGACTCTTTTTCTGCCATGTTTTTACGCGCGGCTTCTAAGATGTCATCTGGGTTTTCATCTTCTGCAATTTCAAATTCTTCAAGCTGGATGAACTCTGTTTTGTCCATCGCTAGCTCTAAATAGAAAATGTTGTTGTTCGCGGTCGAGAACGTCACACGACGTGCTTGAGGGCGATCCAAATTGGTATCAACTTGCAAAATTACCTGTTTGTTCAGTGCCAGCATCTTCGGCTGGTTTTGCGTGATGTTGGTTTGCAGTTCTTTACGGATTTTATTGGTAAAGTCACCGACCAATTGGTTCATGAGTTCACCCAATACGTCTGCAACTTCATCAGAAGTATGGGAGATAGCCAGTTCTTCTTCTGGCATGCCCATGTTACGCATGTAGTTGGTGTAAATCTCTAAAGCGGCTTTTGCAGTAAAGTTAATCACTACAAGTCCGGTAAATCCGCCATCAAATAGGACAAAACAGCCAAAATCTGGTTTGAGGCTGGTCTTGTTGATCTTTTGAACCATTGCGGAGTAATTAACTTGAGAAGAGGTGGCCGAAGTAAGAACGCCAGAAACAGACTGGCAAAGTTTTAGAAGGATATCTTCCGTGGTAACAACTTTATTTTTTTTCATTCTGAAAGCTCATCTAGAAACGCGATTTCTATCCCAATGTAAGGCATCAAGCCTCAAAAAATAAAGCATAAGTTTAATTATTGTATTGAGATTCTGATTTGATCGCCTTTTTAAATGTTGTAAAGTGACGAAATTCAAAGAATATTACTCCTCTCACTTTTTTTGCGGCGTCTTGTTGTGCTGATAGCTGCGCTGTATGAGAAATGAGCAAATAATTAGATAACCCGCAGCTGATGGGATCAGCGTCGTAGGGGCAGGAAGCAAATGTTACCAAGATTACACTCGCAAACTGATGTCGATCCTCTTGTTCTTCGTTTTCTGAAAGAGCTTGAACAAGCCGGATTCACTGGCGACATCGAAAGCCAATATTCAAGTCGTTTAGCCGTCGCTACTGACAACAGCGTTTACCAGCAACTTCCTCAAGCAGTCGTCCATCCTCGAACGACTCAAGATGTTTCTCTCATCGGGAAACTGAGCAATCAAGAAAAGTACGAAAGAATCACGTTCTCCCCTCGTGGTGGCGGTACCGGTACAAATGGCCAGTCGCTGACCAAAGGAATTGTGGTGGATTTGTCTCGCCACATGAACAAAGTATTGGAAGTGAATGAAGATGAAGGGTGGGTTCGCGTTCAAACTGGTGTTGTGAAAGATCAGTTGAACGATGCGGTTCGTCCTTACGGCTACTTTTTCTCTCCAGATTTGTCGACCAGCAACCGCGCAACGATTGGCGGGATGGTAAATACCGACGCCTCTGGTCAAGGTTCTCTTAAATACGGGAAAACGTCTGACCATGTACTGTCGTTGCAAGCGGTGTTTGCTGATGGCTCGATTTTAGAGTCTGATTTGTCTCATGGTTATCCAAAAGAAGGCGAGTTTGCCGCTACGGCGTTACAAGTGACGGAATCAGTTTGTCGAGATAAACGCCAGCAGATCGTGGATAAATTTCCTCCTCTTAATCGCTTCCTAACGGGCTATGACTTAAAGAACGCGTTAAATGAAGAAGATGACCGTTTCGATATCACACGAGTGCTGTGTGGAGCAGAAGGCTCATTGGCCTTTATTACGGAAGCGAAGCTAAACCTGACGCCAATTCCGAAAGCGCGTACCTTAGTTAACGTGAAATACAATAGCTTTGATTCTGCACTGCGCAACGCGCCATTTATGGTCGAAGCGAAAGCGCTATCTGTCGAAACTGTTGACTCAAAAGTACTTAATCTCGCGAAGCAAGACATTGTCTGGCACACCGTGAGCGATTTGATCACCGACGTGCCAAACAAAGAAATGCTTGGCATCAATATGGTGGAATACGCAGGGCAAGACGAAGAAGAAGTTGCTGCGCAGGTCGCGGCGTTAACCGCCAAACTCGATATCATGTTGGAAACAGAAGAAGCGGGCATTATCGGCTACCAAGTTTGTAACGATGTAGCGAGTATTGGACGTATCTACAACATGCGTAAAAAAGCGGTGGGTTTGTTAGGCGCTGCAAAAGGACGCGCTAAACCGGTCGCATTCGCTGAAGATACGTGTGTACCACCAGAAAACTTGGCCGATTTCATCGTAGAGTTCCGCGAACTATTAGATAGCAAGTCTCTGAATTACGGTATGTTTGGTCACGTTGATGCAGGGGTGCTGCACGTGCGTCCTGCGTTGGATTTGTGTGACCCGCACCAAGAAGCATTGATGCATGAAGTCTCTGATGAAGTCGTCAAGCTGGTAGCGAAATACGGCGGCCTGATGTGGGGAGAGCACGGAAAAGGTTTCCGTTCGGAATATGGTCCGGAGTTCTTTGGTAAAGAGTTGTTTACTGAGCTTAGACGAGTAAAAGCTGCATTCGACCCACACAATAAAATGAACCCAGGTAAAATCTGCACACCACTTGATAGCGATGCAGAGTTGGTAAAAGTAACCGACACCAAACGTGGTTACTATGATCGCCAAATTGACGTACAAGTACGTGACAGCTTTAAGCAAGCGATGGAATGTAACGGTAACGGTTTGTGCTTTAACTACGATACCAGCTCGCCGATGTGTCCATCTATGAAAGTGACGGCTGATCGTCGTCATTCGCCAAAAGGGCGCGCTGGATTGGTTCGTGAATGGTTGCGTCAGCTTACTGAGCAAGGTATTGATATTCTTGATCTAGAAAAGCACACGTTAGAAAACAAAACATCGATCAGAACCATGATTGATCGTGTGCGTCATTCCATTAATCGTCGTCACGAATACGATTTCTCTCATGAAGTTTATGAAGCAATGAACGGCTGCTTAGCGTGTAAAGCGTGTGCGAGCCAATGTCCGATCAAAGTGGATGTCCCAAGTTTCCGCTCCCGCTTTTTAAACATTTATCACTCGCGCTATCAGCGTCCGGCAAAAGATTATTTGGTTGCCAACATTGAAACCATGCTGCCAATGATGGCAAAAGCACCAGCAGTCGTGAACGGCGTATTGAAACAGTCGTGGGTTAAGAGTTTAACGGCTTCAACAATAGGGTATGTGGATGCGCCGTTGCTGTCTGTTCCTACGTTGAAACAGCGCGTAGAGTCGCTGACAACGCCGTATGATCTGCAAGTATTGAGTGGTTTGTCTTCGACTGAAAAGAGCAAGCACGTATTAATCGTTCAAGACCCATTTACCAGTTATTACGATGCGGACGTTGTTGAAGACTTCGTCAAGTTGGTTAAAAAGCTAGGTATGTATCCAGTGCTTTTGCCATTTAAGCCAAATGGTAAAGCGCAACACATCAAAGGTTTCCTACGCCAGTTTAAAGATACCGCGGCTGATACGGCGAAGTTCTTGGCGATGGTGGCGGAATTAGACATTCCGTTGGTCGGCGTTGATCCGGCATTGGTGCTGTGCTATCGAGATGAGTACGCGGAAGTACTCGGTAGCAAGCGAGGCGATTTCGATGTGCTAACGGCACACGAATGGCTGTACCCAAGGTTGGAAGCGTTTGAAGTAGCAAAGCAACGGGAAAATCAGGAACCGTGGTACTTGTTTGCGCACTGCACTGAAAAAACCAAAATGCCGAACGCAGAGAAAGAATGGGGCGCTATTTTTGCTCACTTTGGCGCGGTATTGAACACAGTACCGGTTGGTTGTTGTGGCATGGCGGGGACATTTGGCCACGAGGTGGATAAGCTGTCGATGTCGAAAGACATATACAATTTAAGTTGGAAGCCAAACCTAGATAAGTTAGATAACGAAAGATGTTTGATTACTGGTTATTCTTGCCGAAGCCAAGTAAAACGCTTTGAAGGAACAAAGCCTAAGCATCCCGTTCAAGCACTGTTAACTTTGGTATAATGACATCAAGCCCAGTCTAACTGGGCTTTTTTGCCCAATGATGAACATTCCATTTCAAAGGATCTGAACCTTGAGAAAACTTGAACTCAAAGTCCCACCTGTTGCGGTGTTTTTGCTGGTCATACTCTTGATGTACGGGCTTAAAGTCTTGACGCCGAGCATGAACATTCGAGTGCCCTTTGTTGAGTTTGTAGTCGGTGCACTAACTTTGTTGTCTGGCTACATGGGGATTGCCGGTGTATATGAATTTCGCAAAGTAAAGACTACCGTGAACCCAGTAAAACCTGATGCAGCATCTTCCGTTGTAAGAACTGGTGTGTTTGCCTTCTCACGTAACCCAATGTACATGGCGTTGTTACTGCTCATCATTGCGGTGGGTTTATGGTGGCAACATTTAAGTGTGGTGCTTTGCGGTGTGCTGTTTGTTAGTTATATGAATCGATTTCAAATCAAACCAGAAGAACATGTATTGGAAAGGTTGTTTGGTGAGGAATACTTGGATTATAAAAACCAAGTTCGTCGCTGGATTTGAATACCGAGCTGCCATCGAATCATTTTTTAAGTAAAAAGAAAGCCCAACATCAATCGTTGGGCTTTCTTTTTGGTATCCGATTGTTATCGCTAATTCGGCAGTCTGTTACGCTGCCTTAACGAACTTTGCTAGGAATGCATCCTTACGCTCATTAAAGCGGTGTACAAGGTCGTCAACGGCTTCTTGATCGTATGGCTTCAAACCACTCGCTACCATACGTTTAATGCCTTTACCGACCACTTCACCATCTTCTTTGAATGCGAAGTTCAAAGTCACCACGCCGCGCTTACCATCTACATCAAACGTCGCACCAGTGAAATCCACTTCAGGATGTGTAAGGTCTAAGCGTGAAAATTCCACTTCCATGCTTTCATAAATAACCAGTGGACGCTGACAGTTGATCATCATTTGTTTCTCTTCCATAAGAGGAACCATGATGTGCGGGAAGTTCATGCCAGAAAACTGCACGTAATTTGTTACCACATGCTCAATAAAAGCCGGGTTGTGGTTGGTTTCGCCTTCACGAGACATGTGCAAGTATTCTTTGCCTGCCTCATCTACGACTGCGCTTTCTTTTTCACACTTATTTTCAATATGCAGCTCAATGCCATCATTTACCATGCCAGAGAAACGAAAGCGCATTTTTTGGCTGATGCCTTCTTTACTTAGTAGAACGGCAAATAGCAGGTCGCCAGGCACACAAAAGCGTTTGTTATCTTCATCATGAATAGGGTTGTAATCACCAGCCACGCGCTTAGCAAAGTGACTTGCTTGTTCACGAGTGAATTGAAATTGATGATTATTGTTTGAAAAATAAGGTGTTAGAAACATAATTATTAAGTAGTAACCAAAACTGTAAGGGATTATATGCGAATATCTGAGTAGCAATGGTCCATCCAGTAGAAAGTTCACTGCATTTTGACAATGCGCACCCAAATCAGCAGATAAACGTTTAAAAACACATGCTTGAATAGCTTATCCATTTATGATGCGAATAAGTGCGTCGCGCGACTCTGATATCACTCACGAATTGTTAAGAGTATAGACACAAAAAAGGCCCCACGAAGAGGTGGAGCCTAGACTGAAGTTTGCTTCTACAGATTAATGTACGCTTGGCAGAAGGTTCTCTGGCATCAGTGCGTTATGTAGAGCGAGTTTCAACAATGTGTTTGCTTGCTCGATATCGGGTGCAAAGTAACGGTCTTTATCGTAGAACGACACTTTTTCACGCAGCATCTGTTTTGCAATTTCGATTCGCTCTGACGATTTATTTGGCGCTCTAAAATCCAAACCTTGCGCCGCCGATAGATATTCGACAGCCAGAATGCCGCGAGTGTTTTCACCCATTTCTTTCAGCCTGCGAGCCGCGAATGTCGCCATTGATACGTGGTCTTCTTGGTTTGCTGATGTTGGTAAGCTGTCTACTGAGGCTGGGTGAGCAAGGGTCTTGTTTTCACTTGCCAATGCCGCAGAGGTTACTTGAGCAATCATGAAGCCAGAGTTCACGCCACCATTATCGACTAAGAATGGCGGCAGTTTTGATAGCGCGCTGTCGATGAGAAGTGCCATACGACGCTCGGACAAACTGCCGATTTCTGCAATGGCGAGAGCTAAGTTGTCGGCTGCCATCGCAACAGGTTCTGCATGGAAGTTACCGCCAGAGATGATGTCGTTATCTTCTGCAAATACTAATGGGTTATCAGAAACGGAGTTCGCTTCTACTTGCAATACTTCAGCGGAGTTACGGATTTGCTGCAAACACGCGCCCATCACTTGCGGTTGACAACGCAGTGAGTATGGGTCTTGCACTTTTTCACAGTTGGTGTGCGATTCACCAATTTCACTTGATGTATCCAGTAGGTGACGGTATGCCATTGCCGCGTCCATTTGGCTACGATGGCCACGTACGCGGTGGATTCGAGGGTCAAACGGACGTCGGCTACCTAGCGCAGCCTCTACAGACATTGCGCCACACACGGTTGCTGACGCAAAAAGGTCTTCAGCAATAAACAGACCTTCTAGCGCGAATGCTGTTGAAGCCTGTGTACCATTGAGTAACGCCAAGCCTTCTTTTGGCGCTAGTGTAATAGGCTCAAGACCAGCAATTTTTAGTGCTTCGTAGCCGGATACGATTTGGCCATTGTGACGTGCTTGACCTTCACCAAGCAGCACCGTACTCATGTGGGCTAGGGGAGCCAAATCGCCTGAAGCTCCCACTGAGCCTTTTTGAGGAACGCATGGATAAACTTGTGCATTGACCAAATCAATCAACATGTTGATGACTTTCAAACGAATGCCAGAAAATCCACGAGACAAGCTGTTGATTTTTAAAACCATCATGAGGCGGACGGTTTCATCAGACATGAATTTGCCGATACCCGCAGCGTGAGATAAAACAATGCTTCTTTGCAGCGTTTCTAAGTCTTCTGGTGCAATTCGAGTGTTTGCCAAAAGACCGAAACCGGTGTTGATACCATAGACGGTGCGATCTTCTGCGATGACGCGATCGACGACTTGAGTACTTTCTTCAATGCCCGGAATGGCCTCTGAGTCTAAAGTAAGGTTGACCGGGGAACGGCTCACTTGACGCAGTTCGTTTAAGCTAATATGACCTGGCTTTAGCGTTAAATTTAACATCTCTTTCATCCTTACTTGAGCTTCTTCAATTCTTCGTTGAGCATTGGTAAATCCAGTCCTTGCTCGGCTGCACATTGTTTGGCGATATCATATCCAGCATCAGCATGACGCATTACACCCGTTGCAGGGTCGTTATGCAGTACGCGAGCAATGCGTTGAGAAGCATCGTCACTACCGTCACAACAAATGACCATACCCGAGTGTTGGGAGAAGCCCATACCTACGCCACCACCGTGATGAAGTGATACCCATGTTGCGCCGCCAGCAGTGTTCAATAATGCGTTTAATAGTGGCCAGTCTGATACTGCGTCAGAGCCGTCCATCATGCCTTCTGTTTCTCGGTTCGGGCTTGCTACAGAGCCTGAATCTAAGTGGTCGCGACCAATAACGATAGGAGCTTTCAGCTCACCATTTTTCACCATTTCGTTGAACGCTTGACCAAGGCGCTCACGATCTTTCAGACCTACCCAACAAATACGAGCCGGAAGACCTTGGAACTGAATACGTTCACGCGCCATATCTAACCAGTTATGCAGATGTGGGTTGTCAGGAATTAACTCTTTTACTTTTTGGTCGGTTTTGTAGATGTCTTCTGGATCGCCAGATAGAGCTGCCCAACGGAAAGGACCAATGCCTTCACAGAATAAAGGACGAATATAAGCTGGAACGAAGCCTGGGAAATCAAACGCATTTTCTACGCCTTCTTCCAGTGCCATCTGACGAATGTTGTTACCGTAATCGAGAGTCGCCGCACCACGGCTTTGCAGATCAAGCATCGCTTGCACTTGTACTGCCATGGATTTCTTCGCTGCTTTTACAACAGCGGCTTCATCTTGCAGACGCATTTCTGCTGCGTGAGACATGCTCCAACCTTGTGGTAGGTAACCATTTAGTGGGTCATGCGCAGAGGTTTGGTCAGTAACTACATCTGGTGTGATATTACGCTCAACAAGCTCAGAGAAAACGTCGGCCGCGTTACCTAGAAGACCTACAGATACTGGCGTGTCCGATTCGGTGATGATTGCGAGTGCTTCGTCTAGGGAAGTAGCTTTTTGGTCAACATAACCAGTACGCAGACGGTAATCGATACGTGATTCGTCACACTCAACGGCAATCATTGAAAAACCTGCCATGGTGCCCGCAAGTGGTTGAGCGCCACCCATGCCACCAAGACCACCAGTTAGAACCCAGCGACCTTTTGCATCGCCGTTAAAGTGTTTTTTCGCAACTGACACGAAGGTTTCGTAAGTGCCTTGGACGATGCCTTGTGAACCGATATAAATCCAGCTACCCGCGGTCATTTGGCCGTACATCATCAAACCTTGCTTATCAAGCTCGTTGAAGTGTTCCCAATTTGCCCAATGCGGAACCAAGTTTGAGTTAGCAATGAGCACACGCGGTGCGTTTTTGTGGGTTGGGAAAACACCCACAGGTTTACCCGATTGCACTAAAAGCGTTTGGTCATCTTCGAGTCTTTCTAGTACTTCTACAATCTTGTCGTAACATTCCCAGTTTCGTGCTGCGCGACCAATGCCGCCGTATACCACTAATGAATGTGGATGTTCTGCCACATCAGGATCTAGGTTGTTCATCAGCATACGAAGTGGGGCTTCTGTAAGCCAAGATTTTGCGCGCAGTTTATTTCCGTGAGGTGCACGAATTGTTCTGCTTGTATCAAGTCGTGGATCTTGTCCCTGGCGCTGTGTCATTTTCAGACTCCTTTAGTTTCTCGTGATGACCAAGTGCTTGCTTGGTCTTGTTATTCCAAATTCACTTAGGTTTCAAAGTGATGGTTATTTAATAGGCTGACGTTTATGTTCTTTATCCGCCATGGCGTTGGCGATGTCCCAACACAAACGGGCAGCTAAGCGAGCGGTTTGACTATCGACATCGTAATTCGGGTTGTACTCTGCGATGTCGGCTAACATAAGCTTGTTTTTGTAGTGAAGAATTCGTTCTAAAAAAGGTGCGATTGTGTCGTAACTTACACCTCTAGCCGCAGGAGCACTTACGCCTGGCGCGGTTGCTGCTGGGAATACATCCAAATCAATGGTGAGATAGAGATAGTCACAATCGTCGATAAAGTGTTGCAGTTGGGTTAGGTGGTAGCTGTGATTCAAGTAATTGAGTTGACTATCTTCTACATACCATACGTTCAGTTCGTCTGCTTTTTGGAACAAAGCTTGCGTGTTGCTGCTGCGACTCACCCCCAAACAGGCGTAATGGAAAGCCCAATCATTACGCTGACAAAAATGATGAATTTGGTTGAATGGCGTGCCTGAGCTTGGTTTTACATCCGCTAATGAACTTTCGAATGCGCGCAAATCGAAGTGCGCGTCGAAGTTAATGATGCCAATTTTTGGCTTTTTCTCTGGATGATGCGTTTTGAAATATTCTGCTAGACCAGAAAACGATGCCCACGCAATTTCGTGTCCGCCCCCCAAAACGATAGTTGGCGTGTGAGGTAGCGCTTCTGAAATGAGGTTTGCACAGCGTGATTGGCTTTCTTCTAACAAGTCATCATCGCAAACGACAGTCCCAAGATCATAAAGCAGGGCATCTTTATGCCAAGCGAGATTCGCTAGTGCTCTACGAATCAAATCTGGTGCTTTTTTCGCTCCAATTCGGCCTTTGTTTCTCGCAACGCCTGCGTCGGTAGCAAAACCCAGAATGGATACGCCTTGAGAGGCTCTCTCTAGCTCGCTTGTTTTTTGATGTTTAACGACGTGGTGAATGCGTTGACCCAATTTGCCATCCTCAGCATCATGACGGCCTTGCCAGTGAAATTTTTGCTGGTGTAAATCTGACTGAGACATATCAAAAGCCTCCGTGTGAAACATATTCACCATTTACTATACGACCTACGAGACGTTTTGCTCCGACTTGGTAACTTAAATCTGCTGGGTGTTCGATATCCCAGATAGCAAAGTCCGCATCGAAACCTGTTTTTATCACTCCTCGTGAGTTGGTGTAGCCAAGTGCTTGTGCAGCATGTTGCGTTACGCCGCGCAATGCTTCTTGTGGCGTGAGACGAAATAGGGTGCACGCCATATTCATCATCAGAGTCAGGTCGGAAAAGGGTGATGTACCTGGGTTTACATCGGTGGCGATAGCCATTGGCACGTGGTACTTCCTTAGTAGCTCAATCGGTGGTAACTGAGTTTCTCTCAAAAAGTAAAAAGCACCGGGTAGTAGTGTGGCGACGGTATCGGACTTCGAAAGGGCGATCACACCGTCTTCATCGAGATATTCGATATGGTCAGCCGAAAGGCCTTTGTATCGTGCAGTCAATTCAGTGCCACCAAGGTTCGATAGCTGCTCTGTGTGGCCTTTTACGTGTAAGCCATATTGTTTCGCTGTCGCAAATACTTTTTCGGTTTGCTCCAAATTAAAACCGATAGACTCACAAAACACATCCACACTGGTGGCCAAGTTCTCCTCTGCGACGATTGGGATGATTTCCTGACAAATATGTTCGATGTAATCGTCTGCGCGACCTTCAAATTCAGGCGGTAAAGCATGAGCGGCAAGAAGGGTAGTTGTGATTTTGACTTTACGCTCTTGTTCTAAGGCTTTTGCAGCACGCAGCATTTTTAGTTCGTCTTTGAGCGTCAAGCCGTAGCCTGATTTTACTTCAACCGACGTAACCCCACTTGCCAACAAGCCATCTAAACGAGGCAACGCGAGCTCAATTAATTGCTCTTCAGTAGCTGCTCGAGTGGCCTTTACGCTGGAAAGGATACCGCCACCTTGCTTCGCTATTTCCTGATAAGGCACGCCGTTTAAGCGCATCTCAAATTCATTCGCGCGATTCCCCCCGTAAATTAAGTGGGTGTGGCAATCAATGAGTCCCGGCGTCAGAAGTTGACCTTGTAGGTCGATAGTTTGCGAATAGTGTTGAGGAGACAGAAGCGCTTCTATTTGAGGGGTGTCACTTCCAACTGGATGAGCACTGATAGCCGCGATGTGACCAGCTTGAATACCAACACGGGCTGGTGGCGTTGGTAAATAACCTGCTTCACCACGTTCCATGCTAACTAGTCGGGCATTCTCAATCAGCAAATCCATTCTCTCATTCCTACTTTGATTTGTATCTTTAAATGTATATACAAATAAGTAGGTCAAAAAGAATGCGGTGACAAGCGTGATGTTGCTAAAATGTGATCAAAACGTAGTGAGAAAGGCTATTTATATGCACCTAGAGCAGAACTTTAGAGCTCAGCTTGTACTTGTTACCTGGGTGGTAGAGTAGAGCTGTACTGACCAATTTGTCTTGGCTCCATGTTCTACGATTAAGAAGAAGACAAGGTTCATTGGCCTGCATTTTCAAATCCAGTTTGATGCGATTATCGGGAACAATGGCTTCAACCGTGTGTTCAATCGCGCTCAACGGACAGTTATTAGATAGGTATTGATTAGGAGTAATTTGGGTGAAGTCTTGGTTAAGGTAACTCGGGGCGTATTGGCTGTTTACCCAACGCAGTTCTAACTGAATAGGTGTGCTGTCTTCATAGTGAATGATCTCACTGTAAAACACCGTTGTACCAAGCATTACACCAAGTTTTATTGCGATGCTATCATCCGCTTTTATCGCGACTTGCTGAACTACTTTACTGCTGTATTGGCGTCCTCGATCACTGACTTCTTCCGCTATATTGCGAATATCTAGTAATGGGGATTCTGATTTCTCACTAGGGTCACAAACGAACGTTCCCAACCTTGGGCGACGTTGTAGTTTACCTTCATTCACCAGATCTCGTATCGCTTTGTTTACTGTCATTCGGCTTACACCAAACTGTTCAGTCAGCTCGATTTCAGTCGCAATGCGCTGTCCGACCATCCAATCTCCGGAATCAATTTTATCGAGGATAAATTGTTTGATTTGCATGTAGAGTGGCGCAGACATAATGATACCTTTTAAATTGACTATACAAATACTGCTCAATTTAAGTACAAATTGCAAATAGTTATCGACAAATACGACATTTAGAGACAAATAACGGGCATTTGCTTGCTGAATGATTTGATATTTTTTGAATCGATAATGGAATCAAGCCGTATTCTTGCGGTCTATTGCTTGCAGCTTATAAGGCAATTGTGTAAACAAAGCACAACTAATAAAAACAGTCGCAAAAAAGGAAAGGCATGTTTAAGAAATTAAAAGCATCGTTGGGTATTGGATCTGCAAAAGTGGATACTATTTTGGATGAAATGAGCGTGTTTCAAGGTGCGACGCTGAAGGGACATGTTCATATCAAAGGTGGGGATGTTGAACAGCAGATCGACGCTATCACCATTAAATTGAACACAGAAATGAAAGTTGAAGTGGACGATAGCGTAAGTTATCAAACCTTCACTATCGACCAGCTCAAGGCGGTTGACCCGTTTGTGATTCAACCGAATGAAGAAAAACAAGTGCCTTTCGAGCTAAAACTGCATGATGAAACACCTATCACTGCGGTTAGCGCATTGAAGAACCAGTGTAATGTTTGGGTAGAAACCACTCTGGATATTGATTTTGCCATCGACCCACGAGATCGCGATTACATTGAAGTGAAACCACTACCAGTGGCATCTCGCGTTATTCGAGCGATTGAACAAGCTGGTTTTACTATGGTGAAAGCAGATGTCGAAAAAGGCTTCTTGCGCGGCGGCTCTTTTGCCTCCCGTTCTGGTATCTATCAAGAGCTTGAGTTTCGCAATAGCGGGTTTGTGTCTTCAAAGGAAATTGAGCTGTCTTTCATTTTGGAAGGGCAGGTGATGCACTGTTTGGCTGAAATTGACCGTTCTTTGAGTTTCTCAGGTGATCAGTATCGCTCATTCACATTGCCAATCAATGCCACTGATGCGCAAGTGGCAGCCGCAGTGGCACCAACATTGAGTCTATAAAAACTCGCTTTCCGAGTTAGATGAAAACAGGTACCGATATCCAATCGTGAATGCGATATCGGTACTGTTATCCATATTTCTCGCATTCTCTATCGCCATGATTTCAAGGGCGGAGTTGCCCATGAGATAGCGATATCCCATCACAATTTCATTTGACGCATCGGCAAATTCTGTTGGCCCCTCAGTGGAACCTTGATACCAGTGGTATTCAACAATAAAGTGGTGGTTTTCCCAAGGTGCATAACGATATCCGCCCGCCATTGCAGCGGTGTTGTGGCGGTAAGGTAAATCGAGAAGAGCACGATCGTCAGAACGAAAAGTCATCCCGAACATTGAATAGAAAGCGTGTGCTCCGTACAGATAAGAGTAATTGAGTTGCACGCCTTGCTCAAAGTTACTGCCTTTAAAGGTACCGTGCGCGACTTTGTTATAATAGAGGCTTCCTCCTAGCGAAAGACCATGACGTTCATTTTGCAATATTTGGTATTGAACGTACGTCGAGAGGTTGTTCGCGATGGTTTGGCCTTCGAAGCCGTCTTCCAACACATCATATTGCGGCATTGAGATGTAAAAGCGGTTTTTATCAACTTTATCTCGCCCGTTTTGTCCAATTCCAAATAGGTCATGAAAGCTTTCTGTTAAGCCATCCAGATGATTATCTGCAGCAAATACCCAGCGATAATTGAGTTCCCATTGCCATTGAGAACTGACTTGCCACTTAGCTCCAATTTCTAATTGGTTGTGGTAATAATCCAAAGCGTATTCGTCGGTATGAGCCCAAACACTCGCTATTGTCGCCGAGCCATAAGCTTCTATGTACTCTGAAGGCAAGCTAAACCCAGAGCGGAGATGGTTGGTATGACTGACCACTTGGATTGGCGATTGAGCGTAAGATCGAAGTGGTCCGTAAAGATCGTTAGAGGCAAAAGTGGAAGCAGGCAACCAAAAAGCAAAAGCCAATATTGTAGGTTGCCATCGATTTTTCTTCATGATGAATACCTAAATATAGATTACTCAATAAATTAACTATAGTGTCACTCATTGTTTCGTGCCGCTAATTATACCAATGGTGTTTTTCGCCGAGTAGCTTATTTAGTAGTGAACTTTCAATGACAAACTGAAATCGCGCTTTGCAATCTAAATGTGAGCTAGGTACAATCGCTCTTCCGATAGCGGTCCGGTATTCGTGTTACTGAGCGACCTCTATCGCTTCTCAACTATTTATCAACAAATAGCTTCTAAATTTGAATAACATGTGTTGCTTGGTATGCAACACCACTGTAAAGGACATAGCATGCCTATTATTACTCTTCCTGACGGTAGTCAGCGTCAATTTGACAACCCAGTATCTACAATGGAAGTTGCGCAATCGATCGGTCCCGGTCTTGCAAAAGCAACGATTGCTGGTCGTGTTAACGGTAACCGCGTTGATGCGTGTGATCTAATTGAAGAAGACGCAAGCCTAGAAATCATCACAGTAAAAGATGAAGTTGACGGTCTAGAAATCGTTCGTCACTCTTGTGCTCACCTTCTTGGTCACGCTCTAAAACAGCTATACCCACAAGCTAAAATGGCGATTGGTCCTACCATCGACAATGGCTTCTACTACGACATCGACCTAGACGAGTCTCTAACGCAAGAAGATCTTGAAAAGATCGAAAAGCGTATGAAAGAGCTTGCGAAAACCAAGTACGAAGTTGTTAAGAAAAAAGTAAGCTGGCAGGAAGCACGTGATACATTTGAATCACGTGGTGAACCGTACAAAGTGGAAATCCTAGACGAAAACGTATCTCGCGATGATCGTCCGGGCCTATACCACCATGAAGAATACATTGACATGTGTCGTGGTCCTCACGTTCCTAACATGGGCTTCTGTCAACACTTCACTTTATTGAATGTTGCAGGCGCTTACTGGCGTGGTAACAGCGACAACAAAATGCTTCAACGTATCTACGGTACTGCTTTCCACGATAAGAAAGCACTGAAAGCGCACCTAACTCGTCTAGAAGAAGCGGCGAAGCGTGACCACCGTAAAATCGGTAAGCAATTAGACCTATTCCACATGCAACAAGAAGCACCGGGTATGGTGTTCTGGCATCACAATGGTTGGTCTATCTTCCGTGATCTAGAAGTGTTCGTTCGTGACAAACTAAACGAATACGATTACCAAGAAGTGAAAGGTCCACTAATGATGGACCGCGTTCTTTGGGAACGTTCTGGTCACTGGGATAAATACGCAGACGCGATGTTCACAACTTCTTCTGAAAACCGTGAATACGCAATCAAACCAATGAACTGTCCAGGTCACGTTCAGATCTTTAACCAAGGTCTGAAATCGTACCGTGATCTTCCGCTACGTATGGCAGAGTTTGGCTCATGTCACCGTAACGAACCATCTGGCGCACTACACGGCATTATGCGTGTACGTGGCTTTACTCAGGATGACGCTCACATCTTCTGTACTGAGAGTCAAATCCAAGAGGAAGTAACAAGCTGTATTAAGATGGTTTACGATACGTACCAAACATTTGGTTTTGACAACATCGTAGTGAAACTGTCTACTCGTCCAGAAAAACGTGTAGGTTCAGATGAAATCTGGGATCAATCTGAAGAAGCATTGAAACAGTCTCTAGAATCAATGGAAATTCCATACGAGATTCAAGAAGGCGAGGGTGCATTCTACGGTCCTAAGATCGAGTTTACGCTATATGACTGTCTAGACCGTGCATGGCAATGTGGTACAGTTCAGCTAGACTTCAACCTACCAGGTCGCCTAGGTGCAACTTACGTAGGTGAAAACAACGAACGTCTTGTTCCGGTAATGATTCACCGTGCAATTCTAGGTTCTCTAGAACGTTTCATCGGTATCCTTATCGAAGAATATGCTGGTTTCTTCCCAACTTGGTTGGCGCCAGAACAAGCAGTTCTTATGAACATTACTGATAAACAGTCAGGTTATGTTCAAGAAATCGTACAAAAACTACAAAAAAGTGGAATTAGAGCTAAAGCGGACTTGAGAAATGAGAAGATTGGCTTTAAAATCCGCGAACATACTTTGAAGCGTGTACCGTATATGCTTGTTGTTGGTGACCAAGAAATGGAAGCTGGCGAAATTGCAGTACGTACTCGTAAAGGCAAAGATCTTGGTAAATTTAAAGTGGATGACTTCATCGCATACATCCAAGACGAGATCTCTAGCCGTAAGCTCAATCTGGAGGAATAAGCTATTAAAGGCGGAAGACGTGGCCAACAGCCGGTAAAACAAAACCCGCACCGTATCAACGGTGAAATTCGTGGTATTCGTGAAGTTCGACTAACAGGCGCTGACGGTGAATCAGTTGGTGTTGTATCGATTCAAGAAGCCATTGCAGCTGCTGAAGAAGCTGGTATGGATCTCGTTGAGATCAGCCCTAACGCCGAGCCACCAGTTTGTCGTGTGATGGACTATGGTAAGTTCCTCTTCGAGAAGAGCAAATCTGCTAAAGAGCAGAAGAAGAAGCAAAAGCAGGTCCAGATCAAGGAAGTAAAATTCCGTCCTGGAACTGATATTGGAGACTATCAGGTAAAACTACGCAACCTGACGCGTTTCCTTGAAGAAGGCAACAAAGTGAAGGTAACAATTCGCTTCCGTGGCCGAGAGATGGCACACCAAGACATCGGTGTCGACGTTCTAAACCGCTTGAAAGAAGACACTGCAGAAATTGCTGTAGTAGAAGCTTTCCCTAGCCGTATTGAAGGTCGTCAGATGATCATGGTGCTAGCCCCTAAAAAGAAGTAATTAACGGCTCATAAAGTAATTGAAACCCAGCCGTTTCCCTTTGAATAAAAGGTAACGGATGGGTTTTGTTCGCCCTAATTACATTGTTTATTAAACTACTCAATGCGGAGTTATTCATCATGCCTAAGATGAAAACCAACAAAGGTGCTGCTAAGCGTTTTAAGAAAACTGCTGGTGGTATTAAGTACAAGCACGCTACTAAACGTCACATCCTGACTAAGCGTACTACTAAGAACAAGCGTCAACTACGTCCAAATGCAATCCTTCCACGTTGTGAAGTGGCTGCAGTAATCCGTATGTTGCCATACGCTTAATTCTTTTTAGTTATCAATCGTTTAGTTTAGGAGAAGCATAATGCCTCGCGTAAAACGTGGTGTACAAGCTCGTGCACGTCATAAGAAAGTTCTAAAACAAGCTAAAGGTTACTACGGTGCACGTTCACGTGTTTACCGCGTAGCTTTCCAAGCAGTTACTAAAGCTGGTCAATACGCTTACCGTGACCGTCGCGCTAAGAAACGTCAATTCCGTCAACTATGGATTGCACGTATCAACGCGGCATCTCGTCAAAATGGTCTATCTTACAGCCGTTTCATCAACGGTCTTAAGAAAGCATCTATCGAGATCGACCGTAAGATCCTTGCGGACATCGCAGTATTCGACAAAGCTGCATTTGCAGTTCTAGTTGAAAAAGCGAAAGCTGCTCTTTAATTAGCAGTTTAGGTTTAAGGAAAGGAGAGCATTCGCTCTCCTTTTTTATTATCTGTAATTTCTCTTCTGTGTGTTTTCTTACTTGTTTGCATCACTTCTGGTTATACTCCTCTCACATTGAATATTTTCAATAAAGGTATTCACGCACAGCCACTTCTATATAACTTACTAACACTATCCTGATTTCATATTTAAAGGCTTGGTGGTAACGTACTGTATTTACTTCATAGTATTAAGGGCACGACATGATTTACACAACAACAGATACGATTCCAGGCAAGGAAATAGCAGAAGTTAGAGGAGTGGTGACGGGCAACGTTGTTCAATCTAAGCATATCGGCAGAGACCTAATGGCTGGTCTAAAAAGCATTGTTGGTGGAGAGATCCGCGGATACACCGAAATGATGACCGAAGCACGTGACATTGCTATTCAACGTATGGTCGAGCAAGCGAACCAGAAAGGCGCTGATGCGATTGTAGGAATTCGCTTTACTACAAGCTCAATTGTCGATGGTTCATCTGAAATCCTTGCTTTTGGTACCGCTGTAAAGCTCGTGGAATAGAATTGCTTTTGGTTGGCGAGGCAACATCGGTTCTTCGCCTTCTTTAGACTCTCCCTCAAGTGGTTTGAGTAAGCCATAGCTTCACTCCTAAATGTTAAAAAACTCAAATTCTAATCCTAGGGCTTTATTGGTATAACTTTTTTTCGAGTGTGAATTTTTATTCATTTACTTGGCTGGGTTTAAGTAGGGTAAATATTCTAAAACTAGTTATGTGATCTGGTGTTATCTTCTTGTTTTAATTATCTAAGCCATACAAATTGCGATCAGGTAAACTGATTTTATTTCTTTTATTATTAAATGACTTAGATATATATAACCAAGTTCAATGTCTTTTGAGTTATGTCATTTGCGTGTTGAATGGTGTTGTTGGTATATTAATTCAAGAATTTATTATAAAAATATGAACTTATAGCTTGCTAATAAGCTCTAAATTGTTACAAATACTATAAAGCTGTAACATTGCCAAAAGGAATAGTAGATGAGAGATCTGACTCCCGAATATTTGCTAGCCGCTTTACGACAAGCGATTAAAACAAAGGGGCTAACATATCGAGAGCTATCTGAAAAAATGGGCATGCCACTGTCCACTTTTAAGAGACATTTAACCAGTACCAACCTCGCGTTAGATAAACTGCTTGAATACTGTCGTGCGATTGACTGTACATTGGATGAATTGCAAAAGTTAGCCAATCAGTTGCAAGGTGAAGATGAAGATTATTTTAGTCGAACACAAGATGAAGTGTTTTTTCAGTTCCCACATCTTTACGATTTTTATCGTGAACTGAGGATGTTGCGCGGAAAAGATGGATACACAATTTTAAAGAAGAAATACGACTTATCAGAGCAAAGCATGTCTGATTATCTGGGTGCACTAGAGTTGCTAGACCTTGTTTACGTAGATGAAAACAAAAGTATTACGTTGCACGGCCCGCTGTACTACAGCTACGCAGAAAACTCGAAGTTAAACGATAAGTACACCGAGATAATCAAAGAGCAAACAACGACATATGATAAATGCGTTCGTGTTGCTTTGGCGCGAATGAAAATTACGGAAGAACAGTTGCTGGAGCTTGAAGATCAAGTAGCGAAAACGGTGATTGATTTTCACTCGAAGAATGTTGTCGCTGAAAACTTTAATGTTTCCGACTTCACAAACGTAGTTCTACTTGCTGGGCCACATCAACCAGTGACATTCTCTGATGGAATTGTAGAAACAGAATCTCGTTTTATTGACGATATTCGCTACGCAATTGCAGCAGCAGGGGATAAACCAAGCCTTTCAATTTAATCCATTCACTTATCTCTCAGAGCCAATGGCTTGCATCTTAGGTATTGGGAAATATCGAGTTTGTAAGCTCTTGGCTTAACGTCTATCTCTCGCCTAAATCTTCAGCACATCAGTTTGTCTAGCCTTTGTTTTTGCATTTTAATGATAAAACTATAGATTTTTGTAATTTTTCGTTATGGATAAATTCATACTTGTAATGTTTGTTTTTTGATCTATTATGACGAAGTGTCAATTATGACGGTTCGTCAAAAATGGTGACGTTCCTGTTTTACATAATCGTGTTACAATTATCAGGAGTGTGTGGGTATACGGATCAAAGGATTATGTTTAACTTTCGCTGTAAAAAGGATGGTAAGCGAGACGGGTGTCGTGTCTCGTCCGGGCTAACCAAAAAGCAACAAGCGATTGCGGATAGAGAAGTTGAGCTTATTCAACTGGCTAAGTCACTCGTCCAAGAGCAGGGGTTTGCGAACCTCACTATGGATAAGCTGACCTCGGCTAGCTCTTATTCTAAGGGCACCATCTACAATCATTTTTGCAGCAAAGAAGACGTAATACTTGCGCTTTGTATCCATTCGTTAAAAAGCGAAGCGATATTTTTCGAGCGCACGGCAAACTTCGATGGCAATACTCGAGAGAAAATTATTGCGATGCATGTAGGCTATCGTATTTACGCTCGAATGGAGCCAGTGCTGTCGACTTGCGCGATTGTAGCTAAAACGCCTTGGGTGTTGGAAAAAGCATCACCTGAACGTTTGAATGAGCTGAATCGGCTAGAAGAAGAAGTGATTTCCGGTGCAGATGCGTTGGTCAATAATGCCGTAGAGTGCGGAGATCTAAAGTTTTCTCCTGCTATAGGTGCGGATGCTATTGTGTTTGCTAACTGGTCTATCGCATTTGGTTCTAACGCGCTTGCGCAAAACGCATCGAATAGTCGCTGTATACAACGAATCCAAGACCCATTTTCTGTGTTGCACAATGCGAATATGTTATTAGACGGCTTAGGTTGGGCGCCACTTTCTACAGAGTGGGACTATCGGAAAACCTGGCGTCGAGTAGAACAGGAACTCTTTAGCGAAGAGATTGCTTACTTAGAAACAGTGAACCGCTAAATCGGTTACAGAAGCCAATCCAAACGATGATTGGCTTTTTTATCACACTAAAGTGACGAATCGTCAATATTTGACTTAAAAGATGATGCTTAAGGTGAAGAACCTAGAGAGGCATTTGAAAAGTTACGTAAAAACTAGAAAACAGCGCTGGCTGATTTTTTAGTTTTTAAATTTGACGAAACGTCACAAAGGAGAGTGTGATGCCACACCATAAAGCTCAGCAACACCAAGGAATTGGTTTGGGGAAGATACCCACCAAATACAGTTTGCTCGTTCTACTAGCAACTATTTTCTTGATTATTGTCGCTACAATAGGAGGTAAAAACCTGTATTTCAGAGGAGATTACGACATTTTCTTTGATGGTACTAACAAGCAACTGCTTGCGTTTGATGAAATCCAGACCACGTTCGCAAAAACGGACAACCTTGCCATCGTCATCGCGCCTGAAGATGGCGACATTTTTACCCCGCAGACCTTGTCTCTTATCCAGAAAATAACAGTCGACGCTTGGCAAGTCCCATACTCGAGCCGTGTTGACTCTATCGCTAACTATCAACACACAGAAGCCTTTGAAGATGATCTGTTGGTTGAAGATCTTCTATACAGTGAATACGAACTGACCCCAGAACGAATTTCCAAGGTCAAAAGCATTGCACTCAGTGAACCTGTTTTAAAAAGCGCATTGGTGTCAGAGAAAGGCGATGTCACCGTGGTGAATATTACCGTCCAGTTGCCCGAGATGGATAAGACCGCAGAAGTGGAGGAGGTGGTGTCGAGTATCAATGCCATGATTGACCGCTACCAACGCGAGTATCCTGACGTGACTTTTCATAAAGCGGGCATTATTGCTATGAACCACGCTTTTATGACTGCTGCGCAAGATGACAGCTCGACATTAGTGCCAACCATGCTCGTTGTGATTTTGGTCTTTTTGACTATCATGCTGCGTTCCATTCTAAGTGTGATAGCGACGCTGATTGTCATCATTGGTTCTGTGATGGCGACCATGGGCATTTCCGGTTGGGCTGGAATGTTCTTAAGCACTGCGACGGTAAACGTTCCAACGTTGATCATGACGCTTGCGGTTGCTGACTGTGTTCATGTGATTGCGACCATGCGTCAATCAATGAAAAACGGGTTCACGAAAGCGCAGTCAATCGAGCGCAGTATCGCTTTGAATTTCGTGCCTATTCTGATTACATCCGTAACAACCGCGATTGGCTTCTTGATGATGAACATGTCCGATTCTCCTGTCCTGCGAGACTTCGGTAACTTGTCTGCTTTAGGTGTTATGGTCGCCTGTTTTCTTTCCGTTACCTTGTTGCCGGCGTTGCTCAAGTTGCTGCCTATCCACGTAAAAATGGAAACGTCACAAGACCAAAAACATGTCATGGATCGCTTAGGTGACTTTGTGGTTTCGCAACGAAGAGCCTTGTTGCCACTTTCGGTTGCTGTCATTGTCGTGTGCGCGAGTCTTATCCCACTTAACAAGGTGAATGACGAATCGGTAGAGTACTTTGGTCAACGTAACGAGTTTCGTCAGGCTGCTGATTTTATGGAAGAGCGAATCAGCGGTATGACCAACATCAGCATTGCGATTAAAACCAACGAGTCTCAAGGTATTGCCGCTCCTGATTTTCTTAACACGATAGGTGAGTTTTCTAGTTGGCTACGAGACCAACCTGAAACAGACCATGTGGCGACATTGGCAGATGTTTATAAGCGTCTCAACAAGAACATGCATGGTGATGATGAGGCGTATTACTTGCTCCCTCAAGAGCGAGAGCTCGCAGCGCAATATCTACTGCTTTACGAAATGTCTTTGCCGTACGGCCTTGACCTCAATAATCAAATCAATGTCGATAAATCCTCGATCAAAATGGTGTTGACCGTGGCAAACCTCGGCAGTGTGGAACTGGTCGATTTAGAAAACAGAATCTATCAATGGTTTGCAGAGCACGCCCCTCAGTATCAAGTGGTTGCATCAAGCCCGTCATTAATGTTCGCCCATATTGGAGAGACGAATATGGCGAGCATGCTGTCCACTTTACCGATCACGCTTGTTTTAATTTCTGCCTTGCTGATTTTTGCACTTCGCTCCGTGAGATTAGGGCTAATTAGTTTGATGCCCAATATTGCGCCAGCGGTCATTGGCTTTGGTTTGTGGGCACTGATATCGGGTGAAATCAACCTCGGCTTATCCGTTGTTGTGACATTGACGCTGGGGATTGTGGTCGATGATGCCGTTCACTTCCTTTCCAAATATCAAAGAGCGCGCCGCGAGGGGCAAACAGCAGAGCAAGCCGTTCGTTACGCGTTTCATACCGTTGGTCGCGCACTGTGGATCACTACGGTGGTTTTAGTGGCAGGTTTTTTTGTATTGGCAATGTCTAGCTTCAGGCTGAATGCGGATATGGGGCAGCTCAGCGCCATTGTTATCTTCATCGCTTTGGTTGTGGACTTCTTATTCCTCCCAACCTTACTAATGCTATTCGATAAAAAAGCGTACTTACAAGAAAGTCCGTCTGATAACGCGCGCTTGAAAGCGCCGTCCACCATCACTGCAACTCAGTCGTAACTCAGAATTAAAAGGAATTGAACCATGAAAAAAATGAACCACGTATTGCAAGTTTTGATGTTGTCGGCTTCGCTAGTTACATCGCCATTCACTTATGCGAATGAAGAAAAAGGGCTGGAAATTGCTCAGGAGCGAAAAGCAAGAGATGAAGGTTGGGGCGACTCTATCGCAACCATGGAGATGATTTTAAAGAACGCACAAGGTGAAAGCAGTACGCGCCTTATGCGATTGAAATCTCTCGAAGTTGAAGGGGATGGCGACAAAGGGCTGACCATTTTTGACCAGCCTCGGGATGTCACGGGCACGGCTTTTCTCAACCATTCTCATACCATTGATGCGGATGACCAATGGTTGTATTTACCTGCCTTAAAGCGAGTAAAGCGAATTTCGTCACGTAATAAGTCGGGCCCGTTTATGGGAAGCGAGTTTGCGTATGAAGACTTGAGTTCATTTGAAATCGAAAAATACCGCTTTAACCACCTCAAGGATGAGAAGTTCAACGGGCAAGACGTATTCGTTCTAGAGCAAATCCCAACGGACAAGAACTCCGGTTATACCAAGCAGGTAGTATGGCTTGACAAGGCGCATTATCGCCCTCTCAAAGTCGAGTTTTACGACCGAAAAGGCGCGTTATTGAAAACTCTAACTTTCGCTAATTATAAGCAGTACCTCGATAAATATTGGCGTGCACATACCATGGCAATGACGAATCACCAAACTGGCAAAAGTACAGAATTGAACACTAGCGATTTGCGCTTTCAAACAGGGTTGGAAGAGAATGACTTCAACAAAAACGTGCTCAAGCGAGTTAAATAAGGGAGTGGTATGAATATGGGCAAAGGAGTAAACCAACTTGGCGGAATACTCGCGATGTTGGTAACGCCCTCGCTGTTCGCATTTGAGCTTGCGGGGCAATTGAATGTTGAGCATCGACAATTTCTCTCTCAAGGGCTGCAAGGGCAGAGTAAAGGCCAAAGCTCTGTTGTAGTTCAGCCTGAACTTTACTGGGACTTCCAAAGCGGAGAGAGTAGCTTCACCTTCACACCGTTTTTTCGAGTCGATAGCCTCGATGATGAAAGAACCCACGGTGACATTAGAGAAGCGCTTTTTCTCACGTATTGGGATGATTACGAGCTTAGAGTTGGGATCAGTAAAGTGTTTTGGGGCGTCACCGAGTCCGCGCATCTGGTTGATGTTGTGAACCAAACAGATGCTGTGGAAGCGGTTGATGGCGAAGATAAACTGGGTCAGCCAATGGTACATTTTACGGCGATTAAAGATTGGGGCGCTTTTCATGCCATGGTACTTCCTTATTTTCGGGAGCGTACTTTTGCTGGTCAAGACGGACGTTTACGTACGGAGCCTGTTGTTTCTGACAGCGCTATTTATGAATCGAGTAGGGAAGAGAAACACATTGATGTGGCATTTCGATATTCCAAAATGCTGGGTGATTGGGATATTGGTTTGAGCTATTTGTACGGGACCAATCGAGATCCCTATTTTCGATTCGAGCAAGGTGAACTCAAACCATATTATGCGCTGATGAGTCATGTCGGTATTGATGTTCAAGGCATTGTCGGAGATTGGTTATGGAAGCTTGAAAGTGTATATCGAGATAGTTATGACCATTATGTTGGTGTGGTGACTGGTTTTGAATATACCATCGTCGGCGCTTTTGACACGGTTTGGGATGTTGGCCTTATTGGAGAGTACCTCTATGATAGTCGTGGAAATAACGCACAGAACATCAGTCAAAATGATGTGTTTGCAGGTGTCCGCTTTGCCTTAAATGATGAGGATGGAACTGAAATTCTCACTGGGATTACGCAAGATTTGGATAACTCAGATGTTTATAACGCAAAGTTAGAAGCCTCTAGCAGAATATCGAACCATCTGAAGTGGCAAGTTGATGCGTGGTTATTTAAAAATAATACGCCGACAGACTTACTTTATTTTGCTCGAGACGACGATTTTATTGAGCTCTCTATACAGTATTATTTTTAGATTTGCTGAATTGCTTAGCGAAAATAATCCATCATGGAGATCTTTGTCATTATTTTGACTACTCAGTGAGGCGTTAGAAAACTTTTATCGTTACTATTCCCTGCATTTATTGTGGTATTTCAGGTTGCGGCATGGTGACTTGATATAGACTCGTCGATATTGGGAGTAGTAACGTTGAATTCATTTCGTTGGGACATCTATTTTGAAACAGGAATCGAAGATGTTGACGATCAACACCAGTATCTCGTTGAGTTTATTAATAAGTACGGCAAACTTTTGACGCGAAACACGATTTCGATAGCGGATATTCAGAGCGCGTTATTTGAACTCTCTCGTTACGCCGAATTTCACTTCAAAGAAGAGGAAAATTTAATGAGAGAAGTGGGGATTCATCACGAGCATCTCCAAAAGCATATTCAAGTACATCGCACTTTTATGGGTGATATTGTCAGCATGCAAAGTTTTATTAACGAAGATAATCGGCAATCAGCGGAGCAGTTGTTGGATTTTCTCATTCATTGGTTGGCGTACCACATTCTTGGCATCGATCAAAATATGGCGAAACAGATCAAAGCCATCGAACGAGGCGTTTCTCCTTTAGAAGCTTATCGCGAACAAGAGCAGCAAGCTAACGCGTCTACCGAGCCATTACTAGAAGCACTCAATGCGCTGTTTTCTCAAGTGTCCGAACGTAATCGTGATCTCTTAAAACTCAATTTGGAATTAGAAGAAAAAGTAGAAGCAAGAACGAACCAGTTGTTAACGGCAAATAAGCAGCTGGAAGCGCTGTCATTAACGGACTCATTAACTCAACTTCCTAATCGACGCAGTGCAATCAAAACATTGAAAAAGCTTTGGGATGGCACGGAGCACAAAACACTGCCTTTGGTTTGTATCATGATTGATGCGGATTATTTTAAACAAGTCAATGATACGTGTGGGCATGAGGCCGGAGACTTGGTGTTAATCGAGCTTGCACAGGCACTTAAATATCATTTTCGTAGCGATGATATTGTGTGCAGATTGGGAGGTGATGAGTTCTTTGTTATTTGTCCAGACACAGGACTGGACGGCGGGTTACATGTTGCGGAAATGGTAAGAAAACAGGTGTCTCAAATGCTCGTTCCAACGTGTTATGAACCGTGGAGAGGTAGCATCAGTGTTGGCGTTGCAGAGCGAACAGAAAACATGAGTACGTACACCGATTTGATTCGCGCAGCCGATGAATCCGTTTATTTAGCGAAGCAAGAAGGTAAAAATAGAGTTCGGGCTGTTCAAAAGTACGTAACGCTAGAGCCGGTTTCTGTCCGACAAAACTAATCAGTGCAGAATGATTTGAATGGTGAGATTCTGCTACCAAGTTAATGCATTTTCCCCTTCTATGTTTGTAAGCTTATTTATGAAACTGGTGCTTGTTACACAAGCGCTCGCACACTGTTAAGTTCGATAACAGTGCTTTTTTTACGTTTTTGTGTTCTTTTTATTCAATAACCTCTTCTTTTCATAATTCAATTTGGCATTGGAGTCTGGTTTGGCTACTATGTACAGCTATCAAAAAACCAATCACTCCCTTATGGACACTACCAACAGGTAGATGAGGAAACGATGCAACATCTAGAAGAGATCATTGCTAGCGCGAGCACTGCAATTGAAGCTGCCGAATCGCTAGTCGCACTTGATGAAGTGCGTGTTCAGTATCTGGGTAAAAAAGGTGAGCTAACTGCTCAACTTCAAAGCCTAGGTAAACTACCACCAGAAGAGCGCCGTGAAGCTGGTCAAGAGATCAACAAAGCGAAAGGCGTAGTTCAGCAAGCTATCGCAGCTCGTAAAGACGCACTACAAAGTGCAGAGCTTGAAGCGAAATTAGCAGCAGAAACAATCGACGTAACACTACCAGGTCGTCGTATTGAAAACGGTGGTTTACACCCAGTAACTCGTACTGTAGAGCGTATCGAGAAGTTCTTTGGCGAACTTGGTTTTAACACCGAAGCAGGCCCAGAGATCGAAGATGCATTCCACAACTTCGATGCGCTAAACATCGCCGCTGATCACCCAGCGCGTACTGACCACGATACTTTCTTCTTCAATCCAGATTTGATGCTTCGTACTCATACGTCAGGCGTACAGATCCGTACGATGGAAAATGGTAAACCACCATTCCGTTTCATCGCACCGGGCCGTGTATACCGTAACGACTACGACCAAACTCATACCCCAATGTTCCACCAAGTGGAAGGTATGCTGGTTGATGAGAACGTAAACTTCGCACAGCTGAAAGGCATTCTGCACGATTTCCTATGTAACTTCTTCGAAGAAGAAGTAGAAGTACGTTTCCGTCCATCTTACTTCCCATTCACTGAGCCTTCAGCAGAAGTAGACGTGAAAGGTAAAAACGGTAAATGGTTAGAAGTACTAGGCTGCGGTATGGTTCACCCGAACGTACTACGTAGCGTAGGCATCGATCCTGAAAAATACTCTGGTTTCGCATTCGGTATGGGTGTTGAGCGTCTAACAATGCTTCGTTACGGCGTGAACGACCTTCGTGCGTTCTTCGAGAACGACCTTCGTTTCCTAAAACAGTTCAAGTAATCCAGAGGGTTCATCAACATGAAATTCAGCGAATCATGGCTTCGTGAGTGGGTAAACCCTGCGGTTACTACTGACGAGCTAACTCACCAAATTACAATGGCCGGCCTAGAGGTAGACGACGTTCTTCCTGTTGCTGGTTCTTTTACTGGCGTTAAAGTCGGTCACGTTGTCGAATGTGGTCAACACCCAGATGCAGACAAACTGCGCGTAACTAAAGTTGATGTTGGCGAAGAAGAGCTTCTAGACATCGTTTGTGGCGCGCACAACTGTCGCCAAGGTCTGAAAGTAGCAGTAGCAACAGTTGGTGCTGTTCTTCCTGGTGATTTCAAAATCAAAAAAGCGAAACTACGTGGCCAACCATCTCACGGCATGCTTTGTTCATTCACTGAACTAGGCATCGACGTTGAGTCAGACGGCATCATGGAGCTAGCAGAAGACGCAGTAATCGGTACCGATTTCCGTGAATTCCTAGGTCTAGACGACGTAACTGTAGACGTAGACCTAACAGCAAACCGCGCTGACTGTTTCAGCATTCGTGGTCTAGCTCGTGAAGTCGGCGTACTAAACCGCGCTGACGTGACTGAGCCATCAGTAGAAGCAGTAGCGACTTCAATCGAAGACAAAGTGTCTATCGAAGTGAAAGCACCAGCTGCGTGTCCACGTTACCTAGGTCGCGTTGTTAAGAACGTAAACGTTCAAGCTGAAACGCCACTATGGATGCAAGAGAAACTGCGTCGTTGTGGTATTCGCTCAATCGATCCTGTAGTAGACATCACTAACTACGTTCTTCTAGAGCAAGGCCAACCAATGCACGCATTCGATCTAGCGAAGATCGAAGGTGGCATCGTAGTTCGTATGGCTGAGCAAGGTGAGAAGCTAACACTTCTTGACGGCAGCGAAGCAGAACTAAACGCAGATACACTAGTAGTAGCGGACCACAGCAAAGCACTTGCAATCGCAGGTATCTTTGGTGGTGAAGAGTCTGGTGTAACAACTGAGACTAAAGACGTTCTACTTGAGTGTGCATTCTTCGCGCCTGACCACATCCGTGGTCGTGCACGTAGCTACGGTCTGCACACTGATTCTTCAATGCGTTTCGAGCGTGGTGTGGATTACGCACTACAAGTGAGCGCAATGGAGCGTGCAACTCAGCTTCTAGTTGAGATCTGTGGTGGTGAAGTAGCACCTGTTGTTGCAGTAGAGTCTGAAGCAGACCTACCTAAGCCAAACAAAGTTGCTCTACGTCGTACTAAACTAGACAACCTACTAGGTCACCACATCGCTGATGCTGACGTAGTAGAAATCCTAGAGCGCCTAGGTTTGACTGTTGAAGCTTCTGAAGAAGGTTGGGTGGCAGTAGCGCCAACATGGCGTTTCGATATCGCTATCGAGCAAGACCTGATTGAAGAAGTTGGCCGTATCTACGGTTACGACAACATTCCTAACCAAAACCCAGCAGCAGCACTTAAGATGCACAACCACGTTGAAGCGGATCTTCCACTGAAACGCGTTCGTGATCTTCTTGTTGACCGTGGTTATCACGAAGCAATCACATACAGCTTCGTTGAGCCTGAGCAGCAAAAGCTAGTTGTACCTGGTGTTGAGCCTCTAGTACTTCCAAACCCAATTTCTGCAGACATGTCAGCAATGCGTCTTGGTCTTATCCAAGGTCTGTTGAACACGGTTGTTCACAACCAGAAGCGTCAACAGCCACGCGTTCGTCTATTCGAATACGGCCTACGTTTCATCCCATGTGAATCTGCAGAAAACGGCATGCGCCAAGAGCCTATGCTTGCAGGTGTTATCGCTGGTACTCGCGGTGAAGAACATTGGGATATCGAAACTAATACGGTTGATTTCTTCGACCTTAAAGGCGACCTAGAAGCAATTCTAGAACTGTCTGCTAACGAAAAAGCGTACTCTTTCGCTGCACTGTCACCTGAAAGCAAAAAAGCTAACCCAGCTCTTCACCCAGGTCAATCTGCGGCAATCATCGTAGATGGCAAAGAAGTGGGCGTGATCGGTACTGTTCACCCTGAGCTTGAGCGTAAGTTCGGTCTAAACGGTCGCACTATCGTATTCGAAATCGAATGGTCTGCAATCAACAGCAAAGTGATCCCAGAAGCGGTAGCGCTTTCTAAGTTCCCTTCAAACCGTCGTGATATCGCAGTAGTCGTGGACGAAGCTGTTGCATCTGGTGACATCGTTAACGCTTGTCTAGAGCAAGGTGGCGAGTTCCTTAAAGATGCGAAGCTGTTCGACGTTTACGTAGGTAAAGGCGTTGAAGAAGGTAAGAAGAGCTTAGCTATCGCTCTGACTCTACAGTCACTTGAGCGTACGCTTGAAGATGCAGACATCGCTGGTGCGGTTGATGCTATCGTTGCTCACGTATCTGAGAAGTTTGGTGCAGCTCTGCGCGACTAATTAACGCAGCGTAACAAACTTTTTAAGAGACTGAAAACCCTGCCAAGTTGGCAGGGTTTTTTTATGCCTATTCCGCACATACAACATAGATTGTGAAACAAGATTACATAGAAAGATTGTGTCGAAAATCCCAACCTTCAGGTTTGCCTACCAACAGCAACGATGGACTCTCAAGGTTCACTTACGCCAACGACAGCGTGTAACTTAGGAGCAATGGCAACGTCAATACGCTAAAGAAGTTCCCAAACAACACCATGGATGCCACTGTCATCGGTTCGATATTCAGTCGCTCTGCAAATAGATAATTCATGACCGCTGGAGGTAGCATGGTGAACAGCACCATCATTTGTAGTTGCATGGTTGGTAAAGGAATAAACCAATAAATGATTGCAAACGCGATTGCGCCAGTCGTTAACGATTGAACGGTACACAAAACTCCAACTTTTAATCCATCCAGTCTTAGATGGCACATTTGTGAGCCAAGAGAAAGCAGCATTACCGGAACAGCGGCTTGCCCTAGTAGTGCTGTTGCTTCATACAACGGTGTCCACGCGCCAATACCTGATAAGTTCAAACATAATGCGAGTGACGCTGATAAGAAAATTGGCATCTTTATGATTTGTTTCAATGGATTACCGTTACTTAACAACATCACACCTACGCTGATATGTAAGCAAGCTGATACTACAAACAGCAGTACAGCAGAAGAAAGGGCAACTTCGCCAAATGTATAAGTGAACAACGGTATCGCAAGGTTCCCGCTATTTCGAAACATATGAGGTGGAGCCCAAGCTTTAAATGTTAGCCCAGTGATTTTACAAATCGGAATCATGAGTAACCCCGGAATTAAAACCGCAATGATGGCGGCTAAGAGCAGGGGACCTTGTTCAGAGTCGAGCGGCATGCTCACTAATGAGGAAAACACCAGAGCTGGCGTGAATACATCGATATTAATTCGATTTATAGGGCGAAAATCAGGTTTGATATAGCGCCCGACAAGATAGCCCACACCGACAAGAGCGAACACAGGAAAAAGAATATTAATGATCTGATTAATCATGGTCGCCTTAGTGTATATGAGGTAGATGTGCGCTTAGTTGGTTAATCAACTAAGTGGTAATCACAGTATCAAACCTTCATGCATTGCGTCATGGTGAAACAATGAGAACCGTGGATTAAATCAAGCTTTCTCAAAGCACATTAGCTATATGGAGTGGTCGTACCTTTGAACTAATTGTTACGTATCAAGTTACATACAAATCACTGAAATACCGACAAGTTTTATGTCATGTGTCTGTAAAATAGCCAATCTCTGATATTTTTATTAAATAGTGATTAATGTTGTTTTGTTATTATTGTTTAGTCATATTGACTGGATATTTTTTGTAATTAAGCATTCACTAAACAAAAAATATTGAAATGTCGCTATTTAACAATAATTTATACATCGGCATTCCTTTTATTCGCAAAGAAAAAAGTTGGCGAAAATCATAAGCTTGTCATACACTTCCTGATGTAACCCCGATATGTTGTTGAATTGGTAGGGTAAAACTGCTCTGGCGCTACACTAGGTAGCATTGTTTAACATAGCTTTGAGGAAAGTTTTATGGCGCTCACAAAAGCCGAATTGGCAGAAAACCTGTTTGATAAATTAGGATTTAGTAAACGGGACGCCAAGGAAACGGTGGAAGTGTTCTTTGAAGAGATTCGTAAGGCACTGGAAAGTGGCGAACAGGTAAAACTGTCAGGTTTTGGTAACTTTGATCTTCGTGACAAGAATGAACGACCTGGTCGTAACCCGAAAACCGGTGAAGATATTCCAATTACTGCTCGACGTGTAGTTACGTTTCGCCCGGGCCAGAAGTTAAAAGCTCGTGTAGAAAATCTAAAAAAAGAACAGTAAAACCAATCAAATAGATCACGCTTAGTCGTGGTCTTTTGTTATGTATGAAATTTGATGTTTCATACAAACGAAAACCACCGCATTGCGGTGGTTTTGTTGTTTCTCAGGCTGCGTTTTGTTTACGCCGCTTCTAAATGCGTCGTTAAGTAAGGCTGCCATGCTTGTTGGTATAAGTTTTTCGCTTGGCTACGCATATTCTTAATGGAAGCCATTTCAATCTCGCTTAGATTTCGCTTTTCCATTGATGCTTGACGTTCAAGCTTTTGAATTTGCTCATACAGGTCGTGTTCAGGACCATTTTTTACATCCGCAATCGCTTTTAAGTGCAGCTGTACTTCTGCAATCAAATTCGTTTTTGGCAAACGGACTAACAAGTTCAGATCACGGTAGCCAGAAGGGCCAGGTTTCTTAAAGCGGTTTTTGACTTTAACGATAGTTGTTTCGCGCTCTAGCGTTTCGTAAATAGAGACCAAACTTGCCACATCTTCCGCCACAATAGTCGCACGAGCTAAGTCAGTAATGCGTTCTACTTGGCCATCCAGTTCATGTGCGATTTTTTCTTCGGCGCGATGTTTAGATTTTATGCCAGCGAAATATGGCTGAGCATCGTTGAGTAGGGCGGTACTTTTACAAATGGTTTCAAGCTCGAATTGGGCTTGATGCGCTTTGCTGTAAAGAATATCGAAATCTGAATAAGGCTGGGTTGGACGAGAGTCGATGGATTGGATTCCATACAAGCCGCTAAGGCTGTGTTTAAATAGTTTAGAACAAACCTCGTTTTGACTAGGGGAACGATTTTGTTCATTACTTGGGGCATTAGGAAGTGCGGCGAATGCCGGCGCACGGCTTAGTACCAAAAGCATCAATGCTGTAGTACGTAGAAATAAGCTCATTCACTCTCCTTAACTTGCTTGCACTTAGAAAATGGGAACGTAAAAGTCGCTAAGACTGGGCAAATTAGGTACTAACTTATTTATGGGGACTTTCCGAAAGATCCCAAGGCTAAAAATTAACCTTTTGGAGGAATCGTGCGTTAGATCACCATTTCTCTTTTCTTTATTCTGCATAGAGAATAAAGAGTTTGTTCTCCAAGGAACGATGACATCCTATCATCGCAGTATTAACCAAAGATGAACGGCATAGACAAATTAAAAAAAATCATTAGTCTTACCCCACAAAACGAAAATCAGCCAACAAGTAGAAAGTAAGAATGAGAGATCAAGAATTTTGGCACAGTAAGTGGGCCAGTAATCAAATCGGTTTTCATTTGGAAGATGTGAACCCTCTATTGCCAGCGTACTGGCACCATGCGAATCCGAAACGTGAAGACAAAGTCTTGGTTCCTTTGTGTGGTAAGTCTGAAGATCTCGTTTGGTTAGCAACGAAACATGACTCTGTGGAAGGGGTTGAGCTGAGCCAAATAGCGGTGCGTTCTTTCTTTGCTGAACACTTTTATACACCAACTGTGACCCCAATTAGTGGTATGCACGAGTTGTATCAGTTTGATGAACTGTCGATTTATACTGGTGATTTCTTTACGGCTCCGGTTTCTCAAGCCGATATTGTTTATGATCGCGCTGCGTTGGTGGCTTTGCCGCAAGATATGCGAGAAGAGTACGTAGCGCGCTTGAAGCAGCTTTTGAATCCGGGCGGTCGTATTTTGCTTGTGACATTGAACTATCCGCAAGAGGAAATGGCTGGTCCTCCATTTAGTGTGCCATTGGAAGAAATTCAACAGTTGTTTGCAGGCTACAAGGTAACATGCTTAAACGTCGATCAAGCTGATGAACATCATCCAAAGATCGCGAAGAAGGGTTTAAGCCGCTTCTCTGAAGAAGTGTACTTAATTGAAGCTCAGTAAGACGATTTCCGTACTAGTGAGTTTATGAATAGAACTCGCAAATAAAAGAAAAGCGCAGCGATATAAAGCTGCGCTTTTTTTGATTGTTGAGAGCTCAAAGATTAGTAAACGATTTTTACTTTCTTTGCGTTTTCGACCGCGTCTTGAACCGACTCTTCAATAGTTTTACGGCGAGTTAACACGACACCCAAACGACGACGACCATCGATTTCTGGTTTGCCAAATAAGCGTACTTGAGTTTGAGGTTGCGCTAAAGCCTTCGCAAGGTTGTCGAAACGAATGTCCGTTGATGTGCCTTGACCTAGGATCACCGCTGATGCAGAAGGGCCATACTGAACGATTTTATTAATCGGCATTCCAGTAAATGCGCGAACATGAAGAGCAAACTCGGACATCTCTTGAGAGATCATCGTAACCATGCCAGTGTCATGCGGACGAGGAGACACTTCATTGAAAATAACCTTGTCACCTTTAACAAAGAGCTCTACGCCGAAAATACCGTACCCACCTAAAGCGTTTACGACTTTCTCTGCCGTGTACTCTGCTGCTTTTATTGCATTTTCCGACATTGCTTGTGGCTGCCATGATTCACGGTAATCACCATCTTCTTGACGGTGACCAATTGGCGCGCAGAAGTGAACACCATCCACAGCTCTAACGGTCAACAAAGTAATCTCGTAATCAAAATCGATAAAGCCTTCAACGATGACTCGACCTGCGCCAGTTCGGCCGCCTTCTTGTGCGTAGTCCCATGCTTTTTCAATATCGTCTTCCGTTTTGATGACACTCTGTCCCTTGCCAGATGAACTCATGACAGGTTTGACCACACATGGGATACCTACGTGCTCTACTGCGGCTTTAAAGTCATCGTAGTTGTCTGCAAATCGGTAAGGGGAGGTGGATAGGTCTAGTTCTTCTGCGGCTAAGCGACGAATACCTTCACGGTTCATTGTGAGCTTGGTTGCTTTCGCAGTTGGCACAACATTCAGGCCTTTCTCT
Organism: Vibrio sp. Y20_XG_PY13; assembly: GCF_024181925.1. NCBI lineage: Bacteria > Pseudomonadati > Pseudomonadota > Gammaproteobacteria > Vibrionales > Vibrionaceae > Vibrio > Vibrio sp. Y20_XG_PY13. The sequence continues at coordinate 324,476 of NZ_JAMZAL010000002.1, read as the reverse complement.
TCAAGCTCGACAAGTTTGTCGGTCGCGATAGCTTCTATTTCTGGAACAACGTAAGCTGGCTGCTCTTTGTTTATGATCTCTTCTAGAGCCTTACCATCCAACATATCGAGCACGTAGCTACGATGAGCGACTTGCATCGCAGGTGCGTCTGCATAACGGTCACAAGCAATCACTTCTAGACCTAGTCGTTGGCATTCAGTTGCCACTTCTTTACCAAGCTCACCAGAGCCTAATAGTAATACACGGGTAGCATTTGCGCTGGTTGCAGTACCGAACATAGTGTTCCCTTACAAAATAAAGTGATGAGACAGAAATTGCAGGGGATCATACTGATTTTTCATTGCGAAGCAAACGTTTGCTTGTGGTTTTTTGCCAATAAAAAAGCTCTACATGTTGTAGAGCTTTTAATGACATATTAGTGAATTTTATACGTTAACAAAACTGACTGGAATATCTGGGTTTAACGCTTCTAACGTAGACTGTGTGTCTGCTAGGTGACTGATTTTCCCCTTAGAGTTTTCCACTAGAGCGGCAGCCTTAATGCTGTCGAAGGTTTCGCCTGCCAACAACACTTGAATCAGTGCTACTTGTAGCGGTGGAAGGCTTGGGTTAAATGCGGCGTTTTCTGCATAAGCACCTTTAAACACACGACCGTTCGCGAGCTCTAATGCCAAACCACTGAGGTTATTGGTATACGGCGCATGGCTCATGTTCATCGCTTCGACGGCTTGTTGAATCAATGCGTCTTCATCATCACACACAAATTGGTGTTTTACTTCGGCCATCAAACCAGACTCAATACCAAGGTCTGCTGGACCAAAAGCTTCTGGTAAGTATTCATGTAATGACTTTTCGTCGCGCTCAGGTAGCTGAACTTTCAACTCTTTAGCAGTCGACAGTTCGTTCATGAACTGGCGGCAGTGACCACAAGGGCTAAAGTTGATGGTGATGTCTTTGACACCGTGTTCGCCTTTCATCCAAGCGTGGCTAATTGCAGATTGTTCTGCGTGAACAGTTTGGCCTAACTGAACACCAAAGAACTCCATGTTTGCACCAAAGTACAGACGGCCAGACAAGCCGCGAACAATTGCACCAACATAGAACTCAGAAATAGGAGCGTAAGAATATGCAGCGGCAAAAGGAAGTAGAGCAACACGCAGCTCTTTATCTGATAGGCTGGTAGCTGAAAGCAATTGCTCAAACTGCTGCGCTGAAAGAGTAGCATCAAAATCGTCGGCTAGGACGATAGGAGCAAGTTGTTTTGAAAGTGCTTCAGGAGCGCTTGCTAGCGCCTGTTCAATGCGACTTTTCATGTTGAATCCTTGTTATTGCATGGACAGTTATTCTATGCAAAGGAGAGAAATGTTCCGTGCTTTGGATCACGTTAAATAATGCAATTGATATTTCTGTTACATAATTAGAGTGAGCTCACACATGTATTCGATTGCAATCGTGTTGAGCGTTAACTTCGTCTCATAAATAACTATATCAATGGATATTCATATACCCAAGTAATGAAAATATGCTAGCAGCGAAAGATAGCGTTTAGTTATGAATCTTGTTAGAGCACGTTAGATGGGAAGTGTGCTTTGTAGCGAAAAGCGTTTTCAACGGCGCACTACGATGAGAAAAGGAAAGTGACGGCCTGTCGGAAGGAGGACTGACCGTCACAATGACTTATTGATATAGCCAGACTGCTAAACCAAAAAAGCTCGGAGCGAGAATGGAAGTGATAATGCCGCATAGCACCAACGCTAACGATGAAAATGCAGCGTCGCCAGGTTGTTTCTCTGCGCAAGTTGCAGTACCCAGCGCGTGCGATACTGTGCCCATCGTCAAACCGCGAGCAATTGGATGCTTAATGCCGATTAGGTTGTAGATTGGGTACGCCAAAATAGCGCCAAGAAGACCTACGATCAGTACTAAGATTGCAGCGACTGCCGCTTCGCCACCAAGGTGGCTTGAGATTTCCATTGCAATCGGAGTGGTCACTGACTTACCTACCAGGCTCGCAATTAAACTGATGTCAGCTTTAAATGCAACAGCGATGAGGGTTGTGGTTGCCATTGACATAATACTACCGAGCGTACAAGCAAACGTGATGATTCGCCAGTTGGCTTTGATTTGAGGAAGTTGCTCGTACAAAGGGTAAGCCAACGCTACAACAGCTGGTTGTAGTAAAAAGCTGATGCCTTCGTTGTCGGCGTAGTATGTCTCAAACGGTACATTGAGGTACGTTAATAAAGGAATCAGTACTGCAATACTTATCAACAAAGGGTTTGCAAGTGGGCTGTTGATCTTAATTGCGATTTGGCGAGCAATCAGGAAAACGACAATAGTGACAATTAACCACATATTAATGTTTCTCCTTTAGCAAGTAGTCCAGTAGCCAAGCAAGGCTGACCAAGACAATGAGTGAACCACCGACTGCACTAGCTATGATTGGCAATGCATTCGCAAGTAGCATATCGAAGTGCTGCATGAGTCCGACACTGATTGGGACAAAGAGTAAGATCATGTAGCGAATGAATAGCGTTGCGCCCGGTTTTACCCAATCCACTTTGACAAGGCCAAGTGTCATGGAGAAAAACAGTACAAGCATACCGATGACACTTCCGGGAACAGAAACGCCAGTGAATTTTTGAATAGTAATTCCGATGCCAAGTGCTCCCATGATGAGGAAGAGGGAGATGAGCAGTTGGATCAGTTGTAAGAATCGATCTTTTATCATTTTGACAGCATATAAACGACAAGCACACCATAAGGTGCGCTTGGATAAGTAGAAATTAGGAGGCTAGGCTCTCTACATAACGGTAAACGGATTTTAATATTGCAATCTTCTTTTCGTCACTTTCATGTTCGTGAACTAAGTTTTCTAAATTCAGCATATACTCTTCGATTTGGCTTTCAAATACCTCTCGGCAATGAAGTGCCCAGCGTCGTTGCTCTTGCTCATCGAGAGTGCCTGGGAAGTTACGAGCACGGTATCTGAATAGCAGCGGTTTGATGCGTTTATCGTCAAACTCGATATCTAAGGCAGCAAGATTGTTTGGATCGGTTTCGCGGATAATATCCATCGCTGCACGGTCGGCTGGAGAGAAGAAGCCATCGTAAAGTTGAGTGTCCACATCATCGCTTTTTTCAAATTGACGTTCGATAGAGAACAAGCCGATTAGTTTTTCTCGAATCTCAGGGTGCTGGCGAAGTAGTGCCAAATTATCGAGACACTTCTGACGATCAATACCGATGTTTTCTGCGTTTTCCGCCGTCAACGTTTTCGCTGGTGCTAAAATAGGGCACTTATTGAGGTGAACCAGTTTCACCGGTACGGGTAGTAGGTCGCCGAGGTCTTCACGCTTGGTGTAGAGACGTTCGTGCAACTCTTCGGTTGAAAGTTCAAGAATTGGCTGCGGATCTTTGGCTAAATCAATCGTAATAACCGCATTGTTATTCGTTGGATGCCACGCGACAGGCACAATCCAGCTGGTGTATTGGCGTTCGCGACCTAACATGCCTGAGACATGCATCAGCGGTGTCATGTTTACAATATCAACCAGTTCATTCAGCTTACGTTTGTGGCGCATAGAGAAGAAGTAATCGAACAGTTTTGGCTGCGCGGCTTTGACTTTCTTTGCCATCTCAATCGTTGCGATAACGTCAGCCATCGCGTCGTGCGCATTACTGTGCTCAATGCCATTTTTAACCGATAAATGTTCTAACTTGAAACTGGTGAAGCCGTCTTCATTCTCTGGCCATTCTACGCCTTCAGGACGCAACGCATGGCATGCTCGCAATACATCGAGCAAGTCCCAACGCGAGTTGCCGTTTTGCCAACTCCACGCGTATGGGTCGATAAAGTTGCGATAACAGGTGTAACGCGTCACTTCGTCATCAAAACGAATGCTGTTGTAGCCTAGGCTGGTGGTTTTGGGTTTCGATAACTCGGCGTGAATCTTAGCAATGAACTCAGGCTCTGATAGGCCTTCTTGCATCGCCTTTTGCGGCGTAATGCCGGTAATTAATGCAGCTTCCGGAGAAGGTAGATAATCAGCAGGAAGCTGGCAGTACATCACCAGAGGTTCGCCGATGATATTGAAGTTTTCATCTGTGCGAACACCAGCAAATTGGCTTGGACGATCTTTCGCGGGATTTGTACCCCAAGTCTCGTAGTCAAAGAAGAAAAAAGTGGGCTGATTATCTTGGTGCATTCTGCTTACCGTTTACGGAACCGATAAGAGTATTAGACCATTCAACGCCTTGACTAGCAACGAAAGATGCAAGGTGAAGTTGTGAAAATGAAAAAGCCGATGGCGAACCATCGGCTTGAAGTTTTGCATTTGTCTGCTTAGGCAGCAAATAAGGGTTAGGCTTTCGTTTCTTCAAGAGCCGTTTCAGCTTCTGAGGACTTCAACACTCGGCTTGCAATGGTGCCTGCCGTCATTGAGCCAGAAACGTTCAGCGCAGTACGAGCCATATCAATCAGAGGTTCAATTGAGATCAAAAGTGCAGCGATCGTTACAGGCAAGCCCATTGCTGGAAGAACAATCAATGCCGCAAATGTTGCACCGCCACCAACGCCCGCAATACCAAACGAGCTGATAGTAATGATCGCAATCAGAGAAAGAATGAAGTTTACGTCTAGTGGGTTAATACCCATTGTTGGGGCTACCATCACAGCTAGCATCGCAGGGTAGATACCCGCACAACCATTCTGGCCAATTGTTGCACCGAAAGAAGCAGATAGGTTCGCGATCGCTGGTGGCACATTGAGCTTGGTCACTTGCGCTTCAATATTCAATGGGATGGTTGCCGCCGAACTGCGAGAAGTGAACGCAAACGTCAATACAGGCCAAATTTTCTTGAAATATTCAACAGGGCTAACGCCAACGAATGAAACCAAAATGCCGTGCACAACAAACATCAAACCAATAGCGACGTATGACGCGACGATAAAACCAAGTAGGTTTAGGATGTCGGATGCATTTGAGGTTGCAACCACTTTCGCCATCAATGCAGCAATACCGTAAGGTGTAAGCGCCATGATCATTTTTACTAAGCGCATAACGATAGATTGAGCCGCTTCAACAAACGTGCGAATTGGTGATTCCAATTCCTCTTTTTCCATCATTACTTTGCGAGCTGCAATACCAGTTAGTACACCAAAAATGACAACAGCAATGATTGAGGTTGAGCGTGCTCCCGTTAAGTCTGCAAATGGGTTTGTCGGAATAAAGCTTACTAGCATTTGTGGAATGGTTAGATCGCTTACTGTACCCGCTCGGCTTTCAAGAACCGCAATTCGAGCCGTTTCACGAGCGCCTTCAGTTAGCCCTTCCGCTGACAGACCAAACGCAGAAGTAACAAGAATACCGATCAAAGCCGAAATTGCTGTGGTGACTAGCAACACAGAAATCGTCAGACCAGAGATTTTGCCAAGTGAGCCACCTTTCTCCAGTTTTACTACCGCAGAAATCATCGAAACCAACACAAGTGGCATGATCACCATTTTTAGCAAGCCGACATAGCCGCTACCAACAATACCAACCCATTCTAGTGTTTTCGAAATGACGTCGCTGCCTTCACCGTGAATAAGCTGAAGAGCCAAGCCAAAAAGAGAGCCAGTAACAAGACCAATTAAAACGAGACGAGAAAGGGTGTTCTGTTTTTGTTGCTGGGTAAAAAGAAAGAATAATATGCCTATAAACACGGCAAGAGAGGCTATCACTGCAAAATCCATAATCTGACCTTATCAATCTGGCGTGAAACGCCGACTGTTTTTTATACGGGGTTATATACTGATGCCGTAAGATAACGCTCAGGATATAACTTTAAAAATGACAAACAGGTATTAGATAGATCTAAAATGAATATAAAAATGAGAGATAAATCTCGTGAACTTACTGTTTAGCGTGACTTTTAAGCAAAATGACTAGTCATAATGATGCAGTAGGTCGAGCATTTCTTTTCTTTGTAGATAAACAACCGAATTTTCCTGATAACTGTAAACTTGATAAATCATCGCTTTGGCCACTTCTTCGGCTTTAATCGGTAGAAAGTTAGACAATTTCCCTATCATAAGTGGGCGAATGACTTTGAATAAAGCTTGAACAAGCTTTTCATCACTTCGCAGGTGATCGCGTTCACCAACTAAAGGGCCTGGACGCACAAACACCACTTCATCAAATCCCATTTTTTCAATGTTCTGCTCCATTTGTCCTTTGCAAGCAAGGTAGTGAGAAGGAGAGGAACGGTTGGCACCTAAACTAGACACCACCGCAAGGCGTTTTACGCCGACCATTTTCATTTGCTGTGCGACCGAAGTGACCAGTTCGACATCGACTTTACGTAGGTTTTCTTTACTGCCTGCTTGCTTGAGAGTCGTGCCCAAACAAATGAAACCTATATCGGGCGTTGTTTGATTTTCATTCCATTGATGAATAGTGAGCTCTGCATCAATGATTGGAATGATCTTGTTTGTTGGGTCATAAATGTCTTTAAGTGGGCGTCTGGAGAGGGAGTACAAATGAGAAATACCTGACTGAGCAATGAGGTTTTCGACCACTTTGCTGCCGACTAACCCAGTTGCGCCAGCGATGATTACGCAAGTGTTAACATCGTTTGTCATTGTATGCTTCCTCTTTAGAGAACAAGTGCTTAGGCATTAGTAGCTTATGCCAACACGCTGAAAGAGCAAGAATAAGCCGCAACTCACCATCAAATTTGTGCAGTGGCGAGCTCGATATCGCATGTTAAAAAAAGACCCGTTATTTACGGGTCTTAGGCTCAGGAGAGTGATAAGGGAATTGAGCGCCGGGTTTTGCGCTGCGGTTTGGGCTTGCTTCTCTTAGCAGGGCGACGACTTTGATTGGCAAACATAATTCTCTCTCCATTTTATTGGGACAAGTTAATTCAAGCATTTGTTGTGCCAATCGTTGAATTTATTAGGTGTTAGACATGTTATAAATGCTTGTTTTTAGTCACTTTGGTTTGTTTTTTTGGTTATAGATTTCAATGGTTTGCTTGGTTGTATGGGCTTGGTTTTTTGTGCCGGATATCCAGGTGATATGTATTCGTATCACTTTTCTATTTATGTAAAAACAGCCACCTAGAATCATATTCTTGTCAATATGACAGTCAGAATGCTAAAAACATCAGCAAAAAGAGAAAATCAGATGAAATAGAATGAAAGAGGCGTACACTTATTCTCTCATTCGTCGTCAGCCTTTTATCTTGTCTCGTCGTAATGCATACGCAACTGTAGACAACGTTTCTATCGAACGAACACTAATTACTTGAAGGAATACCAAACATGGATTGCTCTTTTTCCGCAGATATTCAAACGCGCATTGATAACAAAACCAAACCCTTAGGTGCTCTAGGGTTGCTAGAAAAAGTCGCATTGCAATTAGCGTTGATTCAAAGCCAAGATCAAGCACAAGCCGTTGAAGAGATTGTTATTCGCAAGCCAACAATGTTGGTGTTTGCTGGCGATCATGGTGTTGCGAAGGAAGGCATTAGCATCGCACCGAGTGAAGTTACCCAGCAAATGGTTGCAAACTTCCTTGCTGGAGGTGCGGCAATTAACTGCTTTTGCGATGTAAACCAAATCGAATTCAAAGTGATTGACTGCGGTATGCTTGCGCCAATCGAAGTCATGGTTCCTGAGTTTAAATCTCATCCGAATTTAATTGAGCAGCGTTTAGGAAATGGCACTGCCAATTTTTCAAAGCAAGCGGCGATGTCTTCTGAACAAGTAGCGCTTGGTTTGGAATATGGTGCAAGAGTGGCGCAAAGCACCATCTATTCAGGATCTAACTTACTGATGTTTGGCGAGATGGGTATTGGAAATACCAGCTCGGCTTCCGCATTATTGGCGGCACTCAGCCCGCTTGAGGTAAACCACTGTGTTGGTCTTGGTACGGGCATCAACTCAGAGCAGTTGAGCCGAAAGTTAAAGTTGGTTGCTCAAGGGGTAAGTCGTTGTCGAGGTCTAGACGCCAAAGCCGTATTATCGCAAGTTGGTGGATTTGAAATCGTACAGATGGTTGGGGCGTTCCTTGAGGCGAAGCGTTTGAAAACGCCAGTGCTTGTCGATGGTTTTATTGTCTCTGTCGCGGCGTATGTTGCCACGTTACTAGACGAAGAAACACGTGACTACATGCTGTTTGCACATCGCTCAGAAGAAAACGGACACAAGTTTGTGTTGGAGTCATTAAAAGCCGAACCTTTGCTGGATTTAGGGCTCCGCCTCGGTGAAGGAACAGGTGCTGCGTTGGCATTGCCGCTATTGAAGGCCGCTGCACAGTTCTATAATAAAATGGCCAGTTTTGAGAGTGCGGGAGTAACGGTTTAGTGTCTGAGTCAAAAAGTTCAAGACAAGCAACGCTACGCTATCAAATGGAGCTATTCCTCTTGGCTGTGAGCTTTTTTAGCCGCTTGCCTGTACCGAGTGACTTACCTTACAGCGAAGAGCGTATGAACCAAGCCGGGCGATATTTTGCCTTGGTTGGTGTGATTCTTGGTGTGCTTTGCGCGCTTGTGTTCTACTTCACTCAACTTATTTTCCCTGATTCTGTTGCTATTGTATTAACCATGGCGTTCAGCCTGTTGCTCACCGGTGCTTTTCACGAAGATGGTTTGACTGATATGGCGGATGGCATTGGCGGCGGTATGACGGTTGAACGTCGTCTTTCTATCATGAAGGACAGCCGCATCGGGACTTATGGTGCCGCAACATTAGTGATGGCGTTGTTGGCTAAGTTTGTCCTTTGGAGCGAGTTGGTGCATTTGCCTGATTTTTGGCTCGTTATTGTTGTGGCCTACACCACGAGTCGTGCCCTCGCTGCAACGCTAATTTACGACATGCCTTATGTGAGTGACAGTGACACCTCGAAAAGCAAGCCGCTTGCGAACAAGCAGTCCTCGTCTGAAGTTGCCATTTTGCTGTTTACTGCGGGCGTGGTTTCGCTCTTTCTCGGGGTAATGCAGACATCATTTATCGTCATCGTTTTGTTTGCATTTCGATTTGCATTCAAACGTTGGCTGACTAAGCGCATTGGCGGTTTTACTGGCGATTGCTTAGGTGCAGCGCAGCAGCTTTCTGAACTCTTGGTTTACCTTACTCTAATCGCGTTTTATCAAAATATATGAAGCAGTTAATTCTCGGTGGTGCTCGTTCAGGAAAATCGAAACTTGCTGAACAAACCGCAAGACAGTTATCCGAAAAGCAGAACAAGTCATTACATTATGTCGCTACTGCGTTGCCATTTGATGATGAGATGCGAGAGCGGATTAAGCATCATCAAGCTCAACGTGGGGAAGGGTGGCATGAACACGAATGCCACCTTCGACTTCCTGATTTACTTGCTCATTTTGGTGCTAATGACGTTGTATTGGTTGATTGCTTAACGTTGTGGCTGAACAACTGGATTTTTGAGCTAGGTGAAGTCTGCAGTAACGAGTCATTAGAACAAGAGATAGAAAAGCTCATTCAAGCGGTTGAAAATTCTCGCGCGACACTGATTTTTGTCTCTAACGAGGTGGGAATGGGCATCGTGCCGCTGGGTGCTGTGAGCCGCTATTTTGTTGATAATGCAGGGCGCATGAATCAACAACTTGCTCAAGTATGCTCTCGAGTAACGTTTGTTGCGGCAGGGTTGCCATTGGTTCTTAAAGAATAGGATACGAAGGTAATGAAAACGCTCAATATCTATCTTATGCGTCATGGAAAAGTAGACGCCGCGCCTGGCTTACATGGTCAGACTGATCTCAAAGTGAAAGAGGCCGAGCAGCAGCGAATCGCCATGGCTTGGAAAACCAAAGGATACGACGTAGCGGGGATAATATCGTCGCCGCTTTCTCGTTGTCACGATTTGGCGCAAATATTAGCTGAGCAACAATTGTTGCCAATGACCACCGAAGACGATCTGCAAGAAATGGACTTTGGTGACTTCGACGGCATGCCATTTGACTTGCTTACTGAACATTGGAAAAAACTCGATGCCTTTTGGCAATCACCCGCTCACCATTCGTTGCCTAATGCCGAGAGCTTAAGCACATTTTCTCAGCGCGTTAGTCGCGCTTGGTCTCAAATCATTAACGATATCAATGACAACTTGTTAATTGTCACGCATGGTGGCGTAATTCGAATAATTCTCGCTCATGTTTTGGGCGTGGATTGGCGCAATCCTCAATGGTATTCGACATTGGCGATAGGAAATGCCTCAGTCACTCATATAACAATTACTATTGATGACCAAATTTACGCCTCAGTTCGTTCAATAGGCGTGCCTCTTGTAGAAGATTAAAATCAGGCGCTGTTGGCCTTCAACGCGAAACAAATCAAGGAAGAAAAGCAGCCCTAGTCATGGAAGAAATCGGCTTTCTAAATCCTATTTTGTTAGGAGGAAGAGGAAAGACCGATTCGATTACATCAAAAGGAACTCTAAAAAATGACCACTCCTAGTTGGGACTTATCCATCGTTTACAACGACCTTGCCGACCCTCGAATTCAAGACGATATCGCACTTGTTGAGCAATGTATTGACCTGCTGAATAAGCAATCGCAAGATTGTGAAAATGTTGAAGTGATGCAAAATGCCATTCTGACTAACGAAGCAGCAAGTCGCTTGGCGGGCACGGTCTACAACTTCGCAAATTGCTACTCATCAGTGAACGCTACTAACGCCGAAGCGAAAGCGCTTTCTGGTCGTATGATGCGTATTTTCTCTGAATTGTCTCAAGCGTTTAGTGCTTTCGAACTTACCTTAACGCATGCAGATGATGAGTTCATTGCTCGCGTTCTCGATCACGAAAATCCAGACATCAGCGGTCAAGCTTTCTCTATTATGGAGTCGAGAAAACTGGCAGATACACGCTTGAGTATGGAAGAAGAGAAGCTTTTAGCTGCGATGAGTGTCGATGGCAAATCTGCGTGGGGCAATTTGTACGACAACTTGACGGGTTCGTTAAAGGTTACGTTAGACCATGCTGATGGCACTACTGAAGAGCTCGGTTTCTCCCAAGCTGCAAGTATCCTTTACGGTTCAGAGTTTGACCGCCAAGAAGCGGCATGGCGTGGCGTCCAAAAAGCAATGGAAACGCACCAAGAGTCTTTCGCCGCGATTTTAAATGCACTTGCAGGCTGGCGTTTAACTGAAAACAAAAAGCGCTCGACTAAGCGAGAGGTACACTTTTTAGATCCAAGTTTGTACGGTAGCCGCATTCAATCTGAAACCTTGGCTGCCATGATGAAAGTGGCGAAGGACAGTCGTGATGTTGGTCAAAAAGCCGGTAAACTGATGGCGCAAGTGCTCGGTTTGGATGAGATGAAGCCGTGGAACCACCTTGCTGCAATGCCTGCATTAAGTGGTGATGCTAAAGTCTACGATTTCAATGAAGCAATCGATGTGATTTGCGAAGCGTTTGAAACCGTCAACCCAGAGATGTCTGAGTTTGTGCGTTTAATGGTTCAAAACGGTTGGATTGATGCCGCGCCAAATGCCAATAAACGTTTGGGGGCGTACTGCACTAAACTACCAGCTACGCGCACACCGTTGGTATTCATGACGTGGAGTGGTAGCCGTTCTGATTTGATGACATTGGCTCACGAACTTGGTCATGCCTTCCATAACTGGGTTATTCGAGATCTGCCGCTTTGCCAAACTTACTACCCAATGACACTTGCAGAAACCGCTTCTATTTTTGCAGAGAATATCGTACGCGATCATTTGATCTCGAAAGCAGAAAGTGTGGACGACAAACTCGAAATGCTGTGGGAAGAGCTGTCTTCTGCGCTGGCGTTAATGATCAATATTCCTGTTCGATACGAGTTTGAAAAAGCATTCTACGAACGTCGTCAGGAGGGAGAATTAACCGCTCAGGATTTCTGTAATCTGATGTCAGAAACGTGGGAAGATTGGTACGGAGACGTGATGAGTGAAGCTGACCCCTATTTTTGGGCAAGCAAGCTGCACTTCTCGATTGCCGATGTGAGTTTCTATAACTATCCGTATCTATTCGGCTTCTTGTTCAGTAAAGGCATTTATGCGCAACGTGAAGCTAAAGGTGAAAACTTCTACATTGATTACGTTAATTTACTGCGTGATACTGGCAACATGATGGCAGAAGAGGTGGTTGAAAAACATCTATCGATGGACTTAACCAAACCAGACTTCTGGCAACAAAGCGTGGAGCTTGTACGCGACAAAGTCGATGAGTTTGAACGCCTACTTGCGCAGCGTAGCCAATAAGAGGTTGAGTTTTGTTGACCCTAGTCGATGAATCTTGCTCGGATAGGGCTTCAGTTCGAACTATTTGGTGGTACTGGCGGTATCTTTGGTTCGCATAGCCGTTTGCTCATAGAAGCAGTGACAAAGCAAATGACCATGTGTTGTATAAAGAATCCGCACACCGCCGAAAAAATCGGCTCAAAAGGTTAACAGACACTCAAACTTGATCAAATCATAATGATCTTACAGAAGGCTGTGGTAAAGTTCACAGCCCTAACACTTTGTAATTGTTTAAAAAATAAACGCCTCAATGCTTGATTTGAGTGCATGGCGCAAATGGGTATCGGATTTTTGATAAATTTAGCGGTTTCTACTCATAAGTGAGATCGCAGCAACAAAAATCCTTTGTACAATTTATTAACATACCCGCCGTGCTATTAAGGAGTAACGCATGACGAAGTCTCTCTTTCGCCAATCGTTTTTAACTGACACGTTAGATGTTCATATTGATGTAGCGCCAGCGGAGCAGGTGCTATCAAACGGCGTACAACTCAAACTCTATCAGCGTGGTGTGCTAGAAGTCATTCCTGAAAACCCGACTCAGGAAACGAAGAACATCATCATCTCTTGTGGTATTCACGGGGATGAAACCGCACCGATGGAGCTGGTGGATTCGATTATTAAAGACATCGAATCTGGATTCCAGAAAGTCGATGCACGTTGCCTATTCATTATTGCTCACCCTGAGTCAACTCTGGCGCATACACGATTCCTAGAAGAAAACCTCAATCGTCTATTCGATGAAAAAGAGCACGAACCAACGAAGGAACTGGCGATTGCTGACACGCTGAAACTGTTGGTGCGAGATTTCTATCAAGATACAGACCCAAAAACGCGTTGGCACCTGGATTTGCATTGTGCAATTCGTGGTTCGAAACATTACACGTTTGCGGTAAGCCCAAAAACGCGCCACCCAGTTCGCAGCAAAGCGTTGGTGGATTTTCTCGATAGTGCGCATATTGAAGCTGTGTTGTTATCCAATTCACCATCCAGTACGTTCAGTTGGTACAGTGCAGAGAATTACGGTGCACAAGCGCTAACGATGGAGCTTGGCCGCGTCGCTAGAATTGGTGAAAACGCTCTGGACAGATTAACGGCATTTGACTTGGCTTTGCGTAATTTGATTGCAGAAGCTCAGCCAGAGCACTTATCGAAACCGTGTATTAAATATCGCGTAAGTCGCACTATCGTCCGCTTGCATGATGATTTCGATTTCATGTTTGACGACAACGTGGAGAATTTTACTTCGTTTGTTCATGGTGAAGTCTTTGGTCATGATGGCGACAAGCCTCTGATGGCTAAAAATGACAACGAAGCGATTGTCTTCCCAAATCGTCATGTTGCTATTGGTCAACGTGCCGCACTGATGGTTTGTGAAGTGAAAACGCGTTTTGAAGAGGGTGAGTTGGTTTACGATTAATCCAACATTACTCTCAGAAGTTAATTGCAATCTACCGAGGCTTAACTGTAAGGTTAAGCCTCGTTTGTTTTTATCGGCCACTATGGATTTTCAACAACTTATCTTGAACAAGGAGCGACGCTGGCAGCGTAATCTCGTGATTATGTCAGTCGTACTCGTTTTACTCTCTACTATTCATTTGATGGTCGGGGAGGTTTTCCTTTCTCCTTTTCAATCCCTCTCTGTATTTGAGCAAAAGCTATTACTGGATTTGCGTCTGCCAAGATTGGTCGCAGCAGCAATGATAGGAGCTGCATTGGCCGTATCTGGTGCCACACTACAAGTTTTGTTGGGGAATGTGCTGGCAGAGCCGGGCGTGCTTGGCATTTCTGGGGGCGCAAGTTTGGCGATGGTTTTGGTGATGTTTGCATTGCCTGTGCTGCCAACGCCTATGATCTTTATGCTGGCGGCGATAGCTGGCTCGATGTTGTTCACGCTGATATTGGTTGGTATTGCTCGGGCGATGCATCTCACGACAGCGCGTTTACTGTTAGTCGGTGTCGCGTTGGGTATTTTATCCAGTGCCATCGTTACATGGGCTTTTTACTTCAGTGACGATTTAAGTCTACGCCAGCTAATGTACTGGCTTATGGGGAGCATTGGTGGCGCGAGTTGGTATCAGCACACGGTAACATTAGTCATGTTCCCTGTTCTAGTTTGGCTATGTTGCCAAGGTAAACCGCTCGATAAGTTAATGCTTGGAGAGATTCATGCCACTCAACTCGGTGTCGATGTTCATCAGATGCGCTGGAAGTTGATTTTAGCCATCTCAGTGTTGGTTGGTTGCTCCGTCGCATTAGGTGGCATCATTAGCTTTGTTGGCTTGGTGGTTCCGCATTTGCTGCGATTAGCGTTTGGCACAGAAAACCGTTACTTGTTGCCACTGTCGGCGATATCTGGCGCAGCTTTGCTTGTTTTTGCAGATATTGGTGCTCGACTATTGCTGGATTCCGCAGAACTGCCTTTAGGTGTGATGACGACTTCTATCGGTGCGCCTATTTTCATTTGGATGTTGGTGAAGAGTCATGATGCGCGTTAAGCATATAGCGGTTGGAAGTCGTTTGCTGCCACTTTCATTTGAATGCAAAGCTGGCGAAGTCGTCCACGTTGTCGGACCAAACGGCTCTGGTAAGAGTACGTTACTCGCAGCGCTTTCCGGCACATTAACTAGCAGGGACGGAGCGAGTGGTGAAGTTCATGTGGACGACAAAAACTTGCTCACGTTATCTTTGTCGGAACAAGCTCATGTTCGCGGTTACTTATGTCAGCAATCTAGACCTGCATTTAACGTCGATGTTTTTCAATATCTTGCGTTGTCGTTGCCAAGTGGCGCTGCGATCACTGATGGTAAAGTTCGTGATGCCGTTAATATGGTGGTCGAGCTCGTCCAACTGCAAGATAAGTTGCACCGCAGCATTCAAACGCTATCAGGCGGCGAGTGGCAACGCGTACGCTTAGCGGGTGTATGCCTACAAGTGTGGAGAACGATAAATCCATACTCGCAGTTGTTGATTTTAGATGAGCCAGCCGCTCCGCTCGACATCGCTCAAGAAGGTTTGTTGTATCAGTTAATCAATGCTATCGCGGCGCAAGGTATTAGCGTGCTCGTGGCGAATCATGATTTGAATCGCACCCTTAAACATGCCGATAAAGTGTTATTGCTCAGTAATGGTGTGTTGCATGCGTCGGGCAGGGCGGATGAGGTGCTCTCCGAGACTGGTCTCGCTGAAGTGTTCAAAACACAGGTCAGAAAAGTGATGATAGACGAGAGACCGTATTTGATCTTCGATTAGAGCCTAGGTTTGTGCTGATAAAATAAAAACGACCCGTATAAGGTCGTTTTTTTGTTTCTTGAATACTTAACCAAGTATTTATTGAGTTAGCGGTTTTAAGTCCGCAGGACGGTAGTAAACCGACTTGAGCACTTTGCCTTTACGTACGGTTTTGCCTTCAGACACGAAGTCTTGTGCACATTTTGCGATGATGTATTCGCCTTTTTGTACAGCCATCAACTTGATACCTTGCTCTGCGTAGAAGGCTTCGGTCTCAGTATACTCTTGCTCATTGCGGCATACTTTGCTCATGTTGCTTGAATGAACTTCGTCCCAACAAGGAATAAAGTCGATTCCGCGGTTTACTGCAACGTTCAGTAAAAGATCAATGAGGTAGCTGATCGCTAGGTTATCTTCTACTTTGCTGTGACCAAGGTGAACTAGACGACCCATTAGAACGTAAACGCTGTCTACAATCGCATCGGCTTGTTCAGTTTTACAATCTGCTTCTGCTAGCTCTGTTAGCTCTTCGATCGCCAAAGAGGTGTGTAGTGTGTCTGCTTGTGCATCTAGGCTTGCAGCGTCTGCGACTGGTAGGTCGAACGTACTACGGAACTCGGTGATGTCACGGTATAAGTGATCAAAAATCTCTTGGGTTAGCTTTGACAGTTGCATTCTAATGTCCATTGAATCGATTTAAGGGGCAATGATACCAAACCGCACTTTAATCCCCAAGAGATCAGAATCTAATTGATTAGAAATCGTCTCTTGAGGTTCTAAACTGTGGCTTAACGAAATAGATAAGGGAAGAGCTTTTTACGTTCTTCTTCTGAAAGAGCAGAAACTCGCGCGATGTTTGTGTCGGGAATAGACTCAGGGTCAGGGTAGTGCTTCAACACCTTTTCCATACTCTCTTCTCGAATAAGATGGAAAATTGGGTATGGTGATCGATTGGTTAAGTTCTCGTCATCTTCTGGCGCTGCACCACCGAAGCAATAGTCGGGATGGAAAGTCGCCACTTGGAATGTACCTTCCCAATCCTGTTGTTTGATCAGTCCTTCAACCCAATCGATGCAGAAGTTGTAGTCCCAGAAATCTTGAAGCATGTTAGGTACGACGACCAATGTTGTTTCCAGCTTTTCTGGTTCGGTGGTGCTGAGTTCAATAAGTTGCAGCAGAATATCCTCAAGCAGCGCTTCTTCTTGTATTGCTTCGCTGACAAAAATCTTGATTTGTTTGTTACGCTGCGGCTTTGCAGCGAAAGGACACAAATTCAGACCAATCACGACATCATTAAGCCATTGATCGACTTGTTGAGTGATCGCATTAATATCTGTATTCGGTGTTTCTTGTGTTGAGCGCGTTGGCATACGACTTTCTTGCTTTTATGAATTTGGCGCAAGCATAGCAGAGAAGTCGATTAACTTCTTCCCAAGCTTGCTACATCAGTGTTGCTGTCGGTATCTACGCTTTCACAAATGTGTTTTAAGTAGGCAATGGCAGCAAACATCACGGCATACAAAACGCTTCCGCCAAGCAGTACGGTTGACCAACCGCCATGTTGCCAACAGTAGAGCAATAAAAAACCACCTAAACTTCCGCCAACATAGTAGTGCACCAAGTACAAAGCTGTTGCGGTTGCTTTTGCTTGTGTTGCGTTTTGGCCTACCCAGCCGTAAGCCAAAGTATGGGTAAAAAACGCGCCAAAACTAATCAGCAGAAGACCGATAAGCATAGCGGCGAGGCTCTCAAAAGCCGCAATCCACATGCCTGCCATGCTAACCACAGCGCCTAAGAACATACCTAGAATAGAAGAGTAACGTTTGCTCCAATGCCCTGCGCATCGAGAAGAAAAAGTTCCTCCCAGATAACAGATGAATATCAACGATGCCAGACCGACCGGAACGTTGTGCGGCGCGCTAACCAAACGAAAGCCCATCACTGAGTAAAGATTGACGAACAACGCAAAGTTAAGGCCGCCGATGAGCATTGCAAACCAAACCCGCTGATTTCGGAAGTGGCCAATAATGGCGCGATTTTGGTGTCTTAAGCTGCTGGATGAAGGTGTGAAGTTGCGCTGCTTTGGCAATAAGTAGTGCACGCAGATTACGCCAATCAGTGTTACAACCATCATGACTTCGATGGCGACATCGACACTAAAGTTATCCGCCAACAAACCGCCGCTAATACGTCCTGCGATACCACCTAATGAGTTTGCTGCAATGTAAGTACCAATGGCCATTGAAAATGCGTGCTTATCAAGTTCTTCTGCCATGTATGCGACGGCAACAGCGGCAAATGCGGCCAAAGCGATTCCGATTAATGCTCGGCATGCCACCAAAAATATAAAAGAGTCTCCGAGTAGCATCAACGCAGAAATGGCAGGAATAGAGAACAAGCCAACCATCATCACTGGCTTACGACCGATGGATTCGGACAAGACCGCCATTGGCACCAAACTGAATGAAAGCGCTAACGTTGAGGCGGCAAACAACCAGTTAACCTGCGTTTCTGAAATGGAAAACAGCGTTGCGAAGGTCGGCAGCATAGGTTGTAAAAGGTATAGGTTAGAAAAAACCAAAAAAGAGCCAAGCGCCAGAGATAGCGTAATGCGTTTGTATTCCGGAGTACCAAAGCTGACCATGTTTCCTGCCTGATAGGAGCAATAAAGGAGATTGTGATCAATCTATCAGTTGGATATGGATTAAAAAAATATATTAAAAATATGGATACGATATATTTTTGATCTTATGGAATCGAAACAACTGAAACATTTTCTGGCTGTCGCAGAGCATGGCAATATCACCCACGCAGCTAAGGCACTTCATATCGCGCAACCAGCGTTAAGCATTTCGATAAAAAAATTCGAACAGTCACTCGGCGTGACGTTGTTTCGTCGTGAAGATAAGAAAATCAGCCTAACGAAAGAGGGGGAAACCTTACTCATTCACGCGCAGCGAGTGATTCAACAACTGCACGATGCGCAATTAGCGATTGATGAACTAAAAGGTTTAGCAAAAGGAGAAGTGCGCCTTGGCACGCCTTCTATGATGGGGAGTTACTTCTTCCCGAGAATCGTGATGGCGTTTAAGAGCCAGTTTCCTGATCTGAAATTGACGCTCGTTGAGGCTGGCACGCAATCTATTCGTCGAATGTTGCTCAATGGACAACTCGATATCGGCGTGATCAGCTGTGACGATGTACCCGAAGATCTAGAAACGGACCATTTGTTCAGCAGCAAAATGGTGGCCGTTGTTGCTCCCGAGCATGAGCTAGCGCAGCGCGAAGCCATAACGTTTGATGAATTTTTCGAGCATGAATTGGTGATGTTCCAACACGGATATTTTCATCGAGAATTCTTAGACCATGTCAGTGAAGAGCACGGTTTCAGCATGAAGTCGTCTTTTGAAACCAACTTGCTGCCGCTGATATTGAGCATCGTCAGGCAGGAGTTTGCCATTACGGCCCTGCTTGAGCTTGTTACTCAAAACGAGAAGGGGGTTGTTGGCATTCCGTTTCATCCTCCAGTAACGCTCGATTTGGCACTAGCTTGGCGGAAAGAAGGGTATTTATCTATCGCAGATCGGACGTTTATTGATTTTGTAAAACGTTACGTCTGATACAAAAAGAGCTTCTTATTTCAGAAGCTCTTGTCACTATCCATTTATAGGCGATTAACTGCCACTGTACATCTTTTCGAAGTTCTTCGGATTCCAACCGATCATGACTCGGTCACCAATCTTCAATACAGGCACAGAGCGAGCACCAAGTGCATCAAGCTCTTTACGACCACGTTGCATTTTCGCGTTACAAAGGCGGTAATTAATGTTTTTCGAATCAAGATAACGTTGAGCATCTTTGCAGTGAGGGCATTTGTCTTTGACGTAAAGAACGACACGTTTCATTGAATTTCTCTCCATTATCATTGGGAGGCGAAGTTTAACGACCTTTCAATACAAATGAAAGACGAAAGCCAAGGTGAAACTGTCCTTTATCTCAGGTATATTTAGCGCCTTTATTTTGTCATAGCAGACTTAACACTCATGCATCCGTCACTTCGATACATTCAAGGCTATCCTCAGAACATCGTTGAGCAGGTGAGCTCATTGGTCGACCATGGAAAACTGATCCCTTGGTTCGAAAAGCGCTATCCAGATAGACACCAAATCAAAAGCGAGAAGGCTCTCTACGAGTATGCAATAGCGATTAAAAACCGCTATATGAAGAAAGCCTCACCAATCAGTAAAGTAGTCTACGATAAGAAAATTCATGCGGTGAACAACGCGCTTGGGCTTCATAGTGTGATTAGCCGAAATCATGGCGGGAAGCTTAAGTCAAAAAACGAAATTCGTATTGCAAACGTTTTCAAAGACGCGCCGGAGGCATTATTGCGAATGTTAGTGGTGCATGAGCTGGCTCATACTCGCGAGAAGAATCACGATAAAGCGTTTTACCAACTGTGTTGTTACATGGAGCCTGAGTATCACCAACTCGAATTTGATGCTCGTCTGTTTATGATTTACCTCGATTTAAAAGCGAACTCGAATGAAGAACAATAGCCACAACGCGAAACAGGCTCCGTTTAAAGCAGCTAAGCCAAAGCATGATAACGACGTTAACAAGGCCAAGCCGAAGCGTGTAAAAAAGAAAGCAGCAGTGAAAGCGAAACTATCGGCAGAAAAGAGCGATGTCGATTTTATCAAGATTGCTAAAAGTGGCTTGCATGAAAGTAATGCGCATCGTGGTCGCTATGATTTCAAAAAGCTAATCGCCAGTGAGCCAGCACTGGAGTCGTTTGTTATCAAGAATCCTAAAGGCGAGGATTCAATCAACTTCTCTGACCCGAATGCAGTGAAAATACTGAACAAAGCACTTCTCACGGCGTATTACGACATTGATTTTTGGGATATTCCTGAGCACTATTTATGTCCACCAATTCCTGGTCGAGCGGACTACATTCACCGAGTGGCAGAACTGCTTGATGGTGAAGTCAAAGGAAAGTACCGCCATCAGAATGTACGCGCGCTGGATGTGGGTGTTGGAGCAAACTGTATTTATCCGATCGTCGGTGTTACTCAATACGGCTGGCACTATACGGGCAGCGATGTTGATCCGAAATCCATAGACTCCGCAGCCAATATCGTTGAGCGCAACGTCGCGTTAAACGGAAAAATTGAACTCGTACAACAAATGAGCGAGTCACACATCTATCGCGGTGTAATTCAGCCAAATGATCGCTTTGATGTGACGACCTGTAACCCGCCGTTTCATCGTTCAGCAGAAGATGCTGCGATGGGCAGTCAGCGTAAACTCGACAACCTAAAAGCAAACCAGCGAAAAAAAGGGGTCAAGTCGCAAAATAGCCCAGTGAAGCAGGGCAAGCCAACGTTGAACTTTGGTGGTCAAAACGCCGAGCTTTGGTGTGAAGGTGGGGAAGCGGCATTTATTCGTCGAATGGCCAATGAAAGCCAAGCATTCAGCTCTCAAGTGCTGTGGTTTACGACGTTGATTTCGAAAAAAGACAACGTGCGTCCGATGCGTAAGCAGCTAGAAAAGCTAGGAGTTAAAGCGATTCGTGTGGTGGAAATGAGCCAAGGCCAAAAGATCAGTCGTTTTATGGCTTGGTCATTCATGGACAAGCAGCAAAGAAAGACTTGGATTGAGCTGAAATAATTTTATCTAGTTGTATTTGTTCAGCAGAATAGATAAGAAAAGCCCGCAATTTTCAGCGGGCTTTTTGATCAACGTTTGGTGACTGGTTCACAATTCAGTGCTGTTAGTGGCACAAACTGGTCTGTTTTCGCGTAGAACAGTCCGCAGGTTGTACCGCGAATCTGCAATGTGTACTGGTCAGGAAAATCGGTATAGCTACCGTCTAGTAGCACGTTATCCTTGCCTTTAACTCTGCCTTTCTCAATCAACAAGTGCGGAGACGATTCAAATACGTTGCTTGCGATTCTCGGTGCTGGCGTACCTTGAATTTGTGCAATCGCAGCTTGTACTTCCGTTACGGCCTCCGGCGTGGTTTTAGTGCTTAAGGCTTCAACAGGTTCTCGTGACATTGCTTCACACCCCAAAATCGGTAGTGTTAGTCCAAGACAAGCACAAAGTCTTATAGCTGTTGCGCGCCTTGATCTAGTTGATCTCAACATGTATAGCCTCTGTTCTTAGTGGTGAACGGTGATCCTTAAGTGCTGGAGAGTCGCTGTTAAGTGGCATTGTGTTGAAACTCGCAGGCGACACTTGTGGACAAGTTCCTGTATCCATGTAGTTGAGTGCGGCAGATAGCATGCGCTCGGATGTATCGCCTAGCGGCTTCGTTAAGTCGTCATCTACCCAACAACCTTCAACTCGATTATCTAAACCAAGGTTGCTGCTAATTTGGCTCTTAGGTGTTGGAACAAAACCGTCGGCAAAGTCGCCAAATTGTTTTTCGTTCGCAGATTTAAACTGAATGGTGTAGTACATGGTGCCACAGTTCTGCTCGGGTGCGAATCCATAAGGTTTACCCATTGTGGTTGAGCCAATTTGGATAACATTAACATCAATACCGCGCAGTGCATTCATCAGTAATTCACTTGAAGAGGCAGTACCGCCAGAGGTCAGCACATAAACTTGCTGCTTGCCTAGAGTAGGCAACATTTGGTCTGAGAACTTGCCTGCTGCCCAGTCGATGGCTACGTTAGTAAATGGGTATATATTGTCGCCATTAGGTATGGTTTTCATGATCTTATCGTTGTGAATAAGCTCACTAAAGACACGATTTTTATCCGCGCCGCTGAGCATGTATCCAACTTGAGAAGATTGCAGCACTAAACCGCCGCCGTTGTATCGTAAATCGATAACAATTTCATCAACCTGAGCTTCTGCCAATTTATTAAAGGCGTTAATGAGCGGTGTTTGTGCACTTGGCTCGAACGAGTTGTATTGCAGGTAACCGACTTTTTTACCGTTGTGCTCGATGACTTTCGCATTACGAACCGGAGAAGTCGCAACATCTGCGGCTTTCAGTATTACTGACTTTCTGAATCCATCTACGGTTTCAAATGTAAACGAATACTCTTTATTTATTTCTGGACTAAATAGCGTGGTATTAATCGTGTTAATTTCTGCGTTGTTTGAAGTATTAACCACATCGATTGAGCCAATCTTTATTAACTTATCTCCACGAACAATACCGTTTAATGCGGCTGGAGAGTTGTCTTCCGTATAAGAAATACGAACGTCTCGAGGCTCTGTCGCTTGAATGAACGACCAATTAAATCCAAACCCAGCAACCAATCCCGATTGTGAGGATTTCATTTCATCTTCATAAGGAATAGCGAAGTGAAAGCGATCTTTCGTTTTTCCCGTTGCGGTTGTTTCAGAAGTCACGAGTGAGTGGAAATAAGCGATGACACTACTGTAAAAGCTTGGGTTTCTATCCGGTACTTCATCGTACCAAAGGTAGGTTTCATTGGTAAAAGCACGTAAAAAGAGTTTTTCTTGCAACGCTGAACCTGCTTTGTCTGGGTATGGTTGGTAACCCGCGTACGGATCTAAGCCCGTTCTTGGCGTTTCACATCGGTTGGCAAATTCGTTAGAGGTTTTACTGTAATCGCCTTGCGTCCATGCCGAATTGGTTGACGTATTGATGGATGGAGAAGCGCCGTCGCCACCACCACAGCCTTGTAATAACGCTAGAGTAACTGCCGTTGCAATAGAATACTGAAATTTCATATTTGTATGTCCCTACAAGTGATGATTTTATAATTATTTAATCTGCTTATTTTTATTTCCTTAGCATTGATGAATGTATAAATTTCAACTGTTTATGCGCAAATTTATATTTAAATATTGTGATAGGTTTAACGGAAGGTAGGTTAGTGTTTTAGCAGTATATTTATATGTGGATATTTAAATGACGTGTTTTAACAGAATTTAATGTCAATTAAATGGGTTGGTTTGACCAAGTATACTGACTTGTTCAATTTATTTTAAGTTTGGAATTAATATTGGTATGTGCGATTTAATTTAAACACGTTGATTGAGCTGAGAAACATACTTTAATAAATCCCCATCAATATTAGGTAATCCGTCAGAGAAAAATATTTGTGTTCCTGGAGTGCAACGCATTAAAACGTTAGTTAACTCGCCATCTTGGTTGGAGGTATTGAGCGCATTGAATTTGACCAGCTTATTGTAAACATCATCTTCTAACTGCAATCGCTGCGCTTCGGTCAGACGAATACGACCAATACAAATACCGGGGCTGACTTCATGCGAAAGTGATTCTTTCTGAAAACGTTCACGAAATAGAGAGTCGAGATCTGAGCCTTCTTCCATCAAAAATCGGCGGCCGGAGCGATAAAACAAACCATCACCTAAATCTTCCACATAACCGAGAATCTCAGCAATGCGGAGATAAAAACGCAGGCTTGTCTCTGTTAGGTTGTACATTTCCGCAATCTTTTTCGGCTCAAGATTTCGAGATGTCACCATATAGATGAAGTCGAGGAGGTAGGGGTGTTCGAGAAAGAGTGCACTTTGTTCATCCGTCAGCATTTGTTCGTTTTCATGCTGGAGTTGATTGGCTAAATTGGTTAGCTCGATGAGGTCAGTATTTAGGTAGTTTAGGTAGAGGAGAATTTTATCCAATCCGAGAGAGGGATTGTGAAGGTGTCGTTTAATACTCGAGAGAGGAATGCCACTTTTCTCTGATAAAGAGCTGTAACACAGCCCTTCATCTTTTATTTTTTGTCGCAGCGCCGCCAACAGAAATTTAGGTCCAACATTCATCCGTGATACCCCTAAGTTATCTGTTTAGTTATTTGGGCTCTGTCTTTCTAACAGCAAGTTACGAATAGCTGTACCTGCTTCTAGAATGTGTTTTTTCAACAGATATTTTGCGCCATCAATATCTCTGTTCTGGCACATTTCAAACAAGGTCAAATGTTCTTGTTCCGCTTTTTTAATGCCTGTGGTGAATAACAACTGCATACGAATGTAGCGATCGCATTTGGTATTTAAGTTGTAAATCACATCCATGGTTTCTGGCATGTTGGCAGGTGCGTATAACGCTTTGTGGAATTCGTAGTTATAGTTACTCCATTCTTCCACTTCGTCGCCACTATTTACCACCGCTTCGAAACGTTCACGAACTTCACGAGCGCGTTCTAGATCTTCATCCGTCATGTTTTGAATCGCACGTTCCAGAATGTGGCATTCCACAACCGCACGCAGTTCAAATAGCTCATCGATTTTATCTGGAGACAGTTCAGTCACTGTCGCGCCTTTATGTGGCTCGAAACTGACTAAACCCTGCGCTTCCAATTGTACTAGTGCTTCACGCACAGGAATTCGGCTGACATTGAACTCTTTTGCTAACGCATCCTGACGTAAAGGCTGACCAGTTTTTAACTCGCCCTTCAGGATCTGAGTTCGAATTGCTTCTTCAACGAGCTGAGTACGCGTCTTAAAAACAGGTTTTTGTGACATTGAAGGCTCCCCTCAAAAATAAATATTGTATCCAATCCATTTAACTCTAGTAGTTTATTGTTTTTCCGGCTTAAGCCAACTACGAAATAAAGTTTTGAGAAGTAGAGTGAATTAAAAGGCACCAACTGGTGCCTTTTTGAACCATTTAGCTAAGTGTATGTTGCCTGTTATGACGTTTTACCGTCGATAGCGCGTTGGATGTTTAACGGGTTAGACGTTTTTAATGAATCGGGCAACAAGCTTTCTGGCAACGCTTGGTAAGCGACCGGGCGTAACCAACGGTGAATGGCCTCTGCTCCGACAGAGGTTGATGCCGCATGGGTCGACGCAGGATACGGCCCACCATGAACCATCGCATAACCAACCTCTACGCCAGTTGGCCAGCCATTGAACACTAGGCGTCCGGCAATTTCTTCCAGGCATGGAATCAACTGCTCAGCGAGTGGGGCATCTGTTTCAGTCGCGTGGATGGTAGCAGTGAGGGTGCCGCTCAGTGTTTCACTTAGATCGAGTAAGTCCTCGAAGTCCTTACAGACAACAATCACTGATTGAGGGCCGAAAATCTCTTCTTCCCATTTTGGGTTTGTGCGCCAGTTTTGGCTGTCGGTGACAAACAGCGCAGAGGCGACATTTGGAGAGTCAGCCTGAGAGTAAGTCACGTTAATACCCTGATCAGCGGCCCGCTTGACGACTTCGTTCTCATAGGTTTCTCGGATACCTTGAGTGAGAAGCGTAGAAGGGGACTGTTGACGAATCAAAGCCTGAGCGGTTTCGATAAAGGCTTGTGTTTCTGGAGTATTCAACGCGAACACTACTCCCGGTTTTGTACAAAACTGGCCGCAACCCATGGTCATTGATGCGACAAACTGCTCTGCAAGTGAAGCGTTGTTCTTCATCGCTTCTGGGAGAATAAAGGTTGGGTTAATGGCGCCGAGTTCTCCATAAAAAGGGATCGGCTCAGGTCTCTGTTGAGCAAGGTTGAATAAGGCACGCCCTCCACTAACTGAGCCTGTGAACCCAACGGCTTTAATCTTTGGATGTGTCACTAACGCTTGGCCAAGTTCACGTTTGTTACCTTGAAGCAAAGTAAAAATAGCTGAAGGCAGGTCTTCTTTGTTCAGTGCGTTTTCAATACATTCGGCGACGATTTGGCTCGTTCCCGGATGCGCGGTATGACCTTTAACAATAACCGGACAGCCAGCCGCAAGTGCAGATGCGGTATCGCCACCCGCGGCTGAGAATGCCAGCGGAAAGTTCGAAGCACCAAAGATGGCGACAGGGCCAATGGCAATTTGTTGGCGACGAATGTCAGGCTTTGGTAGAGGTTGGCGTTCAGGATTTGGCGTATCGAAGATGGCTTGATGATAACTGCCAGATTTTACAACCTCTGCGAACAATCGTAGCTGGTTAGCCGTTCTGCCGACTTCTCCCTCTAAACGTGCCTGTGGAAGCGCTGTTTCTAAATGCGCACACGCGACAATATCTTCACGTCTTGCTTCTAACTCTGACGCAATAGAGCAGAGTAGGTTGGCGCGCTTTTCGTTGCTGAGTCGGCGAAAACTGCGTGCAACTTTGTCTGCTGCTTCTGCAGCTTGGTTAACTTCCATCTCTCCATGGACGGGAAACGGCGTCGTTAATCGTTCACCGGTAAAGGCGTTGGTGGCGTAAAACACCTGTGAGTTTTGCGAATTCATTGTTCTTCCTTACTGTCCTTATTTCACTTCAAATCCGTACGCGTACGGGTCTTCGTCATCGACCCAAATGGTGTTGTGGCCATACACTTGTGCCCAACCTTCAATGCTCGGCAAAATCGCCGTTTGCCCGTTTACTTCGGTGATACCCTCAATACGGCCGTTAAATAGGCTGCCGATGATGCTTTCATGCACGAAATCTTCGCCTGATTTGAGTTTTCCCTTCGCATGCCATTGCGCCATGCGTGCGCTCGTGCCGGTTCCACATGGCGATCGGTCGAGCGCTTTATCGCCATAAAAAACGGCATTGCGAGCCGTTGCGCCGTCTTGCGTTGGTTTCCCTGTCCAAAGTACATGGGAAACGCCGCAAACCGTGGGATCATTTGGATGGATGCATTCCACTGCATTAGAAACGGCGGTGCGCACTTTGGGGGAGAGCATTAAAATCTCATCAGGGGAGTAGTGTTCGAGTCCCGCATAATTTTCTTGTGGATCAACAATGACGTAGTAGTTGCCGCCATAAGCGACATCTATCGTGATTTCTCCTAAACCTTCGATTTCAACCGTGACATCTTGATGCGCAAGATAAGCTGGAACATTAAAAATTTTTACTGACGTGACCTTGTCACCTTTGGTTTGGTAGCGGACTTCTATTTGGCCGGCTGGCACGTCGAGGATCAAACGGCCTTCTTCTTTCGGCGTAATCAAACGATTTTCGATGGCGGTGGTCACTGTACCAATAGTGCCGTGTCCACACATAGGCAGGCAGCCGCTGGTTTCAATAAAAAGGATGGAAGCATCTGCATTGTCGCTGCAAGGCGGTAAAACAACGGAGCCCGACATCATTGAATGGCCACGCGGTTCAAACATCAGTGCTTGTCGAATCCAATCATAATGCTCTAAGAAATACTGACGCTTTTCACTCATCGTGTTGCCCTCAAGTGGTGGAACACCACCAGCCACCAATCTCACTGGGTTTCCACAGGTATGGGCATCGATACAGAAAAAGGTTCCTTGTCTCATTTTTCTCTCCTTGCTGAAGAAATGGGTTGAATCGAACGAGCTTGATGTTATCGTAATGTAAAATATATTGTATACAATCTGCTTTTTCAAATGTGACTTGGAGCATATTCATGTTGGGTAAGGAAGAACTCAGAAATCAAAGCATCGCGGTTATAGGGGCGGGAATCATCGGTTTGTCGATTGGCTTAAAACTGCAACAGCAGGGGTATCGCGTCACCATTTTTGATCCGAATGGAGTGGGCAATGGGTGCTCGAAAGGTAATGCCGGGCACATCGCGACCGAGCAAGTTTTTCCTCTTGCCACGCCGGCCTTGATCCCTCAATTACCCAAGATGTTATTGAGTTCGACAAGTCCAGTTTCTATTCGTTGGCAAGACTTGCCCAATACCGTCGGTTGGATGATGCGCTTTTTATTGAAAGCCAAACCTTCAGCGGCAAAAGCTTCCACGCAGGCGATAACAAGCCTTAACACGCGAGCCGTTCAGAGTTGGAATCTGTTATTAGATTCGATCGGAAAAAGTGGGCTGATTAAGATGGATGGTTCACTGCTGACGTTTGAAAGCGAAAGCTTGTTTGAAGGTTATCAAAGTACGCTTGATGCGTTAGCGGAACAAGGTGTTCGGTTCGAGCTTTGGACGCAAAACGAAATCCGACGTCGGTTTCCTGAACTCAGCAAAAAGGTTCGGTTTGGCGTCTTTTTTCCAGAAACAGGACATACAATAAACCCTTATGCACTCTGCGTTGAGCTAAGTAGTGCATTTGAAAAACTCGGAGGTTCACTTGTCCATGAAGAAGTAGACGCAGTAAGTAAAAACGGCGATGTCTTGGTCAATACTCAGCGAATGTCTTTTGACAAAATTGTGGTCGCAGCGGGTGTTCATTCTAAAGCTTTGGTTCGCCAGTTAACCGGTGTGAATGTCCCGATACAAGCTGAGCGAGGCTACCATCTCATGATGAATGACAAGCGTGAGTCATTGCCGTTTCCTATCAGTTCTGCGGACAGAAAGTTCATTATGACGCCCATGTCTGAAGGCTTACGTTTGGCGGGAACGGTCGAGTATGCCGATGTGAAATCGCCACCAAACATGAAGCGCGCAGAGATGTTGTATCAGCAGGGGAACGCGATGTTTGAGTCCGGTTTAAATCCGTTGAAACAGCAGGAAAAGTGGATGGGAAATCGACCTTCAACAATCGACTCGTTGCCGGTAATCGACCAGTGTTTTAATGGCAAGGTATTACTGGCATTTGGTCATCAGCACTTGGGATTGACTCAAGCGGCGATCACTGCAGACCTAATCTCTGAGCTCGTTGCAGATAAGCCAACATCGGTGAATATTGCGCCGTTCACACTACAGCGATTTGCCTAAAAAATTTTAAAATTAAATATTGTATAAAATATATTTAATGCTAATGTTAACGAAAATTTAACAAATGTGGTGTCCAACAGCCGTAACGGATACCTCCAGAAAAACAACCAAAGGAGTAAACCATGTCACGAATGACGAAAACACCACTGGTGATGTTGATTTCAGGAATGCTGTTGGGTACCTCGGCATACGCTGAAGATAAACTAACGGTCGTCTCATGGGGTGGCGCGTTCACCAAAAGCCAAGTAGAGGCTTACCACAAACCATTCATCCAAAAGACTGGTGTTGAGATCGTATCGGAGGATTTCAGTGGCGGTTTGGCGGAGATTAAAGCGCAAGTAGAAGCAAACAACGTGCGTTGGGATTTGGTCTCGCTGGATAAACCAGACATTGTTCGAGGCTGCGCGGAAGGGCTTTTGGAACCCGTCAACCCCAGTATTCTGCCTCCCGGCGCTGACGGGACACCAGCAAAAGAGGATTTTATCGATGGGGCGATCCACGAGTGTGCGATTAACACCATCGTCGTATCGACCGTCTTAGCGGTGAACGAGGATGCTTTCAAAGGTAAAGCGGCACCAACCAAGTTGACGGACCTTTTTGATTTAACAAACTTTCCCGGTCGACGAGCACTACAAAAGCAACCTCAAGGTAACCTTGAATGGGCATTATTGGCCGATGGCGTTAAACCTGACGAAGTTTACCGCCTACTAGAAACTGAAGAGGGGCGAGCACGTGCCTTTGCCAAACTCGACACCATCAAACCGCAAGTGCTTTGGTGGACGACAGGTGCGCAGCCACCACAAATGTTGGCAGACAAAGAAGTGGTAATCGCGTCTGCTTTCAATGGCCGGATACACAACGCGCGTAAAGATGAAGGCCAACCATTTCGCATCATTTGGGATCATCAAATGGGTTATATGAACGGCTGGGCTATTCCTAAAGGAAGTGCGAATACCAAACTTGCCCTCGATTTCATCGCTTTTTCTTCGGGTACTAAGCCTTTGGCAGATCAAGCTAAATACGTCGCGTATGGCCCAACTCGTAAGTCTTCTTCCGCAGAAGTAAGCCCAGAGATTCTGGCGAACCTGCCGACTGCGCCTCAGAACTTTAAAACGGCGTTTTTGATTAACGACGAATGGTGGTCTGATTATGCCGATGAGTTGAATGAAGAGTTCAATACTTGGCTGCTTAATTAGGCGTTAACTGTAGGGGTTTATTTATCGATTGATGAGTTAAACCCCAAATTGGAACTCAACGTACCTATTTTGGAGAAGTGATGAAAGTCATCGATGCACAACAAGTCGCGCAAAGTTTGAGTATGCACTCTTTGATTGAAACCATGCGAGACATCTATGCACAGCCTGCCACGATTCCGCAGCGCAGAGTGATGTCATTAGAAGAGGGAAAGTATGAAGCTTTTGCTTTACTGCCTGCATGGAACCAAGAACTGATTGCCGTTAAGGCATTTACTTACTTTCCTGAGAATCCCCTGCAAGGTAAAGATACTTTGGCATCTAAGTTGTTGGTCTTCAAACGCGGAGATGGTGAACCTATCGCGCTGGTGGACGGTAAAGTCTTAACTTTTTGGCGTACAGCTGCCGCATCTGCTTTAGCCGCCGATTACTTAGCGCGCAAAAATGCCTCCCGCTTGTTGATTTGTGGTACTGGCAACTTAGCCCCTTATTTTGCGTGGGCTTACGCAGCGATTCGACCACTCAAACAAGTTTATGTTTGGGGACGAAACCCAGAAAAGGCTGCCTCAACGGTGGATCAGATTCTGTCTTCCTCTGAATATCAATCACTGCCAGAAGAGCGCCAGTTCTCTGTGTCTGTGGTCGAAAACGTTGAGCAAGTGATTGATCAAGTCGACATCATCAGTTGCATTACTGCGTCTGATCAGCCTTTGTTTAATGGCTCTGATGTGCAGTCAGGAACACACATTGATCTGGTCGGTAATCACGACTTAGACAAGCGTGAATGCGATTCTGTCTCGGTACAAAGAGCGAATGTGTATGTCGACAGTCGCATTAATGTGTTGGCGGAAGCGGGAGATTTGCTGATCCCAATACAAGAGGGGGTATTCACACCTGAAGACATTTATGGGGAGTTGCCTGAGCTTTGCGCTCAGCAAGTGCAAGGGCGTCAAAGTGACGAGGTGATTACCTTA
This sequence comes from Vibrio sp. Y20_XG_PY13, assembly GCF_024181925.1. NCBI lineage: Bacteria > Pseudomonadati > Pseudomonadota > Gammaproteobacteria > Vibrionales > Vibrionaceae > Vibrio > Vibrio sp. Y20_XG_PY13. Next base: position 293,230 of record NZ_JAMZAL010000002.1, on the reverse strand, counting down.
TATAAATCGGTTGGCAGTGCATTGGCTGATTTAGCCGCAGTAAAAGCGGTGTTGTTAAAACATGGCGTTGAAAGCCAAATTTGAGCATTTTCGCTCGTCTTTATAAATTGCATACAATATACATAAAGGAAAGGAAGTTCATGAAAGTAGATTGGAAAGGTGTTTATCCGGCGGTCAGTACGCAGTTTCGTCAAGATCAGTCCATTGACCTAGACGCAACACAAACCGTTATCGATAACCAAATTAAAGATGGTGTGAACGGCATTATTTGCCTTGGTACGGTAGGTGAGAACTGCGCGCTATATCCGGAAGAAAAGCGTCAGGTGCTACAAGCTGCCAAAGAAGTGGTTAATGGTCGTGTTCCTCTTATTGCTGGTACGGCAGAGTCAATTACCACAGCGGCTATCGATTACATGCAAGACGCGCACAAAATTGGTATCGACGGTTGTATGGTGATGCCTGCGATGGTTTACCGCACGTCTGAAAGCGAAACATATGATTACTACCGCACGCTGGCAGAAGCGACACCAGAGATGCCTATCATGATTTACAACAACCCTGTTGCGTACGGCGTCGATGTAAATCTCGATATCATGGCGAAGCTGGCTGAGTTTGACAGCATTGTTGCAATCAAAGAGTCGACTACCGACACGCGTCGTATCACTGAGCTTTACAACAAGTTCGATGATCGTTTTACCGTGTTCAGCGGTGTTGATGATATTGCGCTTGAGTCGCTGATGTTAGGAGCGACAGGCTGGATTTCTGGCTTAACCAATGCGTTCCCAGAAGAATCCGTTGCAATTTACAAGCTGGCGAGCCAAGGCCGTTATGCAGAAGCGTTAGAAATTTACCGTTGGTTCTTACCGCTGCTGCGTCTCGACACCATTCCTACGCTGGTTCAATGCATTAAGCTTGCTGAACAAGTGTGTGGCCGTGGTTCAGAGCAAGTTCGTGCACCGCGCCAACTGCTTAAAGGTGAGGAGCGTCAACAAGTGATCCAGATGGTGGAGCACGCGCTTGCTACCCGCTTAGACCTATCAAAATACAATCTGTAATTGAGCTAGTGAGTAGGGCGCTTTGTGGCGCTCTACTTATTTTCGCTATACAAAAATGAACGGAGGGATGCCATGAGCACAGCAAACAAGGATTATGTGAGCTTTCAACATGTTAAGAAAACCTACGACGGTGCAAACTTGGTGGTTAAAGACTTCAACTTAGACATCGCACCCGGAGAGTTTGTCACCATGTTGGGGCCTTCTGGATCAGGCAAAACAACGTGTCTGATGATGCTGGCGGGTTTTGAAACGGCAACGGGCGGGGAGATTTACATTGATGGCGTTCCGGTAAACAATCTCGCGCCACATAAACGCGACATCGGAATGGTATTTCAAAACTACGCGCTGTTTCCTCACATGACGATTGCGGAGAACCTCGCTTTTCCTCTAAAAGTGCGCAAGCTCGATAATCAAACCATTCAAAATAAAGTACAGAGCGCACTGGACATGGTCGAGTTGGGACACGTTGCCAGTCGTTACCCAAAGCAGTTATCTGGCGGGCAGCAACAACGTGTCGCGTTGGCAAGGGCACTTGTGTTTGAACCTAAACTCGTCCTGATGGATGAGCCTTTGGGCGCGTTGGACAAACAACTTCGTGAGCAAATGCAGATGGAGATTAAACACCTGCATGAAAAGCTCGGCATTACGATTTTGTATGTCACGCATGACCAAGATGAAGCGCTCACTATGTCTGACCGAATCGCAGTTTTTAATCAAGGCGAAGTGCAGCAACTTGCCCCGCCAACGGAACTGTATGAATCTCCGAGTAACGCGTTCGTCGCTCAGTTTATTGGTGAAAATAATCAGCTTTCGGGTGTGGTAAAAGAGTGGCAATCAGAGCGATGCCAAGTCCAGGTCGGCCCCGCTCACTTCGTTGCCAAACCGGTTCGAGTGACCCAAAACGGCGAGCGCACCACCTTGTCTATTCGACCAGAGAAAATTTCCATTCAACCTGATGACGAATCGTGTGATAACCAAATTGAAGGCGTGCTGCGTGAGCTAATTTATCACGGTGATCATTATCGGTTAGTGGTTGACGTTGAACTGGTTGGTCAGTTTGTTGTGAAAGTGCCAACGACAACCGAACGCATCTGAACCTTATTCCGGGAACGGTGTGTCGAATTGGGTGGCAAAGTACAGATTGCCATGCGCTAGATGCGATTCAACCAGAAACCGAAGAGGTGGCGGCATGAGTCGAGAGCTAACCTCGTTAGATTCGGTGCTGGAAATCGAACGACATGTGAATTACCAACAGAGCGATCTCAGAGCCCAACTGCAAAAAGCGGAGCGCAATAAAAACCTACGCTCAATCATGCTGACGTTGCCGTTGGTGTGCTTTATTTTGCTCACATTTGCGTTTCCTATTTTAGAAATGCTTTATCGCAGTGTCGACAACCGAGATATTCCGCAGGCCTTGCCGAAAACAATCCAAGCGTTAGCGCATTGGGATTATCAAGGATTGCCAGATTCCGAAGTGGTAGAAGCATTTTCGGTTGAGCTGCTGGCACTGTATGAGACCAAAGCCCTGCCTAAAATCGCCAATCGCATGAACATAGAAGTCTCTGGCATGCGCAGTTTGATGATGAAAACGGGACGAAAATTGTCTCGTTTAGAAGTGCTTCCTACGTCAATAAAAGAACTGAGTAGGCTCGATAAACGCTGGGCGGATGCAAAATATTGGATTGCTTTTAAGAACCTGAGCGGTGCGATAACCGTCAACCATTACCTTGCGGCATTGGATATGCAGGTGAACGAAATGGGCGAGATTGAAGCGCAACCAGAAAAACGGCAGATCTACGTTGACCTTTTCTTTAAAACCTTTTGGATGTCGATCTTAATTACCGTGATTTGTTTGTTGATGGCTTATCCCGTGGCGTATCTGTTAGCAAACTTACCAGACAAACGCGCCAACTTGCTGTTGATTGTGGTGCTACTGCCTTTTTGGACGTCACTATTGGTCCGTACGACCTCTTGGATTGTGTTGTTGCAAAATCAGGGGGTGATTAATGATTTATTGATTTGGTCTGGATTAACGTCTGAGCGAATTCAGATGATACACAATACCTTTGGTACGGTTGTTTCTATGGTACACATCTTATTGCCTTTTATGATTCTGCCGCTCTACAGTGTAATGAAAGGCATCAGTCCAACGTATTTCCGCGCCGCTCGTTCCTTAGGGGCGACCCCTCTTGTTGCATTCGTCAAAGTCTACATGCCGCTTACTTTACCGGGTATTGGCGCTGGAGCGTTGCTCACGTTCATTCTTTCGATTGGTTTTTACATTACGCCGGCACTTGTGGGTGGAAGGAGTGGGCAAATGATCTCCAATATGATTGCGTACCACATGCAAACCTCGCTCAACTGGGGAATGGCGGGGGCCTTAGGTGGGCTGCTTTTGTTTGTCGTGCTCGCGCTGTTTTATGTGTTTAACCGTGTGGTTGGCATAAATAACATTAAGGTAGGAGGATAACCATGGCACTACCAAACTACGCTTCAAAAAGTGAGAGAATGGCTTACGCAGGCTACTTGGTATTTTGTGGACTGGTGCTGTTCTTTCTCATTGCGCCTATTCTGACAATCATCCCCTTGTCGTTTAATGCCACCCCTTATTTTACGTTTACAGAAGGTATGCTGAACTTGGACGCAGACGCCTATTCTGTACGCTGGTATCAAGAAATGTTCACCAATGAGCAGTGGTTATTGGCACTCAAAAACAGCACGTTTATTGCGCTCATGGCTACCTTGATCGCGACGGGTTTGGGTACGTTAGCCGCATTGGGACTAGCCAACAGCAATTTGCCGTTTAGAAATGCCATTATGGCGTTGCTGATCTCTCCAATGATTGTGCCTGTGATTATTTCTGCCGCTGCGATGTATTTTTTCTACACTCGGTTGGGTTTATCTCAGACGTATTTTGGCATCATCTTAGCGCATGCCGCGCTAGGTACGTCTTTTGTCGTGATCACTGTGAGCGCGACGCTGAGTGGTTTTGATCAAAGCCTCGTCAAAGCGGCGGCCAGTTTGGGCGCAAATCCGGTTTATACCTTTAGGCACGTAACTTTTCCGTTGATCCGTCCCGGTATGATTTCCGGTGGATTGTTTGCGTTTGGCACGTCGTTTGATGAAGTGGTCGTGGCGTTGTTTTTAACGGGCGCAGAACAAAAAACCGTCCCAAGGCAGATGTGGTCAGGGATCCGAGAACAAATCAGCCCGACAATTTTGGCTGTTGCGACCTTGCTGATTTTTATGTCCGTGTGTTTGCTCGTGACATTGGAGATCTTACGCAGACGCAATGTCCGTATTCGTGGGATTCAAGAATAAATAAGCCTTTTTCGGTTGCTCAGAGCTTTCTCGTCCAGGAATTACTCACCCTTTGACCGAACGCGCCTCCTTGTGGGCGCTTTTTTACGTCTGCGGCTCGATAGGGGGCTATTTGATTTGTTGAATTTCTATTCCCGCTTGCTCAAAACGGGTGAATACAGGCCTGTGATGCTGCTGATACCAGCTCGCTGGCATGTTAGGTTTAAGTTGTAGCTTCTCCTGTTTGCTGATCACCACATAGTGCAAAAACGCGTTAAGCGTAGCCGTCATTACATCACACGTCATCTCTCCATCTTTACTGATGGCTTTGAGCAAACCAACCACGGTTTCTTCAGGAACTAAAGGCTCAATAACCGCCTGTTTACGAGTTTTAAGGCTGATAGAGGCTGGCAACACATCACGGGCTGTTTCCCAACAAACCTTGTTGTTTTTATTTACTAAATTGTTTTTATAGCAGTAGTAACTGAATAAAAAACGGGACACGTTTTGCCAGCGTTGCGTTTGGATTTCTAACCACAGGTGCTGAAGTTCGATATCGGCATCGGTCATAGATTTCATTCTAAATATGTTGGGAGAGCGATAGTGTAGCTTGGTTTTTTCATAACGCCAAAATCCTTCGTTGTGGCGTCTTTAAGTGCTAGTTCATCAAAGTCTATTGAGCAAATCGATTTTAATAAAGTTCGTAGTGTGGCGAATTGGGTACTAAAAAGTGATACCGCTAAATTTGTTTGTTAATGAATTGTTTATTTTAAAGCTCATTCAGATTTATATGAGGGTGCTCTTCGTTGTGAAAAGAGCACGAAGTGATGTCACGTGGTATCGGCATTTAAGGAACACATTATATAGAAGAACAAAGATGGAACTGAAAACCCTCAGCGTCGCGATTGCGGCAACCCTGAGCAGCACTGCTGCGTTCGCAATGAGCGAGCCAGTAGCGCAAGTCACAGAGAAAGTTGAACATCATCAGCACGAACATGGTGTAGAAACGGCGCAGCCTGAGTATGCACCGACAGAATTGTTACCACAGCTACCGAAACAGACCTTACGTACGCGGGCAACCCAATCGGTTGAAGCGGCAAGCGTGGTTTGTGACGTAGAATTGTTCACAACCACCAACAGCAACGACTTGATCAGCGCGATAAAAACTCAAGGTGCAAGTTGCATCAACGAACTGTTCTCTGCTCAAAGCCGAGTGCAAGAAGCGGCGTTTGATTCTGACCACATGTACAACGTGGCAAAGCATACGGTGACTTTGGCGAAAGCCTATACTGGCGGCGGTAGTGATGAGCTTGAAGCCTTGTACTTGTATTTGCGCGCTGGCTATTACGCCGAGTTTTACAACAACAATATCTCGTTTGTTTCTTGGGTCACGCCCGCAGTGCAAGAGGCGGTAGACGCGTTTGTAAACAACGCTAATTTTTACGAAAACAGCGACCCGCACGGCAAGGTATTAAGTGAAGTGATCATCACGATGGACAGTGCGGGGCTGCAACACGCTTATTTACCGCAAGTGACGGAGTGGCTGACGCGCTGGAATGACCAATACGCTCAAAACTGGTACATGCGCAACGCGGTGAATGGGGTGTTTACCATCTTATTCGGCGGTCAGTGGAATGACCAATATTTGCAAATCATCGGTAACCAAGCCGAACTTGCAAAAGCATTGGGCGACTTTGCGTTGAGAGAGTCCTCGATAGGAGCGAGCGACGAGTTTATGGTGGCAAATGCGGGTCGCGAATTGGGGCGTCTGACCAAATATTCGGGCAGCGCTGCCACAACGGTGAGTAGCAAGTTAAAAGATATTTTTGCTCGCTACGAGATGTATGGAAAAGGGGATGCCGTTTGGCTTGCTGCTGCGGATACGGTCTCGTACTACGCCGAATGCAGCGAGTACGGAATTTGTGATTTCGAAACCAAGCTCAAAGGTTTGGTGTTATCGCAAACCTACACTTGTAGCCCAACCATCCGTATTTTGTCGCAAAACATGACGCAAGAGCAGCATGTGGCCGCTTGTAGCAAAATGGGTTACGAAGAAGGGTATTTTCATCAATCTTTGGAAACAGGCGAGCAGCCAGTCGCTGATGATCATAATACACAGCTTCAAGTGAATATTTTTGATTCCAGTGACGACTACGGTAAATACGCGGGGCCAATCTTTGATATCAGTACCAACAACGGCGGCATGTACCTTGAGGGTGATCCGTCCAAGCCGGGCAATATTCCTAACTTTGTCGCTTATGAAGCGTCTTATGCGAACCCTGACCATTTTGTTTGGAACTTAGAACATGAATACGTGCATTACCTAGATGGCCGATTCGACCTTTATGGCGGTTTTGGTCATCCAACTGAAAAGGTAGTGTGGTGGAGTGAAGGCATTGCAGAATACATCGCAAACGAAAAAGACAATCAAGCGGCGTTAGATACGATTCGAGACGGCTCAACTTACACCTTGAGCGAGGTTTTTGAAACCACATACGATGGCTTTGATGTTGACCGAATTTATCGCTGGGGCTATCTGGCCGTTCGATTTATGTTCGAGCGACATAAAGATGATGTAAACCAAATGCTGGTGGAAACACGCCAAGGTAATTGGAGCAATTACAAGACGACCATCAATCAATGGGCAAACCTATACCAGAGCGAGTTTGAACAGTGGCAACAGTCATTGGTTTCAGGTGGCGCTCCTAATGCAGTAATAACCGCAAACAATGAGGGAAAAGTCGGTGAAAGCATTACATTCAGCAGTGAGAACAGTACGGATACAGACGGGCAAATCGTCAGTGTGTTGTGGGACTTCGGTGATGGCACGACCAGCACACAAACCCAGCCGACGCACCAATATGGGAGTGAAGGTCAGTACACGGTCAGTTTAACAGTGACAGATAATGACGGTTTGACAGCTACCGCGACCCACGATGTGACGGTTGCGGCGACTGGCGGTAGTAGTACGCTTCCGCAAGATTGCGCGGTACAAAGCAAAGTGAGTGGTGGTCGTTTAAATGCTGGAGAGCCTGTCTGTTTGTCAAATCAGCAAACCATTTGGCTGAGTGTGCTTGCAGTTAATGAACATGCGAACATTGCTATCTCAACTGGCAATGGCACGGGTGACCTCAAAATTGAATACAGCAACCTAGGCTGGCCAGATGGTTCAAACCTACATGGTTGGTCAGACAATGCTGGTAACAAAGAGTGCATAACCGTTTCAAACCAAGTCAATTATTGGGGCTATATCAAAGTCTCTGGCAGTTTTGAAAATGCCGCGATTGTTGTAGATTTTGACACGGAAGCTTGCCGAGAGTAACGCGCATTTTGACACAAATAAACGCCCTGTCATATTGGCAGGGCGTTTTTGTGTCTTGTCATCGGCGGAGCGTATTTAGTGTTTTCTGTGACGACTAATGAGCGTTAATCATTGGCATTTATTTGTGCAAAGCAAAGCTTTCAGCAACAAGAAGAGGTGCGCACATAGAGCCAGCCCGAAGGCCGGCAATCAAACAGGGAGTTTGAAATGAAAATGAAATCGGGAGATAGGGCAGTTTGTCTAAAACTCTATAAACTGAGTTGCGCGCTGAAGCCAAGCTTTGTCGTGCTCATCAAGAAATGGGCTGAGTGCTTGGTAGACGCGAGAATGGTATTGATTTAGCCAGTTAATTTCATCATGGCTTAGCAAAGAGACATCAAGCATGTTCGTGGCGATTGGTGCCAGCGTAATGGTCTCGAAGCCATAAAAAATACCGAACTCATTTTGCTCGACTTCAACCACTTTCATGATGTTTTCGATCCGAACACCGTATTCACCTTCACGGTAAACACCGGGTTCATTGGTGATCACCATGCCAGGTTTTAGCTCAACTTCGCGGTGGCTTTGCGAGAAGTTTTGTGGCCCTTCATGGACATTCAAACAAATACCCACACCATGTCCTGTACCGCATTTGTAATCAATACCATGTTGCCACAGCACACCTCGCGCCATGATGTCGAGATTGGCACCCGTAGAGCCTTTCATAAATCGAGTCTGAGTCAGTCGGATGACCGCTTTCAGCACTAACGTGTAGTCTTTGCGCTGTTTAATGGTCGGTGACCCGAAGTGGAAAGTACGGGTGATGTCTGTTGTGCCGCCAAGGTATTGACCGCCAGAATCTACAAGGAAGAAATTGCTTTCATTGACAACGGCATTGCTTTCTTCATCGGCGGCGTAGTGCATTTTCGCGCCATGTGCGGCGAAGCCCGCAATTGTGCGGAAACTGTCGCTCACATAATGGCGGGTTTGACGGCGATAGCTTTTCAATTGAGCCTCGGCTGACAGCTCAGTAACAAGCCCGCTTGGGACTTGGTCTTCTAACCAGCTCATGAACTTCACGACGGCCACACCATCGTCCGTCAATGATTGTTCGAGATTGGCTAACTCGGTCTGATTTTTGATGGCTTTCATGTCGGTGACGGGGCAAGCCATTGGCTTTAGTGAAAGGTTCTGCTCAATGGAGTTAACCAACAAGCTGTCGGTATAAACCGGGCTAAAAGCAAGCGACAAGCCTTCACATTGCTGATTCAAATACTGGCTGACGTACTCGTAGTGACGAACGCTCACACCTTGCGCAGTCAGCTTCTTCTCTATCTCGGCTGGTAACTTTTGTTTATCGATGAACGCCGTCGCGCGGTCTCGCTCGACAATAAGGTAGGATTCTGAAACCGGGCAGTAAAGCGTGTCAGCGCCACGAATATTCAGTGTCCACATCACATCGTCAAGGGTTGAAACCAATAAACAGTCCGCATGGTTTTCATTGAGCCATTTACGAATATCTGCGAGTTTTTGTTTGGCTTCTACACCAGAAAACGCAACCGGATGGTCAAAAATTTCTGCGCTCGGTCTGCTCGGGCGATCAGTCCAGATTGGCGTTATCAGATCGAGGTCGAGAACAATCTCGATGTTCTTTGGCTCAAGCGCTTGTTTAAGTTCTTGGTAAAATGCGTAGCTGATCGAGCGCCCATCCACGGCAATCGCGCTGTTTTTGTCGAGGGTATTCGCAAGCCATTTAGGAATGGTGGGGGTTTCCGGCTGACGCGCTTTGAAAAGGTCTAACCCTGTTCCATGTAATTGTTCTTCTGCTTGAATGTAGTAGCGACCATCTGTCCATAATCCACCGCCTTGTTGAGTTATGACGACATTACCAGCCGAGCCAGTAAAGCCAGAAATCCACGTGCGTCCAGCCCAATGGTCAGCGGAATACTCACTATTTTGGGGATCATTGTTTGTGACGATGTAGGCCGAAACCTTGTAGTTTGCCATTGCGTCGCGTAGCGATGAAAGGCGTTGGTTAACCGAGTTTGTTGTATTCATGAAAACGTCCTAAATCATGTTTGAACAGTAAATATGATGTTGCTCAGTGCCTGTTTTGACTGGGCTTTGCTCCCCAGATAGTTCCGTAGCTTCTGGGCATCGGGTTCTAAAAACACAACCGCTGGGTGGGTTGAGCGGAGAGGGGAGGTCTCCGGGCAACAATTGGATGTCGCGGTTGCGTGCAAGTTGCGGATTGGCAATCGGTACCGCAGAAAGCAATGCTTTTGTGTAGGGATGCTGAGCATCGTCGAACACTTGGTCGTAGCGTCCCACTTCCATTGGTTTGCCAAGGTACATCACCATCACTCGGTCGCTGATATGGCGCACAACGCTTAGGTCATGAGCGATCATCACCAGTGTCAGTCCCATTTCTTGTTTAAGGTCGTCGAGCAAATTAATGACCTGCGCTTGAATCGAGACATCCAATGCGCTGACGGGTTCATCACACACCACCAAGTCCGGATTGAGGATTAAGGCTCGCGCGATGCCAACACGTTGGCACTGACCGCCAGAAAACTCATGCGGATATCGGTTACGTTGGCTTGCCAACAGACCCACTTTGTCCATCATCGCAATGACGCGTTTTTCGACTTCGGCGCGTTTGAGTTGAGGTTGGTGTGTGAGTAACGGCTCTGCGATACATTCTGAAATCGTTAATCTCGGATTGAGGCTCGCCGATGGGTCTTGGAATATCATCTGAAATTCTTGGCGACGACGCGCTAACTTGTTTTTGCTGAAGCCACGCATGTCTTCACCTTTCCAAGTGAGCTTACCGTGCGTGGGTTCAACTAAGCGCAGCAGAGCACGCGCTAAGGTGGATTTTCCGCAGCCTGATTCGCCCACAATGCCGAGTGTTTCGCCTCGATAAACATCCAAATCGATGCCGTTGACGGCTTGTACGATCTTTCTTCGGCTCGGAATGAGGTGTCGCGAAACAGGAAAATGCACTTGCAGGTCGCGAGCGGACAATAACACTTCTTTCTGATTCATAACGTTTCCTTAAGCCGACTGGTGGATGAGTGAAATGCTGCTTTGGGCTTTGACATGGCAGGCGATGGATTGACGACCATTGAGCGGCATAAACTTCGGCGTTTCGGCTTGGCAGCGAGCGAGTCGGTAATCACAGCGATCTCTAAACGGGCAGCCTTGGTGGTTAATCAAGGCGCTCGGTGGGTTGCCAGGGATGGTTGGCAAACGAGGCATGTCTTCGGTGATCGACGGAATTGCTCTCAGTAAGCCTTGGGTATAAGGGTGTGCGGGCTGAGCAAAGAGGGTGTCCGTATCTGCTTGTTCCATTTTTTGTCCGCCGTACATCACCAACACGCGGTCACACATTTCGGCGACAACGCCCATATCGTGCGTGATCAGCAATATCGCGGTATTGAATTCTTGTTGTAACTCACGCAACAGAGTCAAAATTTGGGCTTGTACGGTCACGTCTAACGCGGTGGTTGGCTCATCGGCAATAAGCAGTTCCGGTTTACATAACAACGCCATGGCAATCATCACACGTTGGCGCATACCGCCAGAAAGCTCGTGTGGATATTGATTCAGGCGAGTGTCCGGCGATGGGATTCGCACCGCATCTAACATGTGTATTGATTCCGCAATGGCTTGCTTGCGACTCATGCCTTTGTGCACTATCAACACTTCGCTCAGCTGCTTGCCTATCTTCATAAATGGATTCAGAGAGGTCATGGGATCTTGGAAGATCATGCCGATTTTCTCTGCGCGAATACGGTTGAGCTGCTTCTTGGACATTGAGAGTAAGTTCTCGCCATGAAATAAGGCTTCACCGGAGACATTACCGTTGTCGGCGGTGAGCCCCATCAGCGCAAATACCGATTGGCTTTTACCAGAGCCTGATTCACCCACAATGCCGAGCGTTTCTCCTGCTTTAATCGAGTAGGAAAGGTTGCTGACCGCTTGCACTTGTCCGTCTGGCGTATCGAAGCGCACGTTCATGTTTTCAATAGATAGCATGGAGTTGTCCTTATCGATCTTTCGGGTCAAGAGCGTCGCGTAAGCCATCGCCGATGAAGTTGAAACAGAATAGGGTTGTGACCAAGAACAGGGATGGAAAAAGCAGCATCCACAAGGCAACATCAATGGTTTTTGCGCCTTCGGAAATCAGTATTCCCCAGCTGGTGTCTGGTGGTTGGACGCCTAAGCCTAAAAAGCTCAAGAACGATTCAAACATGATGAAACCGGGCACCATGAGCGATGAATAGACCATTACAATTCCCAATACGTTCGGCAGCACGTGACGACGAACGATGGTGAACTTTGAAACGCCAATGGAATGTGCCGCTTCGATGAACTCGCGCTTTTTAATTCCGAAGGTCACGCCGCGTACCACGCGAGCGATTCCCAACCATGACACCATGCCAATTACGACAAAAATTAGGTAGATGTTGTTGCCAAAGAGGGTGACGAAAAGGATGACCATGAACATAAATGGTACTGAATCCAACACTTCGATGATGCGCATCATCACGCTATCTACGACGCCGCCTAGGTAGCCTGAAATGCTGCCCCAAATCGTTCCGATAACGACGGCGACTAACGCGCCCACGAAGCCAACTAAAATTGAAAGGCGACCGCCTTGCATGGTGCGGGCAAACAGGTCTTGGCCGAGATCGTCGGTACCAAAGTAATGGCCGCTGCTAAGTGATGGCTTTCCTAGTTCGTATGGGTCGGCGAGTACGTCCCAATCAATCTCATCGTGTCCAAAGGCCGCAATCGATGGGCCAAACGTGATGCACAAAGTGATGAACGCGAGCACATAAACCGATGTCATCGCGGCGCGGTTTTTTCGAAAACGAGACCAGGCGTCTTGCCACAAACTGCGACCTTCCACCGCTTCGATATTGTCTACGACTTGGTCTTGTAAGGATTGAGTATCCAGTTTCTTAATCGATAACATGTTTGACTCCTAAACTCGGATACGTGGGTCGATCACCGTGTACAACAAATCGACCACAAGATTAAAGAAGATGGTGAGTGAGGCGACAATTAAGGTGATGCCCATGACTAAGCCGTAGTCGCGATTCAGTGCACCAGAGACAAAGTGCTGGCCCATACCACCAGTGCCGAAAAAGATGTCGATGATGACAGAGCCCGTCACGACAGAGACAAACGCTGGCCCGAGCATGGCGACGACGGGGATCAATGACGGACGCAGTGCATGGTGGAACAAGATGTAGGCGGTCGATAATCCCTTCGCTTTTGCGGTGCGAATGTAAGGTTGATTGAGGGTTTCAATCATCGCGCCGCGCATGACACGCGCGATGCTAGCGACTGATCCAATGGCCAGACTTAATACCGGCAAAACAAGAAAAGCTAATTGCCCACCTTCCCAGCCACCAGCGGGGAGCCAACCAAGCTGAATCGCAAAAATGGTGACAAGCACGGGAGCCAAAACAAAAGCAGGAACAACCACGCCCGTCATCGAGAGTGTCATTAATCCGTAATCCAAACGGCTATTGCGCTTTAACGCGGCAATAGTGCCGAGCAGCATCCCAAGTGGGACTGAGATGCTAAAAGAGAGCACCCCAAGCATTGCCGATACGGGCCAAGATTGCGCAACCAACTGAGTGACAGAGAAGTCTTGGTAAACAAAGCTTGGGCCTAAATCACCCTGCACAAAGTTTGTAATGTAAATCCAAAACTGAACCAGAAACGGTTCATCAAGGTGGAATTTTGCTTCGATGTTGGCGCGTACGATTTCCGGCATTGGGCGTTCCATATCAAACGGGCCACCCGGTGCGATGTGCATCAACCAGAAAGAAACCAGTGCAATAAACAGTAAGGTTGGAACGGCGATGGCTAGCCGTCTCAGAATGTACCAAATCATGATCCATCATCCTTTGGTAAAACGACGCCACATCCTGCCGCGTCGAATAAAAGGTGAAAAAAATTGGCCTGTGCTCATTACCGAGGAAAGAGAGGTTCGAGAAGGTATGCCATGTATTGGCAATGTCAGTGCTAGTTACCTTATCGACACAGGCCGAAACATGCCTTTAGTGGACTTTCACATAGACATTCTTGCGGTAGTACGAGGACTCGGGGTTGGTGCGCTCGTAGCCACCGACATAAGGCTTGATCAGGTATTGATCGATGCCGGGACGGTAAACTGGAATGATCGCCATATCATCAATCAACATGCTTTCTGCTCGCAGATATAGCTCAGATGGGTCGCTCATGGTCTTAGATTGCGACATCAACTCATCGTATTTCGGGTTGTGGTAACGTGAATCGTTGTACTCGCCATTTGATACGAAGATATCTAACCAAGTCGATGCCTCGTTGTAGTCGGCTGTCCAACCGCCGCGCGTAATTTCTGTGGGTTCTTTCAAGGCATAGAAGACTTTAGGTTCCAACTGCTTGATGGTGACTTGTGCGCCTAAACGGCTCTTCCACATGCCCGCCATGGCTGTCGCCATTTTTACATCCATCGAGAAAGTCGGGACGGTAAACGTCAACTTAAGTGGGTTACTTTGGTTGTAGCCTGCCTCTGCTAACAAACGCTTTGCTTCGTCAATTCGTTGGATTTGGTCCCACTTTGAATATTCCGGTGTGTGCGATTGAAACCCATCGGTTTGCGGTGGTACTAGCGTGAACATCGGAATGCCACCATTTCTTAAAATCGAATCAGTCAGTAGATTGCGATCAATGGCATAGGAGAGGGCTTGGCGAACTCGACGATCTTTGGTCGGTCCTTCCTGCGTATCTAGGTAGTAAAAAGTCGAACCTAGCGAAGCACTTGTATCAGCCACATCTTGAGGCAGTTTGCTTATTAGTTTCCTTTTTTGTGCGGCAGGAATCGACATGACCTGATCGATTTCTCCTGCTAGGTAGCGATTTAGCACGACATTCGCATCACCGATCGGCAGCCAAGTGATTTTATCTAAGACGACATTGTTTGCATCCCAATAGTGCGGGTTTTTCTTCATTACCATCTTCTCGTTTACCTTCCACTCCGAAACGGTAAACGCGCCGTTGGTTACGATGTTCTCAGGTTGTGTCCAGTTACTGCCGTGTTCCTCTACCGTTGTTTGATGAACCGGAGCAAGAACGGGGTGGCTCAGGAGTTTTATGAAGAACGGAATTGGCTTCTCCAAACTGACTTGGAAGGTTTTTTCATCCAACGCTTTCACGCCCAATGAATCAGGTTTTGCTTCGCCTTTCATAATGGCTTGCGAGTTTAGGATATTCGGTATGGCGGCAAACCAAGCGTAAGGTGATGCTGTGTTAGGGTCGAGCAATCGTTGCCAACTGTAGACAAAATCTTGAGCGGTCACTGCGTCGCCGTTTGACCATTTCGCATCGCGCAAGTGGAAGGTGTAAACCGTATTGTTGTCATTCACCGTCCAAGATTCAGCAATCCCAGGAATCGTTTTGCCTTGTTTGTCCTGAATGGTTAAGCCTTCAAACAAGTCTCGACCAAGGTTGAACGCAGGCTCCGCGGCTTGTTTTGCAGGATCGATAGAGGTGACTTCCGCCCCGTTGTTGAGTGTAATTTCTTGCGTCTCTGCAAGCGTCACACCAGCCGGATACGGCACTGCGTAGCTCGGTGTAGCCAGTATCGGACTCATTATCGATGCTAGCAAAAGTAGTTTAGGTAATTTCATCCTTGTCTCACTCTATTCATCCTGAAAGGTGCTCAAAATGTATATTGTATAAATTGTCTGCACAATCGCGTTTTAACATGGTTGTAACAAGGTGCTAAAAGCCGGGCTGTTCGGTCTCAAAAAGTGAGCTAGTAGAATTTTTATCGCGGTTGATTGCCAAGTTGGCATTAAGGAAAGAATATTTGTGGTGGGCAAAAATAAAAATCCCCTTCGCGCAGGGCGAGAAGGGGATGAAAGTCGGAAGTTAATCTAAATATTTGAGTGAGACTACTTCACCAAAAAATGCTTAACGAACTCAGATATTTTTACCATATCGTCAACGGCGATGAACTCTTCTGTGGTGTGCACTTTAGCCATACCCGTAGATAAGTTCACGGTTGTCAGACCTTTCTTGTTGAAGTTGTTCGCATCGCTGCCGCCGCCAGTGCCTTTCGTGAACGATTCGATACCCATATCTGCAAACGCCGCTTTGATTGCGGTTACGTGCGCGTTGTCTTCTTCGATAACAAAGGCGTCGTACGCGCGGCTAGATTCGATTTCGACTTCTGCGCCATGTTTTTCACATACCGACTCAAATGTTGAAATCATGTGGTTGACTTGGGCTTCTAGCTTCTCTCCATTTAGAGAGCGAGCTTCAGCAACGATTTTAAGCTCTGGCATCACAATGTTGGTTGCCTGACCACCGTTGACCATGCCGATGTTCGCTGTGGTTTCTTCGTCGATGCGAAGCAGTTTCATTTGGTTGATTGCGTCTGCCGCAACCATGATCGCGCTGATGCCTTCTTCCGGCGCAAGACCTGCATGTGCAGGGCGGCCTTTGATGGTTGCGACGATCTTTTGTTGGCCCGGAGCAGCCGTTACGATAGTTCCAATTGGGCCACCTGTGTCCAGTACGATCGCTTCTGTTGAGGTTACGTGAGACATATCGAAGTATTCAGAACCGAACAGGCCACCTTCTTCATGTACAGTGAACGCCAATTCGAGCGTTTTGTGTTCTAGGTTTTCAGCTTGGATGCAGCGCACTGCTTCCATGATGGCAGCGATGCCAGATTTGTCGTCACCGCCAAGAATGGTGTTGCCTTTCGAGCGGATGATACCGTCTTCGATGATCGGCTCGATACCAATGCCCGGCGTTACCGTATCCATGTGACAGCTCATTAGGATTGAGCCTTCTTTTTCCCCTTCTAACCGTGCGTACACGTTGAAGCCATTAGAAATGTGTTCTGGTACAGGAAGCTTGTGAACCGTAAAGCCTAGTTCGCCCAGTTGCTCAGCCAGCGTTTCTGCAATTTGTTTTTCATTCATAGATTCGCTGTCGATGCGAACCAGTTGGCAGAAGTGTTCAACTAGACGTTCTTGATTAATTTGTGTCATTTGGGTGTCTCTTTCTTTTGGGGTCGAGGGCGATACCGAGAAACGATGTGAATTCGAAATCAATGGCACGGACTCGAAAGGGAACAGAACCTCTTTTATCGCACAGCTTTATGTAGGTGAAGCTGCGTTGAATCAAAGAAAATCACTGCCTGACACGATTCTGACCGAGGATAATGCCAGAAGTGACGACGCAATCACGAAAGTGGTTTAGCAAGTGACAATTTGGTAATTGAGAGCGGAGACAGTAATGCACTATGGCTCGAAGCAAATATGTAACTGATGAAAGCAGTCAATAATTGCTGCAAGGTGCACTGTAAATAAGTAGGGTGTATTTGAAGCAAAATCACATTTGTGGATTAATGACGTCTCTGTTTACTCATATCCTCGCACTGCCAACTGGATAGGCCAAGTTCAATAAGAACTTGGCCGCTTTTTACGTGCGCTTTGTTGTCTTGAAACTCTCGCTTGTTTCACTCTCTCCAACCTCTCTTTAAATGAAACCAAAGACTTATCTAAAGTCGCTAGGTGCCAATAAAAATCGCCATGGTAACAAGTTGTTTACATTTGGTGGTGTGGCGTAAATCGAAAAATATCAACCTAATTGATTGAAATTCAATTTAATTTTGGTTTCTTTTTAACCGGGCACATTGATGGCTTTGTGGTGTAACATTAATTTTACATTTCTCCGTGAGACCCATCGAAATAGAGATTTCGGCTGATGTATTCCAATTTCTCTCTAGCTGCGCCAAGTTAGAAAAATCAGTTCAAACAGCTCAGTGAGGCTGTAAACAAATTAGTGACGCAAGGAGAAAGTCATGGTGGACACATACAACCCATTAGGTACAGACGGATTTGAGTTTGTTGAATACACAGCTGCTGACAGCAAAGGCATTGAACAACTAAAAGCGTTATTTACATCGCTAGGCTTTGCTGAAATAGCCAAACATCGTTCGAAAGAAGCATGGTTGTATCGACAAGGTGACATCAGCTTTATCGTGAACGCCCAGCCTCATAGCCAGGCGGAGGAGTTTGCTAAAGTTCACGGCCCATCTGTATGTGGTATGGCGTTTCGTGTGAAAGACGCGACGGTTGCGCTTGAACATGCTATTCAAAACGGCGGCACAGAATACAAAACTGAAATTGGTCCAATGGAACTGAGTATTCCTGCTATTTACGGTATTGGTGAAAGCTTGCTTTATTTCGTTGATCGCTATGGCAAGCAGAGCATTTACGACGTCGATTTCCGTTTTTATGATGATGCAGACGATCGCTTAGCAAAATCAGACGTTGGCTTGTACGAGATAGACCATCTCACGCACAATGTTAAGCAAGGTAATATGGATGTTTGGTCTGGTTTTTATGAGCGCATCGGGAACTTCCGAGAAATTCGATACTTCGATATCGAAGGTAAACTGACAGGCCTTGTTAGCCGCGCAATGACGGCGCCGTGTGGCAAAATCCGCATTCCAATCAATGAATCCTCGGATGACAAATCGCAGATTGAAGAGTTTATCCGCGAATACAACGGCGAAGGCATTCAGCATATCGCACTGACAACGGATGACATCTATCAAACGGTGCAAACGTTGCGTGACCGCGGTATGGACTTTATGCCAACGCCAGACACCTACTACGAGAAAGTCGATGAGCGCGTTGAAGGCCATACTGAGGATGTC
This sequence comes from Vibrio sp. Y20_XG_PY13, assembly GCF_024181925.1. Taxonomy (NCBI): domain Bacteria; kingdom Pseudomonadati; phylum Pseudomonadota; class Gammaproteobacteria; order Vibrionales; family Vibrionaceae; genus Vibrio; species Vibrio sp. Y20_XG_PY13. The sequence continues at coordinate 274,833 of NZ_JAMZAL010000002.1, read as the reverse complement.
AGCAAACTTCGTGCTTTGCAGATCTTGATTGATGGCGCGCCAATGAAAGACGGAATCTTGCTGCAAATCTTTACTCAGACGGTTATTGGCCCTGTGTTCTTTGAAATCATTCAGCGCAAAGGCAACGAAGGCTTTGGTGAAGGTAACTTCAAAGCGCTCTTTGAATCGATTGAAGAAGATCAAATTCGCCGAGGAGTACTAAGCGATGCATAAATGGATCACATTTCCGCATCGGGAGGGAGTGTGCTCTAAACAAGCACACGCGGATTTCCCGGATGAGGCAATTTATGAACGTGAAGCTGGCCGAAGTGGGTTCTTCGGCCCTGCGGCACATTTTCATCATCAACATGCGCCAACCGGTTGGTGTGAGTGGGAAGGTGACTTACGCCCACGCGCTTTTGACTTCACCTTAGTGGATAAAGCCAGTCAGCTCTCTCCTTGGTCAGTACCGCACTTACTGCACAACACTAACTGTAAAATACGTGTATGGCGCATGGATGAAAAGATGGATTTCTTGGTAAGAAATGCTGATGGCGACGAGCTGCTGTTCATCCACCAAGGTACGGCAGATCTTTACTGTGACTATGGTCATCTGAAAGTGAGCGAAGGGGATTACGTCATGATCCCGCGCTCAACGAGTTGGCGTTTAGAGCCGAGTGAACCCATGTTCATTCTTATGATTGAAAACACCGATGCAGCGTATTCCTTACCGGAAAAGGGCATGGTAGGGAATCACGCGGTATTTGACCCTGCGGTGTTGGAAGTTCCATCTATCAATGATGAGTTTCGTGCGCAATATTCTGAAAACCGCACCGAGGTTCAGGTAAAACGCCATGATAAAGTCAGTGTGATCACCTATCCGTTTAATCCGTTAGATGCGATTGGTTGGCATGGCGACTTAGCGGTAGTGAAAGTGAATTGGCGTGATATACGTCCCCTTATGTCACATCGCTACCACTTACCACCGTCGGCGCATACTACATTTGTAGGAGCGGGATTTGTAGTGTGTACGTTTGTTCCTCGTCCAATTGAGAGCGACCCGGGAGCACTTAAAGTACCGTTCTACCATAACAATGATGACTATGACGAAGTGTTGTTCTACCACGCAGGTGACTTCTTTAGTCGCGATAACATTGAAGCGGGTATGGTGACGTTTCATCCGGCAGGCTTTACTCATGGTCCGCATCCAAAAGCGTTTAAAGCGGGTCGAGAATATAAGAAGAAGTTTACGGATGAGGTCGCAGTCATGATCGATACCCGTCATGCACTCCAGTTCTCGGATGAACTGGATAAAGTAGAAAACAAAGAATATGTCTATAGCTGGCAAGAGAAGTAAGGGGCAAGGATGAAATTAGCAACCAAGAAAAATGGGACTCGTGACGGTCTGTTGATGGTCGTGAGCAAAGACTTAACGCGCTGCGTACCCGCAACAGAAGTGTTCCACCCGAGAAACCTAGCACCGACCATGCAAGTTGCACTTGATAATTGGGAAGCTGTTGCACCACAGTTGGAAGAAATTTACACCGCACTGAACAACGGCACGGTCGCAGGGTTTGAAGAGTTTGAGGCGCATTACTGTGAGTCTCCGTTACCTCGCGCTTATCAGTGGGCGGATGGCAGTGCTTATGTTAACCATGTCGAGTTAGTTCGCAAAGCCCGTGGTGCACAAATGCCAGAGAGTTTTTGGACTGATCCTTTGATGTATCAAGGTGGGTCAGATGCGTTTATTGGCCCTTGCGACAATATTGAGTTTGCCAGCGACGAATGGGGTATCGATTTTGAAGGCGAAGTTGCCGTTGTAACTGGCGATGTGCCGATGGGCGCAAGTATTGCTGAGGCGCAAGAGTCTATTCGTCTCATTATGTTGGTGAACGACGTCTCGCTACGTGGTTTGATTCCTGCGGAGCTCGCAAAAGGGTTTGGTTTCTTCCAATCTAAACCGTCTTCGGCGTTTTCTCCTGTAGCGGTTACCCCTGATGAACTGGGCGATGCATGGAATGAAAACAAAGTTCATTTACCATTGGTTTCCACTTACAACCACAAGCCGTTTGGTCGCCCTAATGCTGGCGTTGATATGACTTTTGACTTTGCAGACTTAATCGTTCATGCCACAAAAACGCGCCCACTATCGGCTGGCGCAATCATCGGTTCTGGTACGGTGTCCAACAAGCAAGGCACTGACCATGGCACTTCGATTGAGGAAGGTGGCGTTGGTTATTCATGTATCGCGGAAGTCCGTATGATCGAAACCATTCGTGATGGCAAGCCAACGACAAACTTTATGTCGTTTGGTGATTCGATCAAACTTGAGATGTTTGATGTTGAAGGTAATACTATTTTTGGTGCTATTGATCAGCAAGTTAGTCAATACTTGAAACATTAAACAGCAAAATAGGGACAAGCCATGGGCGATGACATCATTCTTTATGGATATTGGCGATCTTCGGCGGCATATCGAGTGCGTATATGTTTGAATTTAAAGCAACTGGCGTATGATTCAGTGTCTGTTCACTTAGTTCGCAATGGCGGTGAACAGCACAATGAGCAATACCACGATCTTAACGCTTCAGAGCTGGTACCTGTGCTGGTGGATGGTGACTTACGCTTAAACCAGTCACTCGCGATCATTCAATATCTTGAAGAAAATTACCCAGATGTGTCGGTCATTCCTGAACAAACGCCATTACGTTATCAAGCGTTGGCGATGGCGCAGGACATCGCCATGGAAATTCATCCTTTAAACAATCTGCGTGTCTTGCAGTATCTGGAAGAAACACTAGGTTGTGAACAAGCGCAGAAAGAGGAGTGGATTCATCACTGGATCAAACAAGGCTTTGCTGCGTTAGAAGAGAAACTGGCCAAATATCGAGAAGAGCATGGAAACTGTAAATACAGTGTGACTGACTCGCCATGCATCGTTGATATTTGCCTTGTGCCTCAAGTCTACAACGCGCAACGTTTTGGAGTTGATATGTCGCCTTATCCGGTTATCAACGCAATTGTAGATGCTTGCAACCAACTGCCAACTTTCATTGATGCCATGCCAGACAATCAACCAGACGCTAACACTTAATGATTGTTAATCAGGCACAACGTACAAGAGCCAATCCCTAGAAAGATTGGCTTGTTTTTGCTTATCCTCCGTGAACTTTTCTTCATCGCTTATGTCATCGCACCTCAAAATTGATAGGTTTTGTTGCTCTGTATAGCATTTCCATTTACGCTTTGAGCAACTAGTTGTTTTGGGCGCACTTTATCTATGACCAACATCTTTATCATTGTTGTTCTTCTGGTTGTATTCTTCATTATTATTCAAAAGTACGTGATTAAGCACGACGACACGCGTGACTATCCATATCGTGCGAAAGGCCCGTTACTAAGAGGGCAAGAAGGTGCTTTTTTCAATGCGCTAAGAGCCGCAGTTGGAGAGCATGCTGTCGTGTTTGCCAAGGTGAACATGTCTACTTTGGTTGCTCCGAAAGACATCAAGAATAAAAAGCAGTTTTTCGTGGCCAATAATCGCATCGCGCGCAGTTATTTCGACTACGTAATTTGTGACCCAAGAACGTTAGAACCGCGCGTAATTATCGAGTTTGATAACGGGCAACAATTGAATAAAGGTAAGGTGGAGCGTCAGAAGTTGCTGATGCACGTATGTAAATCTGCCAACTTGCCTCTGATCGGGACTTCAGTAAAACACAGTTATCAAGTGGGGCGTTTACGTCGTTTGTTGGCGGCGCATATTGATTTGATCGAGCCTGAGAAAGAAGTGCGTTTTTGTAAGAAATGCGGCAGTCCGATGATCATCAAAACTGCCAGCCAAGGTGAATTTAAAGGACGACGATTTTTCACCTGCAGTCGTCAACCTAATTGTACTTATACTGAAAACTACAATGTGGTGTTTGAGTCTGACGACTAATACAACCACTCAAACGATAAACCTAAAGGCTTTGATTTGTGTAGATCAAAGCCTTTTTTGTATCGCCCAATACGCCAAGACCTATACTTTGAGAAAGAAAGCGGAATAGGGAAGTCGTATGCGATATGGATGGATATTTGCACTGTTGCTGCTAGCTCCACACGTGCAAGGAATGCAGAGCTTAAAGCCGCTGGAGTGCAAACTGACGGAGACGCCACAAGACCACTTTTTGTTTTATCGTGAACAGATGGTTTATCACAGCGAGCAGTTTGTGATTTTCCAAAACTTTAAAGGCAGAGTAAGTACTCAAGTCGATGTCAAAACGGGTAAACTGATCCGCACTACCTACATTGGTGAGCCATTTGAGCCTAAATATCAAATTCTGTTTGGTTTTTGCCCTGATATTTCCCAGACATTACAAGTTTGGATGTTAAGTGAAGTGCCTTACGACAATTGAACAAAATCGTAAAAGTTATATAGATCACACTTTTATCCCCAATAGACGAAGTGCTTGCCGATAAAATCATCTGAAAACGGGTGTTGAGTTTACATTTTCACCAAACGATTCAAAGTTGATGAATTTATGCTTGCACCCCTGATCGGATATAGCTAATATCCTTCTCGTTCCAGAGATATGCGTCCGTAGCTCAGCTGGTTAGAGTATCGCCTTGACATGGCGGGGGTCGGTGGTTCGAGTCCACTCGGACGCACCATTCTGAATTGAATGGTCAGGAATGAAAAATTTGGGTCCGTAGCTCAGTTGGTTAGAGTACTACCTTGACATGGTAGGGGTCGGCGATTCGAGTTCGCCCGGACCCACCAAATTTTAGAAAAAGCCCACCTTTCTGGTGGGCTTTTTTGTACCTGTAACTTATTGATATTCAAGTGAAATTCCTTCTTTTGTCCTTTTTCTCTAAATTACTTCTCCGTCACATCTAACGCTTTCATTTCTTGACCATCTTGTAACTCTGCATACTTCGCAATGACAGGAAACTGAGTATGCTCAATGCGCTCTGACCATATAGATTTCGGAACATGGATGAAGGTATCTGCATAACTCGGCGCTACTTCAAGTACTAACTTGGCAATGTCATCTAGCTCCAGCGACTCTACAGATGCTGGTAAGGTGAGCACAATCGCGGGAGATTGCGCGAGATACTGTAAGTTCGAGTTCTCTTTTCCTAGTAACTCCGGTGTTAGTCGGTGGGGCGTTTGTACATCTCCTAGGTCATAGTGACGTTGCAGAACCATGTATTTGTTTGGGATTGACTCGTGTGAGTTCCACCATTTACCGTCGACGGCGGCTAATACCAGTTTTGATTGAGATTTATCAACGACGCCAAGTTCTTGCAGACTTGCATTGAGAAGCAAGCTGACATTTTGGTTGTATTCTCTTTCGCTCAGCATCTTATATTGTTGAATGAGGTTAAGTACAATTTTAGCTCCCAACATGTTGGAGTAGAGATCTTCAAGCGAGTAGGCGGAAATGGTTTCTGGCCAACCTGAAAAACTTGCGTAGCCGTGCCACTGGGCGATCTCATGGGATTCAGCCTTGAAGTAGGCTAAGCGTGCGGCTAAATGAGCGGCCACAGACCACCTTTGTTCATCGGTTAGAGAAGATGCGTCGAACGAGGCCATCTCGATGTATCTTGGCCCTAATTCAGCAGGTAAATCAATGCGATGGGCTTGGCCTAAGTTGGCGAGTATCTCGAAAAATAAGCCCATGGTGTCATCGGCGGTATCGCGCACATGGGCGAGGTCGATAAAGCCACCTTTTTGCGTGTATAAGATTCCGTTATTTTCGCTACCGCCATGACCCAATGCCGATGAGGATGACGGTGTGTAGTGATATATCCCGCTGGCAAACTTGTGTGGGCCTATCTCCTCGAGTTCGACAACGTTGTTCAGTCGGAAAAAGGGCACTGGAACTGGTCCAATTTTGACTTTCTGCATATCCCCAAAGGCACAACACGGGCGTACGTTCTGCGGTACGGTCAATTGAGGGTAGCGAGACTCATCCAAATACCAATTTTGATTGGTCATCAGATCACCTGCGAGCATATCAGCGGCCTGATTCGAACCTGGTATCGCATGAACTGCCCAATTGTTGGACGAGCATCCAGCCAAGAAGGTACAAAGGGTGGCAGTGTAAAGAGATATAAAAAGTATACGGTTCATTTCAGTTAAAACGCTTCATTAATTGCAAAGTAAAATCCACTTTGATCGTTACCAAAGCCGATATCTAAACGCAGGTTAACTCGCTGCTTGATTTCAAATCGGTAGCCAACGCCGACAGAATAGAGCCATTCTTCTTGACCCAGTTGATCAAATTCTTCAGCCAGTGTGCCTGCTCCTAACCAGTACACTATGCCATGGCGCCCAGATAGCGGCTGCCGGTACTCTACTTGGGAAATCAGCATATTTCTGCCGCGGTATTGGCCTTGTTCATAGCCACGAAGAGCCTCAGCGCCTCCGAGCATTGCCATTTGATCCCAGCTCACGTCGCCGAAGTTGGATTCGGAGCGTATTTGCCAGGCCAAAACACCAGGAATTGACGATAGGGAACGATAATCACTGTAATTAAGCCTCACACGTTCAAAATCATTATCTGAGCCTAATTCAGTGCTGAAGTGCTGGTATTCAAGCTCAATCAGCCTGCCTTTTGAGGCATTTAGGGCGAAGTCCCGAGAGTCATAAGTGAGGTTGAGCATGCTGCCAATATTTCGCTGCGTGCTAGGAAACTCCGCCAAATCATCACCTATCCAGGGGATGTGTGTATTTTCTTGTTTGGCGTTGGATGCTTCATTGTGGAAAAAGGAGAGCCCTATGCCTAAGTAGGTAAATGGTAATACACGCGTCATACCAGTGATTGAGGCGGAATAACTGCGTCGGTCATAATTAACTCGTTCATTGTGCATTCCAGCATCAACGCCCATACCATGAAATACATCGGGAGAATCCGTTAGTTCAGCGTCAACAAACAAGCGGTATTTATCGTTGTTTAAGTAGTTGGCATTGTTGATAGATACCCCATAAGCACCATTTATTGCCCCAAAACCGTTAACGGTAATAGAGCTTGGCTGGGAGTCGATATCATTGATATCTGACTTATAGAGGCCGACCGCCGATACGCCAATACCAAACTTTTTCTCTGGAGTATAAAAGGGACCGGGCATGACACTCCAGTCGATGCCTTTTTTAGGATCGAACTGACCATCCGCGCCTAGTTCCAGCAATAAGTTCTCAAGCCACGCTTGATATTGCTGATAGCTTGTCAGTTCTTGCATTTCTGACTTTTGGTTAGCCGCTTCGGCGAGAGTTGCTTCAGATAGAAATAGACAAACAATAGGAAGTAATCTTGTCATGCTTTCAACCCTAGAATCGACGACCTAATGAAAAGAATAAGGTCTCACGCTCCCCAAATCCGGCCTCCATCAATATCTCCCAGTCTTTGTTAAAGGCATATTGGAAACCAAGCACACTGTTCCAGTTCTCATCGGCACTTTGACTGACGTTGAAGCCCGCATCAGGGCTCAAGTTTTCAACTAAGCCAAGTAGTTGCGGTGGTAGGTTTAAGCTTTTGAGGTCACCAGACAATTCTTGTTGAACATTTTGATACATGGCGCCAACAAATACGCGCAGTTCGCGTCCGCCATCGTATTGCCAGCGATATCCGACTCGAGGGGCAGCCACGAAGGTTTTAATATTGCCATCAATGGCGGCTATGCTGGTGTAGGTGTAGTTCATATCGAGTAGTGCGAACCAATTTCCCACACCGCCAGCTAATGTGGTGCCTGCTCCATAGGTTCCTCCGTCCATCTCTAACTCAAATGCGGCGCTATCCGGTAGCTCGTCACCCGCGGCATCGAGCAGCGAGCACAGAACTTTGTTTCCGATACCTTGTACGGAGGAAGTGTCGCAACTTAAAGCGTTAATTTTTGCTGTGCTCGTGCCTTGGGTATAACCAATAATTCCATAGATATTCATAAACGGGAAAATCCACACGTCTCCCCTTAGAGTAATATTGGAACCTTTAAAATCGGCGTGGTTAGTATCAATATCAAGTGCCTCAAGTACCGGATGTCCTGTTAAATCAATGCTGTTGACCGTGATTGGATTGCTCATATCCATGTATGAAAGGGAAAGACCATAAGGTTTTGGCAGTGAATAGCCACGCTTTTCTGCTTCATCTCCCCAAATAGGGAAAAATGAATCTTGAGCAAAACTTAACTGGGTAAATAAAGTGGTTAAAAATACCAGTCCTATTTTTAATTTCACAATGGTCTCTCTTTAATATTATAAATACCCATTTTCTAAAAATGTGTATGTGTTATTTCAAAATTTATTTTGATAATTCATTACATGAATAGCATGGCTATTAATATCGAGTTTCTAAACTCTGCGCACATTTTGAGGTTTACAAAACAGGTCAGAAAACAATTTGCCTATCAGAAGAATAATTAAAATATTCGTCAGCATTAAAATTGGTGTTTCAATTCTATATATTGGAGTCAGGTTTAACGCGCCGGAGGTTAGTACAACCAATAGATTAATCCCTAGAACTCGATGAATCAGCATTTTGGGTGTTGAAAATACCTCCCAAATTACTATCGTGTTGATGAAGTAAAATAACGCTAGCTGCCATAGCTCAGTCATGAGTGGCATCAAAAACACGTACTCCAGTAGAACTACGGTTCCTGTGCCTAGAACACCAAAGAACGCATCTTTAAGCACGCTCGGTGGCATTGTCGGCAAGATGCAAGAAAAAGCCGCTGCGATCATAGGAAAAATAGAGCCACCAGGTATTGGGAGATAAATCCAAACGAGCAATGATGTTACGAACATCGACACACCGTGAAAAACTTTACGTTTATCCTCTTTGATATGTTGGGAAAATGTTCGTTTCCCTTGGCGAAGTGATGGGTTAACGCTTTCTATTTTATCGCTATTTTTGACACCAATGAGCGAAGTTTGAGGCTTATCTACATAAAAGTTTTCTAACTGTTCGGTAAGAGCTTTCCATTCTGCACTGTTTGAATTTGACTTATCCCCTCGGTTTAGTAGTTTTTCTTGAATGTGAGTCAGTTCGTTGACTCGCTCAAGCCAAGCACGTCGGTGCTGTCTGAGCCGATAGCTGCCTTTTAACGGTAGGTTAAGCAGTTGATAAAGCTTGTTGATATTTCCTGAATTGGCTTCTAGCGCTTCAAGGTTAAAGTCGTGCTTATTTTTAAGAGCTTCCAGTAGCAACGTTCGACTGTCTTCAAACTTCTGAATGAATTCCTGCTCAGTATTTACTGGCCAAATGACTCGATAAATAACAGAGAATGTTATTACACCTAGAACTGTTTCTTGAAGTCGCAATATCGCGAAATGAAATATAGTTTGATCATCAAATTGACCCATACAAGCAACTAACGCACAAACCGTAAAAGCCATCGAAAATATGTAGCCATATTTCTCGTCACTCGACATGAAAACACACAAGCCAAGAAACAGAGTTAAAAAGCTCAAAAACAAAAATGGATCTTGAGGAAACGTACCAATTAAGAAAAGTGAATAAGCGATTCCGATGAGCGTTCCCCAAACGCGGTTGTGTCCTTTATGAATTGAGTGGGCAAAGCTTTCATTTAGTGCCATAACAGCAACCGCAATGGCCGCCCAATAAGGTTTTTCCCACTGAAACCACAGTGCAAGGCAAATAGCGACAACAATTGAGAGCGCTGCTTTTATTGCTTCTTTAGTCGATGAACTCAGCATGACCTTCACCTAATTAGTGTTTGATGATTTTTATCGATGCCGTCATGCCTACGCGAAGCTGCAGATCTTTTGGCATTTCATTCAATGTCACTTTGACTGGGATACGTTGAGCTAAGCGAATCCACTGAAAGTTAGGGTTCACTGTTGGCAGAAGGTCATTTCCTGTTGTGCCATCTTTTTTCGCAATGCCAAAACCAATGCTTTTGATTTTGCCTTCTAACGCTACGTCATCATGCATGAGTAATGTCACGGTTGCGCGGTCGTTAGAGGCAATGCCCGCGAGGTCTGTTTCTTTAAAGTAACCTTCAATCCAGAAGCTATTTTCATCAATAAGGGCGACAGCAGGGGAGTTAGCGACCACTTGAGAGCCCACTCGAACGTTTAGATTGGTGATGTAACCATCGGTCGGCGCGTAAACTTTGGTGAAGTCCAAGTTAAGCTGCGCTTCTTCAATGTTTGCTTTCGCTAGTTCAACATTTGCCTGCGCTGTTTGTACGGCATTATGTAAATTGCTAAGAGTTAACGCAGGCACTGCACCGTGCGTACGTTTCTCTAATTTTCGTGCTCGCTGTTCTTCATTTTGTGCCTTTGCTAGCAATGCAGTCGCTTGTTTCTGGTTTGCCAGTGCTTTGTGGTAAGACGCAACGTATGTGCTTGGATCAATCTCAAACAGCAAATCTCCCTTTTTTACTTTTGAGTTATCAGCAACATACACCTGCGTAACCTGCCCAGTGACTCGAGGCGTAATGGAGATAACATAAGCACTCACTTGTCCGTCTCGCGTCCATGGATTGTTTGTGTATGTTTGGTAGTGGGTGTAAAGCACGGTACCCGCGGTACACAACAAAATAAGAGTAATGAGATAACGTTTAATCACAGTGCGCTTTCCTCAAAAGATCGAAATAAATTGGCCAATAACGCCGGTAAAAATGACAATCAGACTTAGCTCTGCCAGTGCAGGGAATGCAACGTACTTATGTAGTCCGCATCTCGTTGCTAGCGAAGTCACCATCGTGGTCAGAACGTAAGCCAATCCGATGACTAAAAGCAGCGGCGGGAAATAGATTTCACCCCATACCAGCTCGTGCGGCATTGTGTTCATGAAGTTGTCTCGTTTGTCTTGGATGAGGCAAAGATAAGGGAAGAGATGAAAAGCAGATAATCGCATTTGTAGGACGCCATCCTACAAATGGTGTAAGTAAAATCTGAGCCTTGTTCTGCACCGAAAAACCGAAGAGTGATGCGCTTGTTACTCAAAGCCTGAACAGTAGAGCTATTGCCAGCTCATCAATGTCTATGAATGCCCGTTTTTGTTCATGTAAGACAATGAATCATTGAATCTTTGACTAAGCTTACTCAAGGGCAGTGTTCGTCGATTTGGCCGGAAACGATTAATACCTGACGCTAGCAGTTTAGAGTTCGAGCTTAGATTTCACATCAACTCCATTGATGATCGTTTACCAACATTGCATTTGGTGAATAAGAAAATAAATCAACTCTTCAAAGAGAATCATGTTGAAATCTCTTACCTTCAAATTGATGTTCACATGAAGGATGCAGATCAGAAAAAGCGCTGACTTGTAACACTTCGGTGCATTCATATGTCACCAGCTCCCAAAGGTGATGAGCTCTGTGAGCGAAGCTTTTGATGGTTGTCTATTACGTCCTTATGCGATGAAACCGTTTGTAGGGTTAGGTCCTACATAAGCGATTGGTTGAGGTAACGCTTTTCGATAATACTGACCATATCAACGAGCAATAATCCAATTTACTTCCTATTGAAAAGGAAAATGGACATGACAAAACATTCAAAAATTTTCGCTGGCGTCGCTTCACCAATTTCCTTTACTGCGGGCGTTTCAGCTTGGGCGGCAGGCGATCAAGACTTTAGCTCAATGCAGATGAAAGGCGTGGAGCAAATCGAAGTTAAGGTCGACTTAGATGGGGCAGAAAAACGCCTATCAAAAGCGGTGTAATTCCCAACGATTTCCAATCAAGATCGCAGTGATTTTGCGCCAGATGTTTACACGATTACGGCAATTCAGTTGGAGAATACAACAGAGTTTGAAGGTTTCTATGGTGTGAATGAGCGCATCCGTGTAGACGAATACGGCCGTTCAATTGGTTTCTTCTACCAGCTTATGGATAACCTCGATAATTTGTGAGAACACTTGATAGCGAGGGATTCGAGCGTAATTGCTATGCCGAATACTCAATGAATAGATGTAAAGCAAAGTAATGTAGGCATAGCGATGAAAGGTATCATTTCAATTAAAACTTACGGCGTAGGTAGGCATTTAAATAGCAGCGTGACCGGGTTTCCTGTTCAACGAATGGGGTTGGACATATGGCCAATCCACGCTGTTCAAAATGCACAACAAACACAAGACCATGAGGTGTCTGTCGGTAGAAGCCTTGTCGATGAATTACTAACGTTGACGGATGGTGTAGAAAGCCTCCGTCAGCTATCTGAATGTGGCGCTGTCATTGCGGGTTATCAAACGGACTCAAAGTTCTGCGATTCAGTTTGTGAGTTAGTTACGCGAGTTAAAGAGGAAAGTCGCCAAGTACTTTATGTCTGTCACCCAGAGCTAGCTGAGCCTATCGCTGATAAAGAGCCTCACACTCCATTGTTTGAGAGTCTGATGCCAATGGCTGACGTGATTGTATCGAGTAAGTATGTGCTGGAGCAGTTTACAGGAGTCAAGATTAGTAATGTTGAATCAGCGACGCAGGCTTGCCAAAAGGCCCTCGAAATGGGGCCGAAGCTCATCCTTGTGACAAATATTGAGCTTGAAGAACACTTCACGATGATGCTAGCGACACCGAAATCTATCTATCTAAGTCAAAGGCCGATGCTAGATTTTGAAACGCCACCTGCTGGTGTTGGGGACTTAACAGCGGTGGTGTTTACGGCCTGTTTAGTCAAGCGTATGTCTCCGGTTGCAGCGTTACGTCATACCAATAATGCGGTGTATGGTGTACTAGAGTTGACTTATGACAATGGGAGTTCGGAGTTAGAAACGATCGCAGGCCAGTATGAGTTTGTTGAGCCTACGTTTGATTTCCCTGTCAAGAAACTCATGGCGCTCTCGATGGTATAGAAATCTGGAATAGTAAACCGCGAGGCAATAAACTGATCGATTGTCACATCTCACTCATTTCTAATGACACGACGGTGAACGATAGTGATATTTTGAGTAAGTCACTGAACGTGGGGGAATAACATGACGTTTAACTTTGAGCAGCTGTTGGCATTTGTCACTGTGTATGAAGAATTATCATTTAGTAAAGCAGCCGTTAAGCTCAATAAGCACCGAACGACAACGGGGCAAGTCATCAGCAATCTTGAAGATCAGTTGGCTATCACTTTATTTGACCGAGTAGGCCGTTCTGTTGAGCCTACCGAAGATGGTCACTTGCTTTATCACTACGCCAAGAAAACAGTCGAACAGGCTAGGATATTTGAAAACATTGCATTGAGCCTTTCTTTCGGAGGTTTGGAGCGCGTGGTGATTGCCTATTCGAGCTTTATGCCGCCTTCTGCTTTGTTCATGATTCGCAAACAATTAGCGAAAGATTTTCCGACCATGCGTGTTGAGTTATTAGTGCGTGATCGCGCTGAAATCAAGCGTGGTATTGTTGATGGCTCAATCCACTTTGGGTTAGTTAATGTGCACGAAAGTAGCGCGATGCACAGCATGGACTCGGTTTTTTTAGGCCACGTGGAGTTCGTTCCTTATGTTCAAGCTGGTGGACGGTTAGCCAAATTAGATCAGAACTCGGTTGTTGACGCGATGGTGACCGAGAGACAGTTCATTCTAAAATCGTTAGTTGATGAAGGTTTAAAAGAGAAATTCATATTTTCAGCCAATAATGAGCAAGTTGATCAGCTCTCCGTTGTCATCAATATGGTGCGAGAGGGTTTAGGGTGGTCGTGGCTACCCAAAGCATTAACCAAGCCTCAGTTTAAAGCAGAGGGTATCGAGCCAGTGAGTATCGACCTCATGCTAGAAGGGATGAAGCTGCCGCTTTCAATGTGGTGCCCACACGCGAAATATTTAAAGGATATTAAAGCGTCGATAATGCACGCAGTACATGAACATGTTGAGTCGTACAACCCGTGATGTATTGATAGGTCGATAGCGCTTTAACGTAAGGAATTATCAAGGATGAATATGAAAGCGAACTACCATGTCCACGAGGATATGTATGTTCAAGCCCGAAAAGAGGGCTGGGAAGGATGGGGAGGCAATGAGCGCATATCGCAAGCCATTCTTGTTCAGCGCTTTACTGAGCTAGAAGGAGCTCCGACTTTTGGCAAACTCTTGGAAGTTGGCTGCGGCGAAGGGCATCATTGTCGAGCATTTTTTAAATTAGGCTTTGAAGTAACAGGTATTGATATTTCACCGACTGCCATATCTTGGGCAAAAGATAAAGCGAGAGATACTGGCAATCAAGGGGCGTTTTACGTCGCGGACTTGACCGAGAAAACGCTTGAGATTCCAGAGATCTATGATGTGGTGATCGACGGAAACTGTTTACACTGCATCATTGGTGAAGATCGGAATACTTTTCTAGGTCATATCTATAATTCTTTGGTTGAAAATGGCGTTTTCTTTGTGAGCAGCTTGTGTGCCAAAGACAGTAATAGCTACGAAATCACCAAAAATGACCATGTTTATCGACATGTATCTTCACAACAATCTTTGATTACGGAACTAGAACAGTCAGGCTTTCGTGTGGTTACTGCAAACGTCTACGAACGAGATGAGATAAATCACATTACGATACATGCTGTAAAAGTTGTTTATTCGCAATGAAATCGGTATTGTTTCCAGTCACGCCTTAGATAGCCATTATTAACTATTTATCAAACTCTTATCTAAGGTTTTTATTTCTATTTGCTTGCCGGAAATCAGAAAAATACTAATGAAAATAATATCCAAAGCGTTATTGGCAACGTGTTTTATTGCCTTTACTAGTGTTGCTTCACAGCTTGAAGAGCCTCAAACTGCGGTTTTAAACTACGGACAAACCTCGGTTTCAGCACCGATACAGGTTGATCGAGGATTTGACGCCGTTGAAGACAATGATGAGGAAATCATCGAGCTCTCAGGCTCCGTGATTAAGGAATATTCGGATTACGTTGTTGATGTGCTTGTGGTTCGCAAAAGCAAATCTCGTCACTCAAGTCGTGAGTTAAAAACCACGCTCTTTGTCCAGCAAGATCAGCTTGGAAAACCAATGATGATTGGTGGCGTGAACAACGAAGTGTTTACCCTCACGTTAAAATAATTGGGTAACCTTTCAATCAGTATTAATGGTTTTAACGCATAACTTTTCGGTTATGCGTTTTTTGTAGGTAGTAAAATAGCGATGGAGTCGTGATGCCCAAAGTCATATTAAAAGGATTTATATTGGTGCCTGAAGAGGAACTTGAAACGGTAAAAAGCGCGCAGCCTATTCATATGCGATTAACTAAAAGCGAGGCTGGGTGCCTTGTGTTTCAAGTGGTGGAAAACCCTGACAACCCGTTGCGCTTTGATGTGTACGAAGAGTTTACAAATCGAGATACGTTCGAGCACCATCAACTCCGAGTCAAAGATTCAGACTGGGGGCGGGTGACAGTGAATGTTGAGCGCCATTATGAAATTTTGGATGTTCAGGCATAATGAGGCGAGTCATTCTGTGTCAAAGTTGACTCAAATAGTGTTTTTTGCCCAGTTGGCGACTTTACGTTAGCTTACCTATGAATTTAAACCGTTTAAGGTAAAGAAATGACGAGAAGAATATTCGTATTGCGCCATGGTGAAACAGAGTTTAACGCAGATAAAAAGTTACAAGGTCACTGTAACTCTTCACTGACATCTAAAGGTAGCGACCAAGCAAGGCGCGTCGGCACGACGCTCAAACAGTATGTTGAAAACCGTCCTTTCCGTGTCTACTCAAGTACGCTTGGGAGAGCACTGCAAACATCGCAAATCGTATGTGAAGAGCTTAACTACTCGTATGAAAACCTCAACAAAGAGCCTAGGCTAAAAGAGTTTTCTCTTGGTGAGTGGGAGCAAAGAAAGATTCCCAGCTTAGAGCAAGAAATTCCCAACTTATTAGCTCAAAATGACTGGTACCTTCAAGCGCCAAACTGTGAAACTTATGAGTCGGTAAGGGAGCGTTTGTCCAGTTGGTTGATTGATGTAGCGCATGACGAAGACATTGTCGTGGTGAGTCATGGGCTAACAGGCATCGTGCTGAGAGGATTGCTGTTGGGTATGGATTACACTCAAGTTTGGCAGCAAGATTTACCTCAAGATGCCTTTTTCATTATCGAAGACGGTCGAATCACTCGTGTCAACTGTGTGGATGCTGTTGCGGTAGTCTGACTTGATTAGTTTATGTTTGCGTCTGCTTGATTTTGGTCAGTAATCAAAATAACTTAGTACACAGGCTTATAGAAAATACGCTTGCAAGGCTGATCATGGACGATCGGTCTCAAATGTACATTTATAGAACGTAATTCAAGGATGGATGATGACGTACAAAAAGTGGCTTTTTGCCGCAGCGCTGCTTTTAAGTGGCCCAACTTTACTGCCTTTTACTCTAGAGGCTATTGTGTTGATAGAAATCATTGGAATGGCGGGAGTGGTGGTACTTTATAGCGCTTATTCACAATGGCTTTTTAAACATCCGTTAACGGTTCGGGCTTGTGAGGTCGCGACGAGCCTAGATATCCAGCCTCAAAGAGTTATTACCAAACCAGATTTACGCTCTCTGCCTTATTTGTTTCCGCACTACTTGCCAATCAATACTTTGTTAGTGAGCGCGATTGTGACCACGTTTTTGTTTCGTCTGTCTGGAACACTGTAATGATGCTTTCAATACGCAGCTATCGCGCTGATGATGCGCCAACACTATGGACGCTCTTCTACCATACGGTTCGAGAAGTAAACTGCCGCGATTACCAAACAGATCAAGTGAAAGCTTGGGCTCCCGATGATTTTGAACCACAAACTTGGCAAGCGAGGATGGACACCATCACCCCATTTATTGCCGAAATTGAAGGTGAGATTGTCGGTTATGCGGACTTACAGCCAGATGGTTTCATTGACCATTTCTTTTGCCATCATCAGCATCAAAGGACAGGTGTTGGCCGCGCGTTGATGGCTCATATTTTCTCTCAAGCGGAGTCATTAGCGTTACCGTATTTGTACTCAGAGGTCAGTATCACTGCTCGTCCGTTCTTTGAACGGATGGGATTTAAAGTGATTAAACATCAAGAAGTTGAAGTGAGAGGGCAACACTTAACTAATTATGTGATGAAGAAGTATCTATCGCGTAATTAGTGAGCTTGGACACAGATAAGAGATGTTTTCTGATGTGAATTCCAGTTCATTGATCTAAGACCAAAATTTCGTTTCAAAACAGTGTACATAATCTCTACTCAGAGTTATCAAACAGGTATGTTTCTATCTCACAACCGCAAAGTTGTTCATAAAAATCAGATTGATAGAAAGATGACTGAATGTGGCTCGAAATGCCTAATGTCATGGCCAACCAACTCAGGAAGAGTAGTAGTACTATGCGCCCATATCTCAAATACATCATCCCAACGGTGATTCCGTTACTTATTTGGCTGATGCCTTTGTCAGCGTTTCCTTTTGACGGCATCACCATCGTCCAACAGCGAGTTATCGCGATCTTTTTGCTGGCTGCGCTCTGTTGGGTGTTCGAGCCTATTCCGATTTATGCCACGTCGGTGGTGATCATCGTGCTTGAGTTATTGCTCATTTCGAACAAAGGCATTGTCTTGTTTCGAACACAAGAAGGGCTGCCTCATTTTGGCGAACTACTGCAATACCACGAAATCATGGCTACCTTTGCAAGCCCAATCATCATGCTGTTTTTAGGTGGTTTTTTCTTAGCAATGGCCGCAACCAAATATCGTTTGGATGTGAACCTCGCTAGGGTGTTGCTCAAGCCGTTTGGGCAAAACCCTAAGTTTGTCATGTTAGGCCTGATGCTGATCACCGCAATATTCTCGATGTTTATGTCGAATACCGCGACCACCGCGATGATGTTGTCGATATTAACGCCAGTTATCGCTGTGTTCGGGCCCAAAGACCCGGGGCGAATTGCATTCGCGCTTTGTATTCCTGTTGCTGCGAACATCGGTGGTATTGGTACGCCAATCGGTACGCCACCAAACGCGATTGCTCTGAAGTACCTCGTGGGTGATAACTTGATTACCTTTGGGGAGTGGATGGTGTTCGGCGTACCATTTGTGGTGATCATGATGGCGCTCGCTTGGCTTCTGATAGGTTATTTATACAAAGCCGAGCAGACTAAGATTGATCTGAACATCAAAAGTAAGTTCCTAAAAACACCAAAGGCGATGATTGTTTACGTCACATTCGCTGGCACCATCATTCTTTGGTTGATGGGCTCAGCGCATGGCATGAACTCATACACCGTCGCTTTAATTCCGGTTGCCGTATTCTCGCTGACAGGGATCATCAACAAAGAAGACCTCAAAAAGATCTCTTGGGATGTGCTTTGGTTAGTCTCGGGTGGTATTGCTCTAGGTTTAGCGCTCGACAAAACAGGGCTTGCGAAGCTGGTGGTGCACAGTATTCCATTTGATGAATTCTCGCCTTATGTGGTGCTATTCGGCGCGGCATTCCTTTGCTTACTAATGGCAAACTTCATGTCACACACGGCCACAGCCAACTTGCTGATGCCAATAATGGCTGCACTTGGTACGTCCATGGCTTCTTTGACGCCATTAGGTGGTGAAGTCACGCTTATTCTTGTTGTGACCTTCGCGGCTTCGCTTGGTATGTCACTGCCTATCAGTACACCGCCTAACGCGCTTGCGCATGCCACTGGCCATGTAGAAAGTAGCCAAATGGCGAGAGTGGGTGCGGTACTTGGTATTGTTGGTGTGCTGCTAAGCTTTGTGATGGTGTGGATTCTTCATACGGTTGGGCATATTGGGTAATACATGTACGAAACCAAGTTAGATGCGTTAGTAGAACGCTACTTTAATCATATCGAACGTCGGCTGACTGTGTTGGCCGGCTCCGTATTGATCGAACAGCAAGGCTACAACGACCGTCTATACTATGTGCTCTCTGGAGAGCTTGCTGGCTTCTATGCGGACGAAGACAGAAAGCCTATTCAGGTATTCTCCGCCTCTCAAGGGGCATTTATTGGAGTGCACAGTTTTTTTTCAGGAACATGGACTGCCTCATCTACGGTGATTGCACAAACCGATGTAGAACTTGCGTGGATAGAACGCGATACGCCAGCCGTTGAAGAAGAAACTTACGGGCCATTAACCACACAGTTTATGCCCGTAATGGTGAATGAGTTGTCTCGCCGTCAGCGCCGCGCGATGCAAGAAGCGATAGCAAAAGAAAAGGCGCTGCAAAAGCTCCACACCGCAGAGCAAATGACAACACTCGGTCAATTAGCCGCAGGTATCGCACACGAACTTAACAATGCGATTGGTGTGGTCAGCAGTAAGTCGGAGCGTTTAGAGTCCGTCATTATGACGCTGCTTGAAGAAGTGCACCCAGAGGCGAGTCAGTTCTTTGATTTTGGTTTGATGCAAGGGCAAAAAGTATCGTCTAGTGAAGCGAGAAAGCGCGGTCGTCATTTCGAAAAATATTATGGGTTGCCTAAAGAGTTGGCACGTAATTTAGCGCGAGCCGTGCCAAATAACTACCTCTCGGAGCATTGGTTAAAAAGGCCAGAAGAGGCGATTCGTTACTGGCAAGTTGGGCGAGACCTGCACGACTTGCGTATCGCGTCTAAGCATACGGTTGGCATTGTTCGTTCCGTTAAGCAATTGGGCAGAACGGATATCGACCTTGATGAGGCCATCAACATTAACGATTCAATAAATCGGGCATTGGCGTTGCTGCAGAGTGATTTGAGGCGCGTTAGTGTGCGTTTCAGCCCTGCAGAACTGCCGGTTTTTATTGGATCGCAAACTGAGCTTGTTCAAATTTGGGTGAATATTTTAAAAAATGCGTGCGATGCGATGATCAACATTGAGTCGCCGGCCATTGAAATTCATACACGCGTGAGCAAAGGAAAGATTTTAGTCACGATCGCCAACAACGGCCCTGAAATTGATGAGGCCACGCGCCGAAAAATATTTAGGCCGAACTTTACAACGAAGAAGGGCGGATTGTCTTTTGGGTTGGGGCTTGGGCTCTCGATCGTTAAACGAATTATTGCAGGTTACAACGGTTCCATTGTCGTAAAAAGTGACAGTGAAAAGACCATTTTTAGAATCAAATTACCGGTAGAGGGTGAACATGGAGAAGCTTAATTTAATTTGCGTTGATGACCAACGAGAGGTGTTAAGCGCGGTTCTACAAGATCTAGAACCGTTGAATAAATGGCTGAATATTGAGGATTGTGAGTCTGCTGATGAAGTGCTTGAGCTGATGGATGAGCTTGATGCAGATGGTGAAATGATCGCGTTAATTATTTCGGATCACGTGATGCCAGGTAAAACGGGTGTTGAGCTGCTGACGGAAATTTCCAAAGACAGCCGCTTTGTTCGCACTCGCAAAGTCTTGTTGACTGGGCAGGCCACGCACACTGATACGATCAATGCGATTAACTCTGCGGGCATCGATCGCTATTTCGAAAAGCCTTGGCAAGCCAATCAGTTGATTGAGTGCGTAAGAAACCTCGTTACACAATACATTTTTGATATGGGGCTCGATTACACGCAATATCACGAGCACTTAGATCAAAACGTTGTGTTTGACCGCTTAAGATAGGTGGGTAAAGTTAACCTGAGTTTTCGCCACAGCCACGTTCTGTTTTGATATAAAAATCGGTGACTAAACGGTGGCTGTGCGGAACAGATGAGAATGACAAAATTCGAACTACGAATTCAATGAATATCGGCTAGCACTTGCGACAGATAAGGGTTTTGAGAACCAGTAACCTTGTAAATAGTCGACGCCCATCTGAGTAAAGAGGTCGCACATCTTCGCATCCTCAATGCCTTCAATCACTACCTCAATATTGTTCTCGTGGCACATTGCAATCAAAAACTTTAGGTACTCTCGCGAAGAGTGGTTTGTCAGCGTTTTCCAAGCCATCGATTTATCGATTTTTATCTGCGTCATCGGTAAATCAAAGAAGCAGTTTAAAGAACTGTACCCTGAGCCAAAGTCATCCAAAGACAACGCAAAGCCCAATTCACGAAGCGTGTTTAAGGGGGCCATAGCCGTTTGGTTGTTATCCAAAATGAATGTTTCGGTGAGCTCTAGCACGATAGACTGAGGTGCGACGCCAGCTTCGTCAGCCATGGCTTTGATTCTTGAGGGAAACTCACCATTCATAAGCTGAAGAACGGAGACGTTTACGTTCACTCTCACTTCATTTTGGTAGCGTTCACGGTATTGTTTTATGAACTGACAAGCTTTCGCGAACACTTGATAGCCTAGCTCGACGATCAAGCCTTTGTTCTCGGCTACGGGAATAAACTCATCGGGATAAATTTCGCCAAACTCTTTGCTGCGCCAACGAACGAGAGATTCAAAACTCACCACTTCGGAGCTTTTTGCATTAATGATTGGTTGAAACTTCACACTCAAGGTTTGCTTTTCTAGTGCGCTTTTCAAACCTTGCTCGATAAAAAAGTAACGATCCACCGCGTGTTGAGTGCGTTGGCTGTAAATGGCAATCCTATCTTTGTTTTGTTCACTGGCGTATTGGCATGTTCTTGCAGCTTTACGCAAAATTTCATCCGCAGAGTGCGCAGGGTCGATACAAGGGTACAAGCCAATGCTGATGTTACTGCCAAGATACTGGCCTTCTTCCACCACGGCTTCGTGATAGGTTTGTTTTATCGTCTCGGCGTAAGCTTGAAGCGTGTCTATTGAGCAATCGTCCTGAATTAAAATTGCGAAATCGTCATCATGTACACGATACACTGAGCAGTTAGGGGATGGCAGATGACTGAGCGTTTGCAGCAGCTTTTCCACCAAACCATTGACCAGTTCATTGCCGTACTGGTTCAGATAGGATTTGATCTCATTGATTTGGATGTAGCAAATCGACGTTGGCGTGTCTGTCGAACAGACGTGTTCTTCAATATCAAGCAGCAAATGCGCGCGGTTTGCCATACCTGAGGCGTTATCATGGAACGCGACTTGATGAATGTAGCTTTCCATTAATTTACGTTCAGAAATGTCGCGATGGCTACCCACCATATAATGGCCATGCTCAGTTTCTTTGGTCATCGCAACGCCTTCAATCCAAACGTATTGCCCGTTGGGTTTGCGCAGGCGGTAAGTGGTTGTGACGCGCGTATTGTCGGTATTAATGTGGGCATCGACGCGCTTGGACAATCTTTCCCTATCCAACGGATGCACCAAATCCAACCAACGATCTAGGTTGATGCGTCCAGCATTGATTCCAAGTTGCTCATAAAATCCCTGATTGTAGAAAACCATCGTCCCGAACTCGTCCATGTAGAAGAGGCCTTCGTTGAACACATCAAAGATATGAATAAAGCGTTCTTCGACGATCTTGAGAAACTCGCGATCATTGTCTGAGGCCTGTTGATCAAAAATGGTGGTCAAGACATGTCCTCCTCGTGCCTTACTGGCAACAGAGATGAGTGGGCGTTCCTGTAACAGGGAAATGAAGTAATCATGCGCATTATTAAGATACAAATGCTAATTTAAAATAGTAGACAGTCATGTTCTTGCGCTTTCAAATGAATAAAACTTCGTTTAGTTTAACTTGCTGATCATCGATATTTATAAAACTTAGTCAACAGTAAATCGTGTTTATATGAAATAGTTATTGATGCATTCCTCAAATTATTAAAATTAGTTAATAATGCTGTCATTTCTTGAGCTAAGTCCATAAAAATAAAATGGTTTTATGAAGTAAATCGCGCTATTAATTGACTGAATACTCATTAATTGAAATGAATTGAGGATTCTTATAACAGCTATGCGCGATATCTTTTATAATGCACGCGTTACCTAATAGTATTTAATAAATGTCACCATATGCAGTACAACCCAGAAGACTCAATTAAAATTGCAATCGCAGATGTTGCTGTCGGCATGTTTGTTACCGCGATAGAGCATAACAAACGAGTCAATTTAGCCAATGCTGGTCGAGTTTCGAGCGCAGAGGGCATTAAAAAGCTTCGCGCAAGTGGCGTGAAATTCGTTTGGGTTGATCAATCACTTTCTGCTCAGCAGTGCGTATTCAAACCCGTCGAAGAACCTATCGATATCGAAGTAGGGGATAAAACGCTTTCCGTATCAAGCAAAGTACAACGTGCGTATCGCTCGCGAGAAGTCCAACACAAGCGTGCTAAAAAGCTGATTGCGGAAGCAAAAGGCCTAGCGCAGAAACTTCTCAACCAAACTTTTGAAGGCAAAGTTATCCAAGTCGACGAGATTGAATCGTGGGCGGATGACATGATCGAAAGTGTATTTATTGATTCAGACGCTTTGCAGTGTGTTTCTGCATTGCGCCAGAAAGATTCTTATTTACTCGAGCATTCAGTAAATGTCGCCTGTCTGCTGGTTTCGTTCGGCAGACACTTAGGCTTAGACAAAGATACCCTCAAGCAATTGGCGATTGGTGGCATCATTCACGATGTAGGTAAAATCAAAGTGGACGATAAAATTCTTCACAAGCCAGCGCGTTTAACGCCAGAAGAGTTTGAGCACATGAAGTTGCACCAAGTCTTCGCGGGCGAGATCATCGTTGAAGTGAAAGGGTTGAGCGATGTCAGCCGAGACGTGTGTTTAATGCATCATGAAAAGCTTGATGGAACGGGGTATCCGCGCGGACTATCGGGCGACGAGATTCCGATTCATGGTCGCATGAGTTGTATCGTCGACATTTATGACGCGCTCACCGCTGATCGTTGCTACAAAAAAGGCATGAGCTCAGCAGAAGCATTTAAGATTTTGCTCAGTCTAACGCCTTTCCATCTTGACCCTGATCTGGTTTACAAGTTCATCAACTGCATTGGTGTGTATCCAGTAGGTTCTATCGTGGAACTCAGTGATGGCCGAGTGGGTATTGTGTGGTCTTCGAATCCATCTCAAGCGTTAAAGCCAGAAGTGAAATGTTTCTACTCCCGTAAGTACAAACGATACATTGATGTCGCGATGGTGGATTTAAAAACAAGTACGCAAAAAATTGAAAGAGCGATAGCGCCTTCATCGTTAGAAATTGATCCAAAACCGTTCTATGACTAAATCGGTACTTAGCTTGAATCATTACTGACTATTTTCTTTACACTATTGCATATAGCGAGTATTTTGGTTGCATAATTAATGCGCAATGAGGATTGCGCATTTGCCTCAAAAATACGTTTCAAGGATAGAAGCGTCGATGCTACATCACTTAGCTTAAGGCTTAATATGTGGCATCAAACCATGATTGGAAAGGAGCGCCAATGCAACTCGATACTTGGATTTACTACACTCTCGCGATACTCGTTCTCACTGCTTCTCCTGGGCCAAGTTCTCTACTTTGCTTAAGTAAAGGCGTCAGCAGCGGTTTTCGTCTCGCACTGACGACGGCTCTAGGCAGTTTAAGTGCGATTACCATCATTCTTACCCTTTCTTTTACCGGTTTAGGCGTTGTGATTGCGTCTTCTGAGTTCGTGTTTAACATCATCAAATGGTGTGGTGCGGCATATTTGATTTGGTTAGGCATTCAAGCATTTCGATCAAAACAAAACGATTTTGCGAAGTCCGACTCTACACTGGTGTCAACCAGCCACGTCAGCGCCTATACCAGTGGTTTTATCGTTGGTTCCAGTAATCCGAAAGCCATTATTTTCTTTACGGCACTATTCCCACAATTCATTGACCCAACCGCTTCGCTGCTGACCCAATATGCGATTTTCGCGGGTACATTCGTAGTATTCGAATTGAGCTGGTTAACCTTTTACGCCTTATTAGGGGTGAAAACATCCAATTGGTTATTTGAAGCAGGACGAGCTAAGTTGTTCAATCGCTTAACGGGTGGAGTGTTTATCAGTGCTGGTGTAATGCTATCTACGGCGAATCGCAGCTAGATTGTGAGGTAACCCCTAATTTAGGGATAGCTTATTTCCAATATGGAAATTAACGGTTTGTTTTTTTTCATTAGTGGCAAGGCTTAACTAGGCGTAAAATTCACTCTAGCCCTTTAGGGGTAATGGTCTGTACCTACCCAGATCCAGATGTCGTGGTCTTTTTTGCAGGAACATCCTTGATGACAAGCCTATCTGAACTCCAACAGCGTTTTCTCAATATCGCAACTGACGGCCGTTTGTCTCCGAAACAGAAGTCTAACTTCCTCGCTTTAGAAGCCGAAGCATGTATTCCATACATGCCCATTTCTGAAGCACTTCGTGAAGCGATGAGCGATGGCGTAATCTGTGACATGTTTGAAGGTCATGCGCCTTTTAAACCGCGTTACGTTTTACCTGACTATGCTAAGTTTTTATCTCAAGGCTCTGAGTATTTGGAGTTGCCACCTGCAGAAGATTTTGATGATGCGCTAAATATGCTTACCATCATCTATCATCATGTGCCGTCTGTTACCAATATTCCGGTGTATTTAGGGCAGTTAGACGACGTCCTGATGCCTTATGTAGGCGACCAAACTGAAGCGCAGATTTACAAAAAACTTCGACATTTCTGGATCATGTTGGATCGCACGTTGCCGGATGCCTTCATGCACGTGAATATCGGGCCGACAGACAACATTATCTGTCGCACTATTTTGCGTGTGGACGCAGAGCTCAAGCAAATTGCACCAAATCTCACGTTTATGTACGACGAATCGATCACTCCAGATGATTTGTTACGTCAGGCGACGACAAACATTTGTGAGTGTAGCAAGCCTCATATTGCGAATTACCCAATTCACGCAAATGCTTATGACGGAGCGCAGTTTGGTATCGTCAGTTGCTACAACTCACTCCTGCTAGCTGGTGGTTCAAACACGCTTGTACGCATGAATCTAAAAGAAGTGGCGAAACGTGCAGCAAGTCGCGACGATTTTTTCAGTAATGTATTACCGACGTATCATCAACTAATGACGGAGTTGATGGACGCAAGAAGCTCGCACTTGCATGAACAATCACAGTTCTTCCAAGGCTTCTTAACCCAAGAAGGCTTGATTGAAGAGTCACGCTTTGCGCCAATGTACGGCATTTATGGCATGGCTGAAGCGGTCAACTTACTTCTTGAAAAAGAAGGGCAAACCTCCCGCTACGGACAAGATGAACGTGCAAATGCATTAGGCCACGAGATTTCAGCGACACTAGCGACATTGGTTGATTCTACGCCTGTGAGATATGGCTTAGAGGGCAAAGCGTTGTTGCATGCTCAAGGTGGTATCAGTCTCGATCTGGATGTAACGCCAGGTGTGCGCCTGCCTTACGGTAGCGAGCCAGACCCTGTTACTTATGTACAAGCAACTGCGGCGCATCATCAATATTATCGAGCGGGTATCAGCGATATTCTAACGATTGATGAAACGGTGAAGTCAAACCCAGAAGCCATGTTCAATTTATGCAAGGGCGCGTTGAACGCGGGGTATCGAGAGTTCACCGCAAACGTCGCATCGAATGATTTAGTTCGAGTGACCGGTTATATG
This sequence comes from Vibrio sp. Y20_XG_PY13, assembly GCF_024181925.1. Classification (NCBI taxonomy): domain Bacteria; kingdom Pseudomonadati; phylum Pseudomonadota; class Gammaproteobacteria; order Vibrionales; family Vibrionaceae; genus Vibrio; species Vibrio sp. Y20_XG_PY13. Next base: position 248,495 of record NZ_JAMZAL010000002.1, on the reverse strand, counting down.
GTGACGTTATCTGATATCGCGAAATACGATGCGGAAGGTTCCCGTACTAATACGACGTTTTTGGGCGCTGAAGCGGCGAAAAACACTGGAATTTTAGAGCGTTCACCACGAGTGGTGAGCCAAGAAATGTCGCCAGTCTACAAGTAACTGGTGACGGAAAGAACAAGATGTCTAGACGAAGTGAAAGCCTTTTGGCGAAAGTAACTCGTATCCTTCCTTTCTCTTGTGTTGATGGGCCAGGAAATCGTCTAGTCATCTTTCTACAAGGTTGTAACTATCAGTGTTTGAACTGTCACAACCCTCACACTATCAACCATTGTAATCACTGTGGTGATTGTGTTGCAGAGTGTCCGGCAGGCGCATTGAAGTTCGACGAAAGTAACAACGTTGTTTGGCTTAAAGAGGAGTGCACCCACTGCGATCATTGTATAGAGATATGTCAGAACCAATCTAATCCAAAAATTACTGACTACTCTGTGGCGACAATGCTCGATTTGATACGAAAACAACGCTTTTTTATTAGCGGTGTGACGGTATCCGGTGGGGAATCTACCTTACAACTTCCTTTCATTATTGAGCTGTTTAAAGGGATCAAGCGGGATCCTGAACTACAGCACCTCACTTGTTTCATCGACAGCAATGGTTCATTGTCAGTCTCGGGATGGTTGCGTGTCTTACCTTTTATGGATGGCGCAATGATTGATTTAAAATCGTGGCAAACCGACACACATCGTTGGTTAACTGGCCGAGAACATCACCGAGTTTTTCAGACGATTGAGTTTCTTGCAGAACAACAAAAGCTGCACGAAGTACGTCTTCTACATATTCCCGGTAAAAGTGACTTAGATACGGAAATCGAATCGGTAGGGCGGTATCTTAATGCACTACCAAGCTCGGTACACGTTCGCCTCAATGCTTTTCAACATCATGGCGTGGTAGGAGAGGCACGTAGTTGGGACAAGTGTTCAAAAGAAGAGATAGAGCAACTAAAGAAACAGCTTGGAAAGTTTGTTGATCGTCCTATCGCTGTTCCTTCCGTATTCGTTTAGAGCTGCCTCTTATCTTTACACACCGCAGCCTTCGAGCTCTATACAAGCATCAAGCAACTGTTGTTGCAGCCATCTCAGAGCAGGATCATTGAGACTCGCTTTGTTCCACACCAAGCTGTAAGCCACTTGCCCGTAATCAAACGGTAAAGAGCGCTGCACTAAACCTTTCGCTTGATGTGCGACTCCCGCCCACAGTTTTGAACACGTAAATAGATAATCGGAATGATGGCACATGACGGCTGCCGAACCGAAATCTGCCACACGCATCGCCATATTACGCTTTGAATGCTGCTGAGTAAGGTTTTGCTCGAAGTAAGGCTGAGAAAGATCTTTATCGTGAATCCCGATGTGGCGAGCGCAAAGATAGCCTTCAATCGATAGGGGCGCTTTAGCTAACGGGTTTGATTCGCCCATTAAACACACCATTTCATCTTTCAAGATTGTTTGCCAAACCAAGTCTTTATTTTGAGTTGGTGGTTGGCTGATGTCATGCGGCAGCAGCAAAAAGTCGACTTGTCCTCTCACCAGCGAATCAAAACTCATCTCTTCTTTAGCATGGACGCTTAAGTGAGCATTGTTCCCCAACTGTTGAGAAATGCGCGTTAACACGGGAGCAAACAGCTCAAAAGAACTGCCTCTCATCGACAGAGAAAACGTACCTTGATAATAAGCTGGGTTGAATGAACCTTGGTGCAATAGGCCGTTCATGCTAGACAGAATACCGTGAATGGACGGGCCAATATTCAACGCAAATGGTGTGGGCACTAAACGTGTACCATCACGATAGAAAAGATCATCTTTGAGCGTTTCACGTAACTGGCTTAGCGTTTTACTGACACTGGAAGGCGTCACACAAAGTCGCTCGGCCGCCTGAGTGACACTGTGAGTTGTCAGCAACATGTGAAGGACGGTGAGGTGTTTTAAGCTAATGCGCGATAGAGCGATATAATCCATGAGAGCGATGATTTCTTGTGATTTCTGCCAGTATATCAGCATGAAACAAATTTTTACTATTGATCACTGAGTAAAAGTAGCATCTTTTTCTTTGAGCTCAATGGAATAGCTTAAGGTCCATTGTTGGCTTTATTTGATAAAAGATGCTTGGCGGACTTGTCGTTTTACTTGCCGAATATCTGAATATGCTTGATATAGAAGCGTTCTGAGCGGGGGCATTCCTTAAGCCTACACTATAAACTTTTCCGAGTGATAAACAGAGGAGGGGTGAGATGGAAAGAATCCTTTAGAGCACAAATAAAGACACTAGTTTTTGTGTTGAAAAGAGTATTGTGTTGCAAACCAAGAGGTGCTTAACTCTAGATCCCTAAGTAACAGAGGTATAAATAATTAATGGACGACCCCTTTAGTCGACTGAACCCTTCTCCGTATCGCTTCCACTCTCAGGAGGCATACTCATGTTAGAACTTTTCATGCAACCTGAAGCATGGGTGATATTTGCCACCTTATTTGCTCTCGAAGTTGTTTTAGGCGTAGATAACGTCGTTTTTATTTCCGTTTTATGTGAAAGATTGCCATCCCACCAGAGAAAGCTTGCACGAAACCTAGGTATTGGTCTTGCGGTGTTAGCGCGTATTGGATTGGTGTTTTCTATCACATGGATCATGCAACTTACACAACCACTATTTAGCGTTGCAAACCATGCAGTGACAGGTCGAGATATGATAATGATCTTGGGTGGTGCGTTTTTGTTAGCGAAAAGCTTAAAAGAGCTTTGGAGCTGGTTAACTCACAATGAAACCAATCACTCTACCCATGTACGAACGGGATTGGCGGTGGTTTTGTTACAAATCGTTGCGGTTGATGCGGTATTCTCGATGGATTCTGTCATCACAGCAGTCGGTTTAACAAGTGAAGTACCGCTTATGGTTGCTGCAATTATTGCTTCTGCATTGGTCATGGTTATGACTGCTGAGAAGATCAATAACCTAGTTACTCGTTACCCTGGTTTCAAAACCTTAGCGCTACTGTTCCTAGTATTGCTGGGTGGCTTGCTGATGGCCGAAGGCTTCGCAATCCATATCAATAAAGGGTATGTGTACTTTGCGATGGCGTTTGGTTTGGTGTTGGAACTGTGTCACATCCAACTAAAGAACAAACAGCGCCGAACTATCCAGCGAATCAGGCAGATGCATGACGTAGCTATCTAGAGCACTTGTTTAATACATAAAAAATAAATAAATTCTCATGGGTAAACAAATGAGTGCCGGAGTGCTTTAAGGTGAAAACTGAGTTGTCGAGAACTCGGTTTTTCAACTTTAACTTCAGGAGAAAGAAGTGCGTTTGTCTACAGTGGTTCCTTCAGCCAAGCTTGTACTCATTTAGCTCGGTACTCCGGAATTATGGTTCGGCTCATAATAATTCTTTTATTAGCTCTGCTCGTTCTGTCTTTGCTGCTAGCATCATCTGTATGTTCAAAGACGGAGCCTGATTGCTTTTGATGTAACGAGCATAATCTACCGGAGCGCCATCTACGAAGAGCTCTAAATGAAGATGAGGCCCGGTTGTCCTTCCAGTATTGCCTGAACGTCCTATTTCTTGTCCTTTGACTACGTTGTCACCTTTCCTGACGCTACTACGTGATAGGTGTAAGTAACGAGATATGGAACCGTTAGTATGACGAATGTTAATGTAGTTGCCAGCAAAACGGTTGTATCGTGACTTAACAATAACACCATCGGCGATAGAGTATATCGGTGTTCCAACAGGTACTGCGTAGTCCGTGCCTAAATGTGGGGTATTCAAACCTGTGATAGGATGTTTTCGTTTTAAACTGAAACCAGAACTAATTTTGTACTCTTTTGCCAGTGGAAATGAATAATAAGGCTTTCGCGTTAACCTATTTCCATATTCATCGTAAGCATTATTTTTTCCATCGTTAATAATAAAAAAGTCTTTTTTACTACCGGAATAGTAAAAGGAACTGATGTATTTTTCATTATAACTATTGGTTCGGGTTTTTAGTGAGAACTTATCTCCCTTTCGAACTGAACCTATAATGTCAAATTCGCTTTCAATCAATTTAATCAATGACTTTATCTCTTGTTGAGATAAGCCTGCATTAATCAAAGAAGTCACAAAAGCATAGTTAATAACGCCAGTAGTGATCTTTGTTCGTTGAAAGTGACTATCGTAGTTTTTTTCTATACTGTTGTTAGCTTCTTTATCGAAAAGAATACCTTGATAACTATGGGATATAACTTCTGATTGTTCCTCGGGAGTGAGCAGATAATGACTAAAAGATACGCTTGCAATAATAGTGAGTGCGATGGTAATAAGAGGCAGAGCAAGGTTATGATTACGTGAACTTAATATTAAACTTGTCATTAAATGAAAACTGTGCTTAGAAGCTGAAAATTGAGGGGAGTATAATATTTAAAATAAAATCTTACACGTCACTAACGACAATTCCTTTGTTTTTACTAACTAAATAATGATAGATATGAAATAGCACTAAGAATAGGGTTGAAAAGTGTCTGTTTTTTTAGTTTTTTTGCTTTATTTTATGGTTATTTCGTCGCGTTGAGAAAATTCCACACAATAATATAATCTCGGCAAAAATATACTCTGCCAGATTATTATGTTCACTAAAAATACGCTAAAATCAACGTTAGGTCTCATGGCTACTTCACTATTATTGAGTGCATGTGGCGGAGGGGACGGTGGCGATAATACGCCACCTGCGAGGAATACAGGAACCATCTCAGGTAATGTTTTTGACGCTCCAGTCAATGGTGCAAAAATTGAGGTGTTTGAGTTTAAAGATGGAAAGCTAGGAAGGAAGCTAGCGAGCACATCTTCCAATGCATTTGGTGATTACAAAGTCGAATTTGAATCGTCTTCGATGCCATTGTATGTCGTCGCACAACAAGGTAGTTACACCGATCCTTTAACAAAAGAGATTGTGTCCTCGAGTGTTGGTAAAACGTTGCGTTTAGAAGGCGTGGTGAACTTCAGTGAAGGTAGTAACCAAAAGTTGATGTTGACGCCTCTGACCAATATTGTTTCCGGTTTCGCAAAATATAAAATTGCAGGCGGCGTGTCTGGCTCGGACGCTGTCTCTCAAGCTCTTGATAGTATTAATGGCATGTATGGTTTTGATGTCAATGAAACCACACCAATTGATATTACTAAAGGTGGGCAGAGTAGCTTTGCAACGCCGGGGCATCAGTATGGTGCATTGCTTACTGCATACTCTTCTTACTCTTATGACATGATCCAAAGGTACGGTCAATCCGAAGACAATGTATATACATCAATGCATTTAGCTGATGTACAGTTTCGTGATGTCATTGCAGACGGCCTTCTTGATGGCCTAGAAATAAGCGAAGCAACGGGAGCTGTCACACCACTTACATTTGGTCAGCAGAAAATCACCAGTGATGTGTACACTCAAGAACTCTCTCAGCAAGTTTTGATAGTTGTAAATGACCCTACACTCAACATTTCAGGAACAAACGCTGACGATTACGTTGCCTTTAGCCAACAAATAAATAACCTTGGAACCGCTGGCGAAACAGATGGTGTCATTCCACCTCGTGATGACACAGATATTGATACCATTCCGCCAACTGCAACGCGAACAGACAATGATGTATTGGCAGGTAAAGACATCGTAGATATCAAAATCAATGACGATATTGGTGTTGAGTCAGTGTCTGCATTTGTTGAATACAAACTCAACGGTGCATGGCAAGGTGAGTTTCAATGTAATGATCAGCTGACGTCAGGCAGTAAGTTTTGTTCGGTGGATGCGCAAGGGTTTGAGATTGGTCTCCGTGAAACGAACATCAAAGTAAGCATTGATACAAAAGCGATCGATGCTGTTGATGTCGACCAAGAAACTGGCCTTTCCAAGGTTACTGCTGCACGTTTAGTCTTATACACTGCAGATGTACTCGGAAATAAATTGCTTCCTGGCGGTGGGAAAGGTCATTATGTCAATTTCTCTTGGGATAACGACGCGCCAGTTATCACCGTGACCTCGTCTAGCGCTATCAATAATGAGCTTCAAGAATATGTACTTAAAGGTCTTGTAAAAGAAGCGTCTCAGGACATTAAGTCCGTCAGTGTGTCATTTAAGGGTGGTTTGCCTGACGATGTTGCTTGTTCTCCCGTTACGTCAGAGTCGGGAAGTGCCTGCGAATTTAGCAAAGCGTATTTAACAGACCAGTTCTTATCAACTACCACGTTTGATATAAAAGCCACTGATACAAAAGACAATGTCGGTGAGTTTCAACATGCGGTGAGCCGAGATGATCAAGCACCAGCACAGATCATCACATACCCGGAAGGTACGCCCATGAGCTACGTCAACGTGAGCCTTAATGGAGAACGAACCACTTACGAAGGCGTATATTCACAAGATACTTATACAGCTGATAACGTGCAGTCCAGCCGAGATTACTTGAAAATAGATTATGTCTATGCAAGCGCAGGTCTTAAATCCATTAGTGGGATTGATTTCGCAAACTTCAATGTTAACTTATTGAAAGAAAAAAAGATTCCTTACGTTCGTGTCAAAATATCTGATGCGAGTTCAGAGACTGTATTAGGTTCAAGTGCTGACAAACTTAAGCTCGTCGTGAAGTATTACGTAAGTCAAAACAATGACAACAACTATGCGTTCCAAAATACAACGCAGACGTTAGCTTCGACGGACGCCATAACCGCAAGCATTCCTCACGAAACCATTTTGGATAGTAGCGGGCGAGTTGATGAAGTTATTTACTATGTCCCTTTTGTAAAGGAGATCCTAGGTGATGGCTTCAAAAACGTCTCAGAAAACGCGAGCCAAAAACTGGTAATTCAAGCTATTGATGAGTCAGAGAATGAAAGCACGACTCAAGAAGTTTATTTCAGAAGCAGTTTCGACTTGCCGACGATGACTATCGTGACACCTTTCATTGGTGCACGTGTTCAATTGGAAGGTTTAAACCCTAACGGAGAGTTTACGTCATTAGCCAGTTGCTCCACGATTCAGCAACCGGAAAGTGATGAGTCTGCCGCGTTTGATGTTGCTTCATGTGAGACTACAACCGATGTTGTTAATTATGATTTTATGCGAGTTCGCTTAATTGGTGTTGATGGAACTGATCCACATTACTATCAATGGAAGGATAATAAAAGCGCAAGAGCTAGCGTTAACTTAAACGATGCAAATATAGGCGCATACTTCGAACTGAACGGTTCGAATACTTATTATGTTACGGAGTTATCTACTTACCAAACAGGCCTATTTGACTATCGCTGGAATCAAGTTGAGGCCGGAGACAAAACCTCAGAGCGCGCGGCTCTCATTCTTACGGATGTGAAGTATGCATTGTCCGGTGGCAACGATTCATTTTTCGGTTTCGATCCAACAGTGACATCTTATGCGACTAACGAGATGTTAGAAAACCCAATTCCAGATGAACTGTCCAACGACTACTTGCATCGATTCCTCGTTGAAGCGATCGATGATTTAGCTCAAGACACGCCACGTAATAACTCTTCTGATTTTGCTTCTGCTATCTATGATGATCTGAGCTATGACGGTAAGGCAAACGGTATTGGGTCTGGAGGTAATCTAATTAAATTAGATAGTTATGAGTTTAGTTCTGACACTTACCGTAAAGATCTCGCTCAGTCTTACTACAACATCATGACGGAAAAATACGGAATTCCAACCAATATTGCCCAGCTTTATGCTGACGATATATCGCAGGCAAATCCAAAGCTAGACGAAGACGCTATTTTTGATAGTGAGGGAGAAAGTATAGATAAAGAAGCGCCTAAACAAACGTTAACAATAGAGACTGGCCGAGAAACTATGGTCGGCAACAAACGTTACGTAGCAGGCGAAGTTGTTTCTAAAATTGTCTTGGAAGATCCATCAGGTATCGTTGAAAAAACGGAAAATGCGCCTACATTCAAGAGCATGTGGTATGCACAGAGCACGCCTAATACCGCGATACCATTGGAACTGAGAATTGATGAGTCTGGCAACAGCAATAAATTCCGTAAAGAGTATTTGTTTACACTCAATACGCAATCAACAGACCTAATAGACATCATCAAGTTTGCTCTGGAGACAACGGCGGTCGATACCCAAGGTAACGCTTATACCGATCTAAACCCATATATTGAAACTCTATATGTTGATAATGACTATCCCGCAGCGACTTACATTCCACCAAACGACTTGGAAGGGAACCCAATTGGCGAGGATATTTATTTAAATGCGAATTCAGTTCATGAGTTGACATTTAAACTTCAAGATCTTGTGGGGGACCAACTGGATAAGCGGAGTTTATCGTTTGTCGATCTCTCAAATGGTACAACGGTCGATTACACAAGCGATCAGTTTTCCAGTAATACGCAAGATTCATTTAAGGTTAAATTATGTACAGGTACTCTTTGTGCGAGCCAAGGTAAAGTCGTTTATCCGGGAGATGGTAACTGGACTGTCAATGTAAATGCAGAAGACAATTTGGGGAACTTTGTTAATCGTCAAACTACAAATTCACCAAAATTCAATATCTTAATTGACTCTGAAGGGCCGATTGTTAATGGAGGAACAATCAATAAGCGTTTGGGTGGAAACTCATCTTGGGTGCCGGATATTTCTTGGGGTAACTTGAGTCCAGGCAGTGTAGTTGAAGTTGATATGAAGACGGAGTTTGGTAAGCGTATTACTTTGCAACATTATGAGACTGAACCTACAGACAGTGTGGAGCCTTATCTATTCGGAGAGCAACCAAACATTGAGGTTCGTTTAATAGCCGGGGCGTTTAAGTATGAAGAGACGAACTCGTTTTACGTAAAAGCCAAAGACAGTGCTTACCCTCAAGCAGAGTCGACAAGCGAATTTGTTTTTCAAGTAGACAACAAAGGCCCGGTAATTGAGCTGGCTGAACCTTGGATCGTAGACAAAAACTCTGCTGGTAACTACGTCCTGGGACCTGATTTTCAAGTGAAGCTGACTTCAGTCATTGATGATTCTAAAGTGAGTAACGTCGAGCTGTGGCAACAAGCTGGTGACGCTGCAATACGATCAATTGTGCCTAGAGATCCAACACAACCATTTGAAATGGAAATTGGTCGTATACAAAGTGACAGTATCACCATTGATGCAAATAAGAGGGCGAACCTGTTCATTAAGGCGATAGATGAGTATGGATTCGAATCTCAGACAGAGCCACGAACGATAATTATTGACCGAGATGGTCCTACGTTAACTCTGAATGGGTTTAACTCGGAAAGTTATTATCGTGGTAACTACGTGTTTTCACTTTCAGCTCAAGATCTGAGCGAAACGGGAACGCCTTCATCAAATGGTGTGAACAAGACGACATTGGAATATTGGAGCTTTATCGATACACCTTCTGATACCGGCACACAAGTAGATGAAGATATGAAAGTGAGCTTAGAAGGACAGAATGATGGTGATAGTTCAACCCGTACAATCAAACTCAGGGGCAGCGATGTTCGCGGGAATGCGACAGAGGTAGATTACGCGATTAAAGTGCAAAACAAGTTGCCAACAATTCATAGTGTGTCTTTTTCCTATGAAGATGGAACGCCGATTACTGGTGGGTTAGTTACGCGCAACGATCCTGTTGTTATTACCCTTGATGCGGAAGATGCAAGTGGAATTCCTCAAATCGACGGCACTTATAGATACGGCGATCAAACCAATAATATACAGTTTAGTGAAGATGAAATGGGTAAGTGGAAGGGAAGACTAACTTCTGCAGAATTATCTCAGGATGGAAGCTATGAACTAAAGTTCAAAGTTTATAACAATGTTTTGTATAACTCAGGCGAAACACGGCCAGTAGCAGAACGTTCGGAAAGTATTAATGTTCAACGCGAAGGGGTCGTGTTATCTGTCGCGCAACCTGAAAATTTTCAGGCTCATATCTCGGGTAAGACGTTGAGTGTCGAGTTCAACCCTGTAGGTGATGTTAAGGCTCGGACTCTAGAATGTTGGGTAAGAGAAAATTACACCTCAAGCGAAGCTCCAAATGATGGATTGAGCAATGCTTACTCTGGCGTTATCACTAATCCACAGGAAAGTTATAAGTGTAGTGTGACGACAGATGTAAACATGTCTACTGCACCTGTCGTTCTAATTACTAGGACAGTGGGCCAGAACGATACAGAGACGGTGAGCAAATTCAGCTTTAATATGATGGATATTGAAGCACCAGCAGCATTAGAGGATACCTATCTATTTACAGGTAACGAAGTTGAATTTGATGCCGATGGAAACAAAATGTTGAGCTTAACATTGAGCTTCAAAGATAACTTATCAGGGGTGAATACTGGGCCAACGAAACGACCGTTGTTAGTTAGAAACCGTTTTAATATAACGTTTGAACCAAAAAGTTGTAGCGTGAGTGCTGGGGTTACTACGTGTACTTACACCGAACGTTATTCGGATATCATCGCAACGGGGGTATCACAACATCTATATACCATTAAAAATTTATCTGATATGGCAGGTAATACATCCTCAGATCATTCTCTAGAACTATTGTTGCCACCTCCAGGTTCAGTTGATATTGGAATCACAAGCCCAACGGATGACAGTATCATTCGAGGCGCTCAGCTGGTGATGAACTTTAAAGTGAAGGTTGGGGCACAATCAATTTTAGAAAATGTGATTGCAACAGTGGATGGGGATTCATATAACCTCAATGATCATCCAGGGAACTTTTCACGATTTAACGATTGTGGAGAGGGCTATTCCTGTTCGACATTTGAAGCGCCTCTAAGTGCGACTTTGGATGGACAAGTGATCAAACCGAGCATCCAAGCTATTGATGTGTGGGGAGACTCAAGTAGCGATAACGTCAGTGTGATGGTCGATAACAGCAAACCAATAATTGATAGTGACGCTGTTGTCAGTGAATCCCCTACAGATTCAAACTTGGTTAGGTTCCAGTTTTCTATTAGGGATGAAGGAAGCGGTATTGCAAGCGTCAAATACACAACCGTTAACCCTAGCCATGTTTTTAATAAAGAGGAAAATGCAGATAACTCACATCTTTATTTCGAGCTGCCAAAAAGTGAGCTGCAAGGGCTGAATCAAATCCGAGTAAGCATTGAAGCAACGGATAAAGTGGGCTGGAGTGAAAGTAAGACTGTGGATATTGATGTGTCTGTACCTACTATTACGGTCTCATTTAATGGAATGACTAGCTTGCAAGGAGGCAAACTAGCTTTTACAAAAGAAAGTCAGTTATTCAATGTGACTTCAAAAGAAGGACATGATGTAAAGGCATCAAACTACTCTATCGATTTAGTTCCAAGTACAGGTGATACGCTAAATTTTTCGGGGAATATCGTCTCATCGACAGGGTCTGATACTATGGTTTTTGACGCTGAAGATCAGACCGAATATATGTATAAAGTGACGGTCACCGACTCAATAGGGCGTTCTATTACAGACTTTGAACTTTTTAGTACAACATATGGTGCCAAAGGCATCACATCTATCGTTGACTACGAGTTACCAACAATATCTGGTGTTTCTGCTGATCAAGTATCTATGACACCAACGGACGGTAAATATGATTTAGATGTAACAGCGTATGTTACAGATAAAAACTTGAGTTCAGTGACATCTACAGCAGATAACGGGAGTGGGGTAAAAGTGGGACCACAATCAGTTACAGAGCCTGCTAGTGTAGGTGATCCTTATGTGATGCACTACTCATTGACTCCTGGTACCTATACGATACAAGTAGCCGCGTTGGATTTGGCGAACCATAAGACTGAGAAATCAACAAGCGCTACCGTAAAGGCAGCAACCGTTCCAGAGTTAACAATATCAACTGCATCATCTAGCCCTTCGGCTGGTGGAGTTGAAATCCCGCTTACATTTGCTTTTTCAGAAGAGGTTAAAGAATTTAGTTTCTCCGATGTGAAATTAGAAGCGAGTGATAAAAACGAAGCTGGAGAGCTTCAGCAAGTATCATGGAACACCAGTGACAATATAACTTGGACCGCAACCTACACAACTCCAGAAAAACAAAATAAAGAAATAATCATACGGGTCGACGATGATAGTTATGAGAGCGTCAACTCTATCCCCGGAAAAGGGGATAGTTTAATTTTGGAGGTAGAAGGAGTGTTACCAACGCTGTCAAAAGTGACTTTTGATCCTAAGCATCAAGCGATAGGACAGTCGGTGAACATCACACTTGAGTTCGATAAGGAAGTGCAAGAAGCGACAGCAAAACTGGGAAATAATGATGTTACTTCACTCGTTGCTACGGCGAATAAGAAAATTTGGACGGGGAGGGCTGAAGTCCCCAATATTCCAGAACTCAGTGTCGGCCTATTTGTAAGTAAGTACAAAGACTTGATTGGTAATATGGGCGAAGATGATTCTTCCAACGCAATGCCAATCACACCAACCTTGGCGATCACGCCAGTAGGCAATGTGGATAGCAGCAATGCTGCCGCATTGCAGATCACCGGTACTTCAAGCCGCTTTGATGGCCAAACCGTGAGCGTAGAAATCAAAGCGCAAGGCAGTGAAACGGTTATCGCCAGCAGCAGTGCCACGGTACAAAGTGGTGGCGCTTGGACGAGCAACGCGATGGACATCAGTGGTGAGCTAAATGGCACGTACACCGTCGTTGTCACAGGCACCAATGCCTCAAACGTGGAAGCAACAGAAAGCACAAACTTCACGCTATCGCAGGCATTGCCAACACTGAGCAACGCAACATTCAATCCGACGCATCAAGCGGAAGGACAAAGTGTCGCGGTCAGACTGGAGTTTGATAAAGCGCTGCAAGCAGCAAGCGCAGAGCTTGGTGGTTCCGCCGTCACACTGACTAAGACAGCGGATGCGAAAGTCTGGACCGGTGATGTTGTCGTGCCAGTGTCGTCAGAGCTAACCGTAGGCTTGGTGGTGAAAGACTACCAAGACCTTTCGGGGAATACGGGCGCAGAAGACCGCAGCCACTCGATGCCAATCACACCAACCTTGGCGATCACGCCTGTAGGCAATGTGGATAGCAGTAACGCCGCCGCATTGCAGATCACTGGCACTTCAAGCCGCTTTGATGGCCAAACCGTGAGCGTAGAAATCAAAGCGCAAGGCAGTGAAACGGTTATCGCCAGCAGCAGTGCCACGGTACAAAGTGGTGGCGCTTGGACGAGCAACGCGAT
>NZ_JAMZAL010000002.1:0-235161 GCF_024181925.1 Vibrio sp. Y20_XG_PY13 | reverse complement strand
AGGCAATGTGGATAGCAGTAACGCCGCCGCATTGCAGATCACTGGCACTTCAAGCCGCTTTGATGGCCAAACCGTGAGCGTAGAAATCAAAGCGCAAGGCAGTGAAACGGTTATCGCCAGCGGCAGTGCCACGGTACAAAGTGGTGGCGCTTGGACGAGCAACGCGATGGACATCAGTGGTGAGCCAAATGGCACGTACACCGTCGTTGTCACAGGCACCAATGCCTCAAACGTGGAAGCAACAGAAAGCACAAACTTCACGTTGGCACAGGCATTGCCAACCTTGAGCAACGCGACCTTTAACCCAACGCATCAAGCGGAAGGACAAAGTGTCGCGGTCAGACTGGAGTTTGATAAAGCGCTGCAAGCAGCAAGCGCAGAGCTGGGTGGTTCCGCCATCACGCTGACTAAGACGGCGGATGCGAAAGTCTGGACCGGTGATGTTGTCGTGCCAGTGTCGTCAGAGCTAACCGTAGGCTTGGTGGTGAAAGACTACCAAGACTTGTCAGGCAACACAGGCGCAGAAGATAGCACGTATTCGATGCCAGTTACCCCAACGATCACGATCGGAACCATCAGTGATGTATCGGGTAATACAACAGTAACTATCAATGGCACAACTACTCGTTTCGAGGCGGGGGAGACAATAGCACTCAAAGCTGTTGATACCGATAGCTTGGTGGTTCTGGGCAGTGCAACAGTGTTAGTTGATGGTACATGGACCGTTGATCTTGATTTGTCTACTTTGAAAGACGGAGTAATAACCGTTTATGCAAATGGTGCCAATTCACTCTTTGCGACCGCTGATGAGGTGAATACAACATTCAATTACTCTAGTACTACAGCGCTTGTTGTTCCAAGCTATTGGGAAAGATATTCCGCGGAGTTACCTTCCCAGAAAGCAGCCTAAAAGAAAGCGAGCATTAAGCTCGCTTTCTTTTTGCTTGTATTTAAGTGATCTAGTTCAAATGATTATGCTTTTTCCACAAATGAATCAGATAACTTTATCGCCTTAATACAAGGTGAAACATCTAGAATGCCTAGACCATTTTTGTTTTTACGAGGCAATACTGTGATTGTGATGGTAATTGATGATCTTCAGTGGTGAATATGCCATGTTGATAATGTCTATTAATATTATATAGTTACATGCATGTCTATACCCCCTAGGTGTAGAGTTCTGCATTAGGTAGTGATTACTACCTGAGTTGTGTATCTATGATGAAGTGAAATTAGCCTAGCATCGCTTCATATTAGTTACACCTTTGTGGGTGTGACACGCACTCACCTTTTTATTCATACTTCCTCAGTCGCGATAGGCTATTTATTGCTACTGAGGAAGGCGTATCCCTCCAGAACCTCAACCTGCGGCTATCAGTGCTTAAATTGAATTTGTTAACTTCTGCCCAAAAGTAAAAAACTGTTTTTGCTTAAAGCCTACCTTTTGAGTTGGATTGAAGGGTAATAAGTTTGAATTGATAGTTAAAACAACCAAACAACCTGTGGTTTTGTTGTTTTTCGGGCGTTTCGGTTTTCTGAAAGTTTTCTATGTGATTGAATGTTATGAATTAAATTAGTAGCATTAGCACACCAAATCGTACTTGTAAGCCTTATCAGCTTAAACGTCACCGCAACCATATTTACGATGTTGGTTGTGGAGAATTCAAATGCATTTAGTTTGCAAATTTATACCTAGCTCGAAGCTTTCCTCCAACGAGCTATCCTACGTCCTTACACCTGATGAGTGTATAGGGCAGCTTTCGCGTGTGCGAAATTCAGAAGACATTCTCAGAAACCTTCCTAAAGAGCTTGCTCAGAAGATCTCAATCTCTGCCAAGAAGTCTAGCTCCGGGTTGCTAACGGCTATTCGACACGAGCTAGGAAATGGGAACTGGGTTGCGTTGTCTTCTTTCTCTCGTAGAACGCCGTTAACAGATACCCAATTACAAAGTTTCCCAAGACTAAAAGCACAGCTTGAATCGGTCTCATCGACTGGTGAGAGCAAAGTTTATAAAGCGGGTTATAAGCAGGTAAAGGACGACGTGACTTTGGTTCGTAGCTACACGCATGTCCCTTCTGAGCCAAGCCCAGATCAAAAAATCGTTGTCGAGTTTGCAGGGCAGTGGTCTAGCAATGCAGCATGTTTGATGTTGGGTAAAACCGAAGCTCAAAAAGAAAAAGTTACTGTAGGCAAGGCTGATACAGAAAACAAACACCGCAGCCTCGCGACATTTAAAGATCTCGAAGCTGAGGGCAAAACGCTCTATATCAAAATCCCTTGTTCCGACCAGCCTCAGCCAATCTTGCTTAAACTCGCCGAAGACCTGCAACCCGTTGATAAAGAAACTCAAATGGATGAGTGGGATAACGTGTTGGTGCCGGTGAGACCATTGGCTTACTTAGATGGTAGCAACGACAAAGCAAAAGCTTCTGACCTGCGTGGTGGCTTCCTTTATGTGTTTTGGAAAGGGAAGCTTTGGCGTGAGATGGCCATAAACGAGAAAGGTTACTACCAAGATGTTGACGTCGAGTATTACCGTACCCTAGAGCAAGAAGAAAAGAAAAAAGACACACCTCAGGTAATACAAAGAAGCGCAAGCGGTTTTGCCATGGCGCATTTCTGGGCACCTTACAAAATATCGGGTGAAGTCCAGCAAGGGGAAAGTGGACTCAAGATCATTTTTTCACCGAAACAAAAGCGCTTTGCTCAAATTGAAGCTTTAGAATCGGATGCTGCTTTACTAGAGAAATCCAGCACACCGTTAGATGAATTAAGCAGTTACAGTGACGGGCAGTCATTCAGTGCACAAGAATTCACCTCCGATGTAGATAGTGCCGCCATCCACAAAGTTACCGAAGACGACATGCCATGGCTGAGTGACCAACAAGCCATAGTACGTAGTTACGACCAGAGTAACACCGTGATTGCTTATGTAGATGGAAAAAACAGTGGTCTATTATTCCGGGTGGATGTTGGTACGTCTGGTATTACCGCTTTGAATTCACTCTATGTGGTCGATCACAATAGCGATTATAAAGACGTTTTTGATTTAGAGTTTTATGAAGGGGAAGACCACGACTGGCAGCAAGCGTTATTAAGTGGGCTGCCATCGGACGGGGTCTTTACTATGTCCCTGGTACATGACCAAGACCCAGACAGTCGTCACATACTTTTTGATCGGGTCGCTTACAACGATTTATTGGTTGAACATGAGAGCGCTACTGAAACTCCGCCAAAAGCTCAGCCAAACGACAAGCCTAAAGGTATGACAACAGAAGAAAAACAACGCTTTGAGTCATTAATGCTGGACTGGTCGTTGTAACCTCACAAGAAAATGGATTAATAATGAAAAAGAAAATATTACTCGGCTTGGGTTTGACGACTGTTGTTGTCGTAGGTGTTGGTTACATTGCCACTAAACCTTACTTTGATGAGAAAGCTCGAATAGAGAGCATGGCAGACCGCCTAGATTTGTACAAAGGTAAAACGGATACTTGGCTTTACCAGTATGATTTTAAAATACCGGATAACCCAAAGGTTGCAGATTGGAATACTGAAAATGTGACACTCCCTCAGGTCCTGTTTACTGTAGCTAACCCGGAAGAAAAATCTGAGGTCAGTTACTGGGCATTAAACATTGATGGTACTGACCCTCAATTACTGATCCCTGAAGGGATATTGCCACCCCCGCCTAATACTGGGATTGATTATGCTAAATATATGTCACGGTCGCCTAACGGCCGCTATCTTGTTGTCCCTCAGAAAGATAGTACCGCGCTGTATGATCTAGATAATGGCGAAATAACTAACATTAGTGAGGAGTCTGGCTCAACTCGTCACGACATTATGTGGGATACGGACAGCACACAAGTTGTTGTGAAAAAAAGCGATGAACTTTTGCTGGTTAAGCTAGACACAAAAGAGGTAGTGAAATTTACTGATGTAAATGGTTCAGACGCACGTTACATGACTTCTTTTGCCAAGCCTTATATGAGTCAGTCAGAACAAGCTATATATTTTAGTTATGAACCGGGATTGGCGGGATTTGGTTGTAAAGGAGAGGAAGAGGAGTATCTCGAAACTTTTGGGGAGAGTGATGTTCCAAAATGTGGGAACACATTTGTGTTTGATGCCAAAACCTTAAAACTGATCGATCGCGGTGATTTTACTCCGGTTAGCTACGATTGTAATGTCTGGGGCGGTACGTACGGAGATGGCTTTTATTGCCTCGGAGGTGCGGCATACCGCTCGGGAAGACCATCTGAAAAAATAGGCGATTTTCCTGCTACAGTGGATTTGTTGGCTTTTAATGGTAGTGATATGTGGTTCGTCCCTGTTCATGGTCGAAACATAACCCGCGTATTACACCAATCCACCGATAACAGCCCGACTACAGAAATGATATATGGGTTTGTAGGTTTTAGAGATGGAGAACGAGTTAAAAAATCCGCCTATGGCTTTGGCTTTAGCCAGTATGTAATTGAGCATAAAGAGACGGATAATTGGAGCGAGTCACTCTACCCACTGCCAACCTACGCTGACCTAAAAAAAGCGAAAGTGGTACTAGAGGAGCGTAATCATGGCTAGGGCTAAGATTGAACAGCACTCTCTCTATTTGATGGGCCAATTAGTTGGACCGACTGGAGAAGCCATTACTGGCAATGGGCTTTATCCATTACCCGGTTTTGCGCTTGCCCTACCCGAGTTGGCGGTAGATAAAACTGCGGATGGTAGCAGTAGTAAGAACGAGTCACCATTATACTTCAGTGATTCATCAGGTCGGCTACAAGGCTGGAATACTAAGGTTCAATCTGTAAAAGAGCTTGATTGGAACAAACTTGCTTCTACGCCATTGGTTATCTCTAGCACTAAAGAGAAGCTGAAGCCGGTCTATATTCCACCATACTTAATGCCCGCTGCGGTTATGTCCGAAGATACTGATTGGACGAAACGCCTAGCACAATTAGCTAGAGAGGCCGTTATCACGAGTGCTGAAGTTGAAGTCTCACGTTTGCGTGACTGGCAAATCAGAGAAGATTTGGACAAAGATGTATCCGAGAGACGACTTTTAGTGCCCGAATTGGCCGAGTTTTTTATCCATAAAGCTGAAGCGGCAGAAGAGGAACTGTGTCAAAAAAAAGGCGCGTATAAACGTCTGTACGAACAAATTTATAGTGGAGACTATAAACATAATTTTTATTATCTGCGCATTCCTCAAGTTTGGACTATCAATCTTTTCTTCTCTGCCGACTATTTTGAGGGCGCGGAAGTTACTTTGTCTGGACAACCGGAAAACTTGATCATTAAAGGGGATGCTAAAGATATAGGCAATAAAATCACCAGTCGAGTGAGGCCAGTAACATACTATGATATTGCCAACCAAGCGAGTGACGCCCAAGATGCAGAAGAGGTGACTCAATATGTCGCCACATTTTGGATCACTGGCGGTCATCTAGATGATGATGAACAAATTAAGCAATTAGTCCGCTTTGATATAGATTTAGAGGGAATTAAGCGATATTGGGATGCATTACTTGAACCTTCAGATATCCAGATGGCTCAGGTTGCTAAGTTAAATCTCCCAAACAATTGCTACTCTTTGTCTGAGCAAGTCTTACACCTGCCTATTTATTCCATAGCAGGGCGCAGCATCATTGTGTCAGGTGATCCTATTTCTGTTGAAGAGTCGCTTTTCCAACATGCGCCAGACACGTTTAAAGGCTGGCTCGATTGGAGTAAAAATCTACCTTACACTAGCGAAAACAAACCTGCCAATGGTGTGCAACCGTCGATTAACATTCTCAATTCAATTGGTAAATATAAAGAGGTGATAGCCGCGTCAGCTTCTGGTGTGATGGACCCATTCAGTATGACGACGGTCCATAAAGCATTTAGCGCAGCTTTGAATCGAGAGCAAGCTGGAGATCCGCTCTTAAAGGCTTTAAAACTGGCAGTCGGTATTGATGCTAAAGCGAAGGGGTTCTTAGATTTTGCACAAAAGCTAAAGCCACCTGCGCAAGGTACACTTGCGCCTATTTCTGACTTAGCTAGTGCCCTTAACTGGTCAAATCACCTTGGGAATGCCTTACCGAGCGTTTATACGATTCCACCAGCGTTACAGCATTTTTGGCATAAGGTGGACGATAAGATCTTAACCCCTTTAAAGCCGGCCGTTCGGGCTATTGAATATGCACTTGATAAGCCTTTTGGCTTTGCAGAGCTTGTTTCTAGTGGCCTTGAAATTCCGAAAGGTATTGAGAATTCCGAGTCGGCGTTTAACGCCTATATTGATAAATCAAAGGAATATGGTCAGAAAACACAATCGGTAATATCAACACTTTTATTGAGTGATGAAAAAGATCGTCAGGCACTGCTTGAGTCTGAAGCGGAGCATAAAAAAGCGCTCCTTGAAGCATTCTCTGATAAAAGTGTAAGTCATAAAGTGCTGTTAAATGGTAGTCCGCTATTAGAAAAAAAACAGGCAAAAGAGGGTGAGGCAAGCTATCTCACACTGTTTTTTGAATTTGATAGTGCAAATGATGAACTTGCCAATTCTGATAAGAAGCTCGTTTCTAAAGTGGCCGAATATCTGCGTAATACAAAGTCAGAAATGTTGCTGAACATTGAAGGATATACGTGTGATATTGGCTCGGTGGAATACAACACTAAACTGTCAAAAAAACGTGCTGCGGCGCTTAAATCTTCTATTTTAGAAGATCTTGGCACTGATGCTATTAAGTGGGAGCATCGAATATCTGCCCTGGGTAAAGGCGTTTATGCCGATAATGATACGAGTAACAGGCGCTTAAGTCGTCGAGCGGAGATGAAGTTCTACCTCAACTCTGCTTTTGAATATCCTGCTTGTAGAAGTTGGCTGCTAGCTCTGGAGAAAAATCGACAGAAAGCGGTTTTAGCAGAGGTGAAAGTCCATGAGGAAATTTGGAAATTTTCCGGCCAAGCCTTTGATATTGCATTAGGCTTTGCTGCGCCAATGCTTGGTCCAGGAGCGGCGTTAGCATATGGGTTGTATTGGTCAGGCGAAACCTTGGTTTCTACTTTGGATGGTGCAGCCAAAATTCTTAATAAAGAAGTAGAAGAATATAAAGAGAAGCAGAAACGTTTTTCTGAATTTGATGTGGTAGGACAGGCGTTACTGTATCGCGGTTTACCTGCGTTCGATGAACTGAGTGTTGTTGGCAAGGCATATATAAAACGCGCTATAGCGCTCAATGGGCTGCTGCGATTGCTTCTACTTGAATCTCAAATAAAAGAAGAGAACAAAACAACGAATTACGTTTCGGAATATTACGCGGTTGATCACTTGACGTCAGGGCAAAGAGATCTTGATATTGAAGGCTATATAAAGACCTATCTTTTAAGTGATGATTGGGATTTGGGGGGGACTTGGCTTCCTTCTTTCCACCTTGATGAAGCTTGGCTAGAAACAAAGAATATTTACCGTAGTGCTTCGGAAAGTGTGCTGAGTTTTGCTGCAATGACGAGTTACGTAACATACCGAGCGAAGCAATCTCAGACTGGGATAAAAGCGCTTGAGCAATCGCAGATATATCAAAAATTCTGTCCTATACATACTATTGCAGACCCTAGTTTAACTAAGCTTAGATCGCTGTTAAAAGCGCCAGATTTATCTAAGCTCAATGACTCTATGTTTGCTGGGCATATGGTTTCGGTAAAAGTTAATGATGAATGGCTCCCGCTCGAAGACAGGATTAATAGCGGTGAAGCTATTACGCCGACTATGCCAATTAGAGTACTTATTATTCTTGATATGAAGGATGAAACGCTGACTAAGTTCAAAGAAGACGGTTTGCTAACTCTTGTGCCTGTAGGTGTTAGACCAGTGAGGCAAAATAGGTTTTTTGACGATTTGGGATCTTACACTATTGAGTATGTTCGTGAAATTGCACTGGAATCACTAGTTGAAACTGAGAGGACGTATTTAACAGAAAAACAAATGTTAGAGACGGATAGGATACTATACGGTGTTGTTGTAAGCCCTACTTATTACTTTGGCTGCAACATCATGAGTGGCATCAAGCCTATTGCTGATGATTACGGTAGCAAAGAGTGGAAGTCGGTGTTTGGTCAGGTAGATGAACAACACTCAGCGGCTTATGTGATGCGTTACCTTTTAGAAGTTGGTGTGCCTAACGTTGCTAAAACAGAAACAAAGCTAACATATAAAAGAGAGCTCGTATTTAAAACACAAGATGGTAAGGAGCTAACTTCTAGTACGGATAAGGCTTCCATCTTTAATTTAACAATGTCGAAAGAGCATGAATTCTTATATGAGAAAACCTTCTTAGCAAGAGCAGGGAAAAAAGCAGTCGAGTATCCAGAGTTATTCTCAGATGCTAAGGCAAACTTGTACATTTATGATGCTAGTGTGAAGAACCTTATTCCCGGAAGTAAGCACGACGATATAATGGAAGCGATCGGTTGGACGAAGAAGCAGCCATCCTATGATACTTCTGAAAAAGCAACGAAGCTGTTGCTCATCGTCAGTACAAAATCTGTTGAAAATGTTGAACAAATACTTGAACGAGGAGGGTTTGATCGTCACCGCTTACCTGTGGACATTCGTTTGAAAGCAAACGATGCAAGAGGTCTCTACAATTTTGAACATCAAGATGTAGATTTGTATCCATTAGGAAAGGTAGAAGTGAATCTCGAGAAGAAAGAGGTGTCATTCAAACCTAAATCAATACCGCAAAGCCTGAACGAGGTATCGGATCATCTTTCTAGCAACTTAAGTAAGCTTGTAAAGGACCTGGTAGTCAAGGAAGGAGGGCTATTCGATTTATCACCAGACTTTGTGGACACTGATCTATACGCAGTCGAGATATCACTGAAGTACACTAATGCAACCGGGAAAGAGATGACTGGCTTACGCCCGTTTATTACTAGAGGAAACGATGCCCCATACATCATGCTCGATATTGATGGGAAAGCTGGACTATCTTTAAACGCTTCATCACAAAGGCTCCCTGTTCGAGCTATAGATACAACGGCGCCAACTTTGTTCAACTCGCGAAAAATCCATTACAACCAGAGTTGGTATGAGATGAGTGAGAAGGAGTTTAAAGCTATTTCTGAATATACTGCAGGAACGACTGACAATGCTGATTCCAACTTAGCAAGTTTAAATCGTAGTAAGATGTCCCATAAGGCTACCCCTTTAAGTGTTTGGATGAATTCGGAGCCAATCATGAAAGATTACTCAGTAGCTAAGGAGCTTCCACTATCTGCACAACGAGAGCAAATACTCAAAAAGTGGTTGTTTGATGGAAAATAAAAAAACCGCCTTCGGGCGGTTTTTCTTTCCTTATCAATGGAAACT
This sequence comes from Vibrio sp. Y20_XG_PY13, assembly GCF_024181925.1. NCBI lineage: Bacteria > Pseudomonadati > Pseudomonadota > Gammaproteobacteria > Vibrionales > Vibrionaceae > Vibrio > Vibrio sp. Y20_XG_PY13. The sequence continues at coordinate 225,799 of NZ_JAMZAL010000002.1, read as the reverse complement.
GAAGTAAGATTTTCTCGCTTCTCGCTTCTCGCTTCTCGCTTCTCGCTTCTCGCTTCTCGCTTCTCGCTTCTCGCTTCTCGCTTCTCGCTTCTCGCTTCTCGCTTCTCGCTTCTCGCTTCTCGCTTCTCGCTTAACCTGCCGCAGAAATGTCGTATTTCTTCATCTTATGGTTGAGAGTGCTCATTGGCAGCGCCAATTGCTCAGCGGCCTTCTTGGTGTGCCAATTACACGCATTTAAGCAATCGATGATCACTGTACGCTCGTATTGGCTGACAACATCCTTAAGGCTCTTTGAGGCGTCTTCTAAATCCGCTTGTGCTGGCTGCTCGTAAGCAGGTTGTTCTGGAGTAGGTGAGGCTGCTTTCACTTCGACAGTTGGTACATCTTCTGGGATTTGTTCGCCAAACTCAATGTGAGTAATGGTTTCAAAATCGGACAGTAGCACCGAGCGCTCGATGATGTTCTTAAGCTCACGCACGTTCCCTGGGTATTGGTAGGCAAGCAGCTGTTTACGTACATTGGCACTTAACCCTGGCGCTTGCGGCAAACCTAGCGTGTTGGTTGTGTGTTGCACGAAATGTTCAGCAAGGGGAATAATGTCCGACTTACGGGCTCTCAGGGGCGGCAATGTAATAGGGAAGACATTTAAGCGATAGAACAAGTCGGCACGGAATCCGCCATCTTTGATTTGCTGCATAAGATTACAGTGGGTTGCAGCGATAACGCGAACGTCGACTTCAATCTCTTTGCTGGTACCGATAGGGCGAACTTTACGCTCTTGCAGTACACGCAGTAACTTCGCTTGTAGTAGCATTGGCATATCGCCAATTTCATCTAGGAAAAGCGTGCCGCCGTTGGCTGCTTCAAACAAACCGACTTTGTCTTTGTCCGCGCCCGTGAATGAACCTTTCTTATGCCCAAACAGTTCAGACTCTAACAACTGTTCGGGAATTGCCGCACAGTTTTGTACGATCAAAGGCTGTTCTGAACGGTTGGAGTTTTCGTGAATGTATTTCGCGATCACCTCTTTACCAGCGCCCGTTTCACCACGCAACAGAACGTCTACAGGAAGAGATAGCACCTTATCAAGACGATTCAAGACATTGAGCATTTCTTCGCTCTCTGCAATAGGACCTTGATAGGCTTTCTGAGTACGTTTTTTGAGCTGAGTGTTCTCGCGCACTAGGGCTTGATTATCGGCACTGAGGCTTTTAATCACTTGCCCATATTGCTCTAACCAAACGGCTTGGCGAATATTACTCGCAGCCATACGACAAAACTCAGTCAAGGCTGCCTCGTTATCGATGACGTTCAAATCGAGTAAGACTAACAGCCCAATGGTTTTGCTTTCGCTATCAATCAAAGGCCAAGTCAGTAAGTTCTCGCTTTTTAGTCCCAATGTCTGCTCTGTTTGATAAATGCTTTCGCAGTCGTAGCCGTTGTATTTGTATAACTCGTTAATCAAAACCACTTCACCATTACGAATGGCAAAGTTAAATGGGTCGTTCTCACTAGCGGAATCAATCTGCAATGCCTCCCAAGGGTGGGAAACAATCGTTTTATCGTTATGGTGAGCGGTACTTGGAATCAACGCCTGTCCTGTCTGGTCCAAAACATAAATGATGCCGTGCTTTGCTAAGGTCATTTGTCTCGCAGCGGTCAACACGGCATCCAATGTTTGGGTAAGCTGGCTGCGATCAGCCAAAGATTGGCTGATCGCAAGTAGGGCGTTGCTAAGTTCGCTATGGTTAGCTGAACGCATAGGTCAGTGTTCCTTGCTCATCGACAGAAACTGTGATTTGCGTGTGTGAATCATCCTTATCATGCACCAATAGCTGTGTCGATAGCTGAGGCAGTAACTGACGGTTGATGACCGCGTCAATGTTACGTGCGCCTGTTTCAGCAAGGCGACAGTTACCTAGTACGAAATCGACCAAGCTTTCTTCGTAGTTCAGAGACAACTTGTGATGGTTATGTAGGCGCTGAGAAACTTTGTTTAGTTTGTGGTGGATAATTTCTGTCATTGCTTCGTCAGACAGAGGCACAAACGGAAGTACGGACATACGTGCCAACAGCGCCGGCTTGAAGTGTTGGTTCAAAGTAGGGCGGATGGCTTCTGCGATAATGTTAGCATCAATGTCTTTAGACTGGTGAACCAGAGATTCAATTTCGTGCGTCGCAAGGTTGCTGGTCATGATGATCAGCGTGTTCTTGAAGTCAATAGTACGACCTTCACCGTCGTTCAGCGTACCTTTGTCGAACACTTGGTAGAACAGGTTCAACACTTCTGGATCGGCTTTTTCTACTTCATCGAGAAGTACAACAGAATATGGACGCTGACGTACCGCCTCTGTCAGCATGCCGCCTTCACCGTAACCTACGTAACCCGGAGGCGAACCGATTAGGCGAGATACCGTGTGCTTCTCTTGGAACTCAGACATGTTAATGGTCGTCATAAAGCGCTCACCACCAAACATTTGATCAGCGATCGCACGAGCAGTTTCGGTTTTACCCACGCCACTAGGACCAACTAGCAGGAATACGCCTGTCGGTGCGTCTGGATTACCCAAGCCAGCTTTTGCGGTTTGAATGCCTTCAGACAGTGCATCGATAGCGTATTCTTGGCCTTTGATGCTTTGTGTTAGGCTCTCTTTCAGTTTTAGCGTGGTTTCTGCTTCGTCTTGAAGCATCTTACCCATTGGAATGCCAGTCCAGTCTGAGATAACGTGGCTGACTTCATCTGGCCCAACTTCAAAGTGAACTAATGGGTTGCCATTGCGGATTGCGTCTAACTGTTCTTGGCATGCTGAAATCGCAATGCGGACCGCTTCTTCATCCATTTCTGTATATGGAGAAACGTCTTGTTCTGAGTCTTCGTCTACAACAAGCTCTTCTTCATTTACTTTGCCAAAGACCAGTTCATGTAAGCGAGAGCGTAGAGCAATCATCTCTTGGATCTGCTCTTTTTCTTTGTGCCATTGCACTTCTTGTTCTGCTAGCTCTTCTTTTGTCGCTTCCATTGCCAGTTTTAGGTCTGGAATGTTAGCAAGGCTGTGCTTGTCGCCAGTTTGCTGCAGAGCATCACGCTCAAGGGCTTCAAGCTCGCGCTGTTGAGCTGCAAGTTCTTGCTGAAGAGTCTCAACAGAAGCAGGAATGGCATTAAGGCTGATGTTCACTCGTGCACATGCCGTATCTAGTACATCGATCGCTTTGTCTGGCAGTTGGCGACCAGAGATGTATCGAGCAGAAAGCGCTGCCGCTGCGGTGATAGCGTCGTCACGTACGTAAACATTGTGAGATTTCTCGTACGCCGGGCGCAGACCACGAATGATCAATGCTGCTTGCTCAGGAGACGGTTCGTCGAGTTTCACCAGTTGGAAACGACGCGCAAGAGCTGGATCTTTCTCAAAGTACTTTTTGTATTCCGACCATGTTGTTGCTGCGATTGTCTTTACTTCACCACGTGCTAGGGCAGGTTTTAATAAGTTAGCAGCATCGCTACCGCCCGCTTGGTTGCCGCCGCCAACAAGGGTGTGCGCTTCATCGATGAACAAGATGATCGGTGTTGGCGAGTTTTTCACTTCATCCAATACTGCATTTAGGCGTTTTTCGAATTCGCCTTTTACGCTTGCGCCAGCTTGCAGAAGACCCATGTCCAAGCCGTAAAGCTCAACACCTTTAAGGTTGTCTGGTACGTCACCTTGTACAATCTTAAGTGCCAAGCCTTCTACTACTGCGGTTTTACCAACGCCCGGCTCACCAACGGCAATAGGGTTGTTTTTACGGCGACGAGCAAGAATGTCTACAATTTGGCGGATTTCTTGGTCACGGCAGAAAACAGGATCGATTTCGCCTTTGCGTGCTTTACCAGTGAAGTCTGTCGTGAACTTGCTCAGTGCTGAACCATCTTCGCGTGCTTGAGTTTTCTCTGAAGTTGCGACTTGCGCCTCAATAGAGTGGCTTGTTAGTTCTGCAAAGTTACGTTTAAGGCTATCAGGGTTTACTGCTTCAAGGATAGACGCGTAACCATGTTGACCATAACGCAGAGGGTTGCTAACAAGAGTAAGGAGTAGGGCGCCAGAGCGGATTTGTGTTTCGGATAGATCTAAAGAAGAAACCAGCCAACTTTCTTGTAACCATTCGATTAATAAAGCAGAAAAAACAGGTTTGCTGCCATTTCCTTTGGCGTTGGTATCGAGTGTGGATCGAACCGATTGTCTCAATAAGTTCTCAGAACAATCAAAATGACTTAATAAGACGTCAAAATCACTATTTGGCCTTTCTAATAGACTCAGTAAATAATGCTCAATTTGAACTTCGTTTGCTTTTTCCGAGACTGCGAGTGCTGCGGCATCTTCTAATGCTACTTTAGCTATCGGGTGTAGACGCTGAATTAATGAAGAAAGGTTTATATTTATCATAGCCATTTTATTCTTTAGAGGAAAAGAGGTGACAGCTATTATACTAAAAGTGGTTACGCCATTTTTTTATCAAGATATTTTAACTATCGTTTTCTGGTGATTTGAATGGCTATGTCAGTGGGAATATTCATTACAAGTAATTATGCTTTGCTATTGTGAATTAATTATTGGTTAATACGACTAAAATGCCAGTGTTATTAACTTTATTTTGTTCTTTATATATGGTCATTTTAACTTTTTAAAATTGAATCAATTTATTATTATCTGATTCCAATTTATTGGTTTTTTATCCAATAAATTGGATGAAACAAATTAATCTATAATGGGATTTTCTTGTAACTTGTTGTTTTTGCTTTATTTTAAAAGTTGGCACGGAGTTTGATTATACCAAGTAGTCGCGGTGATAAGCGATTTGGTGATTTAAACAAAACAGATTTTAGAAAAGGAAATAGCGATGCCAACTCCAGCATATATGTCTATCAACGGTGAAACTCAAGGTCACATTACTAAAGATACATACTCTGCAGATTCAGTAGGTAACACATGGCAAGAAGCTCACGTTGATGAGTTCCTAGTACAAGAACTTGATCACGTGCTAACTGTTCCACGTGATCCACAAAGTGGTCAACCTACTGGTCAACGTGTACACCGTCCACTTGTTGTGACTAAAGTTCAAGACCGTTCTTCTCCACTACTATTTAACGCATTAGTGTCTGGTGAAAAACTTCCTGAGTGTTTGATTCGTTTCTACCGTACTTCAGTTCAAGGCAAGCAAGAGCACTACTACTCAATCAAGTTGATTGATGCGCTATTGGTAGATATCCAAACTCGTATGAACCACTGTCAAGATGCGGCAACAGCTGATCGCGTTACAGAAGAAGTTCTTAAGTTTACTTACCGTGCAATCGAAGTAACTCACGAAAACTGTGGTACAGCTGGTAACGACGACTGGCGTGCTCCACGCGAAGCATAATTGCTTTTTGCGTAAAGATTCAGGGCCAACAATTGTTGGCCCTAATTCGATTATTTGTATCAGGTAAAAGATATGGTGAATGACGTAGAATTTAAATTTGAAGTGCCAGGGTGTGGGCACGAGTTTCGAGTAGAAAGCTTTCAAGTAAATGAAGAGCTTTCGAAACCTTTTCACATAAGTCTCTCATTACTTTCACTTGATCCAGATATCTCTTTTGATTCGTTAATACGAAAAGCAGGTACACTGACTCTTTATGGACAAGGCTTAAGCGCGGCACGCATATTCAATGGTGTGGTGAACGAAGTTCGTTATTTGGGTACAGGCCGTCGCTTCTCTCGCTATCAGTTAGTTTTGGTTCCGCAGGCTTGGTTCTTATCACAACGCCAAGACTGTCGTATTTTCCAACAAAAATCAGCGAAAGATATAATTACAGAGGTGCTTGATGATGGTTCAGTGACCGACTATCGCTTTGAATTGTCTGGTATTTATCCACCAAAGGAGTACGCGCTGCAATACCGTGAGTCAGACCTACACTTTGTTCAGCGTATGATGGCAGAACACGGTATGTGGTATTATTTCGACCACACCGATTCAAACCACACAATGGTCATTGTCGATAGTAATGATGCCATTGCTCCACTGGTTAGCTCTCCTCTCAATGCATCTTATATTGGGCCGATCGTATATCATGCCGATAGTGGGGGTGTTGCTGACCGTGAGCATATCTCCGATCTCGAATTAGTTAACCGTGTCAGAACGGGTCAGGTTACTTACACTGACTACAATTACGAGCAGCCAAAGATCCCGCAAGAGATGACTCACGCAGGTGATCTGGACCAAGATTTAAAGCAGTTTGATTATCCTGGACGTTATGTTGACCCTGTAATGGGGCAGGTGAGAACCACTGAGTGGATGTCTGAGCACATTGTCGATAATCAGCAAGTAGAAGCGAGCAGTGATGTGATGCGTTTGGCGTCTGGTTACAGCTTTAACATCAGTGACCATCCTCGCTCTGAAATCAACCGTGATTACATCATGTTATCCGTCATGCACACTGGGCAAGACCCACAAGTGCACGAAGACGAAGCGAGTGGCATGCCAACTACTTACTACAACCAGTTCACGTGTATTCCACGTGATGTTGTATTCAAAGCGCCCAAGTTGGCGGCTCCAGTAGTGGATGGTCCGCAAACTGCGGTTGTAGTTGGTCCTGCAGGGGAGGAGATCTATACCGATAAACTAGGACGAATTAAGGTTCAGTTCCATTGGGATCGCTATGGTAACAACGATGAACATGCAAGTTGCTGGATTCGTGTGAGTCAATCAATGGCTGCTCCAACGTGGGGCGCGGTTTACTTGCCACGTATTGGCCATGAAGTCGTAGTGACCTTCCTTGAAGGCGACCCAGATCGCCCATTGGTGACTGGCGCAGTTTATAATGGTCTTCACTTCCCTCCGTACTCGTTGCCTGAGAATAAAACTCGTACTACGTTCCGTACGCAAACGCACAAAGGCACCGGCTACAACGAACTGAGTTTTGAAGACGAAGCGAACCAAGAAGAAGTCTACATTCATGCTCAAAAAGACATGTCGACCAAAGTTCTCAACAATCGTTACCGAGATATCGGTCAGGATGAGTTCTTAAAGGTTGCGCGTCATCAGACGAACGAAGTCCATGGTGATCATAAAGAAACCATTGATGGCCACAAAACAACCCAAGTAAACAGCACTTTTACCGAGACAGTAGAGCAAGACGTTACCGTTACATACAACGCCAACGAAACCCAATATGTGAAGAACAATTCTGATTTGGAAATTGGTGATAACCGCACAACCAAGATCGGCAAGAACGATGACTTGGATGTGGGTGAAAACAGCAACTTAACTGTTGGTGCATCAAAAAGCTCGGACATTGGTGCCGATGATAACCAAACAGTGGGTGGCAACTTAACCGTATCGGTAAAAGGCAATACATCTTACAAAGCCGATGGCGCGACACAGATCATCAGTGGTGACAAGATTGTACTGAAAACAGGCGGTTCTTCTTTAGTGATGAACAGTGATGGTTCAATCAAGCTCTCAGGGTCTTCAATCACCATTGAAGGCAGCGATAAAGTCGTCGTGAAAGGTGGTAACGTAGCGATTAACTAATGATGGAAAAACAAACTCTTATTAAAGAAACCATCACGAAACAGCAAGCCGATACACCGGCTTGCTTTTCGCGTTTTGGAACCATAGTCGCCATTAACGAATCAACAGGCAGTGTTCGCGTTGATTTTGATGGCAACCCATTTAACCAACCACTTACCGCAAGGTTAGGGCGTGGCTTTCGCCGCTCTGAATTGCAAATGGCTATCGACAATCGATTAAATTGTCGAATCGAATTTTTGAACGACGACTTAAGCTTGCCCCTTGTGACGGACATTTTTTTCTCCATTCTGGATGACTCTGATGAGTTTGTATTGCGGGCGAAGAAGATGGTCATTGAGACGGAGCAAGAACTGATCGTCAAAAGTGGTGAGACAGAAACTCGCTACAGCGGGCGTGATGGCCGTATTACAACTAAAGCGAAGTACGTTACTTCTCAAGCAGAAAAAGCACAAAAAATTCAAGGCGGAACGATCGCAATTAACTGATGACTATCAGTGTTAACTAATTGCTATCGCGTTATCGCACGCTAACAACGGATAAGTAGATGCGACAAAGAATTGGTGTCGAGCACCTAAAGGCACCCATAACCAATCAAGAAGTCGAAGGTGCGTTGGCCAAAGCTGAACGTGCTGTTAAAGACCTTTCCCAATTGCCAGATACATGGCTGGACTTCTGCAACGAAAAGCTGGCTATCACTTCTGAGAGCCTCGGTTTTTTGATCAGGCAGCGTGTTCAACTTCATAAACGTGGTTATCCGAGCCGTGAACTGGATTACCTGAAATTGATCGAACGCCAAATTGAAGAGCTCAAGCAAGTGTACTTGTCATTCTATCGATTAGCTCCAGGTCTGATTCATCAATTAAGAGGTCGAGAACCAGAAATCTATGCTTGGCTCACGCTACAAAAAGAGCTCGGTTCTGAGTTCGATAACCTCTTGTGTGGATTAAGTTTACTCGAAGAGTTAGACGCTCAAACCGCGATGGTCATTGTTACGCAATCGCCAGTTGAAAACATGGATAGCGTGATGTCGGAGCTCATTGAGGGCAAAGCGAAATCCAGTACGTTTTACTTTGAATACTTACGTGTCCGCCAGGCATTGAGTGTTGCGTTGATTAAACGTTGGCACAAAGCCGAAATTATTCGTTCTAATATCGCGCTACCTCTACTGGCATTGCAAGATGTGGAAGAGGGGATTGAATGGATTAATGATAATGTAAATACTGAACAATATCTGTTTGAACGTTTGATCACTAAACGTGACAGAGGCACATGGTTCCGTCAGTGTTTTGGTATCGAGCCGAGCGGTTTGCCTTCTGCACAAGTGTTGACCTTTGCAAAGCTATTGGAGATCAAAGAGTTTGAAGCGTTTGATATCTCCTCTTCATTAGCTCCCGTTGATTTTGTTCTGAGTGGCGATTGGAAGTTAGTGCCAGAAATCATCGAGCACTTGGAAAAACTGGAAGAGGATGAGGGCGAAATTTGGATTCAAGCTTTGTATGTGGTTTACGGAAAGCTTCTTCCCCTGACTCCTCAAGGTGTTGGTGTCGAGTATGAATGGGAAGAGATCGTCGATCTGCTCAATGAGTGGGTGGAAGATGAAAAATATATCCAAAACCTACCGAGCCGCTTGGGCTACGCATTGAGCTTCGAATCTACTTTAGCAGCGATGCAAGATGCCAACGTCGATGTCTTGTTTCGAGATTGGCTATGGCGACAAATTTGCATTCAATCTCGAGCCTACGTGCCTTGGGACATGGCGATGCCAGTTTACCAACAAGATTGGAATTTCAATAATCTAAAGGCCGCACCTTCTGCGAGTGAACGATTCAATTTAAGGAATAGCAATGCAGTTATGGGATATTGAAGCGTACCCAGAGCTATCGATTAAAGGCCGTTTTCAACGTGACGAAAACGGTGATGAAGTTTGGGTTGTGGTTGCGAAACGCACATGGCAATTCGACGGTGAGGTTTGGCACGAATTGGGTGACAGCGAAATCTTCGACGATCCCCAGTATTTGGGCGAAGAAGGTTTCTCTGCGATGAAGGTCGACCAAGAGTTCGCTTATACCAAAAACAATACGGATGTGCTTGTCTACGGCAAAGCTCGCAGCTACGCGAAAAAGCCAGTGACATACCAAGAATGTCGTGTGCTGATTGATGGTCATATCGATAAAACTCTCGCCGTTCACGGTGAACGCGTATGGGTTGAGCATGGCGGCAGCGTCACATTGAGCAAACCTGTGCCTTTTATTGAAAAGGATATCGATTACACCTGCGCAATTGGTGGTGATTTACGTAACCGAATTGGTGGTGGTGTGGCGGATTCGAACAAAGAACTGCTTGAGCAGAAAGTGCCTTCAGTGTTCTACCCGAGAGAAGAGTGGAGTTCTACTTCGAAAAACCTTCGGGTAGCGGGCTTTGGTCCTGTTCCTCCTTTCTTTGAATCGCGCCAAAAACTGGCGGGGACATTTGATGAGGATTGGATTGAAAACCGCAAGCCAATGTTACCGCTCGATTTTGATAAGCGTTTCTTTCAAAGTGCGCCTGCTGATCAACAATGCAAAGGCTTTCTTAAAGGTGGGGAGCGCTTGATGATGAGTGGTTTCTGTCATGATGACACGATTTCATTCCGCATTCCCAAAGAAAAGTACCGTGCAATCGCGACGTTCAAAGACGGCAGTTATCCAGTTGATATGGCGATGTACACTTTATTTGTTAATGCTGAAAAGAAAACTATATCAATTAGTTACACAGCTGCATTTCCTTGCCAGAGCAAAGAGCATTTATTGGTGTCGACGTCTATTACGAAAGTGGAAGAGGTAAGCGAACATGCATAATTCAGCAGGTCGTTACGTGCTGGGAATGGAAGTGATGACGCCTACTGGCATGAACTTGGATATTGCTACCAGTGTAGCAAATGCTGACTTAGCCAGATTCGACCAAGTAGTTGGCGAGGACGGAATTGAGCGTTTCACCTTTGCCAAAATTGAATACACAAAAGAAAGTGATTTGTTCGAAAAAACCTGTGAGTTAACGGCAAATTTATTGGATTCGCTTTTGACACAGCTGCCTCGTTCTTTGAAGCCGATTCCATTACTTATTGCTGTGCCTACGACAATTTCATTAGTGAAGATGCAAGAATGGCTTGGTGAAAGTGACTATTCTGACTTTCTTTCTGTGGTCGAAGCAGTTCACGCTAGTGGCCCTAGCTTCGTGCTACAAGCCATGAAGTCGTTGGATAAATACGATGCCATGATGTGTATTAGCGTCGATTCTATGGTCAACAGGATACAAGAACTCATCGACGATACTATGGTAATGAGTACCAATAATCCATGGGGTGTTATTCCAAGTGAGGGTGGCGCGGGCCTCATTCTTTGCCGAAGAAATACCGTAGAAACACTCAAACTTAAGCCTTTAGCGCAACTTGGTTATATCGATACAGAACTGAACACTTCAGACCGAAGAGGTATGTATCGTCTTGTACAGCGTGCGAGTAAAAAGCTTACTGCTTTCGGTGAAGTGTATTCTGACATGACGAACCTGCGCGCGCACAGTGAAGATTACGGTTTCGCGCTGGGTGCCAAAGCTGAGCGATTTATTAACCCAGAACAACCTTTGCTTATCAACGAGTTATGGGGCACGATGGGAAACTGTTCATCTCTTGCTCTTGGAGCATTTGCGGTTAAAAATCATCACTTTAACCAGCCCGTAACGCTGCTGATGTTTGACTTCTGGGGTGATAAAGCGCTACTTCAATTACTAGCGTGCTAATCATTCTTTGTTGAAATATATAATGAAAATGAAGTCATATTACGTTGTTGAAATTTTAATTTCTAAAACAACGTAATTCAAGTAGTGAAAGCGTAAGTCAAAGAGTCTAATAACTTAGTAATTATAACTAAAATAATAGGCTTACTGTTCGTTTTAAATACTACCCTTGAAACAAGGATGTTTCAGCAAATATTATTTCGGTCTAATAATATTTGTTCCATAAAAGAGTGCAAAGTGTCTGATATTCAGGGTGCAGCCAAAGGATACATTGATCAGTTGGTTGTTAAAGCCATTGAGAAAAAGAAACTGAACGAGCAAAGATTGGCGCAGAAAAATAAGCCAAAGCTTGAGTACGTTCTTTTTTCACAATTTGATGTATTAGACACGTTGCCATCTAAAAATGGTAGAACGACGGTTTACCACCTCGCAAAAAAAGGCCAACCAGAAAAACAAATTTGCTGCAAAGTCGTCAATGAAGACGCCCCAGAAGTCGCAAACAAAATGTTGGCGAATGAGGCAAGCAGATTAGAACTTTCTCAGCATCCAAGTGTTGCGGACTTTATTAAGTTCGGCAACGAGTTTGAACGACCATATTTAATGTATGAGTGGATTCAAGGCGAATCACTAGCGGAAAAAATGGAACGCTATTCTTCCAAAGGCTTTCGTCATGATCATATTGCATGGTTAGTTTATCAACTCGCAGGTGCGCTAGAATTTATGCACACTCGAGGTATTTGCCATCTTGATATCAAACCGTCGAATGTTCTGGTTAGTGAAGGCGACTACGTCAAGCTTATCGACTTTGGTGCAGCTCGTTATATCGGCGAGATTGAATCTCACGCGGAAGCGAGTTTAAGTTACGCGTCGCCACTTTATCTCGAGACGGGAACAACTGAGCCACAAGACGACGTTTATTCTCTTGCATTGCTTAGCGGTCACTTATTTTTAGGGGCGATTTTTGGTGATGCTTGGCACAAGCAATTAAAAGATCGCAAACGTCCTGCATTAATTCCGAACCATATTTGGAAGCTGCTCAAGCAAGTGATAAATAACCCAAGAGGGCATGGCTACACAGCTATTTCTTTTGCTCAGCAACTTGCCCGTATTGATACTCAATCCATCGACTCTCATTCTAATGCGCCCATTTTTAGTAGTTTGCGTAATGCGGATCTACTGCTGACTCATTGTAGACCTCAAGACAAAGCGGGCTATGGCCGCTTTAAAGTGCTTGAAGCGAGCTTGGTATTGAGTGTTGTAGCTATTACGGGTAATTACCTTTATCAACAAAGCCAACCAGAATGGAAAGCGATTGTAAAATCAGAACCTACGATTTCTAAAACCGAAACACCGTTGGTGAGTAATATCAAACCAGCGCAAACGGCGTCTTTTTTGGCTCAACCTCCTTGGATTATTGAAAAGGCTCTTAATGATATGGAAAAAGATGTTGTGTCGACAGCACCATATCGAGAAGCTTATCAAGTACAGCAAATGAAACTATCTGCGCTGTATAAACAAAACCAAGCACAATTAATGTCTTACCAAGCTTTGGCAGATGACTTGCCAAAAGAGTTGGTGGATTTACGCAAAGAGCTAGTCTTATTACGAGAAAAACTCGTTGATGATGGTGCGTTGTTTCCATACGCAGATAAGACTCTGACTCAAGTAATGGCAGGGTTAAACACAGCGTCAGTAAACTCGATGAAAATCTCCGCTGTTGCTGGAAGCAAAGATGAACGAATCGCCAATTTGATCTTGGATGGTGAAGCGAAGTTGGCTGATGAAGAGATGAAAGCGGCTTGGTTATTAAATCAATCAGAGGCTTACTTTTACAGCCAAGTGCTGCCAAACAAGGTGATGGCGAACATCAACGACTCTATTGAACAGCACGCAAAAGATCATTATTACACCAAAGCCATAGAAGAAGCGAAAGCCGCTAAAACGTACTTTGGAAATGCGCCAGAATTAAACAAAAAGGTGAAAGACCTGATCGTTGCTCGCAGCGAATACATTCTGTTTAGCACTGTGACGGAGCAATCGGTGTTTGATAAACAAAAACTTCACGATTCTCTGGCTGACCTTGAGCGAAATGCGCCGACAAAGTTTGGTGAAATTACTGAACTGCTTGAAAGCATGGCCACAGACTCTATCGATAAAAGTCATCAACTTTCTCGTCCTGCACGTGGTGCAATTGCAATTGAACGCGCCTTGAGAGATTACCTAGCAGAGGAGAGAAGTTAATGTCTGTGATCGAAATTGAACGTTTACTTGCGCCTATCTCTGACGTAAATCCTGTCGGTGAAGATGCTCGTTACGAGTTTTGTTATGAAATGATGGAATCCGAAGTGAAGAAGTTCGGATCCTTGTTTGGCGAAACGGTAGATTGGAGTGTCGTAAAAACGCACGCCACTGAAGTTCTTGAACACCACAGCAAAGATTTAAAAGCAATTTGTTACCTTGTTCGCGCGCTTACAGAAGAGTTTGGTCTGCAAGGTTTCGAGCAAGGTCTAAAGCTGCTTAGTGAAGCGTTAAATCGTTTTGGCGTTGAGCTGTACCCGTCGCGAAAACGGGGTAGAGATGGTGCGGTAGAGTGGTTGAACCATCAGTTTAAATTGGTGAGCAGCAGGTTTGCAGAAAGCGCTCAGTCATGGGATTTGGTTTCAGGTTGTATTTCGACTATCGAAGAAGTCCAACGTCAGTACGACGATATTTACCAAGACTCCGAAGCGGACTTCTTTGAAATTCGTAGTCAACTCAATGCGCTATCTCAACAAGCGACTGTCGATGAGCAAAGCGATGGTGCAATGGCTACCATCGAACAAACAGCTCCGCTAACGGCTTCACAGCCTGTAGCAGTAGAAACTCCGGCACAAAGTGAAGTTCAAACCGTTGTAGCAAAAGCGGTTCCGTCGGCTCCTAAACCTGCGCCAGTTAAGAAAACAGTAACAAAAGAAGTCGATGTTGATACGGATTTTTCATCGCCGACCGCTTCTAAACGTACACTTAAGAAAGTTGCGGAAGTTATGATTCATGCGAATCCAAGTGAGCCGCTAGCTTACCGAATTTATCGTCACCTAACTTGGGATGATATTGATGGTATTCCTGATCATCAAAGCAATGAAACGCCATTGAGTTTGGCTGTGTCGTCTGATCAGCAGGCTGAGTACCGCGATAAAGCCTCTCAAGAAAGCGACATTGATACAGTTAAGCGTTTGGAGCGCACGTTAACCGATGCTCCGTTTTGGCTGACGGGTCACTACTTTGTTTATTCGATGTTAAACAACCTAGGCTTTAATGACGCAGCGCTCGCTGTGAAGCAAGAAGTGAAGCGTTTTGTTGATTCATTAGAGGGCATTGAACTCCTCAAATTTAAGAATTCTATACCATTTGCAGATGAAGCAACGTTGAGCTGGTTATCGACTCAAGCTGCAACTTCTTCAAGTGCTCAATCTGTCGTTCAAACGATTGTCATCACAGATGAAGACTCACTGCCAATGGAAGATATCACCCTAGCCAACTTAGGGGAGTATGCCGCAGAACTCGCACACAAACTCGAACTGGATTTCTCGGGACGTGGGCAGTTTATGCTGCATTTACAATTGATAGCAGCTTACCAGTCTGTTGGATTATACCCGTTGTGTTTGCCTTACCTTGAAAAAGCTTGGGAAGTGCAACAAGCGTTTAATCTCGCGAGCTGGGAACCCCACTTATCGTCACAGCTAGAAGACCTGATTCGAAAAACACTGCATCAGTTATTCAGAAACAAGGATCTTTTGCCTGAGAAGTACGAAAAGTGGAAAGCAATTTATGACTAATTAAAGAGTTAGATAAGGAACTAATTATGTCACGTGACGGCTCGGTGGCTCCTAAAGAGCGAATTAATATCCGTTATGTTCCAGCAACTGGTGATACGCAAGAAGACGTTGAGCTGCCGCTGAGCATGATGGTGGTTGGTGACTTTACTGCACGTGCAGATGAGACGCCAATCGAAGAACGTACCCCAATCAACATCGATAAAGACAACTTTAATGACGTGTTAGAAGGCATGTCTCCAAACGTTAAAGTAAATGTTGAAAACCGCTTATCTGATGAAGAAGGCGCACAGATCGGTGTTGACCTAACGTTCCAAAATATGAAGGACTTCTCTCCGGAAGCGATCGCGAAAAGTGTACCTGAACTTAACAGTCTTCTTGAGCTTCGCGAAGCATTGGTTGCACTAAAAGGTCCTCTAGGTAACGTACCTGCGTTCCGTAAGAAGATTGCATCGGTTCTTCAAGACGAAGAAGCAAGAAAGAAACTGTTGGATGAACTAAGCATTGGCAACGACCAAGACGCGAAAGAAGAGTAAGGGATATCATGTCTGCAGAAGCACAAGCTCCAGAACAAGAAGCAGCCTTAGTTGAATCAGGCTCACTTCTGGATAGCATTCTTAACGAAACTCGTTTAAAGCCAAGTGATGAAGGTTTTGATGTTGCTAAACGTGGCGTAGAAGCATTCATTAGTGAGCTACTGAGCAGCTCGAATACAGAGAAAGTAGACCAATCTTTGGTTGACTTAATGATCTCTGAAATCGACCAAAAACTGTCTAAGCAAGTTGATGCGATTCTTCACAACGAAGAAGTTCAAGCGATTGAGTCAACTTGGCGTGGCCTGAAGTATCTTGTTGATCACACTGATTTCCGTGAGAACATTCAAATCGAACTAATTTCAGCGAAGAAAGACGAAGTTCTTGATGATTTTGAAGATGCACCGGAAGTGGTTAAGTCTGGCCTTTACAAGCAGATCTACACTCGCGAATACGGCCAATTCGGTGGTAAACCTGTAGGTGCGGTAATCTGTGACTACAACATGTCAGCGTCTTCTCCAGACATTAAGCTGATGGAATACATGGCAAATGTGGGCGCGATGTCTCATGCACCTTTCATAACGTCAGCATCGGCTAAGTTCTTTGGTCTGGATAGCTACGAAGAGCTACCAAACCTAAAAGATTTGAAGTCTGTTTTCGAAGGTCCACAATACACGAAATGGCGTGGCTTACGTGAACACGAAGATGCTCGTTACCTAGGTCTATGTACGTCTCGCTTTATGTTACGTACACCTTACTCTGTCGAAGATAACCCAATTAAGGCGTTTGACTACGACGAGCACGTAACAGATAGCCATGATAACTACCTATGGGGTAACTCTGCGTACGCGATGGCTTCTAAGATCAGTGAGTCATTTGCTAAGTATCGTTGGTGTCCAAATATCATTGGTCCTCAAAGTGGCGGTTCGGTTCATGACTTGCCAGTTTATAACTTTGAAGCAATGGGCCAAATCGAAACGAAGATCCCAACAGAAATCTTGGTATCTGACCGTCGTGAATACGAGCTAGCCGAAGAGGGCTTTATCGCTCTAACGATGCGCAAAGGTTCTGACAACGCGGCGTTCTTCTCTGCAAACTCTGTTCAAAAACCAAAAGTGTTTGCAAACACGCCAGAAGGCAAACAAGCAGAGATGAACTATAAGCTGGGTACTCAGCTTCCTTACATGTTCATTATCAACCGTCTAGCGCACTACATCAAAGTGCTACAACGTGAGCAAATCGGTTCATGGAAAGAGCGTTCTGACCTAGAAATCGAATTGAACAAGTGGATCCGTCAATACGTTTCTGACCAAGAGAACCCACCAGCAGAAGTCCGTGGTCGTCGTCCACTGCGTGCTGCTAAGGTTGAGGTATCAGACGTAGAAGGCGATCCAGGCTGGTATAAAGTATCAATGTCTGTACGTCCTCACTTCAAGTACATGGGCGCAAGTTTCGACTTGTCTCTAGTTGGTAAACTAGACCAATAACCCATTACTGAAACCATCAAGCAGCCAGTCTTCACTGGCTGCTTTTTTCGTAGGACCGAACATGGAAAAAGGTTATCGTCTTTTAGAGCGGATTGAACTAGGTGAGCCAAAAAACTGCTACGAGAAAGTGGTCTCCCACAAGCATTTGATTGAATCTATTCATTTGCATCTTGCAGATTTGCTGAATACGCATTCTGGTAATGCGATGATCGATAGTGAATATGGTTTGCCCGATTTTAATGACGTTCTGTCTAATAATACGAATCTCGTTCGCCACATCCAAAAGAACATCGCAGCGACCATAGAACGCTTTGAACCTCGGCTACTTAACGTCGAAGTTCACTATCGTGAAGACCACCACAATCCATTACAGCTCGGTTTTGGTATTCGCGGAGAAGTTTCCCATAACGGCGGTAAAGTTCCAATGTCGATCGATGTCTACATGGGAACCGACGGCCAATTCAACGTTTAGTAGGTGTCACTTGAGTAATAGTAAATACTTTCAAGATGAACTCACATATTTGCGCGAATCGGGTAGTGAGTTTGCCAAATATCATCCGAAGTTAACTCACTTTCTCTCTGAAGGAACATTCGACCCAGATGTCGAGCGATTGCTGGAAGGTTTCGCTTTTCTGACTGGACGTATTCGAGAGAAGATCGATGACGAACTGCCAGAACTGACGCAATCTCTGATGACTTTGCTGTGGCCGCATTACATGCGTTCAATTCCATCTTTGTGCATCAGCGAGCTAAAACCACATACGGGAAGTGTTACTGAAAAAACGGTGGTAAAACGTGGCGCAGAAATGGCCAGTGAGCAAGTGGAGGGCACGCAATGTCTTTTCCGCACTTGCTACGATGTGAATCTGTACCCAATCACGATCACCAACATTGAACAAACCAACAGCCGCACCAGTTCAGCGATTGATGTGACGTTGTCGACGGAGCATGGCCTAGAGCTGTCTCGAATTGGTTTAGATACGTTGCGTTTACACTTGCATGGTGAGATTCATATTACCCGCACTGTCTTCTTATGGTTGTTCCGCTACCTAGATTACGTCGAGCTAGATGTTGGTGGTGGCTACAAACATCGCCTAGGGCCAGAATATGTTAAGCCGGTAGGGCATGAAGAAGACGAAGCGCTTCTGCCTTACAGCAAAAATTCATTCGCGGGTTATCGTTTGCTGCAAGAATTATTCTCTTTGCCAGACAAGTTTATGTTCTTCGACATTACAGGTTTGGAGTGGCTAAAGGGTATTCCACAACGAAGCACAGTGAAAATCAAATTTCACTTTAAACGCGCATTGCCGTCAGAGGTTGTACTTAAAGATAAGCACTTAAGGTTGCACTGCACGCCGGCGGTGAATTTGTTTGAAAAAGATGGCGACCCAATTCGTTTGGAGCACCGTCGTAACGAATACAAAGTCCGTCCTCAAAGTAATTCGCAAGAGCACTATGAAGTGTATTCCATTGAGCAAGTTGAGAGTTGGAGCAAAGACGAGCGTCGCCGTAAACCGTTAATCGAATTCGAATCGTTCGAGCATCAAATCAACCAACGAGACAAGCGAGAATTCTACAAGTCGAAGGTAGGAGAGCGTGTTAGTGGAAGAGGCTTAGAGCGCTATATCTCGTTCCACACTCATAATGGTGATATTGCGGATTTAGGTACGGAAACCGTACTCATGAAACTGCAATGCAGTAACGCTGATTTGGCCGAACGTCTTTCGGTCGGCGACATTACTTACGCGACCCACAAATCGCCAACGTATGCGACATTTAAAAACATCACCAAGCCAACACAATCGGTAAGCCCACAGGTAAACGGCGAGCTTCAATGGCAGTTGATTGCCAATATGTCGCTCAATTATTTGTCTTTGGCAAACATTGATGTATTAAAAGTGCTGCTCTCGACCTATGACTTTCATTCTCGTGTTGACAGACAAGCTCACCGAGCATCGATTCACCGACTCGATGGCATTGTATCGTCAGAGATGAAACCAATTGACCGTGTATTCCGTGGCGTGTCTGTGCGTGGTAACCAGTTCAAACTAGTAACCAACTCTAAGTTCTTCGTCAATGAAGGCGATATGTTCCTGATGGCAACGGTACTGAACGAATTCATCCGTTTGTATTCGAGTGTAAACTCCTTTACCGAGCTAGAAGTATTTGATGAGGCAACCGGCGAAGTATACAACTGGAAAAGCTTAATCGGGCAGCAGACGATTCTATGATTAATACACTTTCTGAAAAATCGAATGAGTTTAGTTTTTATCAAGCGGTTCTTTTGCTCGAGAAGCACTACCAGTTTGAACCAAACTCTAACTTTGTCGCCGTGGGAGAGAACAAATATTTTCACCAGGAGCGAATTGAGTTCAGCGTGTCGCCTAATCTATGCTTCCCTAAGAGTGATATGGAATTTATCGTTCATATGGAACGAAATGGGCAGCAGTATTCACGAGTCGAAACGAACTTCCTTGGTTTGCATGGCTCGAGCTCTCCATTGCCTGCCTCTTATACGGAGAAACTTACTGGGCGTGAACCTGATGACAACCCGGTAAAAGATTTCTTTGATTTCTTCCATAATCGCTACACCAGTTTGCTCTATCGTGTCTGGAAGAAGTACCGTTATCATGTACAGTACCAAAGTGGTGCGACAGACGCTTTTTCTGGACGGATGCTGCACTTAGCTGGTTTATCAGGTGTTATGCAAGATTGTGGTGTTGCAGAGTTAGACCGTGCAAAAGTCCTGTCTTACGTTAATCAACTGTCGACACGTACACGTTCTCCTAAGCTAATTTCAGGTATCGTTTCACATTATTTCTCACTTCCTAGCGTTCGCATCGAAGAATGGGTTTATCGCCGTGTGGAGATTGCAGACAGTCAACGAAATAAACTCAATCGAGCCAATTGCATATTAGGTCAAAGCTTTCATTTAGGGCAGAGTATTGCAGATTTAAATGGTAAGTTTAATCTTTGCATTGATGACATTGACTTCGAGACATTTAAGCAGTTTTCTTACGAAGGTGAGTTGCATAAAACGTTGGTTGGTTTAATGAGATTCATCTTGCGTGACCCGATGTCTTGGGATCTCAAACTGACAGTTAATCTCGACAGTATTCCAAATAACCAACTTGGCAATGGAGAAGGGAACAACTTAGGGCAGACATTTTGGTTAGGCAATCCCACAGATGAAGATGTGAAGATCAGAGTAATTGGTAGCATTTAGATGCTGTAGGCCAAAAAGCCGCTCAATGAGCGGCTTTTTGATATGTGTGAGATTGGGAAAACTCTATCGACTGATCGGCTGATGAAGTACAACCGTAGTGTCTAGTTTTTGTATCCCATTAAAAGACTCAATTTCGTTACAAAGGTGGTGAATAGACTGAAGGTCTGGTGCTTCAATCAAAGCAATAATATCGAAGCTGCCGCCAACTACGCTCGTAAGACGTACTTCAGGAATTTCCTTTAGGGCGTTAGTTACTTCGTTTTTCTTTCCTTTTTCACATGAGATAAGTAAATAGCTAGCAGCTTTTCTCCCGTCACTTTCAATCCGAATTTGTGCGGTATAGCCTTTTATAATACCGGTTTTTTCCAACCTATTGATCCTTTCTGCGACAGCAGTACGGGACAAACCGATATTTCTAGAGAGATTTGCAATAGACTCACGCCCGTTTGTTAACAGGCTGGAAAGTATTTTGCGATCTAACTTATCTAAGCCTTGTAAAGTCATATTAGAAATCATGTGTTCTGCCTATTCTGGTTATTATATTGTTATCAAATCGACTCTGGGAGCGTAAAGTTGTACAACTCAGCCAAAGTGAAAGGGTTTTTTTGTGTCAAGGGAGTTATACGGAGGCTCAAATCCCTCCCTGATACTTTTATGTCACTAACGAAGCTACCGTTATGAGTGTTTGTCAGGGTCGAATCACCTAGCAATCTATATATCGCCCATTGACCACTCTTATTTAAAACGTGTTGTTTACCTTCGTCTGTCACATCTTGGATCGTGATACTAATGTTGAAGTCGCCGTTTTGCGGTGGCCACTCCATTTCACGAATTCGGCTCGGACCGTGATAGTAGTTGATATCAGTGTCAGAGATTTTCAAACTGGCTCTGATAGCACTTGAGTCAAGATCTAATACTTTCGCACTGAATGGAATATAAACTCGGTTAGTACTCTTATTGATCAGCGTATCGCGGATAACGTTGTAATTGCGCAATTGCACCAGTAAGGCTGAAGATAATGGCATTGTTTCACCATCCACCTGTTTTGGTACCCACAAGTTGGTATCGTAGAACGGTGCGAAGTTTTTCTGAATAAATGTGTCTAACAATCCACCTGAAGCAAACAACAGTTCGAAGTCTTCGATAGAAATCTCCTCTGTTGCTGTGAGATCAAATGGGTATTTACCAAGTCCTATCTCTTTAAATTTGGTGTAAATTTCACTATACCATTGGGTTTGAATGCCTTTTGCCGACTCGGTGATCATTACCGACCAGCTTTGCTTTACGACATCAAGTAACCAACTGCGTACTGGCTCTGGTGACTTCTGAGCAATCTGTTTAAGTTTAATTAGCGGATCGGCTTCAGAGCTGCTCATTCGGTGTTGAGCGGCTGCAAGTGCTGCCATTTGTGGATCGGGAGCATCCGCAATATCTTTCATGTAGGTGCGAACTCGGCTTAAAGCTGCGATAGTTTCGTCCCATGGAGTAGGGGAGTTAGGAGTCTCGCTTACTTGAAGCTGATTTAGAAGATGGAACGCTTGTTCTACACGCTTCATCAACAAGTAATCCGGCTGAACCACTTCTTCAACCGCTTCTGACGCAGAGTTCGCCACTTCTGCCAGTTTTGGGTCTACTTTCGATATGAGTACGTTTTTTTCTCCTACCGGTGAAAACTGAGTATTTGCATAGACCTGCTTTAATACAGTCGTCATTGGTGAAGATGGTCCAGAGATTAGGTCGATAGCATTTGTTAGATCACCCACATTGCTATAACTCTGAATTTTTAACTCACTGAGAGCGTTGCGCCAGTAGTTGATATAATCATCGGTGTACTTTTTACGTACTTGATTTTTAAACGATTCTTGCTCTTCTTTGGTTGGAATAACATAGCTGGACAATCCTAGCACCCAGTTATCACTGATCACTTGTTTAGACATCAAGTCGACGCGAGGGCGATAGAAGGTACTAAAGCCAGTGGAGGTATAAATCTTATCGATTACTAGTCGGTTGTCATCTAACGGCTCGTTAAACACGTTGTTAAATTCAAAGCCAACTGCACGTTGTAGATCGAGTGTGCCAAGATCGATAGCATCTGCTTGGTTTAAAATGCCTGCGTAAACAAGATCCACATTTGAATTTGCCAACAATGAGCGACGAGTTGCTCGAACGACATCCATGTTGATATCTACAGGTGAGAATTGAGTGCGGAAGTAGGCGTCCAAGTATCGCATAGCTTGATTTACCACATCCGGCTTATCGCTCAAGTCTGTCAGTGTTTGCAATGTTTGGCGTCGTAAAAACTGAATATCTCGCTTGGTCGGATCCTTCAACATCAAGTAGCCTTTTAATAACGGCAACGTTGCTGTGACATCATGTTGGTTGTGTGTCAGTTCAAAACGGTAGCCTTGCTCAATAACAGGCATAAGTTGTTGAGCAACCTCTTTAATCAATGCTTCATACGCTAATTTTGTGCTTTCGTTTAACCTGCTTATATTTAGCGGTATTACTTCTTCATCTAATGCTCGTGATCCTTCTAACCAAGCATTGTATGAGGGTTGGATAGCACGAGTAGCACTCTGCAATAACTGGTTGAAGCTTGCTTCTTGTTCTGTTTGAACTTTTTCGTCGATATTCAGCAATTGGTTAATAACACGCAAGTTACTGTCTAGTGTTGTGACAAAAAAATAAGTCCCGCCTGCCAATAAGACAACGGATGCCAGCATTGCCAAATGGCTTTGACGCTGAATCATGCGTAGGTAAGTCTTGTTCTCACCTGCGAAGTCACTCTCTGGGAGGATTTGAGAGTCAAGCAAGAAGCGAGAAAAGTACGGTGTTTCAGTTAGTTGCGTGTGCTCAGATGCGATAATTGGTAAATTGAAGTAATTACTGCAGCTTTTGGCTAACAAGTTGTACTTGCGTCCACCCTGCAAAGAAGAGCAGAAGAAGATTTCGCGAATATCCAACGAGTAAACGCCATTGTTTGTATCGCAAAGACGTTCAAGCACGTAGCTGATTTCACGTTGACAGAGCTCAAACTGTTTTGGGAAGGCAAGGATGGCTTGCTTTTCGTTGATATCTGTTGAGTTTGCCGATGCGTCTAAAGCGTTGCTTTCTAGCACTTTTACCAGATTATGGAAGCTATCTAGGTAGTATTCGGTAAGTACACCTTTCGCTTCCTTCAATGGAATGGACAGAAATTCAATACGTGTTTTTAGTGAACTAGAGTGAACGTATTCTTTAAAGCCATCTAGTTTGTCGAGTTTCGTCATCATCAAATAAACAGGTAGTGCAGACGAGGTCTTCTCAGTGATAGAGTTCAAACGCTGCAATAGCGCTGTCATGGTGTAATCTTTCTGTTCTGGCTCAGATACAATCATAAATTCGAAATCAACAAAGAATAAGCAACCTGAAAACGGTTTTCTCGGACGATGACGAATCACCTCATCAATAAAAGTATTCCAGAGAGAAGCATCACTGCTTGAAACTTCCTGGAAGATGAGGCGTTGATCTGGCTTAACATAAACGGCACCATCAGACTCATACCATTCGAAGAAATCGTTTTTTGCTGTGCGAGAACGGTCCATCGGCTTAATTGCGCTGGAATTAAACAAAAACTGACGTCGACCGGCCCCTTTATTACCAACCATCAGATAGATTGGCTTTTTGCCCGCATTAGAAAGAAGAGGGCGGATCACCATTGAAAGAGCTTCTTCTTCTGTCTCTAAACGTTGAACTTTTGAGCTGTTTTTTTTCTTAAGCCATAGGGAAAGCTGGAATGTAAAATAAAAACCAGTAATAACTCCTAAACCAACCCATAGATAAAGCTTATCTGCGTCTTCAAGTATGAATAAATATACCGCTGCAAATATCGCGGCTAATACCAAAGCCACTATGGTAGAAACCACGACTGGATTTCTTAGTATTTTTTGTTTGAACATAAGCCTGTAACTTCTTTACTTTTATTTATTGTCTTTTTCTGCAGCTTGTAGCTGGTTGATTTTATATAGGTAAGCGTTCAGCAAAAGAAGTGATCGTTCAATTTCCTTTCGCTGAGAGTTCTTTTCTGCATATTCAATTCGCCCAAGAAGGGGAAATAGCGAATTGCTGTACTCATATGCTTTCTTAGCGTCCTTGTCTGCACTTTGTTTTGCAATGTTGGCAAAGACCGTTCTAGCATATGCAAAACGTTTGTATATAGCCTCAAATTCATCTTCAAAATAAGAACGTTGGCCTAAAAAATTATCGCGAAGTTGTTGTGCAGAGGATGAGTCTGGATAGAGCTTGGTCAGGTCATTCGTTAACTGTTCAATGGTATTGACCTGGCTCACTTTGACTGGATCTAATGTCCAACCTGACATCAAAGTATGAAGACGCTCAACCGTGACAGAGCGCAAGTCATCTTGGTAATTTTTGTTTTCGACACTGAGCGAGTTAACAATCGTCACTAATTCAGTAAGTGATGCTGCCCCAATTCTTTCCTTGAGCATTGTGTATTGATGCTGTTTGTATATGAAGTGGGACGTAAAAGCTATGATCAGCAATCCGATCATTGTATAGATAATGAATCGGCTTGATTTGGCCTCTTCTTCCACTTTAGGCTGCTCTACTTTCTTTTGAACAGGTCTATTAGGCGGTGCTATTTCGACTCGGATGCCTGCCGAAGGAGGATTTGCCGCAGGTTTTGTTTGTGAGGTTTTCTCTTGTTTCGCCTTTTCTTCTTTAATCTCTTCAATCCACTGATTTAGGGGACGACGAATACGTCCAAAAGAAGGTGCCTTAATACCATAGTGAAGGCGAAGTTCCTCTTCGATACGTAGACAAAGCTGATGAGCCGCTTCAATTAGGGGGAGTTCTTCCGGCAGGACTCGGTGTTTCTTCATTCGTTTTTCAGTGTACTCAACCATCCATTCAATCGCACTAATACGGGCATTAGCTTTTGTGTACTCAGGATAGGCGGAGAACCAATAAACAACACACAAGTCGAGCACAGAATTTAAGCCCTCAACTAGGCCTTTTAGTCCGTCATTATTAATGGCTGCCACAGTAAAGTAACAGCTACAGCGAAAGTCTTTGCCTTTCGTTCTAAGGATTTCTTTTGATAGTGTCTGAACTGTCTTCCATGACACACGGCCTGTTACTTTGTTCAAGCCATTTATTTGACGTTTTATTTCATCAAAGTCGTCTAAGCCATTTGGATTGGTACCGCTTGGATTACTTTCATCGATCGGTCTTCTTGTGAAGTCGCTGAAAAACATAATGTTAAGTTCCAACTGAGTTGATAATAAAATAATAAAGATAGATTTTTTTATTGTATTCGCCTGCTATGCCAAATGACATGCAATGCATTTTTTCTGATTTTATAGATAAAAAAAGATTTTTAGACAATAAAAAGCCGATAAATCTAATTAAAATCCATTTTGTGTGATCTTTGTTCCTAATATTAATATCAATTGGCTAATTTGTGTGTAGGAAAAGTCCTATTTTTCATTCATTTTGTTAGTTTTTTATGATGTAAATGAACATTTTAATAAACTTAATATTAGGTGTTTTTTTATTATCAATTGCTGATATACGGTCTTTGCTTATTCAATTTTCTAGAATAATGCGGCTATTTATCAAGGTTCTATAATGCGCCTGTTAATGGTTGAAATGCCTATTTTGATAGTTAAAGTGTGCTTTGTTGTGGTCGCTTTATTTTATGTCTTGAAAAAGAGAGTGTAATTGATATCGTCCTTCCTCCAAATAATAAAAAATAGATTTTATTGGGGAAATCAATGTCAAAATCTAGTCAAGTTGGACTCATTTATGCCATGTGTTTTTTTTCTACTTTTGCGGTGGCAAAAGGGGAGCGATATGGTGCTTCAGTCAATATGATCACTGTAGAAAGTATTGACTATGACGAAGGCTCTAGTGGTGACGTAGATGCTTTACGATACGGTCTTGTTCATACCCGCCCAATCGATGAAAATAACAACCGTTGGCGCTGGTGGCTTGGGTTGAATTATCTCGCGGAAGATGTCAATGCCCCTTCAAACGGCCTTTATCAAGAAGTTACAAATTACGAGTTTCGTGTTGTTCCTCAATACGCTCTGAGCTCGTGGAGCATATTTACTCCTTATGTCGGTGCTGGCTTATCGTTTGGTTACTCGCAGTATTCAAACCGTTGGAAAGTAGACCAAGATGGCTACCGTTACGAAAGTGTCGAAGATGCAGATCAGTTTGAGTTGGGTGCAGTCGTTACATTTGGTACGGCCATCAAATTAGGCAGTAACCCTGATGCGCACATTCAAATTATTCCCCAAGCTTCCTATATTCTTCCAGTCGTTAATGACGGAATTGGTGGAGTTGAGCTTTCTGTTTCTCTACTCTTTTAAGGTTTAGCAATGCAAACACATCAGCTAGTCCTATTTATTTCTAAATGCCCAGAGGAATATACGGGCGCAAAGCATATTGAAATGCCAGAAGGTGGTGGCTCAGTTGGACGAGCGCCTAGCTGCACTCTGTCTTTAACGGACCATAACCGTTTTATCTCTGGTACACACTGTTTGATAAGTGTATACGGTGACACTTTCTACATTAGCGATGTGTCGACAAATGGCACTATGGTTAATGGTAATAAGATTCTAAAGAATCAACCGATATCTATTGTTGACGGTGACGTTGTTTCATTAGGGCAGTACGAGATTGGCGTTGCATTAGAGCATATATCCGCTGTTCAAGATATTGCCGCCGATATTGCCCCAGAAAGAGTATCGAATGATCCACTCGTCAATCTCGGTGAGGCGGTCGTAGAAGAGGAAGAAAAAGTCGGTGCATTAGAAGACTTGTTCATGGAGACCAGGCAAGATGGTGTTAATACTGACGATCCTATTGCGCATCTAAAGTTTTCGATGCAGCGTGAAGACGACTATCTTATCCGCGATGTTGAAAAGCCTGAGCCTGCACCGGCTAAGACAATCGAAAATACGCGACAAGTCGTTGATGACAGTTTCAGTATCCATTCCGAATTCGATATTCCAAATTTAATCCCTGAAGATTGGCTGGGAGGCGTTGCCACGAGTAAAGAATCTGTTGAACCAGCGGCAGAGCAAGCTAAGCAAGCCGCGTTCATTCCAGAAGATTTTGCGCACACGAAGCCCGTTTCGCCTCAGGCTAGTGTGGTTCAACCAGACGTTAACCAACCTCAACAGCCTCAATATGAAGTGCCACTTAGTCACGCGACGTCAAATGTTACTCAAAGAGCAGAGCCTGTTAGCCAGAAATGGGAAGAGGTAACACAAGCCTTTGTTCCATCAGCACAACCTACTCAGCCAGAAACGAAAGCGAAAGAGGCCCAACAAGGTTTTGTAAGCAACGAGTCTCTAGCGACGGAGAGTGCGGCTCATTCTTCAGATATCGGTAAAGCGTTTTATGAAGGCTTGGGTATTAGTAACCCTGATCTGATCAGTAACGAAGCTCTGCTGTTTAAACAAATGGGGGCATGTCTTCGTTTGTGTATCGATAACTTGCAAAAAGACTTGCATGAAGTTGAGTCACTTAAAGGTGAACAAGGTTTAAGCGAAGCGGATTCAAACTTAGCGGAACTGATGTTAACGCTAAATAGTCAGAACTTGCTGTCTCCGAATGAATTGGTGGAGCAAATGTTGGATGAGCTCAACGATCATCAAATTATTTTTAACAAGGCACTCAATGAGTTGCTAATTGAACAATCTGAAACGAATGACCCTGTCACGTTTGCAAACGACGTTGCAAGTAAATCCATGTTCACCACCAAATCAAAGTTATGGGGTGAGTATCTTGAGTTCTACGCCAATAACCGTCGTCAAATGAATGAGACGTCATTGAAAGGTTTGATCAAGAAAAGCTACACCAAAGCGATTAAGGGAAGCCATGCGTAGTATTGCAATATTGCTCGGATGCGCCTTGCTATCCGGTTGTGCCATGTGGGATCAATTTAAAGAATCAACAGGCATCACGCCTGAAACGTCCTCGATTGAGTTGGTGATTGAGGCGTCTTCGGTTCTAAATGTTCGTGAAGGCGGACAATCCTCTCCGGTTATTTTGCGAGTTCACGAACTGACGTCACCAGTGTTGTTTCGTAGCTTAGACTTCTTCGCATTGTTTGAGAACGATAAAGCATCACTGGGTGATGAATACATCAAACGTTATGAATACCAAATGCAGCCCGGTGAAAAGATCCACGAATTTTTGGAACTCGACCCAGCAACCCGTGCGGTTGGATTCTCAGTCGCGTTTCGCGATATTGACGGTTCTTCTTGGCGTAAAGTCGAAGTGATTGAAGAGAAGAGCGAGTACTACATAAAACTCAAGTTAGAAGGCAGTGAGTTAATTTCTGACAACACTCGCGGCATTGAACAAGTTTATTTTTAAGGAATAAAAGCATGTCTTTATACAATCCAGTTGTTTGGCAAGATGGAATGTTCATGAAGCCGCAGCACTTTCAGCAACTCGATCGTTCACAAAGTAAACTGTCGAGCATGCTGAGCGCAAATGCATCACCTTTGCATTGGGGCATTAAGCGCTTAGAGATTAACTCGCAACTACTGGCGTTGGGCAAAATTGGTATCACTCGCGCTGAAGGTATTCTTCAAGACAGAACACCATTTGAGCTGCCGCTGCTGGCTGAACTTCCAGAAGTGAAAGACGTTGATCCTTCGATTGCTGACAAAGTGGTTTACCTTTGTTGTCCGTTACCTTCTGAGCGCTCTGAACTATTCGGCACGAAGAAAGACGGCGCACGTTACACGCTGGAATCTCAAGAGGCGGTTGACGCTTGTTATGATTCAGAAGACATGGCAAATATCGTAGTCGGTAAGCTTAACTTCTGCTTGATGTATGACCATGAAGATAAGAGTGCTTACACATCAATTCCAATTCTGAAGATCTCAGAAGTGAAGCCCGACGGCAGTGTTATCTTGGATGAAAGCTTTATCCCGACTTGTATCGATATTCATGCCTCTACCGTGCTAAACAAGTTCGCAACCGAGTTTGCCTCTATGCTGAAACACCGTGCAGAATCCATCGTTCAGCGCTTAGGTGTGGTTGACCAGCAAGGCGTATCTTCAGTTTCTGATTTCATGCTGCTGCAAGCTCTAAACCGATACGAGCCGCTATTCTGGCACTTTGCGAGCGCAGAAGGGGTTCATCCTGAATCGTTTTATCGCATTCTTCTTCAAGCGGAAGGTGAGCTTTCGACTTTGTGTTCAGCATCTCGTCGACCAATCGAGTTCACCAAGTACAACCATGGCGACCTAACCAGCTGTCTATCGCGTACATTGGATAGTGCGAAGATGACACTAAGTGTGATGTCTGAGCAGCGTGCAATTCCACTGACGTTGAAAGACCAAAACTACGGTATTAGAACGGCAGCGATTCCAGACAGTAAGATTATCGACACCACGACCTTTATTCTTGCGGTTAAAGCCGACGTTACTTTGGATGTTCTTCACACCCAGTTTGTTAGTCAAACGAAGATCGGTTCTATCGATAACATTCGTGACTTGATTAACCTGCAACTGCCGGGCATCGAGATTAAACCAATGCCAGTCGTACCTCGCGCATTGCCTTACCACGCAGGTTACACCTACTTCGAACTGGATAAGACTGGTGAAGAGTGGGCAGCACTGAAAAACACGGCTGCAATTGCGGTTCACGTAGCCGGCGACTTTGCTAACTTGTCGCTGCAACTATGGGCAGTTCGTCTATGAGTTACGCAGAAACTGACGTTACTGTAGTCTTATTCCAACCAGAGCCAGGCAAACCGATGGAGGTGATGCCAGCGCCTGACTTGTCTCGTAATATCGCGGTACAAGACCTAAACATCGAAAACATGGGCATCAACCCGTTGGTCGACCAGTTCTCATGGTTGATCGCCAGTTTGTCTTGTATGTCTTCGATTCCTTGGCTTGATGACCCAATGCCGTTTCGTGAACAAGTAGCTCGTGAGATAAGAAAAGGCGAGCGTAAGCTCAATGAAATGGAACTGGATCGCGCATCCATTTTGGTCATCCGCTACTGTTTGTGTGCTGCGATTGATGAGTCGGTCTGCCGACAAGAGTGGGGCGCTAACAGCCATTGGAGCCAGAACAGTTTGCTGTCAGAGTTCCACAATGAAACATCTGGCGGTGATAAGTTCTTCGTTATTCTCGAGCGATTAAAAGCAGACCCGCGCAAATACCGTCACGTTATCGAGTTTCTGTATTTGTTGCTTCAACTTGGCTTTCAGGGCAAATACGGCCGTGAAGAGCGCGGTAACGAAAAGCTAGCAGAAATCGGCAATACAATTTATCGCTTAGTACGTGATGAACGCTTAGCAGAGCAAGAGAAAGTCTCTCTCGTTAACCTTAAGGCCAAATACCTTAAGAAGCCGTTAAAAAGGGTGATTTCACCCAAACTGATTTTAGGCATCAGTGCGATTACCTTCGCAATCATGTATGCCGCGACTTACATCGTCATAGATTTAAAGTTTCAGCAATTACTTGAAGTGTATCGATAAACAGAAGATCTCGAAATGAGATCTTCTGCCAGTTTTAAGGTTTATTGTGAATGTCACTAGCGATTTAGTGAAATTCACTAGTCATTTAGAGGGATTGCAATATGCGATCTCTTTTATTATTCAATCAACAAAATTCAAATGGATTGGTTATGGGCGTAACAGTTGGTGCAAATGGACTTTCGATAGTTCATAAAGGCTCAGGTGGTGAAGCGAATGCAACGCTCCCAGATGTTTGTTTAACGAAGGTCGGTAAGCCGATCGTTCCTATCCCTTATGGCAACAATGCCAAATCAGCAGATCTTGCTGGTGGCACTACGACTATCTCTATGGATGGTGGCAACAGTGTCGCGATCAAAGGTAGTACGTTTTCAAAAAGTACCGGTGATGCGGGTGGCGATAAAAAAGGCGTAGCATCCGGCACCATAGAAGCCGAAGCAAAATTCATCTCAGCCTCACCAACGGTTAAGTTTGAAGGTAAGGGCGTATGTCGCCTGTCCGATCAAATGACAATGAACAAAGCCAATACCATGTGTCTTGGCGGCGCACAAAATCCATCGGTTTCTGTTACGGAAGATCAGGAGGGGACATATACGGTTGACTTATACCTCTCATACTCAGACGGTGAACCCGTTCAAGGTGCGACTTACACTCTAACCGACCAATCTGGCGCCGTATTTGAAGGAACATTAGACAACAACGGTAAGGCTTCTGTTGGTGGCGTTGCTCCGGGTGAGTTTGCCATAGAGTACGGTGAGGACAGTCGCGACTTTATGCCGAATGTCCCAACTAAGACCAACCCAAACTTCAATCCAAGTGCGAACGCTCAACTGATCATTGAAGAAACAAAGAAAGGTGAAGTTGGTTTCTGGGAAAATGCTTGGACGCGAATGTCTGGTGCGGCCAGTTGGATTTGGGGTGTGATTCTTGGTGATTTCAACGATGATGCTTCTGTAGAGCAGATCATCGCCAATACAGCGCTGACGATGATTCCTGTCGTAGACCAAGCCGCTGACGTGCGCGATTTATCTGCAAACATTATGACTTTGTTGAGTGAAGAAGAACGTGATAAGCCCGAAAACTGGTTAGCACTTTCACTTACCCTTGTCGGCTGCGTTCCTACATTTGGTAGTGCAGTCAAAGGTACGTGTAAAGTTGCGCTAAAAGGCGGCAAAGGAACATCAAAAGATACTTTGCTAGCCGTTTTAAGAGGCATGGGTAAAGGCGATCCAGAAAAATTCTTGCGTACATTAGATTGGGTGAATTACGCCAAACAAACCAGCCAGATTGTTAGCGATGTTCTAAAACCTTGTATTGAAGTGGCAACCGAGTTGGCTTCATACGCAAACAGAATGGGCGCAGATGAGCTCGGTGCGTATTTCTTAAAGTTAGCGGATGAGGTAAAAATCATCGATAAGATGGTGCCGGACAAACTAAAAGAAGCGATGGGCGAGTTTGATAAGCTTTTTGCTCGCATCTTAGGTAAGGGTGAAAAAACATACCCAGCAAAAGTAAAACATAATACCGGTGAGTCTGCTCAGTCAGGAAAGAACTCTGCAAAGGCAAATGAAGAAAAAGATAAAAAGCCTGTTAGGTGTAAGATTTGTAAAAGAGTTGCTGGCAAAAAAGAGGGAGAGTGCGCCGATGCTCTAAGAACAAAAGGGAAGAACAAATAGTGAAAAGACAAGAAGCGAACCCTAGCAATACGGTGAAAGAGTTTGAAGGTGATGTATTTCGCCAAACTGACTCTTATAAGTTAGCGAGTGCCGATATTAGAATGTCCCACCCTCTGAACCTTAAGTCAGGCGCTCTCGATGCACACCATATAATAAGTGATATGGTTGTTAATAGTCTAGCAACCTTTAGAACATTACAAATGCAACGAAAAGGTTGGTCGATGAATCATGGAACCAATCTAGTTTTACTATCATCAGATGAAGAAATTTGTTGTTATTACGAGACTCCTCAACATTCTTCTGGCCATACTGATTCAAGCATTTCGAACTCTTTTTATGGCACTAAAGCGAAGATGCTTAAAGAGTCATCAAAGATAAAAGACAAAGGGCTTAAAAAGTCTATCGATTCTACAATTGGTTACCATAAAGTAGTTGCGATAAAGTTAGCATTGACATTGAACAAATTGAATTGCGACACTGATTACTTAATCTATGTCGATGAGATTGATGACGTATCGAAAAAAATACTTGGTTATATTTCGAACTTTAAACTGCTGCTAAAAGGTGATGGAGTTAGGTTTAAGAAAGGAAACATAGGATGTGGTGTGTGTAGTAGTAGAGACGCTCACTTTACGCCCGGAGGCTTCAAGTTTTTCAATAAACGGCGGGACATAGCAGAAAAGGATTCGCATACAAGAGAAA
The DNA here is from genome assembly GCF_024181925.1 of Vibrio sp. Y20_XG_PY13. Taxonomy (NCBI): domain Bacteria; kingdom Pseudomonadati; phylum Pseudomonadota; class Gammaproteobacteria; order Vibrionales; family Vibrionaceae; genus Vibrio; species Vibrio sp. Y20_XG_PY13. The sequence continues at coordinate 192,534 of NZ_JAMZAL010000002.1, read as the reverse complement.
GCGAAGGCTTGGTTAAGTCCAACATCACGTATCAAAAAAATAATAAAGAGTACAGTACTTCAGTTAAAAACAATATGGTGTACGAAAATATTTATAAAAAAATTGAGCCGAAGGATGTCGTGAAGGATATGATCTTCGACAGTAGTGAGCGTAGGTTAAAGAACATCAAGGAGTTGTGAGCAAATGAGTACTGAACAACTAACAACATTTAGCGAAAACTTATTAGGTAGTGATATTATTGCCAAACCAGCTGATGGCAGAGAATTTTTATATTCTACAGATATATTCGTTCCAGTTTCAACATCTGCTCCTATAGTTTGGACTGCTGGTGAACACCCACTCGAAGACGTTCCCGATATAATCGATAAAGGTGATCGGCTAGTTTCTAGACTGATAATGGAAGCTATTATGGCGTGGGATCCATATGGTGTGATATTCCTGCCTGCCGAGCTACATTCCACTTGCAGGCAACTAACGGGCTTTTATATCATGTCGGTTAATAATACCATTGACGTTATTAATGATGAGGAAAGTTTTGTCTTTACTAGGGATAAGTCTCATCTAGGCTTACCTCCAAAGGTAGTAGTCTCTGAGCTATACATATCTGAGTCGAAGTACAACGCTATTGAACCACATAAGAAGCATATATTCAGAGTGCAAGGCTCAGATGACACGATTTTCTTTTCTACTGAATTGGTTGATAATGTTTGGGAAATCGCAGAGAAAAATGGCGCAGTAGGTCTCGTGCAAGAGCCATTTGATTTTGATGAAGAGGCACCTGTATTTTAATTATGAAAGAACAATATCATTTACTAACTAAACAAGACCTAGTTAACTTTCCATTCCAGCAAAGCCCCAAGCCAATTGTGCCAGTAGAGCCCGATTTACTTTTGGAAATGACCTTTTCTCCGAAGCTATTTATCATCAGTGATATTGCGTCAAAAGTAGAGAAACTGGTCGTACACGGAGTAGAGTGGTTAGACGCTCGCGTGGATTGTTCTCCAAGCCAGCCATCTGATGATGAAATTAAAGTTTACGAAGATTATCGTATGCCTTACATCCATCAAACTTATAAATTGACGGATAAAGAAAAACAATACGGCAAGTTGAACTGGTTCGACATCGAATCAACAGAGTTTGATTTCTCTAAATTAGAAAATATTCCCTTAGAAGAACGGTTAATATTTAAACTAGAAGAAGATTTTGGCTTAATTTTCATTCACCAAAGTGTGATTGACCTTCTTAAAAAAGACGTCAAAGACGTTTGGATAAGAGATGTATAATTAGCGCCGAAAGGCGCTTTTTTATTTGTCACAAGATGGAGTCTAAAGGTAGGAAAATGAACCATTTTAATGGCTAAGATAATACTCCTAGTACTATAGAAGTAAAAGCATTTTGCTATAGTGGTCGTCGATTAAAAACAATCAAAGAACAAAAATAAAGTAGGGTATATATGTATTTTTCATTGATCTCCGAAAACTACTTCTCTTCAAGTGTTAACTTTGTTTCTGTAGATAACAGAGAGTCGTTGTATAGTACAAACCATTATCATCCAACTTCATCGATAAACCCTGTTGTGTGGGTGGATAGTGAAGGAGGAAGTATAAAAAACGTTGGACCGATAGTTGATTGTGGTGATTTATCGGTAAGTCGTCTATTTGCTGAAATCTTAATGAGTTTCGACCCTTTTGGTATTGAATATTATCCTTCTCAGCTGAAGTTGGAGGATGGAGAAGTACAGAATCGATACATTTTAGCTATCAATAATATTATAGATGTACTAGATGAAGAGCGTTCAGATATCGAAATCTCTCCAAGAAGCGGTGAACTGATAGTCCACGAATTATTTATTTCTGAAGAAAAGTTAAAGCAAATTCCGTTATCTAATAGAGTAGCGTTTCGAGTAAAAGGTGCTGAAACGGCGATGTTTTTTTGTGAAGAATTGTTTGATGTGATTGACTTTATGGCAGAATTTGACTCTTTGAGAAAAGCTAAGATTAGCACTGATGACCTTGCTCCAAAGTTTTGAGGCTTAAAATGAAAGAACAATATCATTTACTAACTAAACAAGACTTAGGTAACTTCCCATTCCAGCAAAGCCCCAAGCCAATTGTGCCAGTAGAGCCAGATTTGCTTTTGGAAATGACCTTTTCTCCAAAGCTATTTATCATCAGTGATATTGTATCAGAAGTAGAGAAACTGGTAGTACACGGAGTAGAGTGGTTAGACGCTCGCGTGGATTGTTCTCCAAGCCAACCAACAGATGATCAAATTAAAGTTTACGAAGATTATCGTATGCCTTACATCCATCAAACTTATAAATTGACGGATAAAGAAAAACAATACGGTAAGTTGAACTGGTTAGATATCGAGTCAACAGAGTTTGATTTCTCTAAATTAGAAAATATTCCCTTAGAAGAGCGGTTAATATTTAAACTAGAAGAAGATTTTGGCTTCGTTTTCATTCACCAAAGTGTGATTGACCTTCTTAAAAAAGACGTCAAGGACGTTTGGGTTAGGGATGTATAATAAGCGCCGAAAGGCGCTTTTTCTTTTAATTACAATCCAATTACTATTCTTAATAGTTGATGTATTGCTGGGTGGCTTGCTGATGGCCGAAGGCTTCGCAATCCATATCAATAAAGGGTATGTGTACTTTGCGATGGCGTTTGGTTTGGTGCTGGAACTGTGTCACATCCAACTAAAGAACAAGCAGCGCCGAACTATCCAGCGAATCAGACCGATTCATCAACCAACCGTGGTTTATGGTGCCCGATAACTTACTAATTTAGCCGCTCAAGAGAGTGGCTTTTTTGTGTGCTTTTCTTTCAATTTTATTTGCTGATTCAGAATTTGTCGTTTCGACAAAAAGTTGCATTTGTTGCATTGGATTGAATTTTTTATATAAACCGCCCAATCCACACGAGTGAATAAAATAAATGAACAAGCTGATCGATGCGTTAGCAACGGATGGTTACTACATTTGGGATGACTTTCTTTCAGAAGAAGAAGTAACCCAATTGCGTGATTGCATACCGGATAATTGGAAGAAAGCACGCATTGGTCGAAATGATGATGTGACCCGAATTGAATCAATTCGCAGTGACAAAATTCAATGGTTAAAACCAGCTATGGGCCAGTCAATCGCGAATTATTTGAGCAAAATGGAAGAGATTCGACAAGAGGTGAACCGCCATTTCTTCTTGGGTTTGTTTGAGTATGAAGCGCACTTTGCTAAGTACGAAAAAGGCGATTTTTACCAAAAACACCTTGATTGCTTTAAAGGGAACGAAAACCGTCGCTTAACCACGGTGTTCTACATGAATGAATCTTGGAGTGAAGAGGACGCGGGCGAACTGGTCGTCTATGACCTCAATGACAAAGAAATCGCGACAATACCGCCTCGTGGGGGGCGTCTACTGGTGTTCTTATCTGAACAGTTTCCTCATGAAGTGTTGCCGACTAACGCGGAGCGTTTCAGTATCGCAGGCTGGTTCAGAATTAATGGTGTGAGAGATAACCTTCTGGATATCGCGAGTTAACATCTAGACACTAAATACTAAAAAGGGCGCGTGATGCGCCCTTTTTAATGTCCGGAAATCGGCTTTTAGTGGCAAATAGATATGTTGTAGCAAGCCGTCATATTCTGCTCTAACACCTCATAGACGTGAGCGCAGAGTTTATTCTGCTCAATTAGGTCATCCATGATCTCAGCAATTTGTGTTTGGCTCATTCGTCCTCGATAAGGGCGATCTTGCGATAGTGCCTGAAACACATCGGCAACGGCAATAATGCGAGAAGGGATGTCGAGTTCTTCTGCTGTTTTATGGTAAGGGTAGCCAGAGCCGTCCAAGCGTTCATGGTGATTTGAAGCCCATTCTGCGATTTTGGCGTTTGGGAACACCTTATACAGCGCAAGTTGAGTATCTATCGTATGTCGTTTGATTCTCGTGTATTCCTGCTTACTGAGCGCGCCTTCCTTATGTAGAATTTCATCCGGCGTCTTTAGCTTACCTATGTCGTGAACCAAACCGGCAATAAACAGCATTTCTTGGTCGTGTTCATCGAGTCCTAATTTGCCCGCCAAATAGCGCGACAACTCAGCAACTTTTTGCGAGTGTTGATAAGTAAATGGGCTTTTCGCATCGACAATGCGCGCCAGAAATAATCCAAGGCTGTTCATGTCCCAAATGGTTAACTGTTTTTGTAACCAATCAATGCTCTTAAAATTCAGACCAATGGTTTCGATGTTTTCTGATTCCATCGCGAACCAAAATCCGTCGGTCATGATGAGCTTAACCATGGCTTTGCACATGACTGGATTAAATAAGGTGCCAGCATTCGCCAATACACATTCTGCAATCAATTCCTCATGCAGCGTGACAATGTCACAGTGGCAGTTCATTACATAGCGTGCACGCATGAAGTCTAGTCGATCAGAAAGGTAGAGTAGGGCCGCAACGTCTTTTTCGAATTCAGGCAGGTCGAGATGTTGCAGCTCATCCCAATGGGTGTGGTGATAAAGCACTGGAACGGCAAATTGACTTAAAAGGCGACATTGTTTGAGCGTTTGGTAGCCGCGCAGACAGTGCGCTTTAGCATCTTGAGGGATGAGCTCGTCCAGCAGCATTTTATGTTCTTGCGTTTCAGAGACGCCACAATCGTGAATCATGCCTGCAAAGTAACAAAACTCTGCTTTCTTTAAATCCCAATTTAAGGCTAGAGCACATTGGTAGGCGATGTATGCGACGCGGTGACTGTGGTGAGTGTCATCGACACCTACATAGTCGAGTGCACGGGCGACCCAGATAAGTGCTTGTTTTAGATCGACTTCAAAACCCGCAATAGCATCGGGAGAGGAAGAATGCTTCATTATTTATACCGACATGTTTTTAAGCCCACGCAAACCGACATCATGGCCTGATATTTAGAGAAAGGGCGCGACAGCGAAAAGAACCCTTAAAGGTGGGCTATTTGGACGTAATTTTAATTATGGCGTAGATAATAATCCTAGTTGCATAAGAATATCACTCGAAGCTCACTGTTTAACGTCAGTTCTTTGAGCTGAGTATTGGTTTTAAAAGATTCTTGTTGCTTTGGTTGACTTCTTTGAAAACGACAATAAATCATGATGCAACGTATTCTTATTTCTACTTTTGACTAAAACATCAGCAAACAAAGGGGGAGAGACGACTTTAGGGTTTTCGGCCTCAAAGTGACGTTGCACGTTTTGCTGCCACTCTCAATGTAAATCGTAAAGACGGTGCAGATGGAATATCTATTGTGGTGGTCACTGTAGGAAAGAAAACATCCCCATTTTGTTTCTTAATTAGCTCAATGAGTTAATTAAGAAAAGGTAAACGACTCGATTGCGAATTTGTGAAGCTGCAAAGAAGAGTTGCCTGAAAAAACTACTAGACTAAATGCTCCAACTCAAAAGGAATTTGTATGTTGAAACATTGTTTGTATCGCAGTTACACCAAAGGGCTAAAAATCGCAGCGCATGTGCTGCCACTTCCACGGCCGACGCTGTTTTCTGGTTCGGGAGCCGTATCTGAGTTGTTGGAGGCGATATCTGATCTAGGTTTTCGACGTTTGTTGCTAGTGACCGATGAGGGATTAGTTCGAATAGGTATGGTAGGTAAAGTCTTGGAGCAAACGCAGGGGTTGGGTTTACAGGTGGGCGTGTTTTCTGAAGTAAAACCAGACCCAACTTACGATCAAGTGGAAGATGGATTACGTGCTTACAACGCCTCTCAGTCGGAAGCCATTTTGGCGTTAGGTGGCGGATCTGCCATTGACTGTGCAAAAGTGATTGCTGCAAGAGTAAGTAACAAACGCTCAATCAAAAAGCTCTCAGGACTTTTCAAAGTATGGCGAACCCCAGCGCCTCTGTTTGTTATTCCAACCACTTCTGGCACTGGTTCTGAAGTGACGATCGCGGCAGTGGTTTCAGACCCAAATACGCATTTAAAAACGCCCTTGATGGACCCGAAACTGGTGCCGATTATGGCCGCGCTCGATCCTGACTTGCTTATCGGTTTGCCAGCCAAAATCACTGCTGACACAGGGATTGATGCGTTAACTCATGCGGTAGAAGCCTACATTTCGCGCAATTCGACACCAGAAACTCAAGCGTATTCAGTCGCTGCAATCAAATTGATATTTCGTTATTTACCCAAAGCAGTGGCTCAGGGGGGAGATATTGAAGCTCGATACAAAATGGCCATGGCGTCTTACTACGCAGGGTTAGCTTTTACCAAGGCAAGTCTAGGGTACGTGCATGCTTTTGCGCACAACTTAGGGGCAAGGTATGGTTTGCCACATGGCATGGCAAATGGATTAGCGTTGCTACCCGTCTTAAAGTTCTCTTTGCCTGAAATTGAAGATGAGCTAAGAACGCTTGCCGAGAAGACCAATATCAATACGAAAGACAAACCAAGTGCTGAGCATTTCTTGGAACAGATTGAATCCTTGTACGATGCTATTGGTATCGAAAAATGCACAACAGCCATAAAACAAGATGATATCGAAGACTTGGTTGACCTGATTCTGAAAGAGGCACATTGGAATTACCCCGTTCCCAAGTTTATGAATTCTGAAGAATGTGCTCGCTTATTGATAGAAATAAGCGCTTAGATTGTTTTGTGTAAACATAATTTTACGGACGTGGTTTTTTATCCTTACACTTTGCTTGATCTTCTCTCAAAGATCCTACAATATCGTGTTTATTACAAATATGGTGTCAGTTTTGGTGCGCCGTTGCCCGATCTGATGCTGATAATTCCCAATAAGATGTAAAGATAAATATACAATGAGTCGTTCTAAAGTGTTTGGTAGTACCCTAATTATTGCTGGTACTACAATTGGGGCTGGTATGCTAGCTCTTCCTCTTGCCTCTGCTGGCATTGGTTTTACTACATCACTGGTCATCATGTTGAGTTTGTGGGCGTTAATGGCCTTTACTGCGCTACTGATGCTTGAACTTCACCAATATGCTGAAAGTAGTGCGACACTTCATACCTTGGCGAAACAAATCCTTGGTCAAAAGGGTAAGTGGGTTGCCAGTTTTGCGATGCTATTTTTGTTCTATTCATTGTGTGCGGCATACATCGCTGGTGGCGGTGCCCAATTTGGTGATCGCTTATCTCAGTGGTTTGAGTTAGACATTTCTGGCCCGACAGCGACAGTGATTTTCACTCTGATCGTTACTTTAGTGGTGACTATTGGTACAGGAACAGTTGATAAAGTAAACCGCGTGTTGTTTGCGTTAAAGCTAGTCGCAATGGTTGCGGTACTGTCATTTTTAGCGCCAAACGTTACCGAGTCATACTTGCTAAGCATGCCTATCGAACAGGGACTTATTTTTGCGGCGATTCCAGTGATTTTCACATCGTTTGGTTTCCACGGCAGTATTCCTGCAATCGTAAACTACCTAGATGGCGATACGTCGTCTTTGCGCAAAGCGGTTATTGTTGGTTCGACGATTCCTTTAGTTATCTACATTTTCTGGCAAATCGTTACCTTAGGCGTAGTAAGCCAGGATGCACTTATTGAAAATGGTGGCTTGAGTGCACTTATTGGTCAATTATCTCAAACTGTTCACAAATCCAACTTGAGCAGCATTGTAGGTGTATTTGCCGACCTTGCACTTCTCACCTCGTTTTTAGGTGTGAGCTTAGGTTTGTTCGAATTTTTAGGTGATACGATCAAAGGCAAAAGTGAGAAACCAAATCGCTTGTTAGCTGCAGTGATTACGTTTACTCCACCACTTGGTTTTGCGCTTTTTTACCCACAAGGCTTCATTATGGCGCTGGGTTACGCGGCGATTGCATTGGCTATTCTTGCGATTTTCCTTCCTCTTGTCATGGTGATCAAGGTTCGTCGTTCCGATAATTTCTCTGGTGAATACCGTGTCGCTGGTGGGCAAGGAGCGCTGGTCGTCACTGGTATAGCGGGTACGGGCATCGTTTTAGCGCAAGTGCTAATCACTTTAGGTGTATTACCTGCTCTAGGTTAGTTCCACAGTTTAAATTGAACGCGAAAAGCCAATAGGGAAACCTGTTGGCTTTTTTAATCTGGATCAAATTACCGTAAGATATTCGGTGAAAAAATTGGCGGAAATCTGTTTTTATTTCGTACACTTAGGTTGTGGTATATCAATTATTTAAGTGGGGAAAAGCCGCTCTAAGATCATCAAAATTTCTGACAGAAAGGAGCTTTTTCTTCTGGTTTCTCTACTTGGGTGTGGAGGTGAAGTATGGCGCACCGGAGTTTTTACCCGTTTGCTAAACCGCTTAATGAGCAACTGCAAACGTTGAAGAATAGAATGCAGGCACATTTGCCGTGTATCGATAGGGTGTCGTTTGCGAAATATCACCCTCATCAAGACATGCTCAAATCTTTCGCCGAAAGTGAATTTGATACTTGGTGCTTGGCCCATCATGAGGCGCCGTTTAGAAAGCTCCACAACCTTACTATCTCCGCTGAAAATGCAATACCACGTATTGTCGATGATCTTCACGACATCAATCATTGTTCCCGCATACAAACCCTGCTTAAAGAAGGCTATCAGTCATCAGTCGCGATTCCTTGCTATGACAACAAAGCCTTTACTGGGTTTGTCTTTTTAAATTCTGTCCAGCCCCAAGCTTTTAAGCTTGAAGCATTGAATGGACTTAAGCCTTATTTTGAGATGGTTCAATTTGCTGTTGAGTCTGAGGATCATGTCGTCCATGCCATCGAAACGCTTGCCGATCGAATGCAGGGTATGATGCCGAGTTATTCGCCAGAATATTATGCCCATACTAAACGGATGAAATATTACAGCCAGTTAATCGCCACACAACTCGCGGATCATCATCATTTCAATGACGAAACGGTTGAGCATATTGGTACGTTTGCGCAATTTCATGCACTGAGCGATATTCAACTGCCGATAGAGATAGCCTGTAGTAGAACACGTTACACGAGAGAGCAGGAGGCGATTCTTCTTCAACATATCGAGCAGTGTATCGAATCTGCAGACGATATAGTGGCGCGTATTGGTAATCCAGTTCACCCAAGCGTGACGCTGTTTTTGCAGATGATTACGTACCAATACGAAAACCTCAATGGTTCTGGTTATCCGTACGGTTTGAAGAAAGAGGCGATCCCAATTGCAGCGCAAATCGTTGCCGTGGCTAACACATTCGATGTGCTTACGACTCACCACCCATATCGCCAAGCTTGGTCGATACCTTACGCCTTGCTGGAATTGGAGAAATGGGTGTATCAAGGATTGTTGTCCAGAGAATGTGTCAACGCGCTGCGTGAGCATCAAAATTATCTAAAACAAATCATCCATAAATATCCTGAGCACTACACAGGCTTAGGGCTGATGTAATTCCCGTAAACGAAGGAGCACGAATATTGACTAGGAGGGAATTATAAACAATACTGTTTTTATATACAGTATTTAGTTTGGAGGTGAAGTATGTTGTGGGAAACCCTTGAGAGAGTAAACCGCTTACGCCAACAAGCACTTGCGAACCCTGAGTTTGTGCAGTCAGCGAAAGAGCATGAAGAAGCACTTCAGGAGCAAGAATATCACTATCATGCAAAGAAAAAGCGTTCAGCCAAAGACAAACAAGGTAAGAAGTCGCTGGCCGATATCTATAAAGAAGTAGAATTTGGCGCTGACGCTCGTCATTAAATTAACCGCTATGGCGTAATTTCAATCCTTCAACGCCATAGGTCAAAAACGAGAACTCAAGTATCTCGAGTTTACTTGAGTTGAATATCAGTCTTGCATTTTTATTGTATTAACGTGTAGATAAACACCCCTAAATTTAGGGGTGTTTAATTAGATGTCTGCTTTGCGTACAAAGTGAGGATTTTTGTATTTTTTCTCTGGACCAAAAGTGGATATAACCAATTTGTTCCACAGCGTTTTATCGAACTCGCCTTTTGGAATGGAAGGGTAGAGTGTTTCTTCTTCTTCCCTTGCAAAATTCATGTACTGCTTTTTCTTGATTTGGTTGTATTTTTTCGCAATCTGATTGTGTTTTTGAACCCACTCCAATTTGTATTTTCGAAGTGCCTTTTCACCATCTTCTGCATTCATACGCGACATAAACAGCCGCTTATACGATACCTTTCTATCTAACATGGTACGCATGACTGTTTGGATGTACTTACCGTGGTGCGTAATGGTGATGTCGTTTTCGTCAATAGGAGTAACACACCAGCCTTTAGGTAGAAAGTCTGGTTTTTTAAACTGTTTATTACGCTCCATTAGCGCCTGATGTAAAACCAAATCAGAGGTGCCGCGGAACGTTTTTTGCCATTTACCGATACGAATTTGAATCGAACCAGGCAAGCGATAGATGTTAGTAAACTTATCTTTGTCCATGGACTTGTGTCATGAGATTAATATGCAATATGAGAAATAGGTAATCAGCTCACCGAGTCATCGGCAAGAAGTTGAGCTGAAGTTCGCTACGATTTTACAACGACCTTGCGTTATATAGCGAGGGGTTATGTCAATAATAGGTAAGAAATAAAAAATTAGTTTAAATTGTGAATGGATTTAACTAAATGGCGCCACCTGCATTGCGATTTGCAGGTGGCTTGTACAGTGCTTAAACAGCTTCTTCTAGTTGTTTAGCATCTTCTTGCTCAATCTGTTGAAGGTGTCTATTCGCTTGTTGTAACTGGTACATTTGAGCGTAGCGACCATTTTGTTGCAATAAGGCTTTATGCGCGCCTTGTTCGACCAAGTCACCATGGTGTAGAACCACAATTTGGTCTGCATCCAATATGGTGGACAGTCGGTGAGCAATGACCACTAACGTCATGTTTTGGCGCAAAACTTTTAAGCTTTTTTGAATGAGAGCCTCAGTTCCTGAATCGATGTTCGCCGTTGCCTCATCCAAAATTAAGATTTTTGGTTTCGCCACTAACACTCGGGCTAACGCAAGTAATTGCTTTTGACCTGCCGAAAGGTTGGTTTCACCTTGGCCGAGTTGAGTGTCTAAGCCGTTTGGATAGCGGCGAATTTGCTCCGATAAACCTACCTTATCTAACGCATCCCATATCTGCTCATCGCTCACTGCTCGGCTAAGAGAAATGTTCTCACGTACAGAGGCTGGGAGAATGTGCGGATCTTGTTGAACCATTGCTACGTCTTTGCGAAGTACGTCTTTACCCAATGTATTAAGTGGCCGCCCATCAATCAATAACTCGCCCACATTGGTTGGATAAAAGCCCATGAGCAAAGATGCTAACGTGCTCTTGCCGCTGCCAGTATGGCCGACCAGCGCGATAAAATCTTGATGAGCCGCTTTCAAGGATATGTCTTTTAATACATCTTGCTTACCATCATAACTGAACGTCAGCTTACTTAGCTCAATCGAGCCCGTTTTAAGCGGTTTATGATCGTCACCGTAAGTTTGTGGCCTCGCATCAATCAACTCAAAAACACGTTCACTCGATACCAACGCTTGTTGTAAAAGTGCAAGTTGTTGAGTCATTTCAATCAGAGGTTCGGTCACACGCGCCAAATAACTGATGAACGCATAAAGTACACCGACACCAATCAACTCGACACCATTAAAGCCAAAGATGGCAACTAAGCAGAGTAGGGCAAGTCCAGCCAACAGATCCATGAGAGGCCGCAGCAGATACCCGTTTAAGCGAATGACTTTTTTGGACGCGACCAAATGCTCAGCAGTGAGTTCGTTAAATTGTTTGTTAAAGCGCTCTTCTTGTTGCATCAGCTGAATCACGCTCATCCCTTGGATTGATTCGCTTAAGTTGGCGTTAATGTCCGTGAGCAAGTCACGCATTCTGCGATAACTCTCGGTGCTGAGTTGTTTAAACAGATACATAAAGCCAATTACGATCGGTAACAGGACGAGAACAACCAGCGTCAACTTCCAACTCATGAAGAACATGACACCCAACATCACCACGATCATCACAACGTTCTTAACCACGGTCGCGATTAACAACTCGTAAAACTGCTGAAGTGATTCTGTATCATTCGTGATTCGAGAAACAAGCTTACCAGCAGGCGTGTAGTCAAACGTAGAAAGTGGCTGTTTAATCACTCCCGAAAACACTTGCTTGCGAATGGTTTTGATCGTGTTCGTTGCCACCATGCTAAATTGCAACGATTGAAGATATTGGAACGTTGCTGAAATGACTTGAAGTGACACGTAGCCCAACGCTAAAGCAATCAATACGTTACGAGAGTAGTCGCCTTTGGCAATGTGTTCATCAATAAAATACTGGATCAACCAAGGGCCACTCGCACTCGCTAACGCCGCGATAAACAGCAAAGCTAAGCCTTTTATCATTGGCTTCGGCTGAGACAATGGATAAGACAACAACCGCTTAAATGTACTGGTTTGTTTCATTGATTACTCCTCCATTGCTTGTTCGAGTTTTTGGTACTGGAACATTTCTGCGTACCAGCCTTGGTGTTCGAGTAGAGAATGATGTTTTCCTCGCTCGGTGACATGGCCATGATTAAGAACGATGATTTCATCAGCCGCTTCCAATGCGGTTAATCGGTGTGCGATAACGATCAACGCTTGATCACGGTAGTGTGTTTCAAGGTTCTTGAGAATCTGATGTTCGGTTCGACCATCTACGGCGGATAGGGCATCATCTAAAACTAACACTTGAGCGTTGAGAAGCATGGCGCGTGCAATCGCAATACGCTGCTTCTGACCGCCAGAAAGAGTAATGCCTTTTTCGCCAACTTCGGTTTGGTATCCGTCAGGGAATTTCTCTATATCGTCGTGGATACACGCCAATTTCGCTGCTTGATAAACTTGCTCCTTTGTTGCTTGAGGATTGCCAAGAGCGATGTTGTCAAAGATCGATTTTGAGAACAGAAATGGACTCTGATTCACAACCGCAAAGCGATTACGCCATTGAGGTAAGATAGCGTCTTTGATTTTGACATCGCCAAACTGAATGGTGCCATTTTCTAAATCATGTTGACGCAATAGCAGGGAGAGTAACGTCGATTTGCCACTGCCTACTGGGCCAGCAATTCCGAGCATTTTCCCTGGCTCTAACGTTACGTCCACAGCGGCAAGAGCTGGTGGGAGTTCTTTACTCCAATGGAACGCGTCAATCTTGATGTGCAGCGGTAATGGTTTTTCATCTAAAGGCTGTGTGCCACCGATGATCTCTGGTTGTTCATCGAAGATTTCTTGTAGCCGATTCCATGCGGCAGAACCGCGCTCTAAGATGTTAAACAAGAATGCGAACGCTAGCATTGGCCAAATCATCAAACCCAAGTACATGGTGAAGGCTGTCAAATCACCAAGAGTGATTTCGCCTTTGTCGACCAGATACGCGCCTGCCGCCACACTAAGAAGAAACGAAAGACCAATCGTCAACTGAATCGCAGGGTCAAAGCGCGCATCTACTCTTGCTACCGCGATGTTTTTAGCACCGGTATCGTCAACGACATCTTCAAATCGTTGTTGCTCTTGGTTTTCTAAACCAAAAGCACGCAGCATTCGCACACCATTTAGGGATTCTTGCGTCATATCGGACATCGAAGAGAATGCTTCCTGCGCGACACGAAAACGTTGGTGAAGAATGCGGACGATAAAGAAAATAATTACCGCGAGAAATGGCATTGGCAACAGGGCCATAACGGTCAGTTTCCAACTGACTTGCGTGACCATGATGATCAACACTGCTATGCCTGTGATAACAGAGTCGGCTGCTGTTAATACCCCTTCGCCAGCTGTCATAACGATGTTTCTTACGTCGTTCGTGCCGCGCGCCATCAAATCGCCAGTTTTGTATCGTTCAAAAAAGCGGGGAGGTTGAGTCGAAAGGTGGCGGTAAAGGCGGTTGCGTAAAATGGTTCCAAGTTCCCAACTCGCACCAAATAGCCATATACGCCAGAGGATTCTGCACCCGTAGATGGTGAAAAGTAGAACAATAAGGCCTAACAACCACATGATTAACGTGTTTGTTTCTAATGTGTTATCAACAACGCCATCGACAATCACTCCGACTGCCTTGGGTGGAACCAGCTGAAGGGCAGAGATTACTGCAAATAAAAGAATGGAACCCACATAATGTTTCCATTTTTGTCGGAAATACCAACGCAGCTGCCAGAAAATTCTCATTACGCCTCCTGCTTTAAATTATTGAATTTGTTATGGAACTATTATTGAGCGAAATGATGAGTTTACAAGCACAATTTTTGAGCGAAGAAGAAAACAACAGATTGTGTCGATTTTGAATATATGCACTCAGGAATTACTTGCTTTCTCGCTGCAAGAAAACCATGCAACAAAATTATGTGAAATCTATGTTAAGTTGAGGTTTTGGCGCGTAAGTGAGCGCTAAAAGTAGAAAGCTTCAAAATGTACAATTTTGAAGCTTGTTTGGGAGGGTTTTTAGCAGTCTTCAGTTTGAATTCCATAGCGAAGTTGTCCGCCTGGTGTTTTAGGGTAGTACACTTCGACATAACACAGGTGATGGATGCTCACGGGTTTGTTGGCAAAGCCGATAAGGAAGTAGGGTTCAGTCTCTGAATCGGCGCCGTACCATTTGTTGATGGTGAGTTGTGGGTCAAAACCGGCAAGCTCTTTTGCTGGAATCACGTTTTTGATTAACCCAAAGTAACCAATAAGATCGTTTACTCCGTCGTTATCTAAGTCGATGTTTCGCGTGTCTTCTGAGTTGATGTTCTCTTGAGACTGAATAACGGCTTTAGTGTAAACAAGGTTGTTGGCTGTCATTAGCGCTTCTCTTGCGCCATACAAAACGGCAATTCGTGCGTCTTTTTGTATTCCGAGGAACTTGGGTAGGGCAACAACGCCAACAACACCAAGAATGATGATGCACATTATTAACTCGATAAGGGTAAATCCTCGTGAACCACGCACAACCAGCCTCCAGCTTTGTCATTTTATAGGCTGCTATTCTGGAATAAAAATGGGGTTATATCGGTATTAAAAAAGAATGAGAAGGTGTGACTGCAATTGCAAATCTCATATATAAAACAAGTTGCCTATTTATTCATTAGAGATTGAAGCGGTTTCTCAATTGGGATTTTAAAGAGAGGAGGAAAAAAGATGAATAAAGATGTGCTCGGGAGGAAAAATCTCCCGAGCCGGAGTACTTAAGACGCGTCCGTTACCGTTTGGCCACTGCGTTTAAATACAAATCTCCAGATGAACAGGACTACTGCGATATAAGCTAAGCCGACACCAAGTGCTTGCCACTCCATACCGTTATACATCGCGATAGGCATCAGAGAGATGATAAAGATATCCGTGATTGAACCAGGTACATAAGCAATGGCGTAGTCATCCAGAACTTTGCTACGCATTTTAGGGTCAACAATGCGCAATAGCGCGATGCCCATTGCAACTGTGCCTGTTAGCCAGCCCCAGGAGAATATGCCTTTTTCAAACCAATCATCGTCCATAATTCGAGGCGCAACCCAGAAGATCAGACACAACGTAAATGCGATGCCACCAATGGCGAGTACGATCATTGGCGCAAGGTACTGAGCAAGAACAGTAATTTTGATTGCTGAAATACCAAATATGATCAGGTAGTCGGTGCTGATACCAGCCGCGTGCTTAAATGCTCCATCACAAAGGTATCGTGACGCTTTGGTTTGTTTCGCGACAATTCGTACGAGCATTCCGCCCAAGAAGCCCGTTACAAATGTCGGAATTTGTACTTTGTCGTGGAACGACGATAAGTAGTTTGCTGCGACATAAGAGAAAGCCGTAACGACGACGACAAGGGCTGCGTGAATAGCAAATGAATCCACAGAGAGTGAAGACATTGTGTCTTTCATCACTGGTTCTTGTTCTGTTGGTCTTACAAGACCTTTTCGTTCATGTTCATCCATGCTGTCAAAAGTTGTAAAGCTTCGAATCCAACCCATTTTTAGAGCAAATTGAAGCATCAGCATGCCGATGGAAATTGAGATGAAGATACCGACTGTCGCAAAGGTCAAACCAAGCGTGAAGCCATCTTCCCAACCAAGACCCGTGAAAATATCTCCCACAACTGAGGCTGAACCATGACCACCCATGAAACCCGCAGACATTGTTACGCCAAAACCAGGATTGATTTCTGGCCAGAAAAATGTAGTTAAGAGCAGGCCAAACATTGCAGCAAATAACCACTGTGAGACAGAAGCAATTTGGTTAAATGCCCATAACGAGCCTGCACGTTGTGCGACAACTTTTGGGGATGGAACATCCGTTGCTAACCCTAACGCAGAAAAAAGTGCAGCGGTTAATAGGCTTGCGTTAGCGGTAAACGTGTCTGTCCACGGTAATAGATCGAGCATGGCAGGGCCAAACACGAGACCAAATAAACCTGCCAATACAGCAGATGGAATGTACATGCGTTGTAGCAATGGCGTATGCACGCGAATCACTTTCGCTACAATCAAAAGTAAGCCTGCGATGGCTAAGTCAGTCAGCATTAGACCTTTTGGCATTTTTTGTCCTCCAGTAAATGCATTCAAGGGGCATCATCCTTTTGACCAACCTTGATGAAATAAATAACTCCACGTAAGAAAGCGCGAATACGAAATCTTTCGAGTACGGAGCAATGGTCGTTTCAATCAGCGCTCAAGTGCGCTAAAAATCATGAAATGAATATAAATGTCGAGAATGTTCGTGAACTGTTGAGAAACTCGAGCAAGTTTCTCGATTTTATTTTTGATAGTTCACTCAGGAAGGGCGTGTATCCTAGTCAGTTTGAATAGGCAATGCAATTGAGCAGAATCAATAAAACATGCCTAATAAAACATCAACCATAGGTAGGTGTTTGATAAATAAAAATATTGTATGAAAAATTAATTTTATCGATACGACAATTATTTGTAATTCTCAAGATGGGAAGGTGGTTGAAGTTTAATGAAGCCAAGAGTGGAGCTAGAGATATGGCCAGAAAAAGCACACTGTGATAAGAGCCAATGTGCTTATCAACTTGTCGTTAGAGTCGATTATCACCGGTACTAAATGCAATGATTTGACTGATTTCGGTGAGGCTACGACCGCTCTCTTTTTGCCATTGCATAAACGCTTGGGTTGCTGCATCGTGAGATTTTTTGGTGTCTTTTCCGCCTTCGATGATTTTGCAATTGCGCAAGTATGCTTCCACATCGTTAGACAAAATAAACGTATCAGCACCCATTTGACGTAAAGTATATGGCCCTGTATTACCGCCCAAACGGTTGCCATGTTTTTTTAGATACGCCCAAAGCTCAGTGATTTTCTCCTGAGGCCAATCTGCAACCATTTTGCCAAATGACCCATGCTGGATTGATGCTTCGTGGATCATTCGAGCATTGGCAGGAATCGACATCACTTTCGTTAGGTGGCGAATAATGCGCTCATCGGTCGCTTTGGTTTCCCATTGTTCGTCAGATAGCATCAGCAATGGTTCAATCTTAAAGCCGAAAAAGACCTCTTCGAAGTTCGGCCATTTCTTACGAACTACGCTCCACGAGATGCCACTTTGAAATACCTTCATCGAAAATGCCGCTAACCAACGGTCGTTTGGAATGGCAGCTAACTCTTCTTTACTTAATGGATGCGACAGCAGTGCTTCGAGCTGATCTTCTCCACCTTTTCGTTCGGCGGCACGTTGATAGATGGCGTCAAATTTTTCGATACTCATAAAAGAAGTTAACCTTAGTGTATGTCGATATTTAGGAAACATACTACGCTTAAGTGGCTGAATCGTAAATTGATGGAGTGTCACAAATGAAGAAGGTCACATTAACGTTTGTCGGAGAAGGTTCGGAGCGTATTGCGGATAAATTCTATTCTTGGCTTGCTGATGGTGGATTAGAAGACAGCCTAATTGAGACTCTATCGGATAGAGAAGTGTCGGTGGTCGGTATTAGTGATATGGATAACGAAACGCGCGATGTGGTGATTACGACAGAAATGAATTAGCGCGTTGTGCGCGGTCAAAACCAAAAGAATGCGATAAAACAAAGCCCTTTGTCGGAAGGGCTTTGTACGTTTAACTCATCTTCGTTTATAGAGTGGATTTAATGATGAACCAGCGTTAAACCGCTTGGTAAAGCATCACCGAAGACACGTTTTGACTCGCTTTCTGAAAGCTCTTTCACTTCTTCAACCAGCGATACCCACGACTCAGGTACTTTGCTCTGTTTGAGTTTTGTTAGAACTTGTTCCCGGTAGTCGTCAGAAATATCGAATAATCGGTCACCTGTCTTACGACAAATCATTACGGCTGCGAAAGCGATCATTGGTTCTTTCAGCCAATTTTGTTCCAAAAGCTTAGGTAACCATTGCTCAGCTTGTTCACGAGGAATGACGTTGTGCTGGCTGCCATAAAGCGGTGTGCGAGAAGCCAAACGTCCCATCGCCCACCAGTGTGCTTGTTCAAACTGGTTTTGGTTGATGGCTTTGCTTAAGAACCACGTCGCCAGCAGGACTTTATCTTCAACTTCTAGATGCTCCAGAGAGGCTGAAAGACGCACCATGGATTCGTACCCCATCTCCTGAGCCGCTTTTGCTGACTGCGGATTTTTCATCGCGCCGGGATGCAGATATTTAGCGATGTCTGCCAAAATGCTTTCTTGTTGTTCTTGGCTTAGACCGCCCGCGATACGTCGCCAGAATACCCACCAGTCTGTCCAGCCTTGATGGTTTTTGAACTGAATATTTTGTTGATACAGTCCCCAAACTTGCTCAATACGCCAAGAGTCTGTTGGATCGCCAAAGCCCGGACGCAGTGCAAAGCCAGCCAAACGAAGCCAGTTTTTCTCATGTTGTTCAGAGCGACGACGACGCTTACGACCTTGCGCAAAAGTATCGAAAAGTTGACGGAGTGTGGTGAAATCCCACTCATCGCGTTTGCCGAGTTTCTTCTCAAGATCTTTTGCTAAGGTTTTGATTTCTTTGCCTTCAGCACTTTTCTTGTTGCCGCTGTATAGACGAGCAATCAGCTCCTTGCATTCGTTCAACCTTGGATGAAGCTGAATTTCTTCACCGTTATCGGCTTGTTTATTGCGAACTTCAAATTCCAGTTCCCAACGTTTGTTGTCGTCTTCGGCACTGACACACTCCATCTTAAGAGTGCCGACTTCGGTTAACTGACACGCCAGTTGCACTTCTACGCGCTCTTTCTGGTTGGCTTGTAGTTCTGCGCCTTCACCTTCAAGTGTGGTGATGTAAGGCGGTAGCGGAGCAAACAAGTCTGGGTCAACGTCAACCATCACACCGTTTTGAATCGCCGTGTTGTTGGTTAAGGTATCGTGTGTAGAAGTCAGCAGGTTAAAGCGGACTGGCTCACCTAGGGTAAGCGAGAAACGACGACCACTTAAGCGGATTTCATGGCCTTCTTCTGTTCCTTTAGCAAGTAAACAGAGGGCTTTACCCATTTTGTTTTTTTCTTGTAGATGCAAGAAGTAAGAGCGTGCAGCACCACCGCCAATTTTCAGTTGTGCGCCACGACGCGCTTTACCAAACGCAACAGCACCTAGTGCGACCGACCAATCTGGATGTGGGTTATCTAATACCGTAACTGGTGCGCCGCGCCAGTCAGAAAGTAGGGTAGTGACACGTTCAGTTACCAGATCACTGTTGAACACGCCACCGTTCAGCAATAAGCCAACTGGGATCGCGTTTTGTTTGTCGTCTTCAATGCCAAGAGCGGCACGAGACACTTGCTGATGCTGAGTTAAGAATTCGGCAACGTGCTTACTGACGGCTGGGTCAGCAACGTATGGAAGACCAAACTCGACAACCGCGCTGCGGCGTTTGTCTGGTACTTCACTGAAATCAGAAAGCGGGAAGAAGCCATCTAATGCGATTTGGTGCACTTCTTGTTTGCTTAGAGCAATACTCTTTGTGCCCCCAAGCAGCTTAGAACCACTGCCTAGCATGGTGATCTTTACTTCGTCAGGCGCGCTTGTTGAGAGCAGGTTTTCTTTGGCTTTACGAGTTTGTTGAATCAGCTTAGTCAGGCTTGCTGCAGTGAGTTTTTTGTTTTGACTGAAGCGACTTTCAGCAAGATGCGCTAACGCTAAGTCGAGGTTATCACCCCCTAGCATTAAGTGTTCACCAACGCCAATACGATCAAGTGCTAAGTCGTCATGAGTGAACTTAGCTTCGATAAGACTTAAGTCTGTTGTACCACCGCCCACATCGCAAACAAGGATTAGTGGCAGATCTTTTAATTCGTTAGCCGCGGTTTGCTGGTGGCGTGCGTACCAGTCGTAACACACCGCCTGTGGCTCTTCGAGCAAGACGATTTTTTTCAAGCCAGCAAGCTCGGCGGCTTCAAGTGTCAGTTTACGCGCGGTTTCATCAAATGATGCCGGAACGGTGACAACTACGTCTTGATCTTCGAGTTTGTTACTTGGATGACGGTAGTTCCATGCTTGACGAATGTGATTGAGGTAACTTGCACTGGCAATAACTGGCGAGACTTTATCCACGTCTTGCGCACCAGCCCAAGGAAGAATGTCTGAGTTACGATCAACCGCTTGATGTGAGAGCCAGCTTTTCGCGCTGGATACCTGACGGCCTTCTACTTTCGCGCCTAATTCGCGAGCCCATTCACCAACGATTACATTGTTAATGTCGCCGGCAACAGGTTCGTTGTCCCAAGGAAGAGTGAGGTCAGAAGGGGAGATTTGACCTACAGCTGGATGATAGCGGAAAGAGGGCAGAAGTGGTTTACGAACGACTTCGCCCGGACCAATCAGTTGGTCAATGTCAAATAGGGATACTTCGGATTGTTCAAGGTTGTCGGTTATTTCACAGTAGGCCACCACAGTGTTTGTGGTGCCAAGGTCAATACCAACAAGAAAACGAGGAGATGCCATACAAAACCAAACCTTCGTGTATTTAAAAACGGCACCCGATTGGATGCCGTTTGACTTCTAATTATTGTTCTTCGTTTGAGTCACTTTTCGCGTCTTCGCGCACATCGAACTCAACATGCCATTTTTGCCCGTTATCTGCGGCGATGGCTTCTAAGTAAAGCGTGCCAAGCTCTGTGACGCGAGAAGCTAGGGTTACTGGAACCACTTCACCTTCACGACGACCTTCAGATACAGGCAGCGTTACTTGGATTTCTGGTAGCTCTTCAAGCTCTTCTGGTGCCCAGTAGTCTAAGTGAGTACCTGCTAGGTCATCACGACGAACGGTTGAGCCGAAGAATTGGAAGTTAACTGGTTGACCGATGATCAAACCAAACTCTTGGCTTGGTACGTCAACGCTTGAACCTTCTTCCATACCAAATGGTGCGACACAAAGTGCTTCCATTGGAGGCGTCATGCCCGGAATCGCTGGCATCGCACTTTCGATACCCACGTAGTACGCCGAAGCAATACCACCACGGATACGCACACCTTGACCACGACGCACAGAGCCGTAGTAAGCCGCACCGCTAGCAACCGCAAGGTCTAAATCCACACCTGTTAGGCGTTTCGCCATTTCTGCATCTGCTTCAATTAGCCATTCATTGATCGTGTCTTCTAGACGAGTTGCTAGAAGTTTCGATTTCAGAACACCGCCGTTGAACAGGATTGCTGTTGGCTTGATAAAGTCAGCCGATTGCGCAGCATCCGCGCCAGGCATACCTGGCATGTTTGCAAATGGGTTGAAATCTTGAGCTTGAGCTGATTCACCACCGCTTTGCGCGTGTGCTTGCTTAGACAAGAATGCTGCAATGTGGCGAGTAATACCCGCATCTTGTGCGTAAGGCAGACCCATTTGTGTTAGTGCACCACGGTTGCGTTGAACAGGGTGGTCGGTAATCGCAACTTGAGGGAAGAAACCGTCAACTAATGTTTGTTGTACTTCTTCTTGAGTCAGTTCAGTTTTCAGCGTTGCACCAAGCAATTTAGAACCGCGGCTTGGTACAACGATTGGCACTGACTGAAGCTCGCTGTCGTTCAATAGCGCTTCTTTAGCATCACGACATGCGTGCGTCATCGCCTGAACTTGCCATGGCTGTAGCTCTTTGCCTTCTTGCGCGAGCTTCATCTTCAAGCGGTACGCAAGTGCAAGGTCCATGTTGTCACCGCCAAGTAGGATATGTTCACCTACCGCGATACGGTTCAGAGTTAGGTTGCCTTCGTCTTCTGTTACTTCAACTAAAGAAAGGTCGGTTGTACCACCACCGATATCGACCACAAGCACGATGTCGCCAACTTCAACTTCGTCGCGCCATTTGTCGTTGCTGTTATCAATCCAGTTGTAAAGCGCAGCTTGAGGCTCTTCTAGAAGCGTTAGGTGCACAAAACCAACGTTGCGCGCAGCTTCGGCTGTCAGGTCACGAGCCGCAGGGTCGAAAGATGCTGGAACCGTAATGGTAACGTCTTGATCGGCAAGTTTGTGGTTTGGATTCGCGTGATTCCAAGCGTCCTTTAGGTGCTCAAGGTATAACTCGGTTGCGCGAAGAGGGGATACTTTTTCCACTTCTTCTGGGCTACCTGCTGGTAGGAATGCGTCACGACGGTTTACACCAGCGTGGCAAAGCCAAGATTTTGCACTAGCAACTAAACGAATTGGTGTTTTTGAACCTAGGTTACGAGCAATCGCACCGACAAGTGCCTTTGGTTCGCTAGACCATGGTAGAACGCGTGATTGCGGGTTCATTTCGTGCTCATGCGGCTGGTATAGGAACGAGCCTAATTGGCTACGAGTTTCTACAGTACCCGGAGCTGTTAGCTGCGGGATAGGCATGACTTGTACACGAGCGTCTTCGTCTTGAGTATCAACGTAAGACATTACGCAGTGAGTGGTACCTAAGTCGATACCAACACTGAATTTAGGAGACTGTTGCTCTTGCACTGTCTCTTGAGAAAGGTTTTCTTGGTTCATGTGTTCCATTACAGCTCAACCTCAGCTGGAGCAATCACAGAAGCATCGTAGTTCTCAGCCAGTTTAGGCAGGTTCATAGACGTTGCCTTCCAACCTTTGTGAACTAGAGTGCCGTGGAACGGCGCGCTGCCTGTCACGTTACCAGTTAGGCGGATTTCTTGTGGGTTGAAGCCTTCTTCAACCGTAATACGAGTTTCTTCTTCTTCGTTACGAACGTGCGCAAGTGTCACGTAATCGTTCAATACTTTTTGACCGCCAGTGTGAATAACACGAGCCGCAGCGCCTACTTCTTCATCAGAGAACGAAGTTAGGTCTTCTTTCAAGAAGTCGATTAGACGCGCTTCTTGCTGCATGATAGAAAGCAGCTGCATTGCAGAATCAGTAGAAGCTGTTGCAAGTTTTGATTCAACTTCCACCACTTTTTCTACGACTTTCTCTACTTCTACAACCTTTTCCACTTCAACGATCTTCTCGACTGGCTTTTCAACCTCGACGATTTTCTCGACAGGTTTCTCTACCACTTTCTCAATCACTTTTGATTTGCGTGATACTGCGATCAGAAGAAGCAATACGCTCGAAGCCGCAAGGCCTGCGTGCAGCATATCGAACGTTTGAGGAATTAGGTTCAAATCAATGTTCATGACGTTTTTTCTCTTTCTATTGATTGCTCGGTGCTCAGTGTTGGCTCAATTTATTGAATAAAAGCGATCGTCTTTGCGATCTTGCACCAAGTTTAGACATTAAAATGATGACGGATGGTAGCATATTCAAGGCCTAAGGCTGTAATAATTCGTGAATATACCGTACGATCAGCGTGAAAAATCAACGATTGGACTAAGCTTGGTAGGTTGCTGCTTGATGTTTATTCGCTGGTAACGCAGTATTTCCCTAAATACCGAAGTTTAACTTACGGAAATATCAGTAGACGAGATGACCACAAGCACTGCTCAAAAGAGCTTTATAAAGAGACACTCTGATTCCATTTCTGCTTTTGTAGCGGCGCTCCTCGTCACTGCAGGCGTAGTTGGTGTGGCCTACCAAATTCAGCAACGATATACCCTCGCTACTTTTGCAACCCTTGCAGATCGACAAGCTGAATCTCTAAAAGCAAATGTTGAAAATGATTTGAAATTTATCGGAGCGGGGGCCAATTTTTATCATTCTATAGACAGTTCTTATTGGTCAGCATTTCCCGTTTATGCAGAGCAGGTTATCAATAGCTCGCACAGTTTGATTGGTTTGCAGTGGATGCAACGAGTAGAGCGAGAAGATTTAGACGCGCACATTGCTAAAATGCGTCAAACATACCCAGATTACCAAATCTTTACCGTTCCAAAAGATCAGCCCAAAACCTTTGGCTACATTCTAGAAAACAACACTCCTGTTTACGTTGCAACGGACATCTACCCAAGAACCCAAGCCAACTTATCTTTACTCGGTTTTTACTTCTCTCGAAAGCGTTTTGATTTGATCTTTGACGACATCTCGACGAACAAACGCGCAAATGTTTCCGATAAAGTTCGTCTGCTTCAAGACGGCTACGACAAATCCATCCCCAAATCGGGCTTGCTGGTATATCACCCGGTCTTTGACTTCGAGAATAAAAACCTGTTGGGCGTGGTTACAGGTGTGATTCGTAGCACTGTTTATTTCGAAGAACTGATCACCAAGACAGCGACGGAACTTGAGATGTCGGTCAGAGTGGAAGATTTAGGTTTTGATGCCTCTGACGACCCGTTTTTGTTTCAAAGTGAAAACTGGGATCGGATCAGCGGTAAAGTGATCAGCCGAACGATTCAGCTGCCTAATCGACAATGGCGAATTGATTTCAAACTTTCAGATGCCGTGTCTGCTTGGGAGCGCTCCATTTTAACGGGAACGACCATCGCAGGTCTTCTGATTGCGTTTTTGATCAGCTACATCGTTAACTTACAGTCACGAGAAAAAGAGCGTTTAGCCGAAATGCTTGATATTAAGACGGTTGAACTAAAACGCATGGCCGAGTTAGACCCTCTGACGCAATTGTTGAACCGTCGCGTGTTTAACGACAATTTGCTCAATCAAATTAATAGCGGTAAACCGTTCTCTTTGGTTGGTTTCGATATTGACCACTTTAAAGTGATTAATGATAAGCACGGCCATTTGGCGGGTGATGAAGCGTTACTTCATGTCACGAAATTGGTTAATGCCAACTTAAATGCGGGTGACCGATTCTATCGTGCAGGTGGAGATGAGTTTTGTATTCTTTCCACGGTGACGGACACAGAAGAGCTAGAAGCGTATCTTGAAAAATTACGCGGCATCGTGGCGAGCTCGTCATTTGACTATGAAGAGGCGTCTATAATTTGCACATTGAGTATTGGTGCGGTAGTTCATCACGACGAAGATCCGGAAAACTTGTACCACAAAATGGATGCTCAACTGTACTTAAGTAAGGAAAATGGCCGCAATACCGTGTCGATCGGTGATTAAATCAGCGCGCAAATTCGAGTTTTTCATAGTGTTGCGGTAGAATCGCACCCTTTCAAATTTACGCTAGGAACCAAGACAAGCTATGAACCATAACCGTATCGTCTGCTTCGATTTAGAAATGTGCTGCTGGAGCGAGAATGGCGTCGGCCGCACGGGAGAGATCATCGAAGTAGGGTTAGCTGAAATAGATTTGTCTAAAGGCGAGATCGTCAAGCGTGCTCAATACTACGTGAAGCCAGAACATGATGAAGTGTCACTGTTTTGTGCCGAGCTGACGGGCATCACGCCGCGTAAAATCGAAAAGCAAGGCAGACCATTGGCCGAAGTAATCAAATCTATGATTAAGAACTTTGGTGGTCGCAACAAGATTTATGCTTCTTGGGGACGTGACGATGTCATTCTTCTTGAAGAGTGTAAACAAAAAGGCATTGAAGCGCCGTTTACGGAATTCATCAATCTCGCGACGCTGTACCGTATTCAAAACCGTTTAAAAGACAAGCGGATTGGCCATCGAGCTGCGCAAGAAGCAAAAGGGATTGAGTGGGAAGGGCGTCAGCACTCGGGCTACGTGGATGCGCACAACCTAGCGAAGCTTGCGCTCACCATGCTGTAATTAGTTCGTCATCCAATCATTGTTGTTTTGTCATGGATGTAGCTTAGTGTAGAAGCTGTCAAACACATTCATACCTTGACCAGTATTTTAATAACAATGTCGTTGGCTGAAGAAAAAACGCGCGTAATGCGCGTTTTTTTATTGGTAGAAAATGAGCATTGAGCACAAGTTTTATTACCACAGCGTTACTGTGATTGCAGTTTTGCTCGGATAAAATCGCTGTGGTCAACGTACAAGAGTTCTGCGGTTTTGCGAATTACGGCATCCTCAAGTGGGTCGATTTGTCCATCGGCATAAGCGACTTCCCACATGCTCTTAATCAAGTTGTAGCGAGTCTCTTGTGTGAGTTCTCGAAGCTGGGAAGTAAAATCGTACAAAGAGGTAGCGTCTTGCGTTTTTTCTTTTGCCTGAGCAAGTAATTGCTCCGATTCTTGCTCGTTTAACTCGAGCAACTTCATTAGTAAAGAACGCTTTGTGCTTTCTTCTTTTTCATCAATTAGATGATCCGCACCAGACACTTCACACAGCAGACATGCGATCGCCATGTTTGGCGACAGTGCATTGGTTTTGCTCAAATCCGAGCCGTCGATAAGTTGTTTGAACAACGAAGTAAGAGAATTAAACATAGTAAGCACCAAGCTGTTTTCTTTTAAGATGGTAATAGATACGGAAAATCTCAAGGTGTCGTATCAAATTTAGCACCGCACTGACAGGTTATTTTCCTTTATCTTCTGCGCGAGTTGGAGGGAAGTTAATCTCCTCTCCGTTGCTAGTCAGAATGCCGATGTGACTCGGTTTTCCTTCATCGTCCAAGCGTAACTCTCCTATAGCACTGTGATTAACTAAGCGATAAAAATTGTGAGTGCTTGGCGCGCGTTTGTAGATCTTCAAGCGTTTACGTTTCGTAAACCAGTTGAGAGGTGAACGCGGACTGTAAAGCATTCTGTCTAGGCCATCGCAGATCGTGAGCAGTTGCGTAGGGAACTGGTTTTTAATTCCGCTACAGGTGATTTGATAAATATTCGGGCTGTTTTTTCGATAACGCAATTTGATGTCATAGGCGAACGAGTAGTGAACGTCACCAGACAAAATCACAAAGTTGGTTGGTGTTTTGGTATGCGTAAAAATACTGATGAGCGTATTGGCACTGCCCGGATGCGCCATCCAGTTTTCGGCATCGACCATCAACGGTTTGCCAAGCATTGTTACCACACGCTGCAAGGCTTCAATGAATTTCACACCAAACATGGGAGCGGCAGAAACAATAATCACTTTGTCTTGATGCACCAGCTCTTGGTGGAAGTCAATCATCGCTTCCCAATCCATCAAACCCGATGGTTTATTCATGCGAGATTCAGACCGCCAGCGGCGAGTTCGTGTGTCGAGTACCACGACCTTTGGTGAAGTAGGGATAGTGTAATGCCATTCTTCGAAGCGATAGAGATGTTGAATAAAGGCATCTTGAGCTTGCGAAGAGGGCGCGTCGAAAAAGTGGTTCGCGTGTCGCCAAAACGTCTCGTTAAACTTTTCTGGCGCGTTTCCCCAGCCTTGGCAAAGCCAGTACGCGATCAAACTGTTGCCGATAATGCGTTTTGAGAAAGCGTTGCTGTAAGCCGCTTGTTCCCAGCCGATGGTTAAGTTCCAATCGTCGGTTACGTCGTGATCATCAAAGATCATATAGGTAGGAATGTGCGCGAGCAGTCTTTGTACCTTCGCCAAACCTGCAACAAAGTTATCGATTTGGACTTTTTCCTCGCGCCATTGCTGCTGCCATTTTGGTTCGAGAGTTTTTCCACCAACCGTGAATGCATTTTCCAGCAAGCGGTCGCGTTGGATTAGATCCCAAAGGGTAGGTGACCAAACTAGCAGATACATTGCAAAGCATTCAGCGAAACTGACTAGGTGGTTTTCACACTCTTTCGCACTAAAAATGGGTGTGCCGCGATGAGGGAACAGCTTGGTTAACAAACTACCGTCATCGACATAATGTGGCAGAAGCTTATCGCGTCCATAGTAGCAATCTGGGTGTTTATACAGTGCTTTTGTATCTGCAATGGGCGCTTGCTCAAATTGCTCGTCTGGTAACCCTAGTAGCTTAACGACCTGCTCAATGGCGTCCAAAGTCGGCCCCGCTACGTGGTCTGCATAAATTTGGTCACCACTCATGAGCAGCATGTCTGGTCGCTCATCAACACGTAAGCTAGCGACCTTTTCGTCTGCAGTGACTAAAGTGTCTTTACTAAAATGGTGAGGATTTCGACAAGAGCCATGAAGAACGTAATCGGCTTTCTCGCTGATCACAAACTCCAATCCTTGATGTGAATGTTGGTCTTGTTCATAGCTCAGATGTGGTAACAGCTCAGTCAATAGACCATCTTGAGTTTGAATTTGGTAGCGAAGCGGTTGATGAGTTGGGTAATCACCTTTAATGGCGAGTAAGCTTGCCCATGCTCTCTGACCTATTTGGATCTGCTGAAGTTCATCAAGTGATTGTGATGTGTATGCGTTGTGAGTGCTTGCATCCATTATTTCAACCACGCCTTTAAGAGGCTTGGTCGTCACTAGCCAAATGTTGATTTCAGACGCGGTAACTTTGCGCAGGACAGGCCCGGCAATAACAATAGGAAGGGGAGTAGGTTCAGTATTGGTCAACGTTGTTGGCAAAGCGCTTCCTTATGTATCTGATTCTTCTTCTAATACTTCGATGACTTGAGAGCTGCTAAGTTCATGCCCCATTAAGAACAAACCTAACATCGCATCCGCTTTTGATGCGTTGTCACTGTCTTCATCCAGAATTTGTTGCAGGCGAGTGCGGATCAAATCTATTTCATGATCGACAAAACCACGGCCTTCTTCGTCACCTTGTCCATCTTCAGGTGCGTTATCGAAGTGCAAAAACAGGAGCTCACCATCGAGCTTGGTATCCACTAATCTTTCAGGTAGCCACTCTTCTCCCATCACGATGTCTGGGTTGGAGTTAGACGGCAAATTATTGAGGATAGAGATAAGTTCTGATGCTTTCACGTTTACTTCGTTATGTTTAAGTTCAAGCTAAACCCATAAGTGGCTGCTTTTAATGATTTTTGATGACGACATGCCTAGATTACTGGCATAGTTCGTTGTTAGGTTAACAACGCACTGAGATTATGTTCATGCCAACGTATCAAAGTGCATGACGCGAACTGTCACGCACATGACAACGTTAAGTATTGTAACGGCTAATATCGAAAGAACATAAGCTTAATTCACTGATTTTCTCCATCAACTTTGATTAAAACCCATGAAGAGATTGAAACAAGCCACCATGATGCTTCCGCTCGCTGCGGCTGTATCAACGGCTTATGCAACAGATGAGCAAACGTGGGGCATTGCCGCCATGTATCGCACGGCCTCGATTCCTTTTTACACTGCTAACGATGACTCTACGGTGAGCACCTTCGTGCCGATGATGTTTTTTGAAAATGAACATTTGTACATTAACGGACTCGAGGGCGGCGCTTTTCTGTTTAACGAAGAGGATTCTGACTGGCGAGTGAGCGCGATTACGCGCCTTCGTTTTGTCGACATTCCTAAATCCGTTCAAAACGCGTTTGAAGGTGATCGCGTCGATTTTGGTGGCCAACTGCGTTATGACTTCAATGAAAACTGGCGCGCTGAAGTGGAATTGATGACGGATGACGAGTTTCAGTTCCACTCAAACTACAGAATTGCAGCAAATTACGAGCTGGGTGATTGGGAGTTCGAACCATCTTTTACCATCCGTTATAAGGACTCTGATTTCAACAGCGAGTATTACGCTTTCAAAGATGTGACAGGGGAAAGAATCGGTGCTGGCGCAGATGCTAATCTTGGCATCAGAGCGCGTTATCACGTGATTTCTAACCTCTATTTGTTGGGCGAAACCAGCGTGACGCGCTTAGACAACGAAGCTTACAAGAGTGGAATTGTCGAAGATCGTTACCAAGGTGAAGTGTTTGTCGGTTTCGGCTTCTTTAACGACAAAGGCAAAGAGCGAAAATCTGACCTTCACAATCGTCCATATTTGCGAATTGCGCACGGTTGGGCGACGCCTTCCAATATGGGCGACATTTTCAAGTTCAACGCTGAAAAGGATGAATACGATAATCAGCTCACTTCGTTTTTCTACGGACATCCGTTGACTGATGAACTGTTTGGTTTGCCTCTTGATATCTATTTAACGCCTGGTTTGGTTCACCATTGGTCGTCGGATGTTCAGTCATCTAGTACCGAATATGTCATGGCGATTAAAGCGTATTACACCTTTAACTGGCCGACTCAATGGCGCTTTGGTGTTGCGGAAGGGATGTCTTACATCGACAACATCACCTATATTGAAGGTACAGAAATGGAAGAGAAGGGTTACACGCCAAGTAACTTGCTTAACTATCTGGACTTTTCATTGGATGTGAACGTCGGTGACCTATTTAACCAAAAAGATTGGGATAACATGTGGGTGGGGTATTCGTTACACCATCGCTCTGCGATCTTCGAAAACGCCTCTCAATTCGGCAGAATTAAAGGCGGAAGTAACTACAACACGATTTATTTCCAATACGAATTCTAAATACATTATTAAGCCCTGTAATCCTACAGGGCTTTTTATTATCCAATGATTGATAACAATTACTATTTTTATTCTTCTGTATTCTATTTTTGTATTTATATATTCAATTTAGATTAGTAAATATTATCTATTTTACCTAGCTCTGACCTATTCATATTTCATTAATAAAAAATCGTAAAATGAAATATAAGATTACGCATCGTGCCATTTATAAATTGATAGTGGTCAAACTTATTAACCATTAAATCTACAAGGATATCGATAGTGGTTTCTTGTCGGGCTTTAGTTGCTCAAGGCCTGATAAGTAAAGCTTGATTAATAGATCTTAGAAATGTCACTTTGACCTCAAAGTGTTTTAGATATTTCCAAATCATGCCTATTTTGAAAATACGATCTCTATATCTTATTTGTTTCTAATTAGTGTTCTTTCCCCACTTGTTATTAATTAAGCGCCACTCCCAATTTTAAATGCACTTAGGAAAAAACCATGAGTCAAAATGGTAAGTTTAATATTACTCGGCGTGATGCTTTAAAGGGCGGTTCTGCACTTGGCGCTTTAGCGTTAGCAGGAAACGCGCTTTCTCTCCCGTTCGCAACTAAAGCGGTTGCCAAAGAAACGCCAGCAAAACCCAATGAAAAAATTGTCTGGTCGGCATGTACCGTAAACTGTGGTTCTCGTTGTCCGCTTCGTATGCACGTGGTCGACGGTGAAATCAAATGGGTAGAAACCGATAACACGGGTGATGATGTGTATAACCACAACCATCAAGTACGTGCTTGTTTGCGTGGTCGCTCTATGCGTCGCCGTGTTTACTCGCCAGACCGTTTGAAATACCCACTTCTTCGCGTTGGTAAACGTGGTGAAGGTAAGTTTAAACGCATCACTTGGGATGAAGCCTTTGACCTCATTGGTGACAATTTAAAACGCATCATTAAAGACTACGGTAATGACGCGGTGTACCTAAACTACGGTACGGGTACCTTGGGTGGTACGGTAACTAAGAGTTGGGATCCTAGCGCGACATTGGTTGCACGTATGATGAACCTTTGTGGTGGCTACCTGAGCCACTATGGTGACTACTCAGCAGCGAACATTGAATGTATGTCTGAGTACTTCTACGGCACTTGGGTAGACAACAACTCGATTGACGACGTACAAAACGCAGATCTTTGTCTGATGTTCGGTAACAACCCAGCCGAGACGCGTATGTCGGGCGGTGGTCAAATCCACAACTACGTGGACGCAAAAAATATTAGCCACACACGTACGATCTGTATCGACCCTCGTTACACCGATACTGCCGCTGGCCGTGAAGACCAATGGATTCCTATCAAACACGGTACCGATGCGGCTTTAATTGCAGCCATCGCCCATGTATTGATTACGGAAGACAAAGTCGATCAAGACTTCCTTGACCGCTACTGTGTGGGTTACGACCGTAAAACTCTGCCAGCATCAGCGCCAGAAAATGGCAGCTACAAAGATTACATCATGGGCACAGGTCCGGATGGTATCGAGAAAACCCCAGAGTGGGCACAACCAATCACAGGTATTCCTGCTGATGTGATCTTGAAACTTGCGCGTGAAATCGGCGATGCAAAACGTATTTACATCACGCAAGGTTGGGGTCTACAACGCTCAGCAAACGGGGAGCAAGCGTGTAAAGCGATCATGATGCTGTCTCTGCTTCGTGGTCAGGTTGGTCTACAAGGTGGTGGTACTGGTGCTCGTGAGGGTAACCACTCTTACCCATTCCAACGCTTCCCGAAAGTGCCAAACCCAATCAGCGCTTCTATCCCAATGTTCCTTTGGACAGATGCGATTTTCCGTGGCACTGAGATGACCGATCTTACTGACGGTATCAAAGGTGTTCAGAAGCTGCAAAACAACATCAAGTTCATCTGGAACTACGCGGGTAACTGCCTGATTAACCAACACTCAGACATCAACCGCACACACGACATTCTTCAAGATGAAAAAGCGTGTGAAATGATTGTGGTGATCGATAACCACATGACGTCTTCTGCGAAGTATGCCGATATCGTACTGCCAGACTGTACAACGTCAGAGCAATCGGATTTCTGTATGGATGGTGCGGCGGCGTCAATGCCTTACTTCATCTTTGCAAGCCAAGCGATTCAACCTCGTTTCGAATGTAAGCCAATCTACGACATCATGTCTGGTGTGGCGAAGCGCATGGGCGTGTTTGATGAATTTACTGAAGGTCGCACTCAAGAAGAGTGGCTGCAATGGATGTACGCTCAGACTGTTAAGCAAAATAACGATCCAAACCTGCCGTCTTACGATGAGATGAGAAAACAGGGCATCTACAAGAAGCAATTCGACCGTCCACATGTGGCGTTTGAAGACTTCCGTCGTGACCCAGAAGCGAATCCATTGCCTTCGCCATCAGGTAAGATTGAGATCTACTCAGAGACCCTCGCGAAGATCAACGAAGAATGGGAACTGGACGAAGATGAATCCATCAAGCCATTGCCTGAATACGTATCGACGTTCAACGGTTGGGATTCACCAGATCGTAAAGAGTTCCCACTTCAGTTAACGGGCTTCCACTACAAATCACGCGCGCACTCAACGTACGGCAACGTGGACATCCTAAAAGCAGCAGCGCCACAAGAGCTTTGGATCAACCCGATTGATGCAGCGTCACGCAACATTGACAACGGCGACTTAGTGAGTGTTCGTAGCAAGTTCGGTGAAATGAACGTTCGCGTAAAAGTGACCCCACGCATCATGCCGCATGTGGTTGGCTTAGGTGAGGGGGCATGGTACGCACCAAACGCAAAAGGTGTTGACCAAGCGGGTTCAATCAACGTGCTGACAACACAACGTCCAAGCCCGTTGGCAAAATCAAACCCGAGCCATACCAACCTCGTTGAAGTGACGCTAATTAAGAAAATGGGGGCTAAATAATGAGCACAGCGAAGCAGTATGGCTTTTACATTGATTCAAGCAAATGTACTGGCTGCAAAACATGTCAGCTCTCTTGTAAAGACAACAAAGATCTGGGTATCGACCGTAACTTCCGTCGTGTTTACGAATATGTAGGCGGCAACTGGACAGAAGAAAACGGCGCGTTCCGTCAAAATGTGTTTGCGTACTACCTATCGATCTGTTGTAACCACTGTACTAACCCTGCGTGTACCAAGGTTTGTCCATCTGGTGCAATGCACAAGCGTGAAGAAGACGGCTTTGTCGTTGTCGATGAAAGCGTGTGTATCGGCTGTAAATCTTGTCACATGGCGTGTCCTTACGGCGCACCTCAATACAGCGAAGAAAAAGGTCACATGACTAAGTGTGATGGCTGTTATGAACGTGTCGCAGAAGGCTTAATGCCAGTGTGTGTTGATAGCTGTCCACTACGTGCGATTGAGTTTGGTCCAATTGATGAACTACGCGCGAAATACGGTTCAAACGCGGATGTGGCACCACTGCCAGATTCTCGCATTACCAGTCCGAACCTGATCGTGAAGCTAAATCCAGATGGTCGCCCAACCAATGACCGCACTGGTTTCCTACAGAATCCAAGAGAGGTGAAATAATGTTATACGAAGCACCATTAGTTGCCTTTACGGTTCTGGCTCAAACAGCGGTTGGCGCGCACTTAACGGTTAATGCGTTCGAGAAGTTCGGTAAGCCACCACGCGTGACAGAACCTCGTATGAACATCGCTCGCTTCGCTATCTTAGTCGTGATGGGATTGGGCTTCTTGTTCTCAACCACGCACTTAGGTAGCCCACTTCGTGCCTTCAACGCATTAAACCGTGTTGGCAGCGCGGCGCTATCTAACGAGATCTTAACGGGTGCAAGCTTTCTGTCTCTGGCGGGTTTGTACTGGTTGCTAACGATTCTAAAAATCGGCAGCGAAGGCGTGCGCAAAATCGTGAACTGGTTGTCTATCGCGGTTGGCGTGATTTTCATGTTCGCGATGGCAAATGTTTACCAAATCGAAACGGTACCAGCATGGTACTCACCAATGACAACGGTTGCGTTTTGGTTCACGGTCGTGACTTCGGGCCTGATGTTTGGTTACACGCTGATCAACGTATTGGACGTGACGGCTGAGAAAACCAATCGTCGCTTAATGTGGGCTGGTGTAAGTCTGATTGCGCTGAACCTAGCGTTCTCAGTAATGCAGACGATTCACTTCGCAGGTATCTCAACGGCGATTCACAGTGGTTTAGATCAAATCTCCATGTTATCTGGCTGTGTTGCTGGTCACGTGTTGTTGCTTGTGGTTGCGGCGGGTCTTTGGGTATTCGCTGAGTTGTTTACCGCAGAAGGTCGTCAGAAGAACTTGCTGGTTATCGTGGCATTCGTTGCCTTGTTCGTTGCAGAGATTCTGGGTCGTAACGTGTTCTACGGCATGCACTTTACATCTGGTTTGTACTAATAACCGTGATTTGTGCTGATAACCAGTAACAGAGTGGGGCGAGTGTTCGTCCCACCTCTTTTTCGTTTTACTTAATCGAAGAATAAGAACACCAGTCATCAAAGGTACTTCATGCAAATTTCTCAACTTGACCCACAAGATACCAGCATCGTTCTTAAGCTGTTTGGTGCACTGTTTTACTACCAGCCTAAAGATTATCCAGCGGCCAATCTCGATACGTTGCTGAGCAATACAGATACACCAATCGAAGCGCTTAATGACATGCTGCGCAGCTTTCAAAACGAGAGCGAAGAGGCACTGCAAATGGAGCACGATCGCATGTTTGCCGGTCTTGGTGAGATGCCAGCGCCACCTTGGGGATCGGCTTATCTAGATAAAGAGGCGGTGTTGTTTGGTGAATCAACCATTGAATATCGTTACTTTTTGCAGCGTTGTGGTTTTTCTTTGGAATCTGACCAACGTGAACCAGAAGATCAAATCGGCTTGATGCTGATGGTGTTAGGCATGTTGATTGAAACTGAACAGCAAAAACTGGCGGCTGAAATGCTACGCGAACACTTGATGACATGGTTTGGCTTTTTCAACAAGCGCTTCAAAAAAGCGGTGACTCTCACGCCTTACTCAAAACTGTCGAACCTTACTGAAGAATTACTTCAATCCCTGAGTGAACAATACCAAGTCGTTGTGCCTGTAAAGAGAGATTACTCGGATGCGCCAGTCTGAATCGGTTGATCTAAGCAAGCGGCGTTTGTTTTCGTTCCGTCGTGCGCCAGTTGAACAAGCTCAAGAGCCTCGTGTTAAAGCGAGACCTCCGTATGCGGTGGAAGAATCAATGTTCACGCGGCTTTGTGATGGATGCGGAGAGTGTGCCTCTGCATGTCCAAGCCAAATCATTGAAATGGTCGATGGCGTGGCCGCGTTAGACATCAGCTACTCAGCATGTAATTTATGCGGTGAGTGTAAGTCGGCGTGTCCTACATTGGCGCTTTCCAACCAAATAGAATCAACAGGCTTGATTGCAACTATCTCGAACAGCTGCGAAAACTTATACGGTTATTGTGGTAGCTGCGAGGACAGTTGCCCATACGATGCCTTGCAATGGCAAGACGATGCCAAACCCAAAATTGATGCAGCCAAATGCAAAGGTTGTGGGCAATGTGCGCAAAGCTGTTACACCAGCATGATCAGCTTTGACTTAAAACGATAAAAAAGGGATTGGCGTACACCAATCCCTTTTCGTTTGTATTCTTTTTGTCGTTGAAGTTATGCCATTGTGGCAAGTTGGCTTTGCGCTTCTGAAATGCCTTTCGCTGCTGCGTCATCACCCATGTTTAGCGCTTCTGCGTAAACAAACTCCACATCCGTGATACCAACAAAGCCCAATACTGTGCGTAAGTATGGAGTCATGCTGTCCGTTGGGGAGTCTTTATGAAGACCGCCACGAGTGGTGACTACGATTGCTTTCTTACCTTCAATCAGACCTTGAACGCCATTTTCTGTGTATTTGAATGTCACGCCAGCACGAGCAATCAAATCAATCCAGTTTTTAAGCTGAGTCGGAATGGTGAAGTTGTACATTGGTGCAGCTATAACCAAAGTGTCTGCGGCCTTTACTTCTTCAATCAAGGTATCAGACAAGTCGACAACCGCTTGTTGTTCTTGTGAAAGATCTTCCGTTGCGCGAAGTGCAGTGGCAACGGCGAAGTCCAAAACTGGCAGTGGGTTTGCAGCCAAATCACGAACGGTCAGTTTGTCTTGGTCTACATTTTTGATGAAGTCTTCAACCAATTTGTTTGATTGAGAGTAATCGCCAAGGATGCTTGATTTTAGAGCTAGTACACGAGACATAATGGTTATTGCTTAAATAAGTGCTTTCGACTATGGGAGCCATTATAAGCAAGGTAAGTGAGTTCAAAAGCCTAGCGATTCGCTTAACATGTTCGAAAAAATTGAATGAGCTTTCGGTTATCTTGTTGCAGACCTTGTGTGATACAATCCGCGCAGTTTTTGTAATGAAAAGAATAGGAAACGCTTTGACTTCGTCACAGCCCCCAAAAAAGGCCCCCGCTGAAGAGCAAGCGACACCGTCAAATGGTGCGCAAAAGGCGACAGCGAAACAAGCTCAAACACCTCAGGCTCAAGTGAACAGCGCGGCATCTCTGCGTAAAGCACTGAATCAGTGCATGATGCGTGACCGTTTTCGTTTGAGTAAAAGAATCTCTGGTGCAAGCAAAATTAAGAAGGACGCAGCGCGTAACGCTGTGTTTGATGAAATCGCATTAGACATTGCTAAATCGATGATGGTTGCGGAACAACGCAGCAACTACAAGCCAACAATTGAATACCCTGAAATCCTGCCAGTCAGCCAAAAGCGCGACGACATTGCGAAAGCGATCGAAGAAAACCAAGTGGTTATCGTTGCGGGTGAAACCGGCTCAGGTAAAACCACTCAACTACCAAAAATCTGTGCTGAGCTTGGTCGCGGTAAGTTTGGTCTGATTGGCCACACTCAGCCTCGTCGTCTTGCGGCGCGTTCGGTTGCGAACCGTATTGCCGAAGAGATGGAAACCAAACTGGGTGAGTTTGTTGGTTACAAGGTTCGATTCAACGATCAGATCTCTGAAAACACCCAAATCAAATTGATGACGGACGGTATCTTGCTGGCTGAAATTCAGCATGACCGTTTCTTAAATCAATACGACACCATCATTATCGATGAAGCGCACGAGCGCAGCCTTAACATCGATTTCATCTTGGGTTACTTGAAAGAGTTGCTGCCACGTCGTCCTGATTTGAAAGTGATCATCACGTCGGCAACCATCGACCCAGAGCGTTTTTCAAAACACTTCAACAATGCACCAATTATTGAAGTGTCTGGTCGTACTTACCCAGTAGAAACTCGTTACAGACCATTAAGTGGTGATGACGATAATGATCGTGACCAGCTTGAAGGTATTTTCGAAGCGGTAGACGAACTGTGTGATGAAAGTTTAGGTGACATCCTGATCTTCATGAACGGCGAGCGTGAAATCCGTGATACCGCTGATGCACTGTCTAAACGTAACCTGAAGAGCACGGAAATTGTGCCGCTTTACGCGCGCTTGTCGGCGGGTGAACAGAACAAAATCTTCCAACCGCATGCCGGTCGACGCATTGTACTGGCAACCAACGTTGCCGAAACCTCGTTAACGGTTCCGGGCATCAAGTACGTTATCGATCCGGGTACGGCGCGTATTAGCCGTTACAGTTACCGTACTAAAGTACAGCGCCTTCCAATTGAGCCAATTTCTCAGGCGAGCGCGAACCAACGTAAAGGTCGTTGTGGTCGTGTGGAAGAGGGTATCTGTATCCGTCTGTACTCAGAGGAAGATTTTGAGTCACGCCCAGAGTTTACCGACCCAGAGATTCTGCGTACCAATCTAGCGTCGGTTATCTTGCAGATGACGGCACTTGGCTTGGGCGACATTCAAGCGTTCCCATTTGTGGAAGCGCCGGATAAACGCAACATCCAAGACGGTGTTCGCTTGTTGGAAGAGCTTGGTGCGATTAACGCCGAAGCGAAGGACGCGAAAAAACGCTTAACCAGCATTGGTCGCCAACTGGCTCGCTTGCCTATTGACCCGCGTCTCGCGCGCATGGTTTTGGAAGCGCCAAAATATGGTGCACTAAAAGAAGTGATGATCATCGCAGCGGCATTGTCGATTCAAGATCCGCGCGAGCGTCCTTCAGACAAACAACAATCGTCAGATGATAAACATCGTCGTTTCTTCCATGAAGAGTCGGATTTCCTGACATTTGTGAACTTGTGGGATTACATCCAGAAGCAGCAGAAAGCGTTGACGGGTAACCAATTCCGCAAACAATGTAAGCAAGATTACTTGAACTACTTGCGCGTACGTGAGTGGCAAGATGTGTACTTCCAGATTCACCAATCTATGCGTGAAATGGAATTCAAACTTAACGATGAGCCTGCGTCTTACCATGGCGTACACAGTGCGATTCTGGTTGGTTTGTTGTCGCACATTGGTATGAAAGACCAAGAGAAGAATGAATACCAAGGCGCGCGTAACGCTCGTTTTCATATCTTCCCGGCATCGGGGCTGTTCAAGAAGCAACCTAAGTGGATCATGTCGGCTGAGCTGGTGGAAACCTCGAAACTTTGGGGTCGTATCATCGCCAAGATTCAACCGGAGTGGATCGAGCCATTAGCCAAGCACCTTATCAAGCGCAGTTACAGCGAACCGCATTGGTCGAAGAAACGCGCGGCGGTGATGGCGCATGAAAAAGTCATGCTTTACGGCGTACCAATCGTACCGAAACGTTTGGTGAACTACGGCAGTATCGATCCTACCGTTAGCCGCGAAATCTTTATTCGTAGTGCATTGGTTGAAGGTGAGTGGGAAACCAAACACGCGTTCTTCAAGCAAAACCGTAAGCTTTTGCAAGAAGTGGAAGAGCTTGAACACAAATCTCGTCGTCGTGACATCTTGGTGGATGATGATGAGCTGTTTGATTTTTATGACCAACGCGTTGGTACCGAAGTGGTGTCTGGTAAGCATTTCGATACATGGTGGAAAAAGGCATCGAAAGAAAATCCGGAACTGCTGAACTTTGAAAAAGAGATGCTGTTCAAGGGTGATGCTAGTCATGTAACCGATTTGGATTACCCGAACTTCTGGCATCAGAATGGTTTGAAGCTCAAGTTGAGTTACCAGTTTGAACCGGGTGATGATAGTGACGGTGTAACCGTACACTTGCCGTTGCCGATTTTAAACCAAGTCGAACCAGCAGGTTTTGACTGGCAGATCCCGGGTTTACGCCATGAGCTCGTGGTGAGCTTGATTAAGTCTCTGCCGAAGACAATTCGTAAGAACTTTGTGCCTGCGCCGAACTATGCGGATGCGTTTTTAGCACGCGTAACACCAATGGAAGCGCCACTGCTGGACTCGCTAGAAAAAGAACTGCGTCGTATGACGGGCGTAGAAGTGCTGCGTGAAGATTGGAACTTAGAACAAGTGCCTGAACACTTGAAAGTCACGTTCCGCGCGGTTGATCATCGAAATCGCAAGCTGAAGGAAAATAAAAATCTTCATGAACTGAAAGAAAGCTTGAAAGACAAAGTTCAAGAAACGCTTTCTAAAGTCGCGGATGACGATATCGAACAACAAGGCCTGCATACGTGGAGCTTTGGCGAACTACCGAAAGTGTATCAACAAAAACGAGGCGGCTACGATGTAAAAGCATATCCGGCGCTTGTTGATACTAAAGACAGCGTTGAAATCAAACTCTACGAAACTGAATTTGAGCAGATCACCGCAATGCACGCTGGTCAGCGTCGCTTAATTTTGTTGAACGTACCGTCGCCAATTAAATATTTGCACGCAAACTTGCCGAACAAATCGAAGCTGGGTCTGTACTTTAACCCTTACGGCAAAGTGCTTGATCTGATTGATGACTGTATTGCCTGTGGTGTCGATAAGCTTATTGAAGAGCAGGGCGGTTTGGTATGGGAGCCTGAGAAGTTTGAAGCGTTGAAAGAACACGTTCGCGCTGAACTGGGTGATACCGTGGTAGAAATTGCCAAACAGGTAGAAACCATTCTTACGACGGCTTTCAACATCAACAAAAAGCTGAAAGGCAAGATTGATTTCACCATGGCGTTTGCGTTGTCGGACATCAAAGCGCAAATCGAAAGCTTGATTTTTAAAGGCTTTGCAACGGAATGTGGCTGGAAACGTCTGCCTGATATTCTTCGCTACATGCGTGCAATTGAGCGCCGCATGGAGAAATTGCCGATCGATCCGAACAAAGACCGTTTGCACATGCTTAAAGTGGAATCTGTCACCAAGGATTACAAAGAGTTGCTGAATAAGATCCCGAAAGGGATGGTGATTCCAGAAAATGTGAAAGAAATCCGCTGGATGATTGAGGAGCTTCGAGTGAGCTACTTTGCTCAACAATTAGGCACTCCATATCCGGTTTCTGATAAACGAATCAAAAACGCGATTGATGCTTGTTAATCAACAAGTAAAATGGCGCTGTGGTTTGTTGTAAACGATGAACAAGTTACTGGTACAGTAATTGCTAGTAACTTGTCACGTGTTGTTTTTAGTTCTCGGGAGGCAATGGTTCGCCTCCCTTGTATTTGCAGTACCAACGTCTGATTTGCAAGACGTGGGGAATAATAAAGAGTAAAGGTAGATGATGAAAAAAACTCTATTAGCAGTGGCGCTACTTGGCGCATCTTCTGCGGCAATGGCAGATTCTTGGATTTACGGCGGTGCAACTGTTGGTCAATCTGACTACAAAGGCGAGACAGATACGTCTTACTCTGTGCACGTAGGTACAGGTATTCTACCTATCATCGGTATTGAAGCGGGTGTAACTCAACACGGTGAGTTCAATGTAAACGGCCAAGATACTAAGCTGACTTCTTACTACGCTGCACTTAAGCCAAGCATCGATTTTGGCCCACTGCACGTGTACGCGAAAGGTGGTATCCACCAGTGGGATAAGAAAGTAAAAGGCGGCAAAGACGATGATGATTTCGATCTAATGTACGGTGTAGGCGCTGAGTACTTCATTTTTGGTCCAATGTCTGTTGGTGCTAGCTACATGAACTACACTGCGGGCAAAGACGACATCGGTACGTTCTCTGTTAACGCGACATTGCACTTCCTATAATCATCCATTCAAGATGATGCAAATTCTGAACACCGGCATTGCGCCGGTGTTTTTTTTTTGTCTATTGATAATCCTAACTGCTCTTAATTCTACTATTCACCTGAATTGATATCACACAAACAAAAGTTGAACATAAATTATTCACTTTTTGATCTTAAATTCGCCATGCCTTCCAATATATAGTGACGAGTAGGTGCGCATGTATGCGTAATGTTCCGTTCAGGAATCGAACAGGAAGGTATAACTATGAAAACAAAACTCTCGTTATTGGCTTTGGCGTTGTGTTCAACATCAGTGCTTGCTGACTCATGGATTTATGCAGGCGGCCAAATTGGTCAATCAGATATTGATGGCGAAAACGACACAACGTATGGCGTGCATGTCGGAACGGGGATTCTGCCATTAATCGGTATCGAAGTCGGTTATTTCAACCACGGTAAAGTCGACTTGTCTTTCGGTGGCAACAAAGGGGATGCGGATTTCACTTCGTTCTATTTAGCGGCGAAACCAAGCATCGATTTTGGTCCGCTACATGTGTATGCCAAAGGCGGCATTAATGCATTTAATGTCGATTACAATGGCGGATTAAGCTCGGTCAGCAAAGATGATGGCGTGTCTTACATGTATGGCGTCGGCGCGGAATATTTCTTGTTAGACAATATCTCTGTTGGTGCAAGTTACCAATCATTTGGCGTGGATATCAGTGGGGACAGCGATAACCTAAGCAGCTTTACGGGCAACGTGACTTTCCATTTCTTGTAAACCGCAAACTGCCCGATCTTCTTTATCCAACTCACCCTTCACAGTTGGTTGAAAAACTCCACCAACCTCAAAATGGTCTCGCCCTTATGTGTGAGGCCATTTCTTTTGTTCTGAATACCGTTTGACCTTGTTGATTGACTGTTTTCCTCTGTGTATTCCAATTCTGAAAATAGTTAGATGTCGTAGTTTATTTCTGTGAGTTGAAGACACTTGCTTGGCGTTTTTTTGCTGTAAATATGCAATAAAAGTGTCATTTTTGCATAAATTTGTGATTGGTGATAAACTTCGCATCGTTTTTAAAGTTTAGAGTTCAAATTAATGGAGGGCGGTATTGGAGTTCTTCTCCCCTGAGAAGCGTTTCAAATTACGTTAAATTTGTATTTATGGATAATGCATTTAAAAAATATAGTATCGACACAACAGACTATCAGGTTGGCCAAGACAACGTTCAAAAATGGGGATTCGATATACACAATCCCGTATTCGGCATCAGTGCTGGTCTCGTTGTTTTCTGTCTTATCTCACTTCTTCTTGTCGAGCCAGTCACCGCTCGCGACGCATTAAACGGGATCAAAAACGGAATTATTGAACAGTTTGATGCATTCTTTATGTGGTCTACCAATTTTTTCTTATTGTTCGCTGTTGCTCTGCTTTTCTCGCCATTAGGTAAGATTCGTTTAGGCGGTAAAGAGGCGACGCCGGATCATTCAACCGTTTCATGGCTATCAATGCTGTTTGCTGCAGGTATGGGTATTGGCCTCTTATTTTGGAGTGTGGCTGAGCCAACGGCCTATTTCACGGATTGGTGGGGTACGCCGCTAAACGCAGAAGCGTATTCAGCCGATGCTAAATCACTCGCGATGGGCGCGACCATGTTTCACTGGGGTGTTCACGGTTGGAGTATTTACGCCCTTGTTGCGTTGGCGCTTGCTTTTTTCGCCTTTAATAAAGGTTTACCACTTTCATTGCGTGCGGCGTTTTACCCAATTTTTGGTGACCGTGCATGGGGCTGGTTAGGCCACGTTATCGATATCCTTGCTGTACTTTCGACGTTGTTCGGTCTTGCTACTTCTCTTGGTTTGGGTGCTCAGCAGGCAACCAGTGGTATTA
The DNA here is from genome assembly GCF_024181925.1 of Vibrio sp. Y20_XG_PY13. Taxonomy (NCBI): domain Bacteria; kingdom Pseudomonadati; phylum Pseudomonadota; class Gammaproteobacteria; order Vibrionales; family Vibrionaceae; genus Vibrio; species Vibrio sp. Y20_XG_PY13. Next base: position 149,025 of record NZ_JAMZAL010000002.1, on the reverse strand, counting down.
ACCATGTATTTGGTTTAAACGGCGGCATCGGTACACAAATGGTGGTGATTGCGTTTGTAACCTTTATTGCTGTGCTTTCTGTTGTTCGTGGTATTGACGGCGGTGTCAAACTCCTAAGTAACGTCAATATGATCGTTGCGTTCGCTCTGCTTATTTTTATTACGTTCATTACCTTTGATACTGCGATGGGTTCATTAGTCGACACGACAATGGCATACATCCAAAACATCATTCCGTTGAGTAACCCGCATGGTCGTGAAGACGAAACGTGGATGCACGGTTGGACAGTGTTCTACTGGGCGTGGTGGGTATCTTGGTCTCCGTTTGTGGGTATGTTTATCGCTCGCGTATCGAAAGGCCGTACCGTTCGAGAATTTTTGTTCGCAGTCATCGTGATCCCGACGTTGGTAACATTGGTTTGGATGTCAGTATTTGGTGGTATTGCGCTTGATCAGGTCGTGAACAAAGTTGGTGAATTGGGTGCGAATGGTTTAACGGATATTTCACTGACACTATTCCATGTTTACGATGTACTACCATACAGCTCAGTGATTTCTATTCTGTCGATTGTTTTGATTTTGGTGTTCTTTATCACCTCATCGGACTCCGGCTCATTGGTTATCGACAGTATCACTGCGGGCGGTAAGATTGATGCTCCCGTTCCACAGCGAATTTTCTGGGCGTGTATCGAGGGTTCAATTGCCGCGGTTATGCTCTGGGTTGGCGGTAAAGAAGCCTTACAAGCGCTACAGTCTGGTGTGGTTGCGACCGGCTTGCCATTTACCTTTGTTCTACTGTTGATGTGCGTGAGTTTGGTGAAAGGTTTACGTACCGAGCTTTCCGCTTACCGCTAATCGATGTTGATAAATTAATACTCAATGCCGAGCATTCATTGCTCGGCATTTTTATTTCTGCTTTTCTTTTTAAGAAATTCCGTTACAGTTTGGGCTTCTTTTTCATCACTCAATTGCATTATGTCGCTTGCTAAACTTATTCTCATTCGTGGCCTTCCTGGCTCAGGAAAAACAACCTTGGCGAAACAATTGGTGAAAGATTTCGATGCGAAGCATTTCGAAGCCGACATGTATTTTGAGAATGAGAAAGGCGAGTACCACTTCAATCCGTCTTTGCTTCCGCAAGCGCACGAATGGTGTTTTGAACAAACGCGAAAATGGTTGAACAAAGGGAAAATCGTGATTGTGAGTAATACCTTTGTACAACATTGGGAAATGAAGCGGTATTCAGATTACTGCCGAAAGAAATCTATCGAGGTGGAAGTGATGGTGTGTTCGGGCGAATATCAGAGCATTCATAATGTGCCACCAGCGACAATCGAGAAGATGCGTCGCCAGTGGCAAGAGTAACAAAATAGACTCGAAGCATTACTGGCCGCGTCCATCAATCATTACGATAAGCGTTTTGCTCATGATAGAAAGATCCATCGTGATCCACGAGTAAAACGACCCAAGGCTTAGTGCATAGCTGTGGTCAAAACCAACTTTTCTTCTCACGTCTTCAATGCAAGCATCGTAACCTTGGTTTACTTGCGCCAAGCCTGTAATACCTGGCAGTACGCCGTATGTGCGCTCTACAAAGTAGGGAATTTCATCTTCCAACTTTTGATAGAAGGCAGGTCGCTCAGGGCGAGGGCCAATCATAGACATTTCACCTTTCAATACATTGAATAGTTGCGGTAACTCATCGAGACGAGTCTTACGTAAAAATCGTCCGACCGGGGTAATGCGTGGATCATTTTCGGTTGCCCAAACGGCACCTGAGCGTTGTTCTGCATCGATGTACATCGTGCGAAACTTCATGATTTGAAACAGATCCATCTTCTCGGGTGTGCAGCGACCAACACGCAGTTGACGATAAATCACTGGGCCTTTTGAGCTGACCTTGATGGCAAGAGCAATGAACGGAAACAGTGGCGCGGTTACTAGCAGAATCAACAGCGCAACCAGTACATCAAACGTTCTTTTCGCGTGGCATACATTTGAGTCGTAACGTGAGTTTTTCATGATGCTTTCCTTATTGGTTGACGCGCTTCCAACGCCCGTTTTCCATGCCTAGTAGGTACTTCATACCGCCGACAAAGTTTGCGATATGGCCAACGACGATATAGCTAATCAGTTTGAAAGGTTTCACTGTGTTAAGGGCTGGTATCAGATAAGTCATTAACGCAATACCGTAAATGCCAACCTGCGCCAACAGCAACAATAGAAACACCGGATGTTGAGCAAGTAACAATGAGCACACTAAGCACACAATCATTAAATACGGCGTTGCTAAACGCAGAACCTTTCCTGATAGAAATGCAAAGGCGGTGCCACGATAGCGAGGCAGCAACAATTTTTTCAATTGCATCAGCTGCTGCATGTTTCCGGCTGAGATTCGTAGGCGGCGCTTAAAGTCCGCGTCGTCTGAGCTTTGTTCCAGTTCGAGCGCGAGCATCTTAGGTTCGTAAACCGAAGTGAAGCCTCGCAAAACGATTCTCATAGGGAGAATGAAATCGTCATTGATGGTGCCAGCTTCGAGTGGCTCAAACAGCTTAGTCCTGAACGTGTAAAACGCGCCGTGAGAACCAATCGTTGAACCAAGTAAGGATTCTTGGTGTTTAACGCGAGACTGGTATTGCCAATAAGCGGCTTCGCCTTGATTGCTAGTGCGCATAATTTGGTATGTCGCATTAACGACGCCCACGTTCTCATTTTGATAATGCTGACTTGCCAAAAGGAGAGAGTCGCAAGAAACCAGAGCAGATGTATCACTCAGCGCCGTAATGTCGGACGTAACGTGTTTCATCTCTTCATTAATCAACGCGACTTTGCCACGATTGATAGAGTGGTCGTTCACAATAAACAAGGTATCAGAGCAAATCGCTTCTTGGATGGTATCTTGTGCGATTTCTGCAGTTTTATCGGTACAACCATCACACGCGATTACCACTTTCAGCTTATCCCTTGGGTAGTCCAAACTCGCCAAGTTGCGAATTTTCTCAGCAATCCACTGCTCTTCGTTGTAAGCGGGGATGATGATGGTCACGGAAGGAAGTTTGTTATCACTGGCCGAGGCTTTGTAATGACGCTCTGCAAAGTGTTCGCCTTCGTCGTTAGATTTTGGTTTGAGTGGCAGCCATTTCAGCAGTAACGGATAACCCACATGATGGTAGATGATCAAAAACGCAGACAAACCAAAACCAGCAATCCAAATGAGATCATTCATAAGTCGACTCCTTAGCCAAACGAGTGTAGCGACCAACCATGTCACGAATATCGAAATGTTGAAGAATGTAAGCTCGAGGCGAATGGATGCTTGAATCCAATTGTTTAGATAGAGCCTCCGCGAGTGAAAATACGCGGTTAGGTTCTACCAAAGCGCTGCTTTTCGGGCACAGTGTTTCTTTCACGCCGCCAACATCCGTCGCGACGCAAGGGATGTCACACGCTTGCGCTTCGAGTGTTGAAAGCGGAAACCCTTCTTGCAGAGACGGTAAACAAAACAAGTCTAAGCTTTGGTAGAAGCTTGGCATGTCGTCGACTAAACCAAGAAAGGTGACGCGTTGCTCAAGTTTGAGTGTGCGTACCAAATTTTCAAGTTGCTCGCGTTGGCTACCGTCACCTGCAATCGCAAGGTGGGTATGAGATTCAAGGTGAGAGAAGGCCTCTATCAGCACTTTATGCCCTTTAACGGTTTCTAATCGGCCTGCTACGCCAATTACGGTTTTATCCTCAGGTAGTCCAAAGTGATTTCTTTTAGCTTGGCGATCACCGCACTGAAACTTTTGACAATCAATACCGTTGTGAATGGTGCACACATCGCGATAGTTGAGTTTGGTTGTGATTTGGTCCGCAACAAAGTGCGCATCGGCAACCACATGTGGTCGAACGGTTTTTAGCAGCACAGACTGTAAGCGCGCAGCTTTTTTATTGTTCAAATGCCAGGCATCATGTTCGGTGTGAATGATGACAGGAACGCCAGCCAAACGTGAGGCAATGCCACCGTAAAGCAAAGGACCAATATGATGTGTGTGTACAACATCTGGCTTCATGCCTTTGATCATCGCCGTAAGTGTGCCTAAGGTTTTAATGCTGAACCCCGGCTGTTTATTGAGAAAATGAAGCCGGCTTTTGTATTCGGTCAACTTAGCCCATTTCGCCAAGGATTGGGATTTGGCGCCTTCTAAGCTCACCACAAACACATCGTGACGAGGTTCTGCGAAGCGAAGCATATCCAGCACTAGCGTTTCTAATCCACCCGGTGCCAAGTGTTGCACCACATGCAAAACCACTTTTTTATGATTCCGTTTGGTGTTTTTATCTTCTCTGCGTTCCATCTTTACGCCCTCAGTAGTGTGTATCTACTCTGAACAACGTATTGCACGCTACGTGCCATTATTTATTTAAAATAAAAACAACCAGTTAGGCCTGAATGTCAAATCTGGAAGTCAACATTCTCAATTTGAGATTCATATTAATGAGAAGACAAAACCATGCGGTAAATTAACGTGGCGTAGCAAAGAAAAAGCACTCGGGTCAACGAGTGCTTTATCGTCATGGTGAGTAGGAGAGTTAACTGGCGAACGTCACTTTAGGCAAGGTGGTGATCACCGGAACGCCCAGGTGTTTTTCTAATGCTCGGCGAGAACGCACCGAGTTATCTGCCAGTTCAAGTATGGTGGCTAGACCAACGCCAAGGCCGGCACCACCGATAAAGCCTAGAATGATAAATACAATACTTGGTAGATTAGACGGAATTGTCGGAGTGAATGGCGCATCAATGATCTTCACGCGTTTGTTTTCTTCAAACACACCAAGCGATCCTGTCAATTGCGCCATTTCGTAACGCTCGACGAGGTCGTCGTACATTTCACGTTTTACGGCGACATCACGTGCTAAACGGTTGATTTCTGTTGCGGTGCTACCAAAGCGATGGGCATTGCTTTCTAACTCTTGAATCATCTTTTGCAAGCTGACGGTTTCTTCGGTGAGTGATTCAAAACGGCTACGCATGATTTGCAGTTGATGCAGCTGAGACACGAGCAATGGCTGCGCTTCTCCAAGGCTACTTACCGTGGCGTTACTCGCAATGTCCCACAATTGGTTACTGTTCAGCTCTGGCTGTTTTGAACTGAGCAGAACTGTTCGTTCTTGCTCTAAGCGTTTTAATTCGCGCAATTTTCCTTGTACTAGGCTGTGCGCTTCGGTGTATTTGGCGCGGAGCAGAGTAAGCTCGCTTCGGATCTCGATAATTTGTTCTTCAATCTTACCGATGACGGGGTTGGTTTTGGAAAGCTGTTGGTCCAAGCTCCCCAAACTGCGAGTCACACCGGCAAGCTCGGCTTCTTTCTCCGCCAAGGTTTGCTTTAAGCTGGCTAGGCGGGTCAAGCTTTGGGCCTGCATTTCTGGTGTTGCGTGTGAGTAGGTGTTTTTATACTCGGCAAAAGCGTGCTCGGCTTTGTCGAGTTCTTCTCTTCGCTTATTGATATGGATGGTCAAAAAATGACTGGAATCCTTAATCGAAGAGCGTTCCGGTGCCAACAGTTGCTCAATAAATCGGTTACTCACCGACGTTAACATTGACTCCATTCCTTGTGCTTTACCGCTTCTTAGCTGAATTTGGATAAAGTCTTTACCCAGTTGTTGAACAGACAAGCGCGAAGCAAGATCTTTGATGATGAACTCTTGTTCTTTCGCGCCCATGTCATCGTCAATCAGCCCTTGCTCTTTTGCGACAGAGTAGAGCACGTGACGGCTTTTCAGCAAAGTACTCAACGCACTCAAACGGTCTTTAAGCATGGTTGATACGGCAATATCTTGCAGAAACGGATTCATCTTTGCCGTTTCTTGAATCAACATGCTGGTGTGTGCGACGTACGTTGTTGGAACGAGCTTGCTTACGCCAAAACCAAGGATAGGTAGCACAAGCATCGGAATGACAATCATATAGCGACGTCGCCACGCGCCATGCAGTAATACGCTGATGTTTTCTCGTAAATCGCTCATAGTGCCCTCACTAATTTCTCAACTTGGTCTGCTCTTGCTTCCCAGCTTTGTTGTTGGACATAAGATGTAGAGCCGTTTGGTGGTGGTAGCAGGTGACTTAGGCTGGCACACACGTCTTCGACGTCGGCGACGATGTGTAACATGTGTTTGTAAGGCATCAGAGCCGGAAATGGCGTGCTAATAACGGGCGTACCCGTTGCTAAATACTCCAAAAGTTTGAGCGGGTTACACGCTTTGATTTGTGCGTTGTCGACAAACGGTAGCCAACTTGCGTCCCAGTGTTGGGAATAGCTTGGCAATAAATGATGCGCGCGAGGCCCCAAGTAATGAACGTTGTCTCGCTGTGGTAATGGATTGTGGGCAAACTCATTCGGTCCAATAAAAACCAAATCCCAATCCGGTGCGTGTTGGGCGACTTGGTCGATCAAACGATAGTCCAGCCAGTCAGACAAACTGCCATAAAAACCCAATACTTTACGGCCATTGTTCGGCAAGTCGCTTGCCTTTTCTGCAGGCGTTGAAAATAGACTGAAATCGACCCCGTGTGGCAGCGTTGTGGTTTTATTATCCGGAAATCGAGCGGCCAGCTTGTCGCTTGCAGCAAGAATAAAATCGGCGTTATCAACCAGTGTGCGTTCATGCTCCAAAACGGTTTGATGATCAACGCCCGCTAACGCGCCAAAATCGTCGCCGCAGTAGTAAATCAGCCCGCGCTTATTCATGGCATTACACACATCAGCGGCGGTTGGTAGGGATGTCCAAAACAATGGGTTGTCGAAGTTCAACGCTTTTAAGTGTTTTTCTAGTTGGTGCTGCATCATCTTCGCTGCCACTTTTCTTGAAAAAGCAGAATGGGGAGCCGGTATTGTCAGCAAATTTACCGTGAAAATGTTGTCTACCGCATCACAATGCATGGTTGGCTTATCTGAGCCAGTATTGCTGATAACGCGGGAAAACTTGCTCACTAAACGTTGAATGTCTTTACCCGTCGGTTTTGGTCGTCTTAAACCGATGGAATTAACCCAAAGAATGCGATGGTTGGTGGCAAGTCGCTGAACGATGTGCTGCGTTGATGATGGTAGGCCGCCGAAGTCTTCGCCAAATACTACGATATCCGTCATGTGTTTCTCCTTGAGTTCTTAAGATTGGGTTTCTGATAGAAGGAGTAATCACAATGTGTGCCAAGGATTTTAGCCTTTAAAAACAGCTAGTTGTATTGTTGTCAAAATGAAAGGATTAGGATTTCTCATTTTGACAATCAGATTGAACGATACGACTGACCACCACGGTGAGCGCGGCAAGAATGTAGATTGGCCAAGTAAAACCTTGAGTAAGAAACGTACCCGAGACAATGGTGCCGATAAGGCCGCTCAATACCGCGTTTGCGCCAACAGTCAGTGCGTAATCGGAATCGGGTGTGAGCAGCGAAATGGATTTTAAAGAGGTGCGAATCAACGAGACAATCAGCGTGATGAACACCGCTAGCCCGACAAATCCGGTTTCCGCTAACACGCCAAACCATGTACTGTGCACCGCGTGGTTGATGCCATCCCAATGTGGGCTGTAGAAGTAGTAGTTGAAGTAGAAGTTATCCAGTCCTACTCCGGTAAACGGGTGGTGGAGTGCCATTTTGAAAGCCGCTTCCCATGCGTACAAACGACCCATCGCTGATGCGTCGATACCATCTTCTGCTGCGCCGCCGGATTCACGCCCCGAAATCCCAGCAAAAGCATATAAGGCTAAAGCCGCAACCGCCCCAAGAACCAAAACCAAGGTTTTGCTTTTGATGTGTTTAAAGGCGAAGTAAGCAAACACGGAGAGCGACCCCAACAAACCGCCACGGCTTTGTGTTTGTATCACTGCGAAAAACAGGATAAAGCAGGTGATAAGCGCGAAGAGTCGTAATAGGGTTGGCGAGCGTTTTTCCATCAATTGACTAACGGTAAAGGCGAGAGGAAACATCAACACGAGTGCCAAGTCGTTAGGGTCGCCCAGCACTGAACCAATGGAACGCCCAATCGATACGCGAGTGCCTTCGACTAAATCAATGCCGTTTGCTGCGTTATTAAGCGCGACTAGCCCGATCAACATGCCGGCGACGATGATCGCTCTGGACATTTGAGCGAGCTGCTGTGGTTTGGTGATCAGCCAGGTGATCGCCAAGGTCATCACAATGATTTTCCAATACGTATTTTTAAATACCGTGATGGCAATATCTCGGCTAGAGGCGAACACAATCCCGATGATAACCAGCCCCCAGAAAATGCACAGCCACTTGAGTGAAGGGTGCCAGAATGCCGTAAGTTGACGACTTAGCAGTAGATGAAAAGCTAGCGCAGCTAACGCGCCAAGGGATAAAAGCAATGGAATTTTAAAGCTGTAAATGGCAGGAAACGCTTCGTGAATACGGAAAAAAGAGAAGATAACGAACAGTGTCACGAGCCAAAAGGTTTGATTGAGGACGAATAGCAATGCCAACGGTGCAAAGCACACTGCCACAATCAAAATGGGGTGAGGCATCACGATCCAAAGCAACGCAATCACGACGGTGATCGTCAGCGCTGCAATGGATTGTTTTGTTCTCACATCGGTTGGGCTCATATCGAATATCTCTTCACTTGTCCGCGCCATCGAATGAATTGCTGACTTAATGCGCTGCGGGCTTCTTTACTCATGTAACGAACGGCGAGCCCTGCCAGCAGGCTGCATGTCAAAATGCAAATTGCGATGGCGATTCCTATCGATTGTGAAGAGTGAAGCAGGAACAGTGCCACACCTGAGATAATTTGCAGTAAAACCATCAAACTCAAATGGAATGGTAGAGTCATACACTGTTGGCCAACCGCGTAAGTTAAGCCGAGTTTACAAAGCTGCGCGTAGTACAACGCAATGAACACGCCAAAAATACCGAGAGAAGACAAACCAAACAGCAACCCAATCGCAACGAAGGCAGAAACCACATTAATACCAAGCAACCATCGGGTTCTGCGTTTGAAAAGAATGGCGATGTTTAACAATTCGCTCCATTCCTTGAGCATCGCAATCGGTAGCAAGAACAGCGTGTAAAGTACCGCTTCATGGTAGGTTTTTGGCAAGAAGTTCGTGATCATGACCATTGCCAGTGTCGCTACAACCACGCTGAGCGCAGAAACATAAATCATCCCTAAATGGGAAACACGCACGGCTTCACTATCTCGACCATTTTCGAGGTACGTAAAGCGTCGTGGCATCCACCACATGCCAAATGGCTGCACCAAAATACACATACCCACTGCGAACTTAACCGCAATCGCATAAATGCCTAACGTCGCCAACGAAGCATTTGCACCGATGAACCAGCGCTCGGCGCCATTCAAACAAAACGCGACAAGTGCAGACAGCATTACTGGTAGGCAGTAATTCAAATACTGCTTGGCTAAGGCAATCTGAGGCAGAGCAAGGGTGTAACGGTTGATGATGTGCAACCAAACAAATTGCATGACCGCAGCGATAAGACCGCCAATCAGCACCGAGATGACATGCGGGTGCAGCGCAAGCGCCGCGACGATAAACGTGACTTGCAGTAGGGTTGTCGTCACCATCACTTGAAGCAGCGTTTTGGCTTTGTCATCTTGAGTGCGCAGCCAAGCCGTGCCAATCGCAATGCTGCCTTCCAGAACAATGGCAAGCGTGACAACAGCAAATTCGATGCGCGTAAAAGGTTCAGGAATAGAGAGCAACGCAATCAGTAACAGGAGAATCGCAGCCACCGCGCCGGCGATCAGCACCGACAATGAATAAAGTTGGTTGAGAGAAACGGTTCTTTTTTGTGCGTCTTTCTCCACGCCGACAAAACGATAGAGTGCTTCGTGCAAAGCAAAGCTGACCAACAAGGTTGTCACTACGCCAAAAGTGGTCAGTAGCTCGAGTTTGCCCATTTGCTCTGGCGTCAAAAAGTGTGGGAGCACAGGCAACATGAGTAAGCTGATGCTTTTGTTGATCACTAACGCAATCGCGAAAAGTGACATGTTGGTCATTGCTTTAGACATGGTCATATCCTTTGACGTTGTTTCGCGCTTTGGCACCGTGATGACTGGTTGGTGCATGCTCTGAACATAAATATTGAGCGATCGGCATGTAGCAGCGTTCCGCGCTGTATAGCTGTGCGACATTTAAGGCTTCAAGTCCCATTGTGACCTTCATCCACGGTGACTCATTAAGCAGACGAATTGCGTTGTGCAGAGAAGCCGCATTATTCGGTGTGTATTTGATGCAGTTCTTTCCATGAGTCAATACGCGATCCCAATAGCTATCATCGTGAGGGATAACCACACACATACCGGACGCCAGTGCTTCTAAAATGGAAAGCCCGAAAGGTTCGTTCACGCTGGTGGAAACAAAAACACCACACTGTGCACGCAATTCGTTGAGGTTGTTTGGAGATTCATACCAATCGACCCCTTTGGTATTAAAATCCGGAGTGGAATATTCAACGCCTGGTACATTCGGTTTGATGTAACAAATGGTGGATTGAATGGTGGTGGTGTTTTCTAGCGTTAGGGCATCCAGCAGTAAATCCACGTTTTTCCATTTCAACAAACTTGCTGCCCAAAACACGCGATTGGAGATTGGATTAGCTTGTTTCGGCCAGCGTTCGCGAGAAAGGCCGTTAACAAATGTGGAGGCGTTCAATGTGCTCCAATATCTTTCCGTCGCAGGTTTTGGTGTTTTTAAATAGGCTTGCAACGCGTTAATCAAGGATTCGCGAGTGTTTGACAGATAGTAGATAGCGCTGGCTTTTACTAAGCAGTAGCCGGACGATCTTGCGACGCCAACAGGTCCGTGAATCATTTGTACCACTGGCTTGCGGCTGAACAGTCTCATCAAGTACAAAGGCATGTCATTACTCGGGCAAGACAGCCCCAGATACCAATCGATTTTTGGCAGCTTCATGCACACCTTGAGCAGTTGAATTAGATAAAACGCGTTCATCAACCAATAGATGAGACCGTGAGTGGAACAAAACGGCGCAGCTTTTATGTTGAGAATCTGGATACGCGGCGTATCTTGCAAAAGTGGCGTCCAATGCTCGGGTTTGGTTGTCACCAAATAACCAATAACGTTGAGCTTATTGCACTGTTTGAGTAGCTCCGCATTGGCGATTTTGGAACCACCTTGCATTGGAATCGCATCGAACATCAATACACGTTTCATTATCTGTTCCTCAGTTGATGCTCAACCAGCGGGAAAGGGGTTTCATGCACTGCGCCATTGGCATCGGTACAACAGTTTTGTTTTCCAGCTCGGTTTCATAAATTGCTTCAATCGCTTTGACGGAAGCGGTCGTGGTCAAGTTTTGGCTAGCATGTAGGTAGGCATTTTCAGCCAGTTTTTCTCGCAAGTCGGCATCTTGCATGACCAATTGAATCGCATTCAGCAGTCCAGCCATGCCCTGGTTTGGATAAAGAAGGGCGCTATGGTTGTGCTCGAACAATTCGGGAATACCGCCAGTTTTAGGTGCTACGATTGGCAGTTTTGCTAATGCCGCTTCTCCTACGACTAGACCAAAAGCCTCTTCGTATGCGCCGCTAATGAAAGCGTCAGCATTGCCCGACATCCAAGCGCCTGCATTGGTCTGTTCTCCGACGAAGTGCACGCGGTCTTGCATACCAAGGTCGGTAACTAATTGCTTCAAGTTTTCGCGCTCTTCACCGTCGCCGACAATCACGAGATGTGGATTGGTTTGATGGTAGTTGTGCATTCGCATAGCATGAATGAGGCGATCGAACCCTTTGCGTTTGATCAGCGAACCAACCGAAAGGAAGGTGAATGCATTAGCAGGAATACCCAAGCGCGCTTTGATGTCGATAGGCGCTTCAGAGTCATCCAAAGAGACGCCGTTGTGCACTACGTGCAGTTGCTCTTCTGGATAACCATCGCGCAGAATTTCACGGCCTACATCTTTGCTCACACAGATTATTTTCGGCGAAAGGTGCAAGCCAAGCGAAAAACGATCGCGCAACGTGTAGTGACAATGCAATTGCGTGACTAGAGGTACATGATTCATGCGCGCGGCTAAGGACATCCACTGGCAAGGGCCACCACTGTTGACATGAACGAGATCGATATTGTGCTTCTCGATGAGCGCTGAACCTTGTTTGATCAGGTTATTCCAACCCGTGATGTCCCAACGCGGCGCACACCAGCCACCGACGAGGTTGAACGTAGAGTGCTCTGCTTTGATACCAAGATCTTGGCATTTCTCAATCAGAGGTTGGCAGTTCGACCAGACAATTGGCTCGAACTTGTCTCGGTCGATACCCAAGATAAGATCGAGTAGTACCACTTCACTGCCGCGAATCCAGTTATCACCATAATGAACGTAAAGAATGCGTTTTGGAGTAGTCATAAGTCACCTCGGTCTTATCGTTAATCTAATTCGACTACTGCAACCGAGATGCCAAAATATGCTATTGGTTTAAGTGATTGAAATGTATGGGTGAGGGGATGGAAACCAAGAAGCAGCGAAACAAATTCTCAATTTGAGAACCAATATGGGTTAGTTATCCATCTCAATTTGATATTGCGTTAGCAATACGGGAATAACGCTCTCTGTTGAGAACTGCTCTACGATCGTTTGGCGTGCGTTTTTACGGATTCGTTCTTGTTGGCTTTTCTCCATCGCCATCCAGTGTTGCAGATTGAGTGCGAGAGCGGGGACATCATCGGCAATAAAACCATTGTTGCCGGATTGAATGATGTCGGGTAAACGTCCGACCTTTAGACTGATCACCACAATGCCGCGTGCCATTGCCTCAAGTGCCGCCATGGGTAGTCCTTCGAAGCGAGAAGATATAATCAATACGCTGATGTTTTCCCATACCGCGTTCATATCGGTTTGATGACCATGAAAAATGACATTCGCTGGTGCGGTTGTCTCTAAGTTTTGTCGCTCAGGCCCATCTCCATAGATAGAGAAACGATAATCAGGGCAGGCTTTCGCTAACTCGATAAATTGATCTGCGCCTTTTTCATGGCTTAATCGACCAACAAACGAGATCTCTTGATAATGGTTGTTCATGCTTGGTAGCGCGACAAAGTTGTTGAGCAGTTGCGAAGGGCAGAGCACTTTATCTTGAATACTTTTGCTTACTGCAAAGCAGTGATCCGAGAGGTAGCCTGAGCATCTGTCTAACCCGTCGTAAAGCCACAGTTTGCCCGATGACGACTCACCGGCATGATAAGTTGAAACCAAACGCGGAAAAGTGCGAGTGAGCAGTTTGGCGGTGCGAGCCAGTATGCTCGCCTTGTAGCCGTGAGTGTGCAGTACACTCGGTTGGTGATGCGCGACAGCACTGGTGAGGTGCTTGATCGCAATTGTATTCAAAGGAACGCCAGATATCTGCGGTAAATAGCTTGTGGGAATGTTCGCCGCTTGTGCTTTTTCTACAAGCTGTGCTTGAGGTGTGTACTCCGTTGGCAACACTATACGCACGGCGTGCCCAAACGCGAGAATGCCTTTTGCCAGCTCTAATATGTGGCTTTCGATGCCGCCAAAAATGCGGCTATCAACAAAAATCCAAACTTCGCCCACAATGGGTACATCAGGATTGTTCGAGATTAACTTCATCCGCTTCCCACGCTTGTTTTTTACGATAGACCGTTGAAGGGCTTAGCTCCAGCATCACAGCGGCATTGAGCACGTTACCATCACAATAAGCGATCGCGTTTTGAATCGCTTCACGTTCGACTTGCCACATTGGTCGGATACTTCCGTCTGCATTAAAGTATGGCGATAAGGAATGACTCGGTGTTTCAACGCCGACAGTAGGTTGTGTTTGTTGAGCAGGCACCTCTTGAACAGGTTGCACTGGTTCAACGGGTTGTGTTTGCATTGCTGGAGCATTATGTCCGTTGAGATTGTTGCTCGGGCTTGATGATTCGACGTGCACAGAGGTTACGGTTCTTGCCTGCGTTTTCTTTTGAGTTAACTGAGCGGGCAGGTGAGCCACCGTGACTTTTTCATCATTGTTGAGTACCACGATATTACGAATGATGTTTTGTAGCTGCCTTACGTTGCCAGGCCATTCGTAATGTTTGATCACGTGCTGCGCTTCGGTATCAATGTTAGAGAATTTTTTCTTGTCCTCTTTGGCGTAAGTCGTGAGAAAATGCTTGGCTAACGTGACGATGTCACTTCCTCTTTCTCTCAAAGGTGGCATATCAATCGGCACAACGTGAACACGGTAATACAAGTCTTCGCGAAAGCGTCCTTCTTCCACTTCTGTAAGTGGATCTCTGTTGGTGGCGCAAATGATACGTACATCGACTTTCATCTCTTTCGTGCCGCCAAGTGGGGTGTAAGTGCCCGTTTGTAAGAAGCGCAGTAGCTTTTTCTGCATTTCCAGTTCCATTTCACACAGCTCGTCGAGAAATAGCGTCCCACCGTGGGCCAATGTTGCTGCGCCTTTTCTGTCTGTGGTTGCGCCAGTAAACGCCCCTTTAACGTGCCCGAAAATCTCACTTTCCATCAAATCTCGTGGTATCGCACCACAGTTGATGGCGATGAAAGGTTTGTCTCTGCGATCACTTTGGCGATGAACGGCTTCGGCGCACACTTCTTTACCCGTGCCACTTTCACCGACGATAAAGACGCTGGCCGAGGTTGGTGCGACGGCATCTATCGTTTTGTATACCGCTTGCATCGGTAGGCTTGAGCCAATGAAGCCATGATAGTTGTGGCGATCGAAGGTAGACTGAATGCTTTCTACCAAGTCTTCCAATTTGGCTCGTTTTAGATGCAGTGCCACAGAGGTTTTAAGACGGTCGGCATTGATGGGTTTTTCTAAGAAGTCTTCAGCGCCTTTTTGTATCAAGTTTACAGCTAAGTCGACGCTGCCGTGTGCGGTGGCGATGATGACCGAAGTGGGAATATCATTTTGATTGATCCAATCCAACACGTCTTCACCCGACATGTCTGGAAGTTTTAAATCTAAAATGATCAGTTGAGGCTTGCTGCGTTCAATGAATTGAATGGCTTCACGACCTGTCTCGACATGGAAAATGTCGTAAGGCTCATCTTTCACATATTGCTTATAAAGTATGGCTAATGAGGTAGAGTCTTCTACCAATAACACCCTTGGTCTCATAGTCCTATCCCAACTTAATCTGATTCATTGTTATGATTCTGCCAGCTCACTTGGAGATTGATGAGAAAGAAAAAATAGATAAGCATCCTCAAGTTGCTAGAAGATTCTCAATTTGAGAAAAGTTATAGTTAAGTATTAGCACAGGGCAGGGATATTGCGAAAATTCTTTACTTTTTAATTGATTAAGCGCGGTATGAATTTTAAAAGATGAAGACCAAATCGCACTTTAATAAGTGCGATGGTTCATATGGTTTTGCGGGTTTTCTTCTTGTTACTCAAAGCCTTGAGCCTTGCGCAGGTTGAGCGCTTCAAACGAACGTTCAGCCAGTAAAGGCAATGCGGCACACAGCTCCAATGCTTGTTGGGTTTTACCTTCGACACAATGTTTCTCGATGCTTCTGGCTTGACGAGATAATGGGCGATTGCCTAATGCCAGCGCAGAACTGCCAAGTGTATGGACTTCAAACTCGAGTTTTTCTAGGTCATGCTCACCCAACGCCCGCTCTATTTTTTGCATCCGTTCGCGAGACTCTTCGATATAGTGTTCAATCAACGTGGGAATGATCTCCGCGCAGGTGTCTTTAATCATTTGCTGGAGAATGAGCTCATCAACCAACTCTTGTTCAATGTGTTGTGCAGTATTGGAATTCATAATAAGCGCTCCCTATAACATAAACAGTTCACTTTTTTTAATCTGCTGGGCCAGTTTGTCTTTCCATTTTTTCGGTAGAAAACGCAGCTTTTCGACTTGGCGAATCAGCTCGTCTTTTAGGCTCGGAGTGTGTTTCATGTTTAGTACCGAGCCAATCAGATTGGCATCGCTTGCTTCAAGCAGCTTTTTGGCTTGCTCAAGTTGCGTTGTCGTCGTAGACCCATAATGAGCAACCAGAAGCGTTGCATCACAAACTCCCGCGATGACTTGCGGTGGAATGTTACTCTTATTCACACTGAGCAACGGAGAGGTGTCGATGACAATGCGATCATACTGAGATAACCATGTCTCGATGTTTTTCCTCAGTGCGGTTGGATCTCGATACGCCAGTTTGGTGCTTGCCAACGACGGGGCAGGCAATCCCACCAGCGTTTGGTGCGCATCTTCGCGCGTAATTAAATGACCGACATTTGCGTCATCATCAAACTCGTGCACCGTGTGATACGCGGGTTTGAATAAGTTCAAGTCCACATATAATGTGCTGTAACCTGCCAAGATAAGGCGCTCGGCAAGAGAAGAGGCGACAGACGTAACGCCTTCTTCAGATTTACAGCCCACCACGCAAATCGATCTGTGACCCTTTTGTTCACTTTGCAGATAGATTTGCTCGATTTCGGCATGAGTCGCAGGAATGGTCATTACAGCGCTCCTATTAACACGATGGTGGTGGTGATTTGAAGAATGTCTCTCAAACCAGCGCGCGCTTTTTCTGCAAAGCTTTCATCTTTATGAGGAATGTAAATCGTATCCCCAGCTCGAATGACAGGCAGATCGTAAATGTTGGCGGTTTTGCTGAAGTTTACGAGGTCGAACGTTCTCGCTTGGCCTTGGCAGCACGACATATTGACGATGCTAATTTTCTCAAGGTAAGCGCTGTTTGTTGGGCCGCCAGCTTCTGCCAATAAGTCTAAAACCGTCATGTTGTCGTTGAACACGTAGCGTCCCGGATCTCGTACTTCACCCAGTACGCGCACGGTGGATTCTTTAGAACGGTCGAGCCAGTTTTTGTTTTTCTCCGGAATGTAAATAGTGTCGCCAGGGCGCACGTCTGGCAGGATAGATTCATCTCCCGTTTCGAAATACATCGACAGATTTAGTTTGCTCACTTTTGCGTAGCCTAAGCCGCGATGAGTCACGCGAATATTGTGGATATCGGCATCCATCGTCGGGCCGTCGGCGGCCGAAAGAATATCGAGAAAGTGCATTTCGTCCGTGAAGCGATAGCGACCAGGTGCGTTGATTTGACCAAACACGTAAATGGACGCGTCTGAGCTTTGGCTGACCCATTGAGATTTGTTGTCGGAAGGGTCATCTGGCAGTGCATGAACGCGCACGACCGTGCCGGCAGAAACGCGTGGCAAGTTAGACGCTGGCGAACCATCTAAAATGTACTGGTCTAAATCGAAATTCGTCATTTGACCATTGTTGGCCACTTCAACTTTGGAGGTGTCGGCACGGCGAGTCGGGCCGCCAACGTGAGCCAGCAAATCAATGAGGTCCATTTCATCTGACCATTCGATTCGGCCTGGACGAACGACTTCGCCCATTACGGCAACGGCGCGACTTGGTGCGACTTTCAACCATGACTTTTCATTAAAGTCGGTTTTTTCCGGTACGAATATCGCGTCGCCGGCGCTCACTTTTGGTGGCGCCACGGAAGAGAGCCCTTCAGTATGCGCCGTTAAGTCGAATTTGATCACCTGACCGTCGGCTTTTATCACTCGTATTTGGCGTGATTCTGCGTAACGAGTTGGGCCCCCTGCGTTTGCCAGAATGTCCATAAAGCTCGCGCCTTGTTTACCTTCGTAAGCTCCCGGGTGCGCAACTTCACCCATGATATAAACTACGTTCGCGCCAGCTCTTATCTCTTCTTCCTGCTTAGGCACAAAGATGGTTGCACCGGGCAATATCTCAGGCAGCAAGCTTTGATCGCCTGTATCTAGGTAGGTTTTCAAGTTGAACATAGTTGGTGTGTTGTTCGTAATCACGCGAATTTGCTCAACGCTCGCGTAGCGAGTAACACCGCCAGCGCGCATAACCACATCGACAAGTGTGGTGTTTGGCTTGTAAGTAAATGAGCCCGGGGCGTTCACTTCACCGAACACTTTGATTGCGCGAGCGGAGTCGGCACTGTCACCAGAGTTGGCGAGTTTGGCTGCATCGAACTCTTGCTCAATGTTGCCGACCAATGGGGAAGCAGGCACAAATAACACGTCTAACGATTCCAGTTTTGGTAGCTGGCTGTTGTCGCCTGTATCCAAAAAGCGTTTGTAATCGAACTCGATGTTCTGATCGCCACGTTTGACGATCATTTTGTCGAGCTGCGCGCCAGCACGGAGTCCGCCAGCTTCGTAAACAAACATTTGGATGTTAGAACCTGCGGGCAACGTGTATTCACCCGGCTTAACAACGTAGCCTTGCACGGAGACAAGCAGTTGTTGCTGTTTAATGAACACGCGAGCGTTATTCACGTCTCGATAGACGGTTTTCAGCGTTTCAATAATGACATCTTGCAATTGCTGCTCGTTATAACCAGCAACAAACACCGGACCAATTTCCGGTAAGTTGATTCGTCCGCGGCGGTCCACTTGAAAACCTTGGTTTAGCGATGCTTCGCCGGGCAGGTTGATCTGTACTAAGTCACCAACTTTTACTGTGTCGTTATCTGCGGCATGTAGAGGGGTTACCCAAGCGAGCACGCACATCGCGAACAAGGCAAAAAACGTTTTGAAAATGCTCATAACGCGCCTCCTATCGAACCGCTCGCGCTCGCGCTCGTTGGCATGTTGCCTTTGTTAGGTAAATTGTGATTACTTGGCGCATTGCTATCAGAGTTTGCGCTGAGAACTTCGATGCTCACTCGACGGTTGGTTAGGCGCACGGCTGGCGTTTGTCCCTCATACAAAGGCAATGTGTCGCCAACAGATTTGGTTTGTACACGGTCTGACGTTACTCCGAACACACTTAAGTATCGTTTAACTTGCTCGGCTCGTTCCTGTGCTAGTTTTTTATTGTGCTCAGGCGTACCCGTGACGTCCGCATGGCCAGTGACAACCAGAGACAGAGCAGGGTGGTCGCGCAGAATATAAGCGGCTTCTGCCAAGTGTCCCATGTACTTCGGATTGATCTCCGCAGAATCAATGGCAAACTGATTATCGACGTTGAGCAGTGCATAAATATCGGCGACGATGTTTAAGTCATTCCTTAGCGCATCGATGTCGTCCGGCGGCGTGCAAGTGGTTTGCGTAAGTACGTAGTCGAGTTGCTGCTCAAGCTGGTTTAATCGACGACGCTGGATGACCAGGTCATTGGCGGCATCAAGCAGTAAACCGCCTTCTAGTTCACGAGCAATGCGATTTTGCTTCTCGAGTGCTTGCACCACTGCAGCAGGGAAGCACCAACGAGCGCCTTCTTGAATCAAAGCGTCGAGATGAAGCTTGGTCAACTGCCAATCGAATCGCAATCCATGCTCTGGGCCCAATGGTTCATCTGGCATAACAGGCGAGAACTGATAGTTCTCAATCGAAATATCTTGATAGCTTTCCGCCAATCCACCCTGACCATGATCGGGATAATCAAATGACGAACAACCAAACATGCCGACAACGAGACCGCTAACTACACTTCGTCGTATTAGATTTACCATGCCAACCTCCGTTTAAACCGGTATTTTTAGTGTCCTTTTGAATTGACGGGAATGGCATGGTTGATACGTAGCAAGCTCATGATTTCTAATGGCTGACCTGATACGTTTTCAATACTCATGCTTCGTTCACGTTCAACTAGGCGCTTATATAAGTAAACAATGGCACCAATCCCTGAGGAATCAAGAAATTGGACGTGCTGGAGGTTGATTTCGACTTCTTTGTGATGATTGTTGTGAATTACTTCATCAATGTGATGTTGGGCTTGACGACAGCCGTTTGCATCCAAGTCACCAAAAATCTCAATCGCTAGTTTGTCTTGGGTGATTTCAAGTTTGCGTAGTTCCATGATCCTATCTCCATTTAGGTTCTTTCCTAATCTCGTAGAGCAGGGAGCGTGCCAAAATTTAAATTCAATAATTTCAATCAATTAAAGTGATGGCAGTGTGATGTTCAAATTGAGAAACGCCCAGTTCTCAATTTGAGAATCAAAAATGAACGATGATTTAGATGCAGATTGAAAATTGAAGAGGAGAGTTTGGCTTTATAACCGTGCCATTAACGTGAGCTGAAAAAACAAATGCAATACCTGTCTAAACTTTATGATTTACATTGCAAACCATTACTTATGTTGATTGTTCTGAGTCGAATAATTAACACTGACAAATAGGTAAATCGGTGGAGTTACGTTTCAATAAAGATGCTTTTTTGTACAAGGTTCCCCCATGCCATTAAAAATGACATTGATTGCCCTTGCCGTTATGGCATCTGCGCAGCCCCAAGCGAATACACCTATAGCTCCGCCCGTCTCTCTTGCTGAAACCTATCAAGATGGAATAGATGTTTCTGAGTATTGGTACAGTGAGAAACTCGATGGAATTCGAGCCTACTGGACAGGTCAACACCTCGTGACCCGAAACGGAAACAGAATTTATGCGCCCGAGTGGTTCACTGAGTCACTTCCGAACTATCCATTGGATGGTGAGCTTTGGGCCGGACGCGGAAATTTTCACATTGTTCAGCAAACCGTTCTTGATAAAACACCAATTGATAGCGCGTGGCGCGAAATCGATTTTATGGTGTTTGACATGCCGTATTCCGCAGGAGATTACCGAAAACGTTATTACAACATTCAGGATTTAGTGTTTGATATTGATGAGCACCACATCAAATACGTTGAGCACCGAGCCATCCAAAACGAGCAACATTTGTTTGCTCAACTGGATAAAATTTCCTTGTCCGATGGCGAAGGCGTGATGCTGCGTAAAGTGTCGAGCCGTTACCAAGCGGGCAGAGGAAGCGACTTACTTAAGCTAAAGCGCTACGCCGACACGGAAGCTCAAGTGGTTGGCTACAAACCGGGAACGGGGCGTTTGCTTGGGATGATGGGCGCAATGCTCGTGCGTTTGCCAGATGGTACAGAGTTTTACATCGGCAGCGGTTTTACGGATGAAGTTCGTCGCCATCCGCCGAAAATCGGTTCTACCATTACGTTTAGATACAACGGATTTACCCAAACGGGGAAACCAAGATTTGCTCGCTTTTTGAGAGAACGATTCAAGGAGTAGGTGAGTTTCCCACTACCACGCCACAACGTTTAAAAAGACCCTGCCAGAACTTAACATGTTCGAGGGTCTTTGTTCTAAATTGCTCATGCGCTTTTATCACGCCATAACTTTCCCCATGAAGTTCCATTCTCTGCTCGATGAGTATCGCACCATCATTCAACTGCTGATATGTGCTGTCGACAAAGGCGAGGTATGGCTGTACTTCTTCAACATAAATTGACTGGAAAACATTTCTCAAATAGCGAAATTGTGTGGTGTCTCGATTCTTTCCACACACAATGCGCTCCTGATTTTCTTCTAGCAATTTTGTGGTGACATCAAGCCACTCAGAAGTGCTGTTCAAAGTGAAGTAAACCTTACCCATCAAGCGAGACTTTTCCATTTCCTCTTGATATTGCACGAAGGAGAAAGAGGGTAAGCGCGAAATGACCCCTTTAGGCGTCTCATACATGGCATTTAGCGCATGAAAGGTTTCACTGACATGAGCAGTTTGATTGCGGCTTTTGGCTGATAACCAACTTGAAGCGGTGAGTTGCTTGCGCATGGTTTCGCTTGTGAGGAGAACGTTATCAAGATGAACGGGAAGATGCTGCCATTTTTGTTCATACAGGCGAGTTAATGTCGTGCGTTCGTCTTCGCTCAAGGGGTATTCAGTCAAACAACTATTGAGCGTGTTGAGCAAAGTGGTTTGGTAATCCAGGTCATGGAAAGGGTCTTGTACTTTGCCCAATTGGGAGTTCTTTTCCGCAATCAGGTTGAACAGGCCGCATTGACGCAGCTGGTAACTCTCTAGTAACCCTAGCGACAATCTTGGCAACTCTTGATACAAAGCCCTTTTATCAGGAATCGTGATAGCGGAAACCTCGTTAAGCTCTCTCGGAGGAACGTCGAGCACGTTCGCCAAACGTTGATGGTACTTTTCAAAGATTGCGCGCTCTGGATTCGTCCAACCGTTGCAACCGCTGAGCAAAGCGAGTAATGCGAAGAATAGGATTTTCACGAACTTCCTTGTCTGTTTGCTTGTGTTACTCAATTAATACGTTGTCAAAAAGTATACCTAACAACTTGCCATGAAGATCAAAAAAGCCAGCGAATGCTGGCTTTTACGTTCTGTTGTAAACCGTCACCAATGGCGAGCAGAATTACTGCAGAGAAAAGTTAAGTTGTACATCGGGCTCTTGACGGTGCATCCAACGAAGGCGAACACCAAGCATTAACGCAGCTGCGGTCAGGCCGATGATAAAGCCAAGCCAGAAACCTTGTGCGCCCATTGGTTCAACAATCCAATCTGTACGACCAAGAATGTAACCAGTAGGAAGGCCAAGAATCCAATACGCGATGAACGTGCGGTTGAAGATCGCGCGCATGTCTTTGTAGCCACGAAGTGCACCGGCTGCGATGACTTGAACGGCGTCAGTGCATTGGTAAACCGCGGCAAACAGCAATAACTGCATCGCTAGTGTGATTACTTCTGGGTTATTGGTGTAAAGCTCAGCAATCAGTTCACGAGACAGTACTGTGATGATTGCTGTAATCGTTGCTAAAGCAAGACCAACCATAATACCGACGCGAGATGCAACGCGTGCACCGTCGACATTTTCTTCACCCAAACGGTGGCCAACGCGAATACTTACCGCAGCACCTACACTCATTGGCAACATAAATACCAACGAAGAGAAGTTAATCGCAACTTGGTGCGCCGCAACGATGATTGGGCCAAGTGGTGATACCAACAGCGCCACTACAGCAAACAGTGTCACTTCAAAGAACAGTGCCGCTGCAACAGGGAAACCCAGTTTAAACAGGCGAACTTGCGCTTTCCATTGTGGTTTATGGTATTCGCCAAACACATTGATGCTTTTTAGTCGTGATGACGTCATCACATACGCCAACAGCAACGCGAACATAACCCAATATACGATGGTGGTTGCTACGCCACAGCCTACGCCACCCAACTCAGGCGCGCCAAATTTACCGTAAACGAAAATCCAGTTAAGCGGGATGTTCAGCAGTAAACCAATAAATCCAATCACCATCGCTGGCTTGGTTAATGACATACCATCAGTGAAGCTGCGCAGAGTTTGGAAGAGAAGAAAAGCTGGCACAGCGAAAATCACAGCATGAATGTAGCCGACGGTTTTATCTGCCATCACAGCTTCTACGTCCATCAATTGTAGAATGAACTGTGTTTGCAGTAACACTCCAATGATCGGGATACTGATTAACAACGCAAGGACAACACCTTGCTGAATTTCAAATGGGATCTTTTCGCGACGCGCAGATCCGTTAAGCTGCGCCACAACAGGAACCAAAGCCATAAGCAGGCCAATACCAAACAAAATAGATGGCAGCCAAATGCTTGAAGCGACAGATACCGCAGCCATGTCAGTTGCGCTAACGCCACCTGCCATTACGGTATCGACAAAACCCATGCCCGTTTGAGCGACAGACGCGATCAAAACAGGGGTAGCCAACTTAATTAGACTCGATGCTTCTTCTTTATAGCGATGCACGAAAAATACTCCAGAGCGGAACAATAAGATTGAAAGAAAGGGAGTGCTCGAGGACAAAAGATGTGATGAACTGATCTGATGGTTGATTTTAGTCACGATAAGGTGAAAAAATGCCTCGGAGAAACTCCGCGCAAATGATAAACAATTGTATGTGCATATGCTATACCTAAGCGATTCTCATTTTGGCTTTCTTCGAAGGATTGTTTAGGTATAGAAGGCAAAATGTCGCGGGACTTCAGTGTCTGTGCGGATAGCCAACGTTTATATTGCATCAGTAGGTAAAAGACATGTTTACAGGAATAGTGCAAGGAACAGCGAAGGTTGTTCAGATTGATAAGAAAGAGCGTTTTCAAACTCACGTCATTGAACTCGATGGCGCGTTAATCGAAGGGTTAGAAATTGGTGCGTCTGTTGCGCACAATGGCTGCTGTTTAACTGTGACGAACATCGATGAAAATCGAGTCAGCTTTGACTTGATGCAAGCCACGCTTGCGTTGACCAACTTGGGGCTTCTCGAAGAAGGAAGCGCCGTTAACGTTGAGCGCGCTGCTAAATTTGGTGACGAAATCGGTGGGCACAGTATGTCTGGTCACATTAGCTTAATGGCAAACATTGTGGATGTGATTGATACGCCGAACAACCGCACAATTTGGTTTGAGTTACCACAAGAGTCGATGAAATATGTTCTTGCGAAAGGTTACATCGGTATCGACGGCTGCTCGCTAACCATTGGAGAAGTTGAAGCAAACCGTTTCTCTGTGCATTTGATTCCTGAAACTTTACAAAGAACCTTGTTTGGCAGTCGACAGGTGGGTGACAAGGTGAACATTGAATTCGATCCTCAAACTCAAGCTATCGTTGATACTGTTGAGCGCGTTTTGGCGGCTAAACAGTTGTAGCTGGAACGCAGATTTGGCCTTATATATTGGCCTCATATAGATGAAGAAAAAGGAGCAAAGAGGCTCCTTTTTCTATTTTAAATGGATTTAAAACAATACCGAGGGTGGCTACTCGTAGTTGTCATCAATAAACAACTCGACTTTATCTTGAAGTTCGTCCACGCGCATATTTAAATGAATCGCATGGCAACAAGCCGGGCAATCATCATAAAACTCTTGATCCCCATTACTGGCATCCAATGTTATGCCTATTGAGTGTCCACAATGCGGGCACTTAACATGCCTTTCAGTATAATTTTTCATACAACAACTCCTAGTATTGCAGGGCTTTTAAAACTCAATATTTAAGGAAGTACAGCCCTTTCACTTACTTTGCCTGACCATTCACAAATCGCGTAAACGCCATTTATGCCAACGGCTCAGGCACAATCTAAAGATAAGTTACTTAGATATTAGGTGGACTTGTTGCTAATTGATTCGAAATAAGTACAAAACTTGACCCCAAACTCAACCTTGAATCTGGGGTCTGTAGCTTGAGTGATGTGCCTCGAAAATTGACACAAAGCAGTGACTTGTGCCTTCCAAATTAGTAAGAAATAATTTTATTGATAGTGAGCTGAGCTTGCTCCAAATAATGCCCACCGAACAAATTACAATGATTGAGGATGTGATAGAGGTTGTAGATATCTTTTCGTTCATGATAGTTAGGCAGCAATGGCATCACCGATTCATACCCTTGATAAAACTCAGGTTGGAACCCTCCAAACAATTCAGTCATCGCGATATCGCATTCTCGGTCCCCCCAATAGCATGCAGGATCGAAACAAATCGGGCCAAACGCGGTGAGAGCGACATTACCATTCCATAAATCACCATGTAGAAGAGACGGTTCTGGCGTATGGTTCGCAAGAAGCTGTTTTACAACGTCAATAAAGTCGTCGATATCAACTAGCGTCACGCCTTTCTCTTTTAATAACTGCAGTTGCCAACCAATACGTTGCTCAGCGAAGAATATGCACCATTTTTTGTGCCATTGATTCGGCTGCAGGGTGGAACCGAGATAATTGTCGGTATCGAAACCAAACTCTTTCTGTTCTCCCCATTGATGCAGTTGAGCTAATTGCTGACCAAATTTGAAGCTGTTTTCAGGGGCATCTAGGGGTTTGGTAGGAAGGTAGTTCAAAATAATGAAAGCGTTGTTTTTGGTCTTACCGACCAATACCACTTCAGGGACAAATATTGTCGAAGTTTCGCGTAACAAGTGCAGGCTCTCGGCCTCAACTTCAAACTTGTGCAAGAATTCTCGGTCGTTGATTTTGACAAAATAGCGTTGCTCACCGTCGTTTATCATATAGCTTTCGCTAATGTCTCCGCCGGATAGTCGAACTTTTTCGGTGATCTGATATTCAAACAGTAAAGTATCAGAAAGTTGTTGCGATATTGCTTGCCACATACAAAACCTCGCGAATCTATTTGACCACCAATAGTTTAGGATAAACGACAAGAGATTGGCGCGGAGTTGAGCATACTTCGGCAAGAAAACTTTGATTAAAAACACCTATTTTTTATAAGTGTGAATCAAATCTCCTATAAGCCTATGATTTGTCGGCTTAACATATGGAGCAATTTGTTTACAACAGGTATGATTATTTTTTTGACTTTAGTTCCATTGGTGGCATGAAAATACTGATATGTGATGACTCGGCGGTTGCTCGTAAGCTTATCGCTCGAACCATCGTACAAGATACCTCATTGCACCTTATCGAAGCCCAAGACGGGAATGAGGCGCTGAAAATCTTAGCCGAACAAAATATTGACGTTTTGTTCCTCGATTTAACGATGCCTATTATGGACGGTTTCGAGGTTCTTGAGTCTTTACCCGTCAGCCATTATCCAACTCAGATCGTGATCGTGTCGGGTGATGTACAACAAGAAGCAAAGCAGCGCTGCCTAGAGTTAGGGGCAATGGATTTTATCGCAAAGCCGTTGTCAGAAGAACAAGTCATCCCGCTGTACGAGCGTCTTGGGTTGCATTATGAACAGCGAACATCAGTGGAGCTTAATTCTGCACAAAGCCAAGAAGAGCTTTCATCCCTTGCCAAGTTTCGTGAAATTGCCAACATTGCGCTAGGCAAAGGGGCGGCCATTATGGCTGATCACTTGCATGAGTTTATCCAGTTGCCAGTTCCGCATGTTGGGCCATTGTCCTATGGTGAATTGCATATGACGCTGGTGGACGTGATTGGGCGAGATAGCTCTGTAGCGGTTTCGCAGCGCTTTGTTGGCGGCGGCATACACGGAGAGGCGTTGGTTTGCCTACGTGGGAAAGATATCAATCAAATTGGCGAAAGGTTGGGGTATCTGCTCGAATTTACGCCTCATAATGAAATTATTTTAAATGTCTCTAACTTGCTGGTTTCGTCATTCCTAACCTCTTTAGGGAACCAACTTGATAAGCAGTTTTCACTTCGTCAGCCGGGCATCGTCGATACAATCACTCCTTACAATGAAGAACAAGGAGAATCAGGCGAACTCTTTACCATCGAATATACCTACATGGCGGAAGCGCTCGATTTTGAGTGTGAAGTATTATTTCTAATAGACAAACCATCAGTAGAAATTATTTATGAAATCATGGAGTTAATCTGATGTCCGATATCACGCTGGACATAGCAGACTTTCATTGGGTCACACAAATTTTAGATACCATGGATTCTGGGCTCATTGTTCTTGATCCAGAATATAACGTGTGTGTCTGGAACAGCTTTATGCAGTCTTACAGCGGTGTACTGTCTCAAGATATTTTAGGTCAATGCTTGTTCGATCATTTCGACGAACTACCACGAACGTGGTTGGAAACGAAACTAAAGGCCTCTGCTGATCTTGAGACTCGTTCCTTCTCCAGTTGGGAAAACCGACCATACCTTTTTAAATTCAACAACTTTTCACCGGTTTCCAACAGCTGTGACTTTATGTTTCAAGACATCGTTATCACGCCATTGCGTTCACTTTCTGGCGAAGTAAGCCATATTGCGATTCAAGTGAACGATGTTTCCGAAACGGCGAGAAACCGAATCCATTTGCGAGAAACCAATCAGCATTTGTCTGAGATCAGCAGAAAGGATGGTTTAACAGGTTTGTTTAATCGAGCATTTTGGGAGCAATCATTAAAAGATGAGTTTGCGCACCTCAAAGTGATCGACGGACCATGTTCTCTGGTTATCTTCGATATTGACCACTTTAAAAAAGTAAACGACACCTATGGCCACCCAACGGGTGACGAGGTAATTCGTCGTACTTCTGCTTTACTTCGTAAAACCGCGCGCAGCAGTGACATTTGTGGCCGCTTTGGTGGCGAAGAGTTTACTGTGCTATTACCGCATACCAACCAAGAGCAAGCATGCTATTTTGCTGAGCGATTACGTAAGAGAATTGAGCAAGAGATCGTGAAAGTAGAAGATTTTTTGATTAATTACACGATAAGTATTGGTGTTTGCGAGTATAAGCCTTATTTTGAAAGTCATACTCAATGGTTAAAGAGTGCTGATGCGGCGTTATACCGCGCAAAAGAAAATGGGCGAAACCAAACTTGTTTGCATGAATGCGATTAACCTAATTGGTTGAAAAGCATCCAGTTAGCGCATGAATGTTTATTAATATGAAATAAGTTAATGAAATTTTCTCGGCATGTCTTACTATTGAAACTAATTCGCTTTCAGCTACGAAGGCTTGCAATAAACGGAGAAAAACAGTGGTTGTAGAAACCGATGGGTATCTCGCTCTCATTGAGCATTTGTCGCTTAATCTAGATATTTTCACAACGGAAATTGGCGATACAGGTTCCGAAAGCATCGAAGATGTGGTTACTGACATGGTTGCTTCAAACATCATGGCGATCTTTGAGCAAAACCCTGAGCTTCACTCAAGCGTACGTTTTAAACTGCTTAAAGAAGCAGATGCCGTTGTAGAAGACCTTGGTGAAGTGCTAGCGGGCGTGTGGAGCAAGAAAGCAACGAACGAACAGATTGCTTTTCTAGATGAATACATTGCGTTAGTGAAAAACCTATTTGATACCGCAGTCGCCACTTACGATTAATGTTCAAATGCCGAGTATGCCCCCTAATATTCAGCTAAACACTATTCCAACAATAAGAAGGGTTACAAGGTAACTCTTCTTACTTGCCAAAACTTGGACGCCCAGTAAGGGTTGTCTATTCTAGAAATAATTACCCCTTTAGACGTTGATGCGTGCATAAACTGCTTGTTCCCCAAGTAGATTCCAACGTGGTAGGTGCTTCGTCGAGTTTTAAAAAACACCAAATCTCCTTGTTTGGCATCCGTCCAACTCAGCTCAACGCCTTGTGTGGATTGCTGCTTTGTCGTCCTTGGTAGGGCGAGTTGATACGCTTCGACAAAGGCTCTTTGAACGAAAGCCGAGCAGTCGATTCCAGATTTTTGCGTTCCGCCAAGTCGATAGGGTGTGCCGTGCCACTCGTTGTAAAACTGAAACAAGTCAGGGTTATTAGACAATAACTGATTGGTGGGTACAGTTACTTCAACCTGCTCACTCGGCTCTGGGCCAGACGAACAAGCTGAAAGTAGAGCACTGATTATCAAAGGAAAATATATACGACGCAAATCTTCACCTGTCATCTGTATGACTCATAACTGAAATATTAATGTCATAACCAATCCATAGTATGGGCTGAAAATCACGGTTTTGTCTCACATGTGTGACGGATTCACGACAAAGCCGACTCAACCTCAAGAAAGAATAAAAATTGATTATGGCAACGCGCAAACGCTCACGCACATCGCTTTCACTGATTCAGACTATCAGCGCAACATTTTTAACTATCATCGCACTTGTTATAGCCCTTTCTGTCTCAAGTTTCAAAGGAATGGGGCAGGTTGGAGAACAATTTGAAGATTTGTCTCAAAAAGCATTACCGATTGCGATGGCCAATGCGACTCTGACCAGAAATGTGTTGGAAATGGTGAAACTGCTCAACTATGGAATGCAGGTAACGGAAGCGAAAGAGTTACCGCTTGTAGAAGCGCAAATTGAAGCGCTGGCGAAACAGACAGAAGGTCTGATCGAGAAAACATCCGAAGTCGCTCCACAGCTTTCCAATGAGTTAAAAGATAAAGTGGAGACGTTGCACCAAATTACAAACTCCATTTTACTCAAGCAATCCGCCGTGATTCAGATGCAAGGGCACATCGACGCGAATGTTGGTGGTTTTCGCTATGGACTGAGTTCCATCGGCCCAGAGATGAACAGAATTAGCTCATTTTTAAGCCTGGACGATCCTGAGTCGAGTGACGCGGCAAACCGTTTTATTGCATCTGCGAGTTCGATGGAAAGCACTTTCCTTGTAATGATGATGCATACCGATTTACCTAAAGCGGAGAAAGAATATCGGGAGATGCGAAATCGAATTGCGGGGATTAACCTTGCTTACGAAGATTTCAAAGCCCTACACCCTGAAGT
Organism: Vibrio sp. Y20_XG_PY13; assembly: GCF_024181925.1. NCBI lineage: Bacteria > Pseudomonadati > Pseudomonadota > Gammaproteobacteria > Vibrionales > Vibrionaceae > Vibrio > Vibrio sp. Y20_XG_PY13. The sequence goes on along the minus strand of NZ_JAMZAL010000002.1, from coordinate 119,062 downwards.
CAGTGACTACGCCAGCTTGACAGCGCCTTATGACATGGTGAAATCAGGCTTTGACGAAGAGGGCATTTTGCAACTCATTCTTGCCAAGTTGGCCCAAAGCGAACAACAACAGCGTGAGTTTCATCAAGCGTCGTTATTCGCTGACGAAACCATGAGGCTCTTGGATAGCATTTCGCAGTCGGCATCGAACTTGATTGATGAACGCGAAGCCATGGTCAATAACACCATAGGCAACGTCAGCATGATGGTTCTTGTCGCGGCGTGTGTTATCTCTCTGGTTGTTTTGGTCTCTTGGTTCGGGCTAAAAACGTGGACAAACCGAGGCTTGAAGAATGTGCTGGTACGTTTATCCGCATTAACTGACCACGATTTTCGTGCCAAAGCAGATGAGATGGGCCCCTTTGAGCTAAAAGAGGTCGCACGCAAATTGAATCAGGTGATCGATTCAACACACGACTCTATCCAAACGGTTACACGTAATTGTGAGACGCTTTATCAAACCGCAGAAATCAGCCATGATGCAGCTGAGCAAACCAATGAAGGTCTAACCACGCAAAACGAAGCGTTAGCGAGCATGGTGACTACGATTACTCAGCTAGAGGCGTCCATACGTGAAATTGCGACAGTAACGAATGCTTCGTCAGAAGATTCATTACTTGCTACACGACATACCGAAAAAGGTGTCCAAGTTGTCGAGCAAAACCGAAAGCGGTTGGAATCATTAGAAAGCTCTTTGGATATGAATGAACAATCGATGTTAGAGCTAGACCAGCGTGTTAAACAGATTCGTGAAATGGTCGATATGATCAGTGGTATCGCGGAAAACACCAATTTACTTGCGCTGAATGCAGCTATTGAAGCTGCTCGCGCAGGTGAACAAGGGCGCGGGTTTGCGGTTGTCGCGGATGAAGTCCGTAAACTGGCAAAGGATACCTCCCAACAAACGACCAATATTCGTGAAATGATGAGCGAGCTTATTACTGCGGCAGAGCGTTCTCGCCAAGCGGTAAACGATTCGCGAGAAGAAATGACCCATGCGCTGCATTCCAGCAATGAGGTGAAATCGACATTCTCTGACATCAACCTCGCGGTTAAGCACATTCAAGAGCGTGTTGAGCAGATCTCTGTTGCCACGGAAGAGCAAGAACGTGCGACGGCGGACGTGTCTCAATCCATCAATAATATTTCCGAGCTTGGAGAGCGTACAAAGCTACAACTTGAATCCATGGTTGAAAGCTCTGAACAAGTGGCAGAAATTGCAGGGCATCAACAAGCGATGTTGCATAAATACGAGCTGCATCAGTCCGCATAAGTGACATGTTTTCATCTTCTATAAGCAGAACTTCGGTTCTGCTTTTTTGTTGCTTCTACGCACCTTCTCATTGCTATTCAAATAGCAGAAGTGAGTTATATCGCATCTTGCTCATTTCTTAAGGGCTGAGTTATCACTACGTGGTGTTAATGCTATGTCGGTAAAACAAGATGGCTAGAATGTTGTCCGAATTCAAAGGAATGAATCATGCAACTATTACAAAGAGCCAGCCTTATACTGGTTAATCATCAGCAAGAACTTTTGCTTATCCAGCGTTTTCAAAACGATAGACACTATTGGGTTTTCCCCGGCGGTAGTGTTGAGGTTGGAGAGCAGCCTGTTGAAGCTGCGAAAAGAGAAGCGCTGGAAGAAACCTCATTGGAACTCAATCGAGTCCAAAAGGTTTTTGAGATCGAAAACCAAGGTCGCTTAGAAACCTATTTTCTTTCTTATGTAGGGAACTCAAAAGTGAAACTGGGGGTGGGGCCGGAACAAACCAGACAATCAGACGTTAACCAGTATCATTTAAAGTGGGTGCGTTTAGATCAACTTCATACGATTCCTTTATATCCAGAGCAAGCCAAAGTTTTCTGTTTAGACAACGAGGAGTGGTTTTATGATCGATAAAGTTTGCCCCGTTGTTCTGCGTAAGCAAAACCAAGAGATCCTACTTTTTCAGCATCCCTTAGCGGGTATTCAGTCAGTCAAGGGAACGGTTGAGACGTTTGATGAAAGTTACATCACGGCTGCAAAACGGGAGCTGGCTGAAGAATCTGGGATTACGCACGTTATCTCCGCTCGGTATTTATGTTCATGGGACAGTGGCTTTCAAAATCAAGCATGGCATTTTGTTTTGTGTGAGTGTGCAGACCTAGAGGATTCATGGACGTTTCATACGAAAGACGATGGCGGACATGATTTTGCGTTTTTTAGGCACGATATAGGGAGCGATATTTCCTCACAGGCGCATACTGTTTTTCAGTACGCACTGGAAAAAGTTCGAAAACTGATAGACCAAGGGGTGGTGTAAGTGAGGTTGCAAGTTGGAGGTTTAACAAAGAAGAACTTGTTAAAGCACCTGAGTAAAAAAGGTGTTCAATTGAATGCCTTCGCCCAACAACTATTTGATGATGACAAAGTCGAGTGCGCAGATGAGATTCAATCGTTCTTTTTAACGATAAAAACACCGTTTGACTTCGGACTTTATTTTGGCGCGACCCTTGGAGAAATGATTGAAGCGGCGTCGACACAAAATCTATCACCTTGCCCTTTAGTTGTTGCGCCATACCTCCGTTTACAAGAAATTGACTTGGTGAAGGGAGAGTACCTTACTGTGGTGTCTTCCCCGCTTTCGAATGACAAAGCTTATCCACGTGGTTTGTATCTACGGGATCTCGACGACGGATTCTGGCTACGAGGCTTTAGATGTTCGGACGATTGTATCTTTCCGCCGTCGAAAAAGTTTGTTTTTGTGTCTGAGATAGCGAAGGAGTGTTGAGTGTGACATATCTTTATCATCGCGAGCCCGACAACCTTTCTCACCTAATCTCGAGGGAAAACTAGCGGATTTGAGCGAAGTGCCAAAGCAAACACTATGCTTCTATCAGGAGCGAATAGATAAGGAAGAGCAGTCGTTACTCTTCTTTCGCACGCCTCGTGTACGGTTTAAAGGCACTGTCGATCTCAAAAATGGCTATGAGATTACAAATGTTTAATTGACTTCTATATGCTTTGCGCATTCTTTCAGATAAGGAAACGATAATGGATAAATTCGTAGTGTTTCTCTTATGCCTTTTTATGACGATAGGTGGCGTGGTTCACCTGTATGACAACATAGTTGATGGCTTTTTGCCTTACGATTTTGCTCCGCGTTGGCTAAACATTTATTGGAGCGCATTAGGTCTTTTAGATTTGTTAGCGGTGTACTTATTAGTGAAACATCGCAGAGTGGGCTTGGTGTTGATGCTATTGATTTTAATGACAAACGTGATTTTTAGTTCACACGCTCACTATACATTAGAAGTATTGGACAACAATGTGGCTCTGCAAATGAAAACGCTGTTCTTGGGCTTTTCGTTGGGCGTTTCCATCTGGCTTTGGAATGCGCGAAAGCACCAGCAATCGCGTCAGATATTTCGTTAACTTTATCTACTCACACATTTAAGGATTATCAACAGGGATTCGTTATGAACGATTTTAAAGACTTGGCGAGTTTTGCCGGTTTTAGTGCGTTAACAGGTTTGAGTTTTGGCACCATTTTCTTCAGTCTCGCTTTTGTGTACAGCTCCTTCGAAACGCAGCAACACGTCAACACTAGCGCTTTAGTTTGTGCTGTTTTTGGAGTCATAGGCTTGGTTGTTGGCATTACGCAATTAAATAAAAAACGCCAATTAGTCGAAAGTTAATTCGGCAAGTCTTTCGGTGGATGGGGTCTCTAAAACTCTATAATGAACTCTGTGATTTGTTTTTTGTTGGTTACTCCATCTACGTTTGTCTTTTAATCATCGTTCTTGCTCTTGCTCTTGCTCTTGCTTGCCCTCGTGATAGCGAAACGGCTGTGTCAGCAGCTTATCCAATCTTTGCTCGATCGCTTCCCTGATCTCAGGCACGCCAATCACGACATCGTTATGTCCAAGCGCTGGTTGTGCGCGATACGTTCCAAACCATCTATCCCAAACGGAAAGGAAAAAACCAAAGTTCGAATGGGTTTCCTTCACAATCACCGAATGGTGCACGCGGTGCATGTCTGGTGTCACAATGACTTTTCGCAGTTTCTTATCGATAGATAACGCAAGTTTTGCGTTACTGTGATTGAACATCGCACTCGCATTTAGAATGATCTCAAACACCACAATCGCGAGAGGTGAAACGCCAAGAATGAATACCGAGGCGATTTTGACAACCATCGAGATGATGATTTCAATTGGATGAAAACGCGCGCCAGTTGTGACATCGATATCCAAATCGGCATGGTGCATACGATGAATTTTCCATAGCGGTTTAACGCGATGAAAAACCAAGTGCTGAACATAGATGATGAGATCGAGAGCAATCACAGCAAGCAACACATTTAACCAACCGGGCAGGGACAGAAGATTGAATAGTCCCCATTGCTGATCATGAGCAATGGTCGCAGCTTGAAACGCAGCGATAGGCATCACTAATGCAATGATCGCGCTATTTAAGGCGACCAAAGAGAGGTTGTTTAACCAGCGAAAGGAACGTTTGACGGTGAGCGTCTTTCTTGGGAGCTTGTTTTCCCAAAGAGTACACAGCAACAATACGACAATAAAACAGCTAAGTCGCAACCAAGATGGGTCGGTAAACGTGTTTTCAGTCACTGATCTTTCCTTCTTCTACGCATTTGTCGCAATAGACCTTAACTAACGTGAGATTCTTTCAATGTTTGGTCTTTAGAGTAATAACGCTGCCGCCTTGTGAGCGAGCGGTTATACCAGTAGAATCGCGCTCTCGTTTTTATTTGGCATTTCCTTCATGAGAATCCACGCTTTCCATCGTTTATATCAGTATCGTCAATCCATCTCAACGAAGCCTTTCAATGCTCGTGGATGCAAAGTTCAGCGCTGCCCATTCTGTCAGGTTTCAGAGCAGCATTGTTTATGTGAATTGCAACCTGATATCGATAGCAATGTCGCGTGCATGCTGATTGTGTCTGAGAACGAAGTGTTTAAGCCAAGCAATACAGGCCGTTTGATTGCTGATACGGTGAAAGAGACTTACGTGTATCAATGGAATCGCACTGAACCTTCACAAGAGATGCTTGATCTTTTGTCCAACGATGACTACCAGCCTGTCATTGTCTTTCCTGCCGATTACGTTGATCAACCTGAGCGATTGCTAGATGGATTACACGCTGAGCACTTACATCACACTGATGGTAATAGCAAAAAGTGGTTGTTGATTTTTATCGATGGTAGTTGGCGTGAGGCGCGAAAAATCTTTCGTCGCTCTGAGTTTTTACAGTCTCTACCAGTCCTATCTATCGAGCCGGAGTGTTTATCTGAATACATCATGCGTCGTTCTGAGAACGAGCAGCATCTTTCAACAGCTGAAGTTGCGACTTTAGTTTTGAAACAAGCCGGTGAGAACAAAGCATCGGAATGCCTTCAATTGTGGTTTGAAGCCTTTAGAGAAACCTACATGCTAACCAAGACCCGAGTCAAAAACGATCCTAATCGACCGCATTTGAAACGTTTCAAAGAGTGGGTGAAAACCGAGAGCTGACTCTAAGGAATGAACTTTTGTTGATGGCATGTTGTTCAACTGACTTCAGCGAGGGGATAAATCTGCATTCGGTCACGGTTTGCAGGCGTACAGATATGGATAATGCCACTAGTTTATACTTTTGACTCCAGCCATTTTTGGAGTCGTTTAAGCATTTTTTAGGAGAGAAATACATGTATTACGGCTTTGATGTCGGCGGCACTAAAATTGAATTTGGTGCATTTAACGAGAAGCTTGAGCGTGTAGCGACGGAACGTGTACCTACACCAACAGACAACTACGAGCTGCTGGTTGATACCATTGCGGAATTGGTTAACAAATACGATGCAGAGTTTGGTTGCGAAGGCACCATTGGTCTTGGTCTACCAGGCATGGAAGACGCAGACGATGCAACGGTATTAACAGTTAACGTTCCTGCGGCGAAAGGCAAACCACTGCGCGCGGATCTTGAAGCGAAAATCGGTCGCAGCGTAAAGATTGAAAACGATGCGAACTGTTTTGCGCTATCAGAAGCATGGGACGAAGAGCTTCAAGATGAGCCTTCTGTACTTGGTTTGATCCTAGGCACTGGTTTTGGAGGCGGTTTTATCTACGATGGTAAAGTTTTCTCTGGTCGTAACCACGTAGCAGGTGAGGTGGGCCATACTCGTTTACCTATCGATGCTTGGTTCCACTTAGGCGAAAACGCACCTCTATTGGGCTGTGGCTGTGACAAGAAGGGGTGTTTAGACAGTTACCTTTCTGGTCGAGGCTTCGAGCTGCTCTACGCCCATTACTACGGTGAAGAGAAGAAAGCGATCGACATCATTAAAGCGCACGCAGAAGGTGAGGCGAAAGCTGTTGAGCACGTTGAGCGTTTTATGGAGTTGCTGGCTATCTGTTTTGCAAACATCTTTACAGCGACTGACCCACATGTTGTTGTGCTGGGTGGTGGTCTTTCCAACTTCGAATTGATTTACGAAGAGATGCCAAAACGTATTCCTAAGTACCTGCTTTCTGTCGCGAAGTGTCCGAAGATCATCAAAGCAAAACACGGTGATTCAGGTGGTGTACGTGGCGCTGCGTTCCTAAACATCAAGTAGTGACTGAAACCTTACTCGATATAAAGTAAGAAGAAATTTAAAGCCCCGTTTAGACCATCAAGGTAAAACGGGGCTTTTTACTTATATATCGAAGTAACTCATATACCTAAGTAATTTCGGTATGCTCGGGTATAGAGCACGAACAAAAATAGCATGTATAAAAAAACTCGCGACGAATCGCGAGTTTTCTGTTTGTAGCTAAGCTTATTTATTCTTTTTACCTACGCCTAGGTTTTCTTTTTGAGCTAGGGTAATTTTGCTAAAGCCTAATTTTCTGAAGTAGTTATCGCGGTAGTTGCGCACCGCTTTAGTGTCAGACACTGCTTCGATTTGTTGCTCCATCTTTAGGAACTCAGTGATATCGATACCTTCTGCTTCTGCAACCGCTTCTTGAATGTTGCGGTGCTGCTGGTATGAGAACGTCAGTTCTTTGTCTTGGTCTTTGTAAGTGTAAAGAATGGTGCGAGCCATAGCTGTCTCTCTGAAAAGGTTTCTGTATTAAACAAAAAGGCCAGACTCGCTGACCTTTGAATTTCTAGTTTGGGCTAGATTCTGCCTTGAAGTGGGATAATTGTCACGCTTTCTCCCGCTTTTACTGTATCAATAGCTGGGGAGATTTCGATCAAACAGTTCGCCTCACTCATTGAGCGCAAAATACCAGAGCCTTGCTTGCCTGTTGTGCGAACGGTTAAACGGCCAGTGTTATCCAGTTCATAGATTCCTCGACTAAACTCGGTACGACCTTGGCGAGAGCGAAGATTCTCAGTCGCGATGGCATTCACTTTCAGCGGCTTCCAGCCTTGTTCGCCTTGCATCTTACGCAGTGCAGGCTCAACAAAATTAATGAAAGAGACCATCACGGCAACAGGGTTGCCCGGCAGACCAAAGAACGGCTTGTTGTTGATTTGACCAAACGCTAATGGACGTCCCGGACGCATGTTGATTCGCCAAAAATCGATTTGACCAAGTTTATCCAAGGCAAGTTTGATGTAATCCGCATCACCAACGGATACGCCACCAGAAGTCATAACCACGTCCGCTTGCGCCGATGCGTTTTCCAACGCTTCAATCATTAACTGTTCGTTGTCTTCCAGAATACCGAAATCCAAGATCTCGCAGCCGAGCTTTTCAAGCATGCCCATGATGGTAAAACGGTTGGAATCGTAGATAGAATTCGCTTTTTGCTCTGTTCCCGGCGCTTGTACTTCGTCACCGGTGGAGAACACGGCAACTTTCAATTTGCGGAACACATTCGCTTCACCAAAACCAAGCGAAGCGATCATGCCCATTTCTGGAGAGGCTAGGCGAGTGCCTGCGGTAAAGACGTCACTGCCGATAGCGAGATCTTCACCTGCTTGACGAACGTTTTGGCCTGCTTTGATATTCGAACCGTTAAAGGTGACCTTGTCACCTTCTTGAGAGGCTTGCTCACGCATGACTACTGTGTCGCCGTTAAGTGGTGTTGGTGCGCCGGTCATGATTTTCACCGCTTGACCAACTTCAAGAGGCTGATCGTAAGCATGGCCCGCCATCACTTCAGCAACCACTTGGTAGCTATCGCGGTCTACATCATCACTGCGGATGGCGTAACCGTCCATCGCGGAGTTGGTGTACTGCGGCACGTTTACTGGTGAAATGATATGTTCCGCGAGAACGCGGCCATAGGCGTTTTCAATCTTGCATACTTCTATTTCCGAAACCGTGTTCACCAAAGAAAGGATTTTTTCTTGGCCTTGAACTACAGAAAGGAAAGCCGGAGAAAGTGTGTCGCAACATGCGGCGTCTTTCTCTTTAGATTTTGGTGCTTTTGCATCTTGAACGTATTGAAGAACAAATTGAGCGATGGCATCCAAATCATTGATGTTCATTTGAGGGAGCTCAGAATCTAACTCCGCAGTGTCGGAAGCGATAGCAATGATGTTGTCATCGTGAGGGTAAAGCCAAGGTTTGCCCACTTCTTCACGGTGCAATTCAATTTTAGGAAACGCGATGTTTTTACAGCCTTCGACCAAAACTACATCGAGCTTGTCTTCATCGAAACGTGTTAATAGGTAGTCAAACTCCGCTTCGGCTTCTGGCGTTTCTGTCATTAACGCAAAACGGTTGCGAGAAGCAATCAGCATTTGAGACGCGCCAGCTTTGCGTAAACGGTAGCTGTCTTTACCCGGCTTATCGACATCGAAGTTGTGGTGAGCATGTTTTAGCATGCCAATGCGTAAACCTGCTTCAGTCAGTTTTGGCAATAGGGCTTCAAGTAGCGTGGTTTTGCCTGTGCCTGAATAAGCTGCAAAACCAATAATAGGAATGTTTAGCGTGTGTTTCATGATTCTAATTGTCCAAATTGCGCCAGTTCTTCCGGAGTGTTCAAGTTGACGAAACAGTTTGGTGAGTCGCTAAAGTCAACGTAACTGGTGTTGCACTCTTTGTAGAGCAGAATGATTTTGCGGTCGCCACGTTCTAAAAATGCGGTGAGTTTTGGCAGTACGCGCTTGTGGTAGAGCGTGAAAACAGGTTGCTGATGGTCACCATCATGAGCGACCAAAATATCGCTGTCTTCTTTGACGGCCTGGCAGAAACGCTCGACAAGGTCGGTGTTAATTTGTGGACTATCGCAAGGTACAAATCCGACCCAGTCAGTTTCAGCATGCATCAAACCCGCGTGAATACCGCCCATAGGTCCAGGGAAATCTTTGAATTGATCACTAAATACGAAACCAAATTTGCTGTACGCATCTTGGTTTCGATTGGCATTAATTAAAATGCGTGGTGTTTGTGGAGATAAACGTTCAATAACGTGTTCGATGAGTGGCTTCTGATTTAATTCAATCAGACCTTTATCTTTTCCACCCATACGGCTGGCTTGGCCACCAGCCAAAATGACCCAACTAGTTTGTGTTGGTTGAAGCATATGCATTCTCTTGGGATGTTTCTTTTGGTATGACATACAACAGAGGAGACTCTATCAAAGTCTTGTCTTTAATCCACCACTGTTTTTTACATAAGTCGGTCAGTGCGTTGGTTTGATGGCTTGTCACCACGATACTGGAACCACGATCCAAAAGATCTTTCGCCATCACCACCAATCGCTCAATGGACTCTTGGTCTAAAGACGCACTTGGCTCGTCCATCAATAAAATCGACGGTTTTAAAATCCAAGCTCTTGCCATGGCAACACGCTGTTTTTCACCGCCGGACAACACGGAGATATGTTCGTCCGCTAATGTTTCTAAACCTACCATGCGTAGTGCGTGAATAACTTGAGCTCGCTTATCTTTTGGTGTGTCTTGTTGATATTTCACTCCATAGACTACGTTCTCATAAACAGTGCCGTCAAAAAGGTAAGGAGATTGATGGAGATAAATCACATCGACACGGCCATTGCGGCGCGTCAGTCTTTTTAACCAAGTATCTTTTGGCGCAACAACGTCGCCAGTAGAAGGTTTTAGCAAGCCAGCAAGGATTTTGAGTAGGGTAGTTTTGCCCACACCATTGTCACCCTTGAGATAAATGGCATCATTTGGGCCGATGGCTAACTCAGGGATGTGGAAAAGCACACGCTCTTTAAAGCGCATGGATAACTGCTCGGCGGTGATTTTTATAGTCATAATGCGCCTCTACATGGGGTTAATGGTGAGTCGTTTGTTTGCTTCATGTTCTATGTTCTGAGGTAGCCTTTGCCTCTCATGCTTGATAAGAAGAAGTTTAGTGCCAACGCTAAAGATAGTAATACAATTCCTAATGCAACTCCTTGCGCAAAAGCACCTTTGCTGCTTTCCATTGCGATAGCGGTCGGAATATTGCGCGTCACGCCCATAATGTTTCCGCCTACCATCATTGAGCAGCCCACCTCGGTTACGATACGTGAGAACCCGGCAATGATAGCTGCAAGTAGAGGAAAGCGGGTTTCCCAAATCATCGTAGCGGCCACGCGCGGAATGGAGACACCTAGGGTGATGGCGGTTTCCACTGCGCGACGGTCGCTAGATTGCAATGCGCCATGCATCATCGATACCAAAACAGGGAAGCAGATCACCATTTGGCCGAAGATCATCGCCTTCTGAGTGAACAGCATTTGCCAGTCTCCCCAAGGGCCAGCGCGTGATAGCAACATATACAGCAAAAGGCCAATCACAACGGTAGGAACCGCTTGCAGCGTATTCACGATCGACAGCAAAAACCATTTACCGCGAAAGTCGGTATACGCCAGTACAAAGGACATCAAAATAGCCGGCAAGACCACTAAGGATATTGCCGTGATAGAAACACTAAAGGAGACCGCAACGATCTCCCATAGGTCTGCATCAAAATTCACCAGTAAGCGAAGCGCTTCCAGTGTTGTATCAGCAAGATTCATATTGCGTTATTTGCTCTCAGCATTCGCAACAAACAGTTGTTTACCGTTCAGGCGGAAACCATTGATAAGTTCCTGACCGCGAGGGTTCACCAACCAATCACTGAAAGCTTTCGCGCCTTGGTAGTTGATTGTTGGGTAGCGCTCAGGGTTAACAAGAATAACTTGGTACGGGTTAAACAGTTTTTCATCGCCTTGGAACAGAATTTCTAGATCCAATTTGTTTTGGTAAGCCAACCATGTACCGCGGTCTGACATTGTGTAGCCTTGCATTTCAGACGCCATGTTCAGAGTTGGGCCCATACCTTGACCTACGCTGCGGTAGCCACCAAAGTTTGGTTCGATTTTAGTTTGAGCCCAAAAGCCCATTTCTTTTTTGTGCGTACCAGAATCATCGCCGCGAGAGATGAACGTTGCGTTTTTGTTCGCGATCTCTTTGAACACATCTAACACGCTTTCGTCATCTTTGATTTTTGCTGGATCTGCTTTAGGGCCAACAATCACAAAGTCGTTGTACATCAGCTTACGAGGTAGAACGCCGTAGCCTTTCTCAACGAATGTGCCTTCGGCTTTTGGTGCGTGAGTCATCACCAAATCTACGTCACCGTTTTCGCCCATTTTTAGCGCTTTGCCAGTACCGGCAGCAATAACATCGACTTTGTAGCCAGTGTCTTTTTCAAATTGTGGAAGTAGGTAGTCAAGCAAGCCCGAGTGGTAAGTACTGGTTGTAGTTGCTAGGCGGACGTGTTCAGCGTCTTGAGCAGAAAATGCAGAGTAGCTTACAAGCGTGATTGACGTTGCGGCCAATGTTAGCGCAATTTTTTTCATTTTTATGTGTTTCCTTTCCAATGATTCTTTGGCTTCTATCCGTCTAGGTGACAGCGAAGTCTCCGGAGCGATCTTGATTGCTCAAATCACAAGTTGCCTTAGGGTGTTGGAATAGCAAGTTCTCCAACATCCTGAGATCACTTGGATACCCCTTATAGCAAACAAGATGCCAACATTTTACAAGCCGAAAATGTTTGATTTATGCGCGGATTCATGGAGTTATTTGCACAAAAGTTTGCGTTGGTACAAAATGTCGCACTTTTTGTAGGGTATATCGTTTCAAACTTGGTACACTCTGTCCCATCCGAATCCATCTGGGGTAAATATGTCTACTCAATCCCATATTAGTACAAACCAACAATATAACGCCTTTTCCGTACTGGTCGTTGATGATGAATTGGGCATGCAAGCCATTTTAAAAAAGGCATTGGGAAAGCTTTTCTCACATGTCGACACCGCAGGCAGCATCGAAGAAGCAGAACAACTGCGCAATTCTCGCCATTATGATTTGATTTTGCTGGATATTAATCTGCCGGGGCGTTCTGGGATTGAATGGGAAGAAGCGTTTGAAGATGATGAAAAACGCGCCGATGTGATTTTCATGACGGGTTATGCGGATCTAGAAATTGCCATTCGAGCGCTGCAGCTCGGTGCTTCCGACTTTATCCTCAAACCATTTAACCTTGAGCAGATGTTAAAAGCGGTCAGCCGCTGTATGGATCGCCGTTTGAACGAGCGCATGCAGTACGCTATGAAGCGTGATTATCAGCGTCACAATACTTCCGAGATCATTGGTGGTTCAGAAAAAACGCGTCAGCTCAAACAACTTATCACACAGTTTGCTCCATCACGTGCCTCAGTATTGGTTGAAGGCGAATCAGGTACGGGCAAAGAGTTGGTCGCGCGAGGCATTCACCAAGCAAGTGGGCGAACGGGCCCATTTGTGCCTATCAACTGTGGGGCGATTGCGCCAGAGCTACTCGAAAGTGAGTTATTTGGTCACACATCAGGTGCGTTTACTGGAGCGAAAAAGTCACGCGAAGGTTTGTTCCGCGTAGCGAATGGCGGCACTTTATTCCTTGATGAAATTGGAGAAATGCCGCTTTCCATGCAGGCATCATTATTGCGCGTGTTAGAGCAGCGTACAATTCGTCCTGTCGGTTCAGAAAGAGAGATCAGCATTGATGTCCGTATCGTGGCGGCAACCAACCGTAATCTGCAAGAAGAGGTTAACCAAGGCAATTTTCGCAGTGACCTGTATTACCGTTTAAACGTTCTGAAAATTGAAGTGTGTCCGCTACGAGAGCGCAAAACCGACTTATTTGAGTTAGTGCCATTTTTCAGCAACATGCTGACGCGCGAGCTCGGTATGCCTGCGCCAAAATGGGCGCACGAAGACATGGAAGCCATGAGTGAATACGATTGGCCGGGCAACATTCGTGAGCTGAAGAACCTCATCGAGCGCTGCATTTTGCTTGGTAAGCCACCAGCACATTACTGGCGAGAGCTGAACGGAGGTCATTCTCTGCCTAATGTTTCGATTACCGTTTCTCACTCCGCCGAGTTACCAACTTTTAGAGAAGGCAAAGAATTTACTGGCGAAGGCTACCCAAACAATTGGACTTTAAAAGAAGTCGAGAAAGCGCACATCAAACAAGTTGTTAATTTGCATGAGGGCAATAAATCGGCAGCAGCGCGCGACTTAGGCGTTGCACGCAAGACGTTAGAACGCAAGTACAAAGAATGGGATTCTGAGGATGAGGGATATGCCGACTAACTGGCAGCAGCACAAAGGATTGTCGAAATGGACGCACCGTTTTAAAACCATGGTGCGTTATCGCTTATTGATTTTAACCTCTGCACCGATCTTCCTTACGTTGATAGCGCTGATCGGTATTACGATTTATTGGTCTATCCATTACACGTGGCAAAACGCGCTGCTGGATGTGTCAGAGCGTTTGGGTGTAGCAAATAACAGCGTGACGTTGTTACAACAAAAGCAAGCCAATTACGTGCGAGCGTTTGCTGACTCCTACGACTTCCGAACCCGAATCAATCAAGGGACACCACAAGACGAGCTACAAAAGTGGGTTACTGAACAGAAAAAACGTTACTCCCTAGACTTTCTCTCTTTCCAACGCGTTAATTCGATGGAAAACAAATTCCGTTTTATGGATCTCACCAAGCGCGAATCGTTTTTTGATGTACTCAATCGGGAACAGCTCGAACAGCTCGATCCGGAACTCGCCAAACGGGCCGAAGTGCCCATTCTGGCTGACGGTGGAATGGAAGCGCGCGGCTTGGTGAGCCGTACCGTTATTCCGGTATACAGCCAAGCGAACGATTTGATCGGCTTCCTTGATGGTGGTTTGCTCCTCAACAACAGTACTGTGCTGGTGGATCAAATCCGCGATCTCATTTATCTCAGTGATAATGACCGCCTTCGCCCTGTGGGTACGTTGACCGTGTTTCTTGATGATTTGCGTGTGAGCACCAACGTTCCTCTAGACAGCGACCATAGGCTAGGGCGCGCTATTGGTACGCGAGTGAGTGCAGAAGTGTATAACCAAGTGCTCTCTCAAGGTCAGCAATGGGTCGACCGCGCGTATGTGTACGACGCCTGGTACATCACCGCTTATCAACCAATCAAAGACCAGTACGATAACGTCATTGGCATGCTTTATACCGGCTACCTGATGTGGCCATTTGTGAAAGCGTACATGACCAACATCGCCGAAATCAGCCTTATTACCTTAATGCTATTACTGGTTTCTGGCGTCATGGTTTATCGTGGTTCGCGTGATTTGTTCCGGCCAATAGAGCGCATTCATAAAGTCGTTAAGCTCGTTCAACTTGGCAAAGAGAAACGTATTGGTCCACTGGGGCTGGATGATCATCATGAGTTGGCGCAGTTGGCTAGACAGTTCGACAATATGCTTGACGCCTTGGAAGATCGCAAAATCGAACTCAAAAATGCTGCGGCGCAGTTGGAGTGTAAAGTTCAAGAGCGAACGGCTAGCTTGCGAGAAAAAACTGAGGAACTCGAACTTCACATTCAGTTGCTCAACCAAACCCGCGATAAATTGGTAGTGCATGAAAAACTAGCGGCGCTCGGTGAGCTGACCGCCGGGATTGCACACGAAATCAATAATCCAACTGCGGTAATTCTTGGTAACGTTGAGTTGATTCACTTTGAGTTGGGTGAAGATGCGAGTCGAGTTCAAGAAGAAATTGATGCAATTCACGCGCAAATTGACCGTATCCGCAATATCACTCGCAGTTTATTGCAATACAGTCGCCAAGGCGGTGTTCAAGATGAAATCACTTGGCAACATGTCAACCCGATCATTGATGAGAGCATCACATTGGTCAAAACCGGTACTAAGAAGCGCGACGTCGAATTTGTTACCGATTTACAAGCGCATACGCCAGTTGAAATTAATCGCCATCACTTGCTACAAATTTTGGTTAACCTGCAAATGAACGCCATTCATGCGATGAACGGCAAAGGAAAACTGATCGTAATGAGTGAAGATTGGATTGAAGAAGGTGAAATAAAGGGCGCAGCGATTCATGTTATCGACGATGGTTGTGGTATCAAACCAGAAAACTTAAATCGAATTTTCTCACCGTTTTACACGACGAAACGCGACGGCACCGGATTAGGCTTGTCGGTTTCGCAAAGTATTCTTAGTCAAACCGGTGGCGAGCTGAAAGCCGAATCGGAGTGGGGTAAAGGAAGTACATTCAGCATCTATTTACCAAAGAAAGCCGAGCTACTGCTGGAAGTGACGAACATCGCGTAATGTAAACCAACGCCAGTTCCATCAAAAAAGGTCAGTGAAGACTGGCCTTTTTCTTATCTACTCATCTTATCCTTCGTTGCCACTTTAAGTACGACAAATGACATGGATTTTTCGCCTTTTCGTACAGAAAAACACAGGTAACGAAACATATTTCCCATTAATTAATAAAAACAAAACTTGAAGTATGTAGCTTGAAGCAGTACCGTTGCCCGGTTTTTTCTCAATACACTTAAATTGCTAAGGTAAAGGTTTTGATCTCCACAGCGAATATCACTCAACAATTTGGCGCTAAGCCGTTATTTGAAAACATCTCAGTTAAGTTTGGCGAAGGTAACCGCTACGGCTTAATCGGGGCTAACGGTTGTGGTAAATCAACCTTTATGAAGATCTTAAGCGGTGAGCTTGAGCCAACAGGCGGTAACGTAAGCTACGATCCAAACGAGCGTGTTGCAAAGCTAAACCAGGATCAGTTCGCGTACGAAGAATTCACGGTTATCGACACGGTAATCATGGGTCACAAAGAGCTTTGGGAAGTGAAGCAAGAGCGTGACCGTATTTACTCTTTGCCAGAAATGAGCGAAGAAGACGGCATGAAAGTGGCTGACCTTGAAGTTCAATTCGCGGAAATGGACGGCTACATGGCAGAAGCAAAAGCGGGTGAACTGCTTCTTGCTGTAGGCATCCCAATGGAACAACACTTCGGTTTAATGAGCGAAGTGGCTCCAGGTTGGAAACTGCGTGTGCTTCTAGCGCAAATCCTGTTTGCTGACCCAGACATCATGCTACTTGACGAACCAACCAACAACTTGGACATGGATACGATCCGTTGGTTGGAAGACACGCTAAACGCGCGTAACTGCACGATGATCATCATCTCGCACGACCGTCACTTCCTAAACTCAGTATGTACGCACATGGCTGACTTGGATTACGGTGAACTACGTGTTTACCCAGGTAACTACGACGAGTACATGACCGCGGCTTCTCAAGCTCGCGAACGTCTACTTAGCGACAACGCGAAGAAGAAAGCTCAAATCGCTGAGCTACAAACTTTCGTGGCGCGTTTCTCTGCAAACGCATCGAAAGCAAAACAAGCTACGTCTCGCGCTAAGCAAATTGACAAGATTAAACTGGACGAAGTTAAAGCGTCTAGCCGTCAAAACCCATTCATTCGTTTCGAACAGTCGAAAGAACTGTTCCGTAACGCTCTGATTGTTGAAAACCTAAGCCAAGGTTTTGAAGAGGACTTGTTCTCAGACTTCAATGCAATTTTTGAAGTGGGTGAGCGCGTTGCGATCATCGGTGAGAACGGTGTGGGTAAAACAACTCTTCTAAACACGCTTGCTGGTGTACTTGAACCTCGTGCGGGTGAGTTCAAATGGTCTGAAAATGCAAACATCGGTTACTACGCGCAAGACCACGCGCATGAGTTTGCAGATGACATGAACTTAACGGATTGGATGGGTCAATGGCGTCAAGAGGGCGACGACGAGCAAGTGGTTCGTGGTTTCCTAGGTCGTATGCTGTTTGGTCAAGACGACATTAAGAAGTCAGTAAAAGTGCTATCTGGTGGTGAGCAAGGTCGTATGTTGCTTGGCAAGCTGATGATGCACAAGCCAAACATGTTGCTAATGGACGAACCAACCAACCACATGGATATGGAATCGATCGAATCTTTGAACACTGCGCTTGAGCAATACAAAGGCACGTTGTTCTTCGTATCTCACGACCGTGTGTTCGTAGACTCGCTAGCAACACGTATTATCGAAATTCGCGATGGCAAGATTTCAGACTTCAAAGGTACTTACTCTGAGTTCTTGAAATCTCGTGGCGTTGACGCGTAATCACTCATACAGCGCTTGAAAAGTAAAAGCCTCGCTATTTAGCGAGGCTTTTTTAATTGGTCTTAATCCTTAAACTGACCGGTTAGATACGCATATATGCCGACGACACCAAATGTAATGATCATTGAGAGCATAATGCCACTGGGCGTGAGCAAAAAATTCCACAGTTGGTCATTGTCCATAGTTCACATCCTTTGTGAATGAGCTGTAGTTAGCATCAATTAAAACAAGTGTTGTTATTGCTACAACAAACGTTGCTATTTCTGGCTTATATCGCTTAGTTAAGCCTTCATAACGTGATGATTTACTTATCCCAATCGTTATAAGTTTACACTAATCGGCGGTTTTGTAATATGTTCTCGTTAACGAGATGCGCTTTCGCCTTTCACATCAAACTCAATCTTGTCCGCTCCGGTAAATACTTGGAATCGCAAACCTTTCGCACGCGCAATGGTCGTAATGCCAAATTGCTTCGCTAGATCTAACCCCATTTGAGTAACGCCAGAGCGAGAAAGTAGAACAGGAATGCCCATTTGAGCTACTTTAATCACCATCTCTGATGTAAGGCGACCTGTTGTGTAGAAAATTTTATCTTCACCTGTCTCTTCTTTGAGCCACATCTCACCTGCAAGCGTATCCACTGCGTTGTGACGGCCGACATCTTCCACAAATGACAATACCTCATTGCCTTTGCAAACCGCACAGCCATGCACCGCGCCCGCTTTTTTGTAGGTGTCGTTGTAATGAGTCAACGCTTCTAGTGCGGAGTAGATTTCTGATTGCTTAAGCGGAACTTGAGGCACTTGGTAGTTCTCAAGTTGTTTCATCACGTTGCCATACATGGTGCCTTGACCACAGCCAGATGTGACGGTTTTCTTTTTCAGAGCGCCTTCTAAATGTTCGGTATTTTCTTTAGTAATCACCGCTGCGGAATGCGTTTCCCAGTCAATAATGACGGATTCAATCGCTGCTGGATCGGACAGGAAGCTTTGGTTTTTTAAATAACCCAGTACTAGCGCTTCTGGACGCGAACCTAGCGTCATGAGCGTGACCACTTCTTTCCAGTTCAGCATGACCGTAAGAGGACGCTCGCAAGCGATTTGCTTCGTGAGCTTTTCGCCGTACTCGTCGTACACATCGACTTCAATGGTTTGCAGGGGATTTTCACTGGTTTTAATAATATTTGGTTTCAGCACAGTCGTGTCCTAGTGATTAAGAGCGTTAGGTTGCTACGCATTTAGCTTGCTAAGTGGTTAGCAAAGCAAATCTCGTTCCAAAATAGCGGTTCCCATAAAAATTGCGAGGTTTTATGTCAACAATGCATTAAAACTGCGATATCGCAGTAATGACACATCAATAAATTTGAGTTTCAACTACTTTGGTACTTGAGTATAGCGCTGCGTATAGGATTGATTTGGCGCGGTTATTGCTTTGTAGCGATGAAATGGATGAAAGCCAAGGTCAAAATGTCCTGTGAGTTTTCAGACCAAAATAGAAAAACTGGGTGAGTTATGTCGGATAAGAAAGATTTCGAGAACAATTACGAGAAGACTGAAGACGCATGGCCAATTGGCGTAGAGCTTGTTGAGCATGAGATCAGTACAGGGATTTGGGTGACAACCCAATGGCAGTTGACGGGATTTGCGCTAAATCCGACGGAAGAGACTCCAGATGTTTGTCTGTTGCAATTGCACAAAGACGAGCGTACAGACTACCGCTTTAACTTAAGCTCTCAGCAACCTAAACTTTTTTTAGTGATGGATAACGTCGAGTCTGGTGAAAAACCAGCGATACAGCTACTAACGGCTTCACAATCTGTCGCGGCGCAATATATGGATGGCGACAATCTTGTACTATCCAACGATATGCCGTTAGCCGTTCAGGCTTGGATGGAAGCCTTTATTGGTCGTCACGGTGAGTTATTAGAAGTAAGACGTAAGAAACGCAAAGGAGCGGGCAGAGCAAATGGCAACTAGTTTTTTAAGCCGTTGGTCGAAACGTAAATTAGAAGAATCTTCCCAACAGGATGAAGAGATCACGCCGATAGCAGAGACGGAGCAATCCGAAGATTGTGTCACAGCGCTTTCAAACGCTGACGAAAGCTCAGACGCTTTGAACGTCAACGAGGTTAGTCAGTCACCAGACATTACCGCGAGTGTAGAGACTGAAAAGCCCGAAGAAATGTCTGTGGCGCAACTGCTGGTTTCTGAAGCTTCAGAAAGCGTTAAGAAAGCCGCGCTGCGCAAAATGTTCTTGTCCGAAGAATTTAACGTGCGTGATGGCCTAGACGATTACGATGATGATTACAGTAACTTAAAGTCACTTTCTAAAGACGTCGCAGAGACGCTGCGTGATTGGGTTAAAGAAAAAGTGGAAGAAGAACCAGACACTGAAACGGCGCAAGGATCTGAACTTAACGCTGACCATATCGCATCTGAAGTGGTTGAAGACGCAGAACCAAATGCCGAAAAAAGTGCCGGAATTACCCAAGATGAAAATGAACTGTATATAAATACAGTGTCTGGTGAAAGTGATACTTTTGCTGAGGAGTCACCGCCTAACGAGGTGAGACAAAATATACCACACAAAGAATAGGTACATTTTGACTAAACACTCAATGAACCGGCTGGGACAAAATGTCTCAACCGGTTTTTTTATCCCTACTATTTGTCGGTAAAATATCTAAGTGATTGAATTTTAGTTGATATTTTATTGGCATGACATTTGCTATTTGTTGCTCAATACCAATCTGGTTGAAGTTAGTCCGGACGCACTGCGTAGTATTCATCGCCTATAGATGGCGGAATAAGAATGCTCATTGATAAGTTAATCAGCAGAATCTCCGGCGCTAACTACACTAAGAGATGGAAAAGACTATCCATGTTCATAAATGGAATTGAGCAATGCTGAAACAATTATTAGAACAAGCAACTTCCAATAACGGTAAAGCGAGGCTGTACGCTTTCGAAAATACCGTAGAGTTGACCAATCTTATTCCACCAACCGTAAGCTATGAAAGCGGCGGTAATACTTTGATTGTGGGTCCAACGGCAATCATCGAAAGTGCGGCAGCGCAATTGTCGCAAATGAACAGCCTAACGCTGCTTTCTACCGATGGCGAAAAGGGAACAAATCCCGAGCTTTACTACGCCAATTCGGTTCAGGTTTCAGGGTTCTTAGGTACGTTTGAAGTTCTCATTGAAAATCATGGTTCGACCAACAATCTTGCCAAGGTCGCGATCAATAGCGATTGTTTCGATATCGTACTCGATCTTTGCCTAAACAGCTGCATGTCGGAAGAAGTACCAGTACCGGGCTACTACCCAGTTGGTCGTGGCTATCCGAAACTGGCTGAAGCGTTGGAAGAAATTCCAACCTTGATGGGGACGTTCGATAAACCGAAATTCTTCCGTTTAGATACCGATCTATGTGCACACAGCTCTCGTGGCGTAAAAGGTTGCGAACGTTGTGTGGATGCTTGTCCGGCAGGGGCACTATCGAGTGAAGGCAGCGACAAAACGGGCCATCGCATCGAGATCAACCCATACCTGTGCCAAGGCGTGGGTACTTGTGCTACAGCGTGTCCGACAGAAGCTATTCATTACGCATTGCCAAACCCCGAAGATACGCAAAAGTTTATTGAACGTACGCTAGCCAACTATGAGCAAGCGGGTGGTTTAGATCCTATCGTATTGATTTGTAGTTCACGCCACGAGAGCTATAACGTGATGGCACTAAAAGCACTGCCAGATAATGTGATTCCAATTGTGGTGGAAGAACTGCCTTCGGTTGGTATAGATACTTGGTTTGCCGCGCTTGTGAACGGTGCCACTCAGGTGCTGTTTGCGGCTTCGCGTTTTATGCCTCAAACCATTATTCGTGTGCTTAATAGCGAAGTAGGTATTGCTCAAGAGCTGCTCGACCAGCTTGGTATCGCTAAAGAAACCATCGACATTTTGTATCTAGAGTCACTACGTGAAGGTGTTCCGACACTTTGTACCGAGTCTTTTGATTTGGCTTTAGGTGATTTGCAAGGTAACAAACGTCAGCGTCTATTTACGGCGTTGGATGCGTTGTCCGCATCACGTATTCCAGTTGAAAACATTGTTGAACTGCCAGCGAACGCACCTTACGGCACGGTCTCTTGTGAAAGCAAAGATTGTACGTTGTGCATGAGCTGTGTGGCAGTGTGTCCAACACGTGCATTGCATACGGACGGCCAATCTCCGTCACTTAAATTCGTCGAGCAAGACTGCATTCAATGTGGGCTGTGCGAGAAAGCGTGTCCAGAGAAAGTGCTGACGCTTACTCCTCGTATGAACTGGGTGAAAGAAGAACGCCAGAAAGCGGTTGTGATTCATGAAGAAAAGGCAGCCGAGTGCATTCGCTGTCACAAGCCTTTTGCTCCGCAATCGATGATCGACATGCTGCAAAACAAGCTTCGTGGTCATTCTCATTTCTCTGATGAAGCCGCCATTAATCGCATCGCCATGTGTGAAGACTGTCGTGTGATCGACATGTTTGAGTCGATGGCTGCTGATCCAATGAATCAATTGAAATACTAGGAGCTCGCAGTGGATACACAACAAGAACAAACACTGAGAACGGACATTTATCTCGTTCTATCCGCGCTTTTTCGTAGTGCGCCAAGTGAGGAAATGCTGGCGTTCTTGAAATCGCTAGAAATTGAACCGTCTGAGAGCGCGATGCAAAAAGCTTGGCTCGCACTGCAAGAAGCCGCGAACGAAGCGCAGCGAGAAGCGTTAGAAGAAGAATATCAAGATCTGTTTATTGGCATTGGACGTGGTGAAGTTGTGCCATTCGGGTCTTGGCATCGTACGGGCTCGATGATGGAAAAACCGTTAGCGGAAATTCGTCGCGATTTGGAACTTTTAGGCATCGAACGGGAAGAGAACGTGAAAGAGCCTGAAGACCATATTTCTGCACTGTGCGAAGTGATGGCAATGCTGACGGGTGAAGAGGAAGAACTTCAACAAGCGGTGTTTAACAAACACATCGCCCCTTGGTTCCAATCTTTTACGCGCCAACTAGAGAATGCAGAAAGCGTGAACTTCTACAAGCCAGCTGCGCAGCTTTGCGATGCGTTTTTAACGTTAGAGCAAGTGCGCTTTAGCGTGAACACCAAAAGCAGTAAGAGCAAATTAAAAATTGATGTGAAAAACGTCACTGATTACGAGTAATCGAGCAGTACTTGGTCATATCGATAGAGAGGCATGAGTCTCCAAAGATCTACCGTAAGGTAAGGAAGCAATGATGAAAGATAATAAAGAAATAAACACAAGCCGTAGGGATCTCCTAAAAGGCTTCACAACCGCTGCCGTTGCTGGTGCTGTTGTTGCGGGAACCACGAAAGTGGCCGTTGCTTCAGAAACGGTTGAGCCTTCTGAGAAAGACGTGAAGAAGAAAGGGTATCGTGAAACTCAACACATTCGCGATTACTACGACACACTTTAGGAGATAACGGATGAAACTTGTCAAACGCTCCGACAGTGTGAGCAAAGAAACGAACCAGCTTGGCGTATCTCGTCGTGCATTCATGAAAAACACTTCGCTTGCCGCTGGTGGCGCAGTGGTTGGTGCTAGTCTATTCGCACCGGGAATGATGAAAAAGGCGCAAGCAAAATCAGTCGATCCAGAAGCGAAAACAGAAGTAAAACGTACTATCTGTTCTCACTGTTCAGTGGGTTGTGGTATTTACGCAGAAGTTCAAAATGGTGTTTGGACGGGTCAAGAGCCTGCATTCGACCACCCATTTAATGCCGGTGGTCACTGTGCAAAAGGCGCAGCACTGCGTGAACATGGCCATGGTGAGCGCCGTCTTAAATACCCAATGAAGCTTGAAAACGGTAAGTGGAAAAAGCTTTCTTGGGATCAAGCGATCGAAGAAATCGGTAACAAGGTGATGGACATCCGTAAAGAGTCCGGCCCTGATTCGGTTTACTTCTTGGGAAGCGCAAAGCACAGCAACGAACAAGCGTACTTGTTCCGCAAAATGGCATCACTTTGGGGCACTAACAACGTTGACCACCAAGCGCGTATTTGTCACTCAACAACCGTGGCGGGTGTAGCAAACACTTGGGGTTACGGTGCGATGACCAACTCTTTCAATGACATGCACAACTGTAAGTCGATGCTGTTCATTGGTTCAAACCCAGCTGAAGCACACCCAGTAGCGATGCAGCACATTCTGATCGCGAAAGAGAAGAACAACTGTAAGATCGTCGTAGCGGATCCTCGTCGTACACGTACGGCAGCAAAATCGGATCACTATGTATCACTTCGTCCTGGTTCTGACGTAGCATTCATTTGGGGTGTGTTGTGGCACATCTTCGAAAACCAATGGGAAGATAAAGAATTCATCCGTCAACGTGTATTCGGTATGGATGAAATCCGTGCTGAAGTAGCGAAGTGGACGCCAGTAGAAGTTGAGCGTGTAACAGGCGTAAGCGAAGAAGACGTTTACCAAACAGCAAAACTGCTTTCTGAAAATCGCCCAGGCTGTATTGTTTGGTGTATGGGTGGTACTCAGCATACTACTGGTAACAACAACACACGTGCTTACTGTGTGCTTGAGCTAGCGCTTGGTAACATTGGTAAATCAGGCGGCGGCGCAAACATCTTCCGTGGTCACGATAACGTACAAGGCGCAACCGACCTTGGCGTACTTTCTGACACACTACCGGGCTACTACGGCCTTTCTGAAGGTGCTTGGCGTCACTGGTCAAAAGTGTGGGAAATCGATTACGAATGGATTAAAGGTCGTTTCGATGACAACGCTTACGGTGGTCAAAAACCAATGAACAGTGCAGGTATTCCTGTATCTCGTTGGGTGGATGGCGTACTGGAAAACAAAGACAACATTCGTCAACGCGAAAACATCCGTGCAATGTTCTACTGGGGTCACGCAGTGAACTCTCAAACACGTGGTGTTGAGATGAAAAAAGCGATGCAGAAGTTGGACATGATGGTGATTGTGGACCCATACCCAACTGTTGCTGCGGTAATGAACGACCGTACCGACGGCGTTTACTTGCTTCCTGCAACAACGCAGTTTGAAACATACGGCAGTGTTACCGCTTCTAACCGCTCTCTACAATGGCGTGATCAGGTGATTGAACCTTTGTTCGAATCAAAACCAGACCATGAAATCATGTACCTGCTTTCGAAGAAACTGGGCTATTCAGATCTTCTGTTCAAAAACATCCGTGTTGAAAACAACCAGCCGGTGATTGAAGACCTAACGCGTGAATTCAACAAAGGCATGTGGACGATTGGTTACACAGGCCAAAGCCCAGAGCGTTTGAAAGCGCACCAACAAAACTGGCATACGTTCCACAAAACCACATTGGAAGCGGAAGGTGGCCCTGTCAACGGTGAAACCTACGGTCTACCTTGGCCATGTTGGGGTACACCGGAAATGAAACACCCAGGCACACACATTCTATACGATACGTCTAAGACGGTTGCAGAAGGTGGCGGTAACTTCCGTACGCGCTTTGGTGTGGAATTCGAAGGCAAGAGCCTTCTTGCAGAAGACAGTTACTCGAAAGGCTGTGAAATCAAAGACGGTTACCCAGAATTCACTGACAAGTTGTTGAAACAACTTGGTTGGTGGGACGATCTAACGGCTGAAGAGAAAGCGGCAGCAGAGGGTAAAAACTGGAAGACTGACCTTTCTGGCGGTATTCAGCGTGTCGCGATCAAGCACGGTTGTATCCCATTTGGTAACGCGAAAGCGCGTGCGATTGTTTGGACGTTCCCAGACCGCGTACCACTGCATCGTGAACCACTGTACACACCACGTCGTGACCTTGTAACGGATTACCCAACTTGGGATGACAAAGATGCAATCTTCCGTGTTCCTACGTTGTATAAATCAATTCAAGAGCAAGACAAATCGGGCGAGTACCCAATCGTTCTGACTTCTGGCCGTCTGGTTGAATACGAAGGTGGTGGTGAGGAGACGCGTTCAAACCCTTGGCTTGCCGAGCTTCAACAAGAAATGTTTGTTGAAGTGAACCCGAAAGACGCGAACGATCTTGGCTTCAGAGATGGTGATGATGTTTGGGTTGAAGGTGCAGAGAAGGGACGCATCAAAGTGAAAGCGATGGTAACACGTCGTGTGAAACCTGGCTTGGCGTTCATTCCGTTCCACTTTGGCGGTAAGTTCGAAGGTGAAGACCTACGTCCTAAATACCCAGAAGGCACACAACCTTATGTTGTTGGTGAAGCTGCCAACACGGCAACCACTTACGGTTACGACCCTGTTACTTTGATGCAGGAAACCAAAGTAACCCTATGTAACATTCGTAAAGCGTAAGGAGTCTGACAATGGCACGAATGAAATTCCTATGTGACACCAAACGCTGTATCGAGTGTAACGGCTGTGTTACTGCATGTAAGAACGAAAACGACGATGCGCTTGAATGGGGCATCCAACGTCGTCGCGTTGTGACACTTAATGACGGTGAACCGGGTGAAAACTCGATCTCTGTTGCTTGTATGCACTGTACAGATGCGCCTTGTATGGCGGTTTGTCCGGCTGACTGTTTCGAGCATACAGAAGACGGCATCGTTCTTCACAATAAAGATCTGTGCATCGGCTGTGGTTACTGCTTGTTTGCTTGTCCGTTTGGCGCTCCGCAGTTCCCGAAACAAGAAGCGTTCGGTGAACGTGGCAAAATGGACAAATGTACGTTCTGCGCAGGCGGTCCAAACACTGAACCTGGTTCAGAAGAAGAACGCCAAAAATACGGTGCGAACCGTATCGCAGAAGGCAAACTACCGATGTGTGCATCGCTATGTTCAACAAAAGCACTACTTGCGGGTGACGCAGAGAAAGTCTCTGATATTTTCCGTCAACGAGTGGTAGAACGCGGCGCGAAAAACGCAGGTTGGACAGACGGAAACGATCTTTCTTACGATGCGACGAAAAGCTAAGTAAGGAGAGGCACATGTTAAACACTCTTAAACGTGCGTCTCTAGCAATGCTGTCAATGATGACGGCATTGCTGCTGACTTTCGCAATGCCTGCTTCAGCAGAGGAGCAATCTTCTAAAGTGGTTCAACAGGAGATAACGCAACTTGCAGGTGCAGATTATTGGCGTGAAGTCAGAGAGGGGCAAGAAGGTTATACCACGTCTAAATCGCCAGAACATGGCGTATTAATCAGTAAACCTGGTGAGACTTGGTACATTCTAAAAGAGAAATGGATGTCTCCTGCTGGTGCTGTCGCGATTTTCGGCAGTATCGCGATGGTTATCATGGCTTACGTATTTGTTGGCCCTTTGATGCTAAGTAAGCCTCGTACAGGCAAAAAGATGAAGCGCTGGTCTCGCTTGGATCGCGCTCTCCACTGGAGTATGGCGTTTACATTCTTAACGCTTGCATTCAGTGGTTTGATGCTGGTTTACGGTAAGCACTTTTTAAAACCGTATGTTCCTACCGAGTTTTGGGGCTTTATCGTCATGTTGGCGAAGCAGTACCACAACTACATGGGACCACTGTTCTTCATTTTGCTGATGTTTGTACTCTTGAAATGGTGGCGCAAGTCGATTCCAAACATGACAGATATTCGTTGGTTCATGAAAATGGGCGGCATGGTTGGTAAGCACAAAGGAACGCATCCATCGGCAGGGTTCTCAAACGGTGGTGAGAAAGCCATCTACTGGTTGTTGATTTTCTTTGGCGCTATTGTCGCGGTAAGTGGTTTAGTTTTGGATTTCCCAATCTTTGGGCAAACTCGCCGAGATATGGAACTTTCTAACCTAGTTCATGCCATTTCAGCCCTGATTCTGATCTGTGGCTTTATTTTCCACATCTATATCGGTCTATTCGGTATGGAAGGTGCGTTAGAAGGCATGGTGACTGGTGAAGTCGATGAAACATGGGCGAAAGAGCATCACGATCTTTGGTATGAAGAAGTGAAGTCTAAAGAAGCGATGGGCGAAACAGAATCAAAACCAACGACAGAGAAAGGAGCGAAAGCGAATGAACAAACATCATAACGGGATTTGGATTGCGTATATCCTGAGTTGTTTTACCCCGTTTACGTTTTTGATCTCAGGCGTTATCGCAATTATCTATGCGGGTTACCGTTTGGATAAGGGGGAAGACAGCGACGTAGTGATTTCTCATTACTACGGTCTGATTCGTACCTTCTTCCTCTACCTGACGTTTTTTGTGGTGCTGATTGTCACCGTAGCGACCTCTAACGGTGTGCTCGTCGGGGTAAGTGACTATTGGGTGAAAAGTACGTTGATCGAAGACATCGCTTACTTCATCCCTTGGGTCGGAATGGTATTCGCTGCGTTAGCTATTTTTGTCTGGTTCATCCGTATGTTCCAAGGCATGCAGCAACTGCGTAACAATCAACCTCATACTCCCTCTACAGGTCCAAACCTATAATTGAACCTCAACAACATCAAAGCCGCCTTATTTAGGGCGGCTTTTTTATTGCTTCGGTTATGCAATGGAGAGCCAGAAGCTTGTCGTGACACGCTGGACATGAGCATAACGTTCTATAGTTTGAGTCAACTTCTCTTGTGTGAGACACGGTATCTCAGTCATGCGACTATTGTGAATTTTCTTGGTGAATTTTGTTATCTGGGGAGCGAATCAAATTAACAAAAGAAATTGCTCTCTAAAAGGCAAATCGCTGAGACCTCAGTCTCACTCACACTATTGTTCATTTACTCAAGGCATTTTTAGCCGCTAGAGTACGCGACGCTCAGCAATTCTTTTTTAAAGAGCATCAAATTCGCCTTAGTGCATTCAAGTCAAGGAATAGTCGAATTCTGAAAAGGATCCGGCTTTCACACGTTTGCTTTGTATTCTCAGTACCTGCTAGATGAAAACAAAGCAAACTTGTGAAGTCAGTGGTAGGCAATAGGAAAGGACACACTCGTTACAACTATGATTCCTCAATTTGTTATCCCTCTCACCAACTGCCTTGGTCAAAGCTTTCATTTTTCCAGTCAGCCAATCCCAAAAGGTGAACACAAAAAGTTTGACTCAGAACAGAGTGCGAAGGCGTTTCTAGATGACTTCGTACCGCTTAGCTCAAGCCGTGTTGAAGAGTTGTATCATCTACTTGGTCAGTTTCCCCCAAACGTACCGGATGAAGAACTGACACCAGAGCTTTATGCGCCTGTATTTGCAAAAGCACTTGTGAATGGTTCTCTTTATGTCGCTAGTTTCCCTAAAACAAAGAAAAACGCGACAATATCCAGTGAACCAACACCGGTACCTAAGCAAGTAAAAGCAAAGTCTAAGCAGAACAAAGCACATACATCTTCTAAAACCCAAGCTAAGAATTCAGCCTCTGCAAAGCCTTTACATACGGGCAGCGAATGTCATGAAAAAGCGGGAGATCCGGTTTCTCTAGTAACGGGCGAAGAAATATTAACACTCAATGATGTAGAGCTTCCCAATGGCTTCGTTTGGTCAAGAACCTATCGTTCATCCAAAGCTTCCCGAAATCAAGGTCTTGGTTACGGTTGGCGACATGCTTTTCAATTTGAACTGAAAGAAGTCACAGATGAAAAGCACAACGTCACCTCATGGGAATTTATAAGCGATTCTGCAGACGAGATTGAATTTGAACCAGTTGAGCATGGTTCAACAAGTTATCAAGTCTATGTCGGAGCAAGCTGTCATTTCCTAAACCCAAATACACGAATTGTCACTCTCTCTAGTGGTGATCAATATCGTTTTGAGTTGGTAGAAGACATTTGGCTATTAAAACAAATCCGCAATGGAATCTTTTCGACGTTCCAACTTCGTTATTCGAGAAACCATCGTCTAATTGAAGTTGCACATAACAAGCGACCAGTTCTTGAGTGTCAATATGATAAACAAGGGCGCCTTGTTGAATTGTTGAACACAAAGACAGAACAAGTATTAACAACATATATCTATGACGAGCAAGACGATCTTGTTAGTGCGACGAATGATTTGGGTTTGACTGAGCGATATGAGTATCAAGACCAACATTTGATAGCCAAACGTGTTCGACCAACAGGGTTTACGCATCACTTTGAATGGTCGGGAGAAGGCTCGAGTGCTAAGTGCATTAGAAACTTTGGCGACTTAGGTATTTACGATTATCGATTCCATTATGAGGGCGCAAAGTCCTCTTATTCTGACTCTTTAGATAATGAGTGGACTTTCATTCATGATGAGCAAGGTCATCTGCTTGAAAAATCGAGCCCGACAGGAAGAACGTGGCAATGGCACTATGATCATTTAGGGCGTAAAGAGAAAGCGGTATTCCCAGATAACTCGACAACACAGTACCAGTACAATCAGCAAGGCCAATTAATTTCCAAACTGCACTCTTCCGGTGCTCAAATTCAATATGGTTATGACAGCTTAGGTAAGCTTGTAAAAACGGTATCTCCTGATGGTGATCTTGAAAAGGCCTATTACAACAGTCTTGGCCAACGAGTGTGGGATATCGATGCTCTAGGCTGCGTAACGGAGTATGAATACGATAAACATGGTCAAGTCGTAAAGAGAGAGTCTGAAGATGGTAAGAAGAGCCGTTGGTGGTGGGATAAACAACAAAGATTAGTCGCTCATGAAGTAGATGGCACTTTACTTCGCTACAGTTATGGCGCTACCGATTTAGTTAATGGGATTGCGTATCCCGATGGATGTGTTGCCCAGATTTCCTATGATGATTACGGACGCCGCACATCGATAAGATATTTCAACGACGAAGACCAAGTCGGTTACAGTGAAGAGTACGCTTATGACGAGTTTAGTCGTGTTGCACAGATACAGACACCAGAAGGTGTCACGTCTTATCAATGGGGAGCTTTGGCTCAACAAGAAGCGGTAATCTTCCCTGATGGCAGCCATATTTCCTACGAGTACGATCAACAACGTAACCTAACGAAATTAGTTCGAAGTGATGGTCTAGCGTTTGAGTTTTTGTACGACAGTGAAGGTTTACTATCAGGTACCGTTGGATTTGATGGGCTACACAGCCAATTCAAATACGACTCTATGGGAAGAATCATCCGAAAAGATGTTGCAGATAGGACCGTTTTATACCGCTATGACGATGCTGGCTTTCTTCAGCATATTAAAGCGGGAAATGGAAAAAATATTGTTGAGAATCACTTTAACTATACGTTAGGTGGAAGACTGACTTTAGCCTCTAATCGTCATCAAACTCTACAGTATCAATATTCCTCATTTGGACATTTAACTAAGCGTATTCAAGGTCAATTTGAAATCGGTGAAGAGTTTAACCGAGTCGGACAGCGTGTTTCGCAAACCTTACCTGACAAGACGTCACTTAACTTTTCATACGACACCAATGGTAGGCTTTCCGAAATCCGGTTTAGCGATGACTCATTACCAAAAATTGAGTTCCAATATGATGTTATGGGGAGGCTTTCTGTCACTGAAACTGAGAGTTTTAGAGAGAGCAAACTTTATGACGGTGTCGGTCGATTAGTCGAGCAGCAATGGTCAGGTAGAGAAAAAAAATACATATACAATGCACAGAACCGAATCTCTTCAATTTTAGATAATACTGCTGGGGCAACTCACTATCAGTACGATACCCTCGGGCACCTTACAAAGGTTAGTAAAGCCGGTTCGACTTCAACATTTGAATCAGATAGCTTTGGAAATCCTGCTTTGGCTGATTCTAAGGTAATAAGTGACCGCATTGAAGCTTATGCAGGTGTTCGTTACAAATACGACCAACAAGGTAATCAAGTTAAACGAGAAGGCGATGGCACGGTTCAAAAACGTGTGTTTGACGCATTAAATCAACTGGTAGAAGTACATGGTGATTCGAGTATTAGTCACTATGAATATGATGCATTAGGCCGTAGAACAAAGAAAATTACTCAAAATGGTATCACCGAGTTTCTTTGGGAAGGTGAGCGTTTGCTCGGAGAACGCACGGCCGATGGCTTTCGTTGGTACTTATATCAACCAGAAACCTACATCCCATTGGCTGTGTTAGAAAATGGCTCAATTTATTTGTATGAATGTGATCAGGTAGGTAAACCGGAGCGACTAAAAGACAGTGCCGGAAATATCGTTTGGAGTGCAAGTTATGATGTCCATGGATTTGCTTCTATAGACGTTGAAGAGGTGAGAAATCCACTGCGTTCTCAAGGGCAGTACTTCGACCAAGAAACCAACTTACATTACAACCTCGCTCGTTATTACGACCCTAAGCTAGGACGCTTTATCCAACAAGACCCGATATCTATTGCTGGTGGTATTAACCATTACCAATATGCAGTGAACCCTATCCAGTGGATTGACCCAACAGGTTTTCTTTGTGAAGAAGGGCTAAAACGCTTGCAGAAAATGCTGGCAGAGTATCAGGCGCAAAACAACGTTCCCCAAGAGGTTTGCGATCAGATTTTAGAGGCGGCAAAAGAGTCATCTGTCGGAGAAGATGGCGCTCGTTCGCAAGTCAAAATCCGAAAACCCAAAGGTAAAAATCATATTCGATATGAATACGACCTAGACCATATTGATTGCGAGAAAAACGAGATTACTTTTTATCGTCATATCAATCATTCAGATGGCAGCAGACACGAAGTGCAGTATGTTGTTGGGATTGAGGAATTTGTAAATGCGCATGTTTTTGACTCAGAGAAAGTTGGCGGGGAAGAAGGTTGCACGATCTTCACTGAGGATCTTGTGTTGAATAAAGCTGAGTATAAAGAAAACTCAGAACTCAATACGAGTGGTTATGAGCTAACAGAAAGAAACAAAGCAAAAATTGATGAATGTTTGAAAGAGCGTCAAAAGGCAATGGACGCTCGAACTGGCGAAGAGGGATATAACGCTCAAATTGGCAATATTAACCAACAGTCTGCAAAAATTGGTGAGTTGGCCGCGGATGACTTTGTCCGGAGTAAACGTCCTAATGCTAAGCTGCTTCATCCCAAAGATATTGGAACATCAATTTCGAAGCCGGGCGACTTTGATATGGTTTACGAGGTGGAAGAGCCACCACCAGGTGAAATTATCATTGTTGAGGCCAAAGGAGGGAGCAGTCCGCTGGGCACCCGCAAGATTGGAAATATGGCATATCAGCAAGGGACAACGGAATACACTGCAGAAATCACCAACCTAATGTCTGAAAAAAAAGAAGGAACGACTGAAAAAATAGCAGCAAGAAAAATTCAACATGCAGCTTCGTTCGGTATACCTATTCGATATATACATACTCAAGCGAACATCCCTGAAAGTGGGAATGTCACAGATGTAAGAGTAGAAGTGGCAGAATTTAAAATTAATTCCAAAGGACTAATTTAAAATGCAAAGTAAAGTTGTAGAACGCAAAGCAAATCCTGAGTTGAGTGAAAGTGGAGTTTCTTCTGAGAAAGAATTTATCAATAAGATATTAGATCAGCGCAAAGAAGGTCTTAAAATCAGGCGAGAAAACCTAGTTAGTTTTGGTGATTTTGCCATTGAACAGGTTCGCTGGTATACATGGTTTCAAACTTCACATGAAGATGAACAAATTTGTACATTACGTCTTTACGAAACTTCATTAATGGGGGCTTGTTATCATAGACTTGCTATGAATCCCAATGATGAATTAACTATAAAGATTCTCGACTATCCTGAAGTAAAGTGGGATGGGGAAGGTATTTTAAAAACGGGGTGCATAAATCCTAATAGATGGATTGATATTTATTTTATATCGACAATTGTGCGTGATAAACCAAGTTTAGACGCATTGGCAAGCTTTCCTATTTCTCTAATGAAGCAGAGCTCTACCAAAGCGGGTGAGCTGTCTTATATGCTAGTAGACGTCATTCAGTCGTTCCACAACCGTACATCGGATTATCCTGATAAGCTGGTTGCAGCAATGGACGCAGCGGTAGCTCAAGGAGATAACTGGGCGTTGGAAATTGCGATGGGGATCCTAGAAACCTTCGCTGCGCTAACTACTAACATTGGCTATGACTTTGAGGAAGTGCTAGTCAAAAACCTACAGTTCCAAGAGAAATATCATCTTCGAGAATTAGGACCAGATAGGATAGGCATCCGCACTTTCATTAATTTCCCTCTGCTTGGCATGGCTTGTATGTGGTACGACAAAGGTCATCGTTTATCTATTGAAACCGGTTGGCTTCCTCCATATCTCGTTGAAGGACGTTGGCTAGAAGATGTAAAAGCAGGGAAGATCACACGATAAATTATCATTTAGTTAGAAATTTAATGTATGAGCCATCTCTATATGAGGTGGCTTTTTTGCGTTTATGGTCAGAGTTTACTAATTAAACGCGTACATGTTGTGCGCATTATATTGGTGCATAAACCCTACATTGGTGCATTTAAATAGATAAAATCAATACAAATAAATGTTTTTGATTTTATTTAAGGCTTTATAAAACAATGAATTAAATCCTAATTGTTAGAAGAGTAAATTATGGAACGGTAATTGCTGTATTAGACGCTTTGTGAATTTCATTCACCAAATTGGTGATGACTTTAACTTTGATGCACAGGATGAGTGCGCTACAAATAACGGAGATAAACATAATGAGTGTAACTGCCGATCAGGTACATGGCGTTGTACAAACTCTCACACAAAGTTCCGATACACTTTTTCTATTATTGGGTGCCATCATGGTTTTTTTGATGCATGCTGGTTTTGCTTTTCTTGAAGTGGGAACCGTGCGCCAAAAGAACCAAGTAAACGCACTCGTTAAAATTATTGCCGATTTTGGTATTTCTGCGATTGCTTACTTTTTTATTGGTTATTGGGTTGCTTATGGCGGCACGTTCTTTTCTGATGCTCAAACCTTATCTCAAGATAATGGCTACGAGTTGGTTAAGTTCTTTTTCTTACTGACCTTCGCTGCGGCGATTCCTGCTATTGTTTCTGGTGGTATCGCGGAGCGAGCTCGTTTTTATCCGATTCTAATCGCAACATTTTTCACTGTCGGCATAGTATATCCGCTATTTGAAGGAATCATCTGGAATGGAAACTTTGGTGTTCAAGCTTGGTTTGAAAGTACCTTTGGTTATGGTTTTCACGATTTTGCAGGTTCGGTCGTTGTGCACGGCGTTGGTGGATGGATTGCGCTGGTGGCTGTTACTTTTTTAGGGATGCGTAGAGGTCGTATCCGCGCAGGAAAGCATACGAACTTCGCTCCATCTAATATCCCATTTTTGGCACTTGGGGCTTGGATTCTCTGTGTTGGTTGGTTTGGTTTCAACGTTATGTCCGCTCAAACTCTTTCTGGAATCAGTGGCTTAGTGGCGATGAACTCGTTGATGGCAATGGTTGGAGGTATCGTAGCTTCATTACTTGCGGGTAAAAATGACCCTGGCTTTATTCACAATGGCCCTTTGGCCGGTTTGGTTGCGGTTTGCGCGGGGTCAGATTTAATGCATCCGCTTGGTGCATTAGTGACAGGTGCTGTTGCCGGGGTTTTGTTTGTGTATCTGTTTACATACCTGCAAAACCGAACCAAAATCGATGACGTACTGGGTGTGTGGCCTTTGCATGGAGTATGTGGTGCTTGGGGCGGGATCGCTGCAGGAGTTTTTGGTCAAAGTGGATTTGGTGGAATGGGCGGTGTTAGCTTCGCGGTTCAAGTTTTAGGGACATTTCTTGGCATTTCCATTGCGGTTTTAGGTGCTCTTGTGGTCTATGGCGCAATCAACGCTCTAACAGGTTTAAGGCTCTCAGAAGAAGACGAGTTTAATGGTGCGGATTTAGCGATTCATAAAATATCGTCTACTAACGAAGATTAAATTAATCGAAAAAAGAGCGGCATCAAACCGCTCTTTTTAAACTATTTGCTTCAAACCGATATACAAGCCGTTTTAGCAGTTGCCTTTTTTAGCTTGACCAGGAGGGCAAAAGCCACCATTGCCGTGCGGCCCATGACTATCATCATTTGTGCTGACTTTTACTTTTACGTCGTCAATTTCACCTTCCACATTTGTCAGCTGACAGCCTGCTAAAGTCGTAAGTAATATAAGCGCCAGAGATACTTGTCTCATTGCGATTCCTCTCAAAATGTAATTCTAATAGTGACCATTACGACCATGGTCTAATCCATACTACTACAGTTGCTATTCTTTCAGTGTTAAGCTAATGAAAAAGAACAACAAGGATAAGTTATGAATTTCCCTTATAGAAATATTGTAGTACTTACTGGAGCAGGTATCTCGGCTGAATCTGGTATTCAAACATTTCGAGCCCAAGATGGCCTGTGGGAGAATCACCGAATTGAAGATGTAGCAACACCTGAAGGTTTTGCTCGAGATCCAGACCTTGTTCAGAGTTTTTATAATCAACGCCGTCAAAAGCTTCAGGATGAAGCGATCAAACCGAATGCTGCGCATCTTGCTCTTGGCCGTCTTGAAGCGGAATTAAAGGGAAAGGTGACGGTTATTACGCAAAATATTGATAACTTGCATGAAAGAGGTGGCAGCCAAAATGTGATTCACATGCATGGTGAGTTACTTAAGGCGCGATGTAGTGAATCTAACCAAGTTATTGAACATACCGAAGATATAAAAACTGGTGAGCTTTGCCATTGTTGTCAGATCCCATCACAAATGCGCCCACACATTGTGTGGTTTGGCGAAATGCCACTGAGAATGGGAGAGATATACGCAGCACTGGAAGAAGCTGATTTGTTTGTCTCTATCGGTACTTCGGGCGTCGTCTATCCGGCCGCTGGGTTTGTGCATGATGCTAAAATGCATGGCGCTCATACTATAGAAATTAACCTTGAGCCAAGTGCGGTTGAAAGTGAATTTGAAGAAAAACGCTATGGTAAAGCAAGCGTTGAAGTACCGAAGCTTGTTGATGAAATTCTTGCTTTGGACACGAAAGCATAAAAACTTAAACCCAACTATCAGATACAAAAAAGCGGCTCATGAGCCGCTTTTTCACATCTTTAAAACTAACGAATTAGTTGTTTACTTTTAGCTTTTGGAAGTACTCATCGTACATTACGCTCGCTTCGCCAACTTCATCTTGCCATGTACCGCTGTCCATTACTTCTTGCGGAGGGAAGATGCTTGGGTCGTTAGCAAACTCTTTTGGTAGCAGTTCATGTGCCGTCTTAACTGGAGTAGGGTAACCAATCTCTAGTGCAATCTTAGCTGCGTTCTCAGGGCGTAGTAGGAAGTCGATCATCTTATGAGCAGCATCTACGTTTTTCGCGCCAGCTGGAATTGCTAAGCTGTCCATCCAGAAAATGGTGCCTTTTTCAGGCCAGATGATGTCGATATTCGCACCTTCTTGACGAGCCATGTAAGCAGAGCCGTTCCAAAGCATACCAAGAGACACTTCACCTGCAAGGTAAGGGTTTGCAGGGAAATCAGAGTTGAATACCAATACGTTTGGCATTAGCTTTTTCAGCTCTTCATAAGCAGCTTTGATTTCATCTGGGTTCGTTGTATTTGGCGAGTAACCAAGCTTTGTTAATGCAATGTGGAAGACTTCACGAGAGTCATCCATCAGCATTAGTTGGCCTTCCCACTTGCTATCCCAGAAATCGTCCCATTTAGAAACAGACGATTTATCTAGCATATCTGCGTTGATACCAATGCCCGTCGCACCCCAAATGTAAGGGATAGAGTAGTTGTTGTTTGGATCAAATGGTTTATCTAGGAAGTTGGTGTCAAGATCGCTAAAGTGAGAAAGTTTCTTTTTGTCGATCTCTTGCAGCATACCTTCTTTACGCATTTTAGAAACGAAGTAGGTAGACGGTACTACCAAATCGTAACCAGAACCTTGCGTTTTTAGCTTCGCGTACATACTTTCGTTAGATTCGTATGTAGAGTAGATAACTTTGATGCCAGTTTCTTTTGTAAAGTCTTCAAGAACTTCGTTTGGAATGTATTCCGACCAGTTGTAGAAATACAGTTCTTGATCAGCCGCCATTGCAGGGGTAGCGATTAGCGTCGCTGCACATAGAGCGCTTGCGTAGAATTTACTTTTCATTTGTTTTCCGTTTTGTTTAGCGATTGGACAAATCAATACTAGTCGCAGTTATTAAGTTGAGCCAAATCGCAATAAGCACAATCCCGTTTATTTAAATCAATTTATACCGAGCCTTTTTAGAGAAGCGATAATTCTGTGAAACTGAGCTAAATAAACCTAGCAACGCATAATTATATCAGTCAATTACAAAAATAGGCAGCGTATCGCTGCCTATTTTCAGTTAGTCGATGCCTTAGTAGGCAAGATCAGATTATTGACCCGCTTTCAGCTTCAAGAAGTAGTCTTCATATTTCACTGTCATATCACCAACCGAGTCTTGCCATTCAACACGGTCAAGATCTTCTTGAGAAGGGAACAGCGGTGCTACGTCTTTAAACTTCGAGTTTGATTCTGTAACGGCGGTTAGGTAGCCAGTGTCACGAGAAATTTGCTCTGCGATTTCAGGGCGTAGTAGGAAGTCGATCATTTTGTGCGCTGCTTCTACGTTTTTCGCGCCAGAAGAGATTGCGAAGTTATCAACCCAGCCAATACCGCCTTCTTTAGGGAAGACTAGCTTAAGGTTTAGGCCTTCGTTTTGCGCCGCAGCCGCACTGCCGTTCCAAAGCATACCAACGCCAACTTCGCCAGACATGTATGGTGCACCCGGGTTATCAGAGTTAAATACTAAAACGTTTGGCATCAGCTTTTGCAATTCAGCGTATGCTTCGTCGATTTGCTTTGGATCTGTAGAGTTACCTGAGTAACCCAATTTACGTAGGGCAATGTGGAATACTTCACGAGTATCGTCCATTAGCATTACTTGACCTTCAAGCTCAGGCTTCCATAGGTCTGCCCAGCTTTGGAAGTCGTTTGGATCGTACATATCAGCGTTAACTGCTAGACCTGTAATCGCAACAACGTGTGGAATAGAGTAGTCGTTATTTGGATCGTAAGGCTTATCTAGGTAGTTCTTATCTAGGTTGCCGAAGTTTTTCAGCTTAGTCTTATCGATCTTTTGTAGCATACCTTCATCGCGCATTTTTGCTACGAAGTAAGTTGAAGGTACGACTAGGTCATAACCTTGGTTATGAGTTTTTAGCTTTGCGTACAAAGTTTCGTTCGACTCGTAAGTCGAGTAGATCACTTTGATACCTGTTTCTTTAGTAAATTGCTCTAGGATATTACTGTTGATGTAAGGACCCCAGTTCATAAATACCAATTCTTTATCGTCCGCTGCCGCTGAACCTGAGAACAGAGAAAGCGCACATGCACTACCAGCTAATAGAGTAGCCCATTTTTTCATTGACGTTAGCTCCAAACCAAACGTTGTCCAAATCATTTTGGACGGTAGATAGAAAAACAGAATGGCATGTAACCATTCTGTTTCGTGATGTTAACGGATGCGGATTTTACTTTACTTTTTCTCTTGCTAGCAACTGAGAAATTACTACAAGAACCAAAGATACAATCAACATGACCGTTGCTAAGGCATTCACTTCCGGTGAAATACCCACCTTAACCATCGAGTAAATTTTCAATGGTAGGATTTCGTATGTTGGGCCTGTTACAAACGAGCTGATAATTACGTCGTCTAAAGACAGAGTAAAGCTTAGTAACCAACCTGCAGCAACCGCTGGCTTCGCAAGAGGAAGGATGATCTGTTTTAAGATAACCCATTCACTTGCACCAAGGTCTTTTGCTGCTTCCAACATTTTCACATCAAAGCCGTTCAAGCGGCTGTAAACGGTTACCACAACAAACGGTAAACAGAATGTGATGTGTGCAATCAATAGAGTAAAGAAACCAAGCTGCGCGCCTAAAACTAAAAACAGCGCCAACAATGAAATTGCCATCACGATGTCTGGTGACATCATTACAACAAACAGCATGCCGTTTACCGCACCTTTACCTTTAAAGGAGTAACGGAATAGGGCAACGGCCGTCAAACTACCAATAATAGTAGCAGCTGTTGCAGAAAACACCGCGACATTAAGTGAATGCCACGCTGCTTGCATAAGGCTGTCATTGTTAACTAGGGTTTCGTACCATTTGGTTGTAAACCCGCCCCATTTCATACCAAATTTGTTGGCATTAAATGAGTTTACGATCAATACGATGATTGGTAGATACAAAAATGCATATACCAGCGCCATAAAGCTAAATCTAACTGTACGTCCCATTAGTCTAGCTCCACCTTCTTATTCAATAGTTTGCCTGCTCTGTAGTAGGCGTACAGCATGATTGCCATTGCAATAGTAAGTGCGATACTGGTTGCCGCACCGAATGGCCAATCACGAGCGTTTAATACTTGGCTCTTAATTACGTTACCAATTAATAGGTTCTTCGCTCCGCCTAGAAGGTCGGAGATGTAGAACATACCTAACGCAGGAAGAAGTACCAACAAACAACCACCAATAATGCCAGGCATCGTTAACGGCAAGATCACTTTTGTGATGGTTTGCAGTTTGCTTGCGCCTAAGTCTTTTGCAGCCTCAATGTAGGTGTTGTCTAGCTTCTCGATTGCCGAATACAGAGGCAGAATCATAAACGGAAGCAAAATGTAGACAAGACCAATCATTACCGCTGTTTCGGTATACATAAGACGCAATGGCTTATCGATAATATCCATTGCCATTAATGACTTGTTCAAGATGCCCTGTGTGCCAAGAACAATCTTCAAACCGTAAGTACGGATAAGTGAGTTTGTCCAAAATGGTACAATCACAAGAAACAGCATAAACGGGCGCCATTTCTCAGGCATTTTCGCCACGATATAAGCAAATGGGTAGCCGATGATTAAACACAACAACGTCGCAATGATTGCCATGTAGAAAGAGTGCATCAGCACTTTTGCGTACAATGGATCAAGTAAGCGAAGGTAGTTGTCGAAAGTAAAAGTCAGTTCAATTAAGTTCGCTTCATCACGCGTTAAAAAACTTGTACCGATAATCATTAGGTTTGGAACCAACACGAAAAGTGTTAGCCAACCAACAATTAGGGTAATGATTGCGTTCTGAAGATTAATCTTCTTGCTTATCATTGAGTACTACCTCCCAGCTCTCAACCCAAGTGATAGCGACTTTTTGGCCGAGAGAGTGGTCCACATCTGGATCATCTTCGTTAAAGAACTCGCTAACCATCACGCGCATGCCTGAGTCCAGTTGGACAACAGAGTCTAGCGTCATACCTTTATAGGTACGTTCAGTGACGTGACCAACAATGCCTTTTTCTTCAGACTCTTTGATCTCTTCGATACGTAAGTCTTCAGGGCGAAGCAGCACTTGTAGTTTGTCACCTGCTTGTGCTTCTTTGTCGTAGTAAACGACGGACTCAACACCTTCGATTTCCGCACGGATGCGTTTTTCATCAATGCGTTCAAGCATTGTTGCGCTGAAGACATTAATCTCGCCGATAAAGCGAGCAACAAACAAGTTTTTAGGTTCTTCGTAAATTTCACGTGGTGAGCCATCTTGTTCGATAACACCATCGCGCATAACGATAATGCGGTCAGACATCGATAGAGCTTCTTCCTGATCGTGAGTAACAAAGATAAAGGTAATACCAAGTTGACGCTGAAGTTGTTTCAACTCAATCTGCATTTGTTTACGAAGTTTGTAATCAAGAGCAGAAAGCGATTCATCAAGTAGCAGTACTTTTGGCTTATTTACAACCGCACGCGCGATCGCGATACGTTGTTGCTGACCACCAGAAAGTTGGTGTGGCTTACGCTGCGCCATTTTTTCTAGACGGACCATACGTAGCGCTTCCATTACGCGTGGTTCGATTTCTGCCGCAGGCGTTTTTTGCATGCGTAGGCCAAATGCCACATTTTCGAATACGGTCATGTGAGGGAATAATGCGTAACTCTGAAATACCGTGTTGACGTGCCTATGCTCTGCAGGAACTTGCGTTACATCTTGGTCATCTAATACGATTTGACCGTTATCTGCCGTTTCAAAACCAGCGATCATGCGTAAAACCGTCGTTTTACCACAACCAGATGGACCAAGAATCGTCAGAAACTCACCATGATTAACATCAAGATTTAAATTACCGATGATTTCCTTTCCATCGAAACTTTTGCTGATACCAGATAAACGAATAACTGGCTTTCCTGCTTGCTGTTTAGCGTTCAACGTCTGTATTTCTCCCACGTTAAAATTGGGTTTACGCCAATTAGTGTGACATAAGTCATTCACTTTTGAGGCGCGCATCATAATCACCAAAATTGTGAAATTAAAGCATTTTCTTATCTTGAAACAGAAAAAATTTTGCAGGCAAAAGTAATCATTCCTTACCATACTGTTTTTAAGAGGTTATTTGCCTTTTAAACACAGTTTGGTAGGGCTTTGTCATTAGCAACAATTGCTTTCAATTTCATAGTTTTGTGAGTGGTCAATTATCAACCAAATAGTAGATATTGCAAGGATAGAACGTCAGTTCTGATTTTAGACGTGGAAAGATTTCTTTATAATGTTGGCCACTTTAATTGACTGGTATACCAGTAAAAAATTCACAAGTTAATCTTGGATAATATATGAATAACGATTTTGAAAAAGATTTCAATCTTGGGGGGAGTGTAGAGCGAGCTTTGTCTGGCGACTACGAACTAAAAGCGAGTGCTGTATTTAGTGAAGCTTGGCGCGCAACCATTCAACACTTTTTATCGTTCTCACCAGCGATTATTCTTTTGCTTTTTGTCCAGTTGGGGATTTTCTACATTGCACTTCAACTTCAATTGGGCGACCCAAGTGTCATTCTCGAGGCGATAGAAAATCCGGAAGTATTCACCGCTAATATCGTTTCTGCTATTTATATCGCTAACTTTAGTTATGAAGTGATCAGCGCACCAATTTATGCTGGGATCAGTTTGATGGCGATGAGTCACGTAGCAGGGCTAAAAACCAAAGTTCGTCATGTCGGTAAAGGTCTGCAATTTACCGTCCCTGTTATTATTGCAACGCTGTTCAGTTTAACGTTGCAAGGTGTCGCGGGAATGATCCTTCCACCGCTTTCATTATATTTAGCAATGGCGTTTAGTCACTCTATCTTACTGATTTGCGAGAAAAGAGTGCCACCTATGCAATCGTTATTATTATCACTACGTGCGATCAATAAGAAGATTTTTGTTGTGGCAGGGCTTTACATGGGCGTTATGTTGATGTTTATTGTTGCGGCTATGTTCTACGGTATTGGCTTTATTTTTGTCTTGCCATTCTTCTTCCATTTGAAGGGCATCCTTTATCGAGAAATGTTTGGCATCAAACTTAAGATCGTAGCAACACAAAAAAATGATAACGATCACGATGGTAAATCTCAGGTGTTTAATGCCTAAATCTTTAAAATTAATGACTTTACGAGTGGCGGCTGCCTGTATAGCCGCCACTTTTATTTCGGTAGGTCCATATTTGCATTACGACCGCCAGTTCAAAAGCGCGAATGATCCTAATGTTGTTCAAGGTCCGGTGAAACATCCTGATTTGTCGCACTTGCCCTACATTGGGGACATTCCAGACTTTAACTCTATCAAAGACGCCAAAGAAAAAAAGGCGGCATTTTTCGATTTCTTACGGCCTAAAATCGCACTAGAAAATCACAGGATTGAAAAAGAACGTGCTTTTCTAAGCTCTCTTGAGATTGGAGAAGTGTCGCCGGACGAAGAAGCTTACGCAGAAAGATTAGCGCAGTTATATGGGTTTCCTCTTCATGATGGTCATGTTGATGAAGCTTGGCTGACTGAAATGTTAAAGCGAGTCAATGTTTTACCAGAAGCATTAGTGCTAACTCAAGCTGCCAATGAATCCGCGTGGGGTACTTCTCGTTTTGCTACTCAAGCAAACAACTTGTTCGGCCAATGGTGTTATAAACAGGGTTGCGGAATTGTGCCTGCTCAGCGTGCTGCAGGAAAAACTCACGAAGTTCAAAAATTCGATTCAGTTCAGCAGTCAATTCATGGCTACTTTATGAATGTGAATCGCAATCCAGCTTACGCTGACTTACGTGATATCCGAGCTATGTTGGCAGATAAGCACAAAAACTTGTTATCCGTGGCGACAGCATCAGAACTCACTCATGGACTGTTGTCTTACTCAGAGAGGGGCATTGCATACGTTAATGACTTACGCTCGATGATTCGTCACAATAACGCCTACTGGACTCAATAAAATAATAATCGAATGAAAAAGTTAAGCTTAATTTTAGGAAGTGCAGCACTCTTGCTCTCGTCACCGATAACGCATGCTCAAGAGTATATGTTTACGTATTCCAAACTGTATACTCAGTTAAAAAATAACACTAAAGAAGGGCATGATGACGTTAAAGTCGGTGTGTTCTTCGTCGATGCCAGAACTAAGCAGCTGTGTACGATTGAAAAAGCGTGGATGGAAAAGGAAGAACACTACGAAGAGTTTGTGATTCCAGCGTCGAAAGAGCTGCCATTACCGATCGACAAAAATCTAAAATCCGCAAATCCTTTGGTATTCGTACATACCCCTAAAGATAGCCGATGTGATTATTCTTTAGTTGTTATGACGAAAGAGCCGTTACAGGGTAGCGTTTCTTACGAGCAACTGAAGCCATTAATGCCTCAAATGCAAAGCATGTTAGAGGATTTAGGGGGGATGTTTGCTGGATGGTTCACACCTGAAGTGCAGGGCGTCACAATGGAGTTTGACAACGAACTGAACGGTAAGATCGTTTTTTCAAATGGACAAGAGAAGGCGATTGTTAACGGTAAAGTGCAGGTTGCTTTGAGTGAAATTGGCGAAGGTGGAACAATAACGTTACCGGAACC
The DNA here is from genome assembly GCF_024181925.1 of Vibrio sp. Y20_XG_PY13. NCBI lineage: Bacteria > Pseudomonadati > Pseudomonadota > Gammaproteobacteria > Vibrionales > Vibrionaceae > Vibrio > Vibrio sp. Y20_XG_PY13. The sequence goes on along the minus strand of NZ_JAMZAL010000002.1, from coordinate 74,835 downwards.
AACGATGAGAGTGCTTCCTTATTTGCCCCAAGCAAAGAAATAGCACTATCTTCACGAAAGAGCCGCATTCGCGGTTCTTTTTCTATTCTATGATGATAATTCAGCGCACTTATTTTCTTATCCTTCAATACAAACATTTAATCCTGCTGCAAAAGCCCGTATAATCCACGCCCCAAAGAAACCCATGTTAGGAAGTCCTACTGTCGATTTTATCGGCGATGTGAGAGCCCGCAATGAACCAGAAAGATACAAGAAAAGAAACCCTTGAATTCAACAAGCTTCAAAAACGTTTGAGAAGAAATGTTGGAAATGCCATTACAGATTACAACATGATCGAAGAAGGCGATGTTGTCATGGCATGCATAAGCGGTGGTAAAGACTCATTTGCGATGCTCGATATCCTGTTGAATCTACAAAAAGCGGCACCAATCAAATTTGAAGTGGTTGCTGTTAACCTAGACCAAAAACAACCTGGTTTCCCAGAGCATATTTTGCCTGAGTATTTTGAGACGCTGAATATTCCTTACTACATCGTAGATAAAGACACATACTCAGTAGTTAAAGAAAAAGTGCCAGAAGGTAAGACAACGTGTGGTCTATGTTCTCGTCTACGTCGTGGTACGCTTTATTCATTTGCTGAGAAAATCGGCGCAACAAAACTTGCACTTGGTCATCATATGGATGACATCGTAGAAACGATGTTCTTGAACATGTTCCATGGTTCTCGTTTGAAGGCAATGCCACCAAAACTACGCTCTGATGATGGTCGTAACGTGGTTATTCGTCCGCTGACTTACTGCCGCGAAAAAGACCTGATCAAATACGCAGAGCACAAAGATTTCCCAATAATTCCTTGTAACCTATGCGGTTCTCAAGAGAACTTGCAGCGCCAAGCAATCAAGGCAATGCTGATTGATTGGGATAAGAAGACGCCAGGACGCGTAGAAGCGATTTTCAAATCAATTCAAAACGTAAGCCCAAGCCAATTGGCAGACCGTGAGTTGTTTGATTTTGTGAACTTGCCGCTAGATCGTGACGGTAGCCGCGAAGAGTATGAGTTTAGTGAAGCAGTCGTTTCTTCAACTAACATCGATGAATCTCTATTCATCGATGTAACGAACATCTAGTAAATAGGAGGCAACGATGCCTCCTATTTTGTACTTGCTGAAACCGAAAATAAAACGCCCCAAAAGAGGGGCGTTTTTATATTTGATTATTTGCTCTACGTTGCGGTATTTGGATCGAGAGGGCTGATATAACCTTTTGGTTTTAATGCCAGTACATCACAGTTAATCTTATCGATCACATGCTCTGCCGTGTTACCGATAAAGACCGCTGAAAGCCCCGTACGACCAGTCGTACCCAAAATCACCATTGCTGCATTTAATCGCTCCGCTGCGGCAGGAATGACGTCTTCTGGTAAACCTTGTTCAACGATGGTTTGTTCTTCGTCGATGCCATGTTTTTGTCTCAATGCTTTCATTGCGGTGAGATGGTGCCCCCGAACCGCATCCGTGTAGGTCGTTGGGTCAAATTCAGGCAATTCAATCGTAATGTTAGCCGGCGTAACAGGATAAGCGTTGACGAGATACGGTTCAGCATCGAGACGGTTTGACATCTCTTTGAGGCGTTCAACCATCGCGTCGTTCAAATCAATGTGAGTTGGGTTTTCTGACCCCACGTGTACAGAAGCGAGAATATTAGCTTGCTCCGGCCAATCCGAGTTCTTGATCAAAAGTACAGGAATAGGGCATTTACGTAATAAATGCCAGTCTGTTGGCGTGAAAATCACAGACTCTAAAACATCGTGTTTACGTGTCCCTTTGATTAGAAGATCGTGCCCACCAGCATACACTTCAGCAATGATTGCTTCGTAAGGACGGTTGTGCCACACAACGCAAACATCAAAATCGAAGCTATCGTTTAAGTACGGTTGAGCAATCTTACGCATCCACTGCTCACGTTGATGGATAACGCCGCGACGCATCGCATCTCTTTCATCGACTGACAGCATTGAGGTCATGTCATAGGAAAAATCGTAGATGGATAAGAAGAAGGTGATTCGGCTTCTGGATACACTCTTTTGAGCTAATTGAACCGCTCTAGCGAGTGCAGGCTGTTCATCATTATTGATGTCAGCAACAACAAGAATCTTACTGTATATACTCATAACTAAGCCCACTTATGTTGCGAAACCAAATACTGAAAACAAGTTAAATCAGTAAATTGGAGACTCTTCGTATATTTTTACTGTAGCTTAGTTTGGGGAACTTTTTGAGGACTTTCGAAGGGATTTTATGAGAAACATGATGTAGCTCATTTTCGAGCTACATCAATAAGTAAGCGAGATTACTCTTTTGTTACACCGGCAAGTTCCATTAGCGCATCATGATCTAAGATGGTGATGTACTTACCTTTAACACTCAGAATTTCAGATTTTTGGAAACGACCTAATAGGCGGCTGATGGTTTCAACCGTTAGGCCTAAGTAGTTACCAATATCGCCACGAGTCATGGTCAAACGAAATTCTCTTGGGCTGAAGCCACGCTGAGAGAAGCGAGTTGACAGGTTGTACAAGAAAGCAGCTAGACGCTCCTCAGCATTCTTCTTAGAAAGCAGAAGAATCATTTCTTGGTCGCCTTTAATTTCGTTACTCATTAGACGCATGATTTGCTGACGAAGTTTAGGCATTTTGCCTGATAGGTCGTCAAGGATCTCGTAAGGGATTTCACAAACCATTGATGTTTCAAGAGCTTGAGCGAAACTAGGGTGGCAGTCACCAGTAATAGCGTCAAAACCAACTAAGTCACCAGCTAAGTGAAATGCTGTGATTTGCTCATCACCTTGTTCTGTGATTGTGTAGCTCTTAATCGTGCCAGAACGGATAGCGTACAAAGATTTAAGCTCATCACCTGCTTTAAATAGCTCTTGTCCTTTTTGGATAGGCTTTTTACGCTCGATGATTTGGTCCAACTGGTCAAGTTCAGATTCATTCAGAGTGAATGGGATACACAGTTGGCTAATGCTACAATCTTGGCAATGAATCGCGCAACCGCCTGATTGGATACGCTTTGTTGCAGGTTTTTCAGAAATCATAACAACCTTTCACTATTTGATATACATCAATATTTTAGCACCGCTTAATCCTAAAGGATAGCAAAAATATCGGTGGTATAGAGTTTTGCGTTATATGAAACCAAGCATCTGCATGGCACCCGCGGCAGTATACGCGCCATAGACAATTAAGATTAATGCTGAGATGTTTCTAAATATTAATGATTTTTGCAGTTTCTGAAAATGGCTAGCTCCGTAACCAACAGCGAGCATGGATGGCAGCGTTCCCAAACCAAAAGCTAGCATGATTAGGCCGCCATTTACTGCGCTACCGGACACCGCCGACCATGTTAATGCCGAATAAACTAACCCGCATGGTAACCACCCCCAGACAAAACCAAAGGGCAGTGCGTGTATTGGCTTTTTAAGTGGTAAAAGGCTTTTTCCAGCTTGAGAGATAAACTTCCAAAGGTGCTGGCCCATCTTTTCTACGATGAGTAAACCTTGCCACCATTTCGCAATATATAACGCAACCAAAATCATGAAGATTGCGGCAACAAAACGCAGCCACGCAAGAGATTGAGCTAAGCCGCTGAGTTCCGATAATCCTGATATTGCACCTCCGACAAGTGCACCTATTAAGGCGTAACTGCTGAGTCGTCCAAGGTTGTAGAATAAAGGTATGGTTGGGGAGGATTTTGAGCTTGAACTACCTAAGGAAAGTAGGGATGCGATACCACCACACATCCCCATACAATGGCCGGCCCCGACAAGGCCGATAAGCAAAGCACCTAAAAAATCAGGATTCATAAAATACACTACGGTTTCTTATTGTCTGATTGCTCTTCTTCATCTAATAAAATGTTGTGTCCTTGTCGCTCAAGATCTTCAAACTGGTCGCTTCGAACCGCCCAAAGAAAAATAGCGACAGCAACGCAAACAAGAACAATCGCGATTGGAATTAAAATATAAAGGCTTTCCATAAGTGTTCTCTTGTTTACTTCTCTTTTAGAAGTCGCAGTGAGTTAGATACAACAATGATTGAACTTGCTGACATCCCAACAACTGCGATATAAGGCGCAACTAATCCTGCAACCGCTAACGGCAAAATTAACAAGTTGTAGCCTAATGACCAAGCTAAGTTTTCACGGATAATCTTTCTTGTACGAAGAGCCAATAGGCGAGCTTCCAATAACTTTTCTAAGTTATCTCCAAGAAGCGTCATATCTGCTGATGCCTTTGCAACGTCAGTACCACCGCCCATAGCCACGGATAAATGGGCTCCGGCTAGAGTAGGCGCGTCGTTTATGCCATCACCAACCATCATGGTGATATCACTGCTATCAAGGCTCTTAAGATACGCGAGTTTGTCTTCTGGTTTTGCAGATGCGATCACATGCTCGATACCAATTTCGTCAGCAACAGGCTGTGCGTTTTGAATAGAGTCACCAGTAAGTAAGGTTGTTTTGATGCCAGCTTCAGCAAAACGTTGAATAAACGCCTGACTTTCTTTGCGAATAGGGTCGTGATAATAAAAAGTTGCAGCGTGTTCGTTGTTTATTGATAAGTAAATGGCATTGCTTTCTTTAGTGCTCGAATCTAGCACAAACGAGGAGCTGCCAATTTTTACCGTCTTACCATTCCAAACCCCTTCGATTCCTGAGCCAATCACGTTTTTAACATCTGTTACAATAATCTCGTCATTACTGAAACAGGCAAATGAACGCGCGATAGGGTGGTTTGCGTGAGCTTCAAGAGCAGATGCAAGGGCAAGACTTTCCGTTTCGGAAAGCTCTTTGAATGTACTCGTACGGCTAATCTCGATGTCACCTTTCGTTAATGTTCCCGTCTTGTCGACGACGAGATGATTAACTTTGCAAAGCGTTTCGAATACATGGCCTTTTCGCAACAGAATGCCAAAATTGCCCATTCGTGAAGTCGCACAAGTTAGTGCGGTCGGTGTAGCAAGGGATAATGCACAAGGGCATGTAGCGACAAGAACCGAAAGCATAATCCAAAAAGCATCATCTGGTTTGGTTTGGTGCCAATAAAACCAGGTTCCAGCTGAGATGATAAGAATTACACCAACAAAGTAGCGTGCTACAACGTCAGCAACTTCTGCAATTTTTGGCTTCGAATGCTGTGCTTCATCTTGAAGGCGCACAATATTTGAAATCATCGAGTCTGCTTTTGAATTGGTGACTTCCAACTCAAATGATTCATCTCCGTTTAATGTACCTGCATAAACAGCATCACCTTCTTTTTTTACGACATGAATAGACTCACCAGTCAGCATTGATTCATCAATATGAATACGGCCAGAAATCACTTTGCCATCAGCAGGGATATGTTCGCCAGGGAGAACGCGAATGCGATCACCAATCTTCAGCGTTTTAACTGGAATTTGTTCGCCGTCTAGTGTTGTTGCAATGGCAGGGATAAGCTTGAGCAAGTTACCGCTAGCAGCAGCAGCTTTGCGGCGAGCGCGCATTTCTAAGAATCGACCCACTAACAAAAAGAAGGTAAACATCGAGATAGATTCAAAGAATACTTCGCCTTGCTCAGTTACTGTCGCAACTAAACTCGCAACATAAGCGAAAATCAAAGCGATCGAAACTGGGACGTCCATGCCTAGAGTTCGCCCTTTAATGCTTCGCCAAGCATTAAGGTAAAATGGTAGGGCAGAGTAAAGAAGAACTGGTGTAGCGAAAATCAAACTTACCCATCGGAAGTAGTTTTTAAATTCAGGTTCCAAATCGCCAAACACTTCTAAATACAACGCCACAGCAAGCATCATTACTTGCATCGTCGCTAAGCCAGCAATACCCAATCGGTAAAGGTACTGCTTCATCATTCGATGATAAGATGCTTCTTGTTTGTCTGCTTCAAATGGCGCGGCTTTATAACCAAGCTTATGAATAACTGAAAGCAGTTCACTTAACTTAACTTGAGTTTTGTCCCACGCAAGCAAAGCTCGGTTTGTTGTCGTATTTACCCGTATGGAGACTAAACCTTTAGCGCTGGATACTTGCTTTTCAATAAGCCATGCACAAGCGGCGCAGGATACACCTTCGAGAGATAATGTTACTTCAGATACATTGTCATGGTTACGTACAAATTCTGATTGAACATCTTCATTGTCATAGTGGATCAGGGCTTGAAGTTGTTCTGGAACGAGGTCTGCTTTTTCAGCGGGTGCGGTTCGGTACTGGTAGTAAGAAACAAGACCGCTATCTACGATAGTTTGTGCGACAGTTTCACACCCCGGGCAGCACATCTCACGAACTTCGCCAAGTATTTCTACTTTAAAATCCGTGTTTGCTGGTACATCTTCACCACAGTGGTAACAGGATTTGCACATAAAATTACTTCATTAATGAAACAGAAACTGCTGGAAATTCGACTTTGCCTTGAATCATCCATTGCTTATCGTGTGGTTGAAGTTCAACAAACCACGGGCCTTGTATAGCGTCTTCAGTGGTAAAACGATAGTTGCCAGATGCATCTGCGGTAACTAGCTTCGTAAAATCACGATCGGGTAATGTACGGTGAGTAAACGTTGCTGTAAGCGCTGGGTAGTGTGTTAACGATCCTTTCGTAAAGCCAATTACGATATTGTTATCTAGAGAAGAAATGTTCGCATTAAGACCAAGGTCTCGAGCGACGTTCATTTTACTGATGTCGATATTTATGCCTTTGCCTTTTTTATAGTAATCCTCAGCAACAAGAGAAACAGAGTTGTTTGAAAAGACGACTACCGTGGCGATTGTCCAAACGACTACAGTAAGAGGAAGGATGATTAGGAACCACGGCCAGAATTGTTTATACCAAGGCTTTACCATAAAAAAGTTCTCAACAGCTAAATGAAAAAATGTAAGGCATTAAATTTAAAGGAAAGACAGCCCCTGTGAAAGGGGCTGTTATTGAAATGTTACTTATTGTCCGAGTTGCTTAAACTCCAGACATAAGAGGCAACAAGTTGAACCTTATCTTCACCTAGAATGTCCTTCCATGCTGGCATAACACCAGAGCGGCCATTCATTACGGTTTCAGTTACGGCAGCACGCGAGTCACCAAATAGCCAGTCTTGGTCAGTTAGGTCAGGTGCACCAACTGCTGGGTTACCTTTACCATCTGTACCATGACACGCTGCACACACAACAAAGCGAGCTTTACCTGCTGCAGCTTCACGAGCGTTAACTTTACGACCCGATAGACTTAATGTGTAACTTACTACTTCTTGGACACCTTGCTCACCAAGCGCATCTTTCCATGCTGGCATTTGACCAATACGGCCATGCATGATGGTTGTTACGATTGCTGCTGGCTCACCGCCATATAGCCATGCGTCATCAGTTAGGTTAGGGAAACCTTTTTGACCGCGAGCATCTGAGCCGTGACATTGTGAACAGTTTTGCAAGAACAAACGTTGACCAACTTTTAATGCTTCTGGGTCTTGCGCGATCTCAGGAACAGGGCGTAGACCATTCGCATTATGAGCAAGTTTACGGAATGCTTCGCCGAAGTAGGCATCCGCATCATCCAGTTCTTTTGCGTATTGGTTGAGTTGTTTATTTTCTTGTGCCTGTGCAATAGCTTCTTTTGACTCTTCAAGCGAACGAACGGTTTGAGCCGAACTTTGCCAGTTTAAAAAGCCTTTAAAGCTACCTAGACCTGGGAACAGGGCTAGATAAACTGCAGCAAACACAAACGTGCTTACGAAAAGGTAAGTCCACCATTTCGGTAGAGGGTTGTTTAGCTCGCGAATACCATCGTACTCGTGGCCCATGTCTTCCCCTTCCTCGACGCCCATTTTATCTTTGGCGCACCAAGTCAGGAGGATCGCACAGCCTACTAGCGTACCGATAGTAATCACGATAATCCAGAGACTCCAGAATGTAGTCATTACTTCTTCACTCCTTGGTTATTTGGGGTCGTTTGTTCTTCGTCAGCAAACACCAAGTTGGCATCTTCTTCGAAGCGTGCTTTACGCTTCTTGCTAAATGCCCACCATACGATGCCGATAAAACTCGCGAAGAGCACTACGGTATAAATACTATGAATTGTACCGAAATCCATATGATCCCCTTACTTCATTGCATGACCAAGAGACTGAAGGTAAGCGATGATTGCATCCATCTCTGTTTTACCTTCTACTTCTTTAGCCGCATTCGCGATTGTTTCATCTTCGTATGGAACACCAAACTGATCGCGGAACACTTCAAGTTTCTTCTGAGTCAGCTTGCCATCTAATACGTTCTCAGCAAGCCAAGGGAAACCAGGCATGTTTGATTCAGGTACTAGTTCGCGAGGGTCAAGTAGGTGTACTCGGTGCCACTCATCAGAATAACGACCACCGACACGAGCCAAATCAGGACCTGTACGCTTAGAACCCCATAGGAATGGATGTTCCCACACACTTTCACCAGCTACAGAGTAGTGGCCGTAGCGTTCCGTTTCAGAGCGGAAAGGACGAACCATCTGGCTGTGACAAACGTTACAACCTTCACGGATATAGATGTCACGACCTTCCATTTCCAGAGGAGTGTAGACTCGTAAGTTTTCTACACTTTCTGTGGTTTGCTTTTGGAAAATCAAAGGAGTGATTTCAACAAGAGCACCCCAGCTGATTGCAAAAACAATAAAAATAGCCAACAAACCGACATTACGTTCTAGAATTTCATGGCGATTATTAGAATTATTACTCATTCTTAAATCTCCTTATGCCGGATGAGGGATAGCCTTGAGGCTTTCTTTTGGCGCACTTACCGTTTTGTACGTGTTGTATGCCATTAAGAACATACCTGATAGGAAGATGAAACCTCCTAGGAAACGTACAAAGTAGAATGGGTAAGATGCTTCAACTGACTCTACGAAGCTGTAAGTCAGGGTGCCGTCAGAGTTAACTGCACGCCACATCAAGCCTTGCATCACGCCAGAGATCCACATTGCTACGATATAAAGAACCGTACCAATTGTTGCTAACCAGAAGTGGACGTTGACCAGACCCACAGAGTACATGCGCTCTTGGCCAAACAGGCGAGGGACTAAGTGGTAAACTGAGCCGATTGAAACCATTGCAACCCAACCTAGCGCACCAGAGTGAACGTGACCAATGGTCCAGTCTGTGTAGTGAGATAGTGCGTTTACTGTCTTAATCGACATCATCGGACCTTCGAAAGTAGACATACCATAGAAAGACAATGAAACGATTAGGAATCGTAGAATAGGGTCGTAACGAAGCTTATGCCAAGCACCAGACAACGTCATAATACCGTTGATCATACCACCCCATGAAGGAGCAAATAGAACGAGAGACATCACCATACCCAGAGACTGTGTCCAGTCTGGTAGCGCAGTATAGTGAAGGTGGTGAGGACCTGCCCAAATATATAGAGAGATCAATGCCCAGAAGTGAACGATAGACAGACGGTAAGAATAAACAGGACGTTCAGCTTGTTTAGGTACAAAGTAGTACATCATACCTAGGAAACCAGCGGTGAGTAGGAAACCTACCGCGTTGTGTCCGTACCACCATTGCACCATTGCATCCACCGCACCGGAATAAATCGAGTAAGATTTACCCAGTGATACAGGGATAGCCATGCTGTTCACGATGTGAAGTACTGCTACTGTGATGATAAATGCACCGAAAAACCAGTTCGCCACATAAATGTGGGAAGTGTTTCGTTTCACTAACGTTCCAAAGAACACCACTGCATATGAAACCCATACAATCGCAATAGCGATATCAATAGGCCATTCTAGTTCAGCATACTCTTTACCTGAGGTAAAACCTAGAGGTAGAGAAATCGCTGCGGCTAGGATAATTGCTTGCCAACCCCAGAAGGTGAAGGCAACGAGTGGGCCACCAAAAAGACGTGTTTGACATGTACGCTGAACAACATAATAAGATGTTGCAAACAGGGCACTAGTACCAAACGCAAAAATTACCGCATTAGTATGCAGTGGACGTAAACGACTGTACGTCAACCACGGCGTATCAAAGTTTAGCTGTGGCCAAACTAATTGAGCGGCAATCAAAACACCAACAGCCATACCAACTATGCCCCATAAAATGGTCACAAGGGTAAATTGGCGAACGACTGTATAGTTGTAGTTTTGTTCAAGCTGCTTTACTTGGCTCATTTGCATGCTTCCAATTTCTAATTAACTACACTTTACTTCCAACACGACTTGCGTCGTAACACCACCCAAGTAAACTCTAGAACTCAAGTGTTATCATCACCTTATTTCTATTGCTGACTTTAATAAAAAGTGGCATTTTCAGCGTGACACTATACTTGAATTAACAATTCAATGACAGAGTAGTAACCTTACTGGAGCTCTGGAAATCATTTTTTATTTAAAAAGTTTGAAGTTTGTAACAAGGATATTAGTAATTATGCCTGCACAAAAGTTAACAAAGGCGAGACTTGCACAAATCTTAATCATGCTCAGTCTTTTAGTTGGTGCGTTTTTCTGGAGAACCTTTACGCACGAGACCAGCACAAGCGTTGACTGTTCACAAAAAGAGCGATGTGATGTAACAATTGGTGAAGATAAAATCACGATTAATCGTGATTCGAGTGGGATTTTGATTGAAACAACTGAAAGTACAGGTCTAAAAATTGATCTGAATCAATCTGGTGTGTTTGATAGTATATGCGACAATCATTATAGAGCTGAATGGAATGCTATATCTGCAACCAAAACGATTAAGCTCAAAATAAACCAAAATATTGTCTTAGTGCATTTATAAATTAGATCTGACACGAGATAATGGCATCTTCTTTGTGAAATTCGAACCTTCTAGCCTAACGATAATTTGTCGTAATGGTATAACAGTAACGTGACAAACAATAATAAAAGCGTATGCAGTGCCAATCAGTATTTACCCATATTACCGACGAATATTTAGCAGTAGAGAGGCTTCGTTCAGATCTGAGGCAAGAACACTTGTCTTATATCATCTGTTATTACACAGAAGAGTACGACTTCAGAGCCATTCGCTCTGCCTTTCTTAGATATTTCCCTGGTGTTCCATTCCACGGTTCAAGTTCATGCCAAGCCATTATGACCGATCAGGGTTTTCACGTTGGGCCAGTCATAGCGGCTATGGCTATCTATGACTCAGGCCCACATGCTTATGGAACCGGTATTTCTAATTGTGAAGAAAATGAGTGTGTCTCCGTCGCTCTAGATATGGCTCTTCAAAATGCTAATCGAATTGGCGAAGTACCTAACTTAATTCTTCTTCATGCAACTCCTGGGAAAGAAGAAAAGATTATCGAATCGATCGACGAACGCTTCGGCACACTTGTTCCTATCATTGGCGGCTCTGCAGCAGATAACCACATCGAGGGAAAATGGTCAGTGATTACAGCGCAAGGCCATGAAAAGCAAGGGATTAGCCTCACACTATTTTACTCCTCTAATCCCGTTGATATTGCTTTTAGTGCAGGTCACACACCAACCAACATCAAAGGCATTGTTTCCAAAGCAAAAGGACGGTGTTTACTGGAAATAGATGGTGAATCAGCACTAGATACTTATCGAAAGTGGACTCGTCATCAAGAAAACCTAACTAGCAAAGAAAACCTACTCTTTACCAACTCCAGCGCTTATCCCTTGGGAAGAGTTGCCGGACATTTGTACGATAGACCTTATTACAAGCTTTCCCATCCAATACGTGAGACCGAAGATGGGGGGATTGAGCTATTTACCCAGATTTCGGTAGGAGAAGAGCTTACTTTGATGAAAGGGAGTAGGGAGCATTTAATCGCTCGAGCGGCAAAAGTCGTGAATGCTGCATTTAACCAAAAATTAGAAGAATCTCGAAAAATTGGTGTCATAAATATATTTTGTGCAGGACCGATGTTGCACTTAATGCAAGACATGAATAGCGTTTGCGAACAAATTAATCAGGAACTGGAACACTTGCCATTTATATGCCCATTTACCTTTGGTGAGCAGGGAAGATTTATCGGCGGCGAAAATGGACATGGAAACTTGATGATCTCATCAGCGATTTTCCATAAACCTTATGAAAGATAAATATTTAGACACATACCAACAAGAAGCATTACAAGAAGCGTTAGTTGAGCTAAAGCAGACCAAACAACGGGAAAAATTGCTTGCCGATGAAAACAAAGCGATTCTTTCAGCAATCTCTGCAATGAGCGAGGCAAAAAATCGTAATGAAATTTTTTCGGGGCTAAACAGCGTTCTAAAAAAGTACATCAGTTTTGAAGACTTTATTGTCATCACCCGCGATGACAGCCGTTATCCGTTCAAGACGTTAATCTCAACCAATAGCGTGTTTGATAAGGTAGAGTGGTTACACGGTAACACAATGGATCGCGCATTAAACGGCGAGTGTATTCTATTATTCGAGCCAACGAAATTGTTAGAGTTTGAGAACTTAAATAGCTTTGTTAAAACACATGTTAACTCCGTAATTTTAACGGGCATTCGTTCGGAAGTAACACAAAGCATCATACTATTAATTGGAGCTCAAAAAGGGCATTTTAGTATTGAAAACAAAGAGACTTTAAGGCGCTTTAGACCCCTTATAGAACGTGCTGTGATCGACATAGAAACAAAGGAAAAGTTACAACGTATTGTTGAGGTAAGAACGACTCAACTTGCAAGAGCTCGTGAAGAAGCAGAACTAGCCAACCAGTCAAAATCTGAGTTTTTGGCAATGATGAGCCATGAGATCAGAACGCCTCTTAACTCAGTTTTAGGAATGCTAGACATCCTGAGACAATCTACCTTATCAGATGAACAATTTGATGCCCTCAATCAAATGGAATGCTCCGCTGAGCTTCTTCTAGCCATCATTAGCGACATTCTCGATCTTTCAAAAATTGAATCCGGTAGCTTCCAATTAAACGAACAGTGGATACATTTAAATGACACTGTAACTTTTGTAATTTCTCAGCAAAAACAAGTAGCTATAACTAAGAATCTTTCTTTTAACTTTGATTGTCAGATCTCATCAGACAAACAGTATTGGATTGATTCGACGAGGCTGTCACAGATTCTCTTTAACTTGATTGGGAATGCCATCAAGTTTACGGACTCAGGAAGTGTGTCTGTTTCTGTCGCTGAAGAAAATGACGAAGTTGTAGTTTCTATATCTGACACCGGAATTGGAATCTCGAGAGCAAAACAAGCCCATTTATTTACGGCATTCCATCAAGGTGATCGCTCAATTACTCGACGGTTTGGTGGTACAGGCTTAGGGCTTGCTATTACCAAGCACTTAGTTGAAATGATGAGAGGTGAAATCTCTGTAAAAAGCCGCGAGAATGAGGGTTCTGACTTCACCATTCGAATTCCAGTTCTAACACGTTACAACCAAAGCCGTCCTGTAAAAATTGAGCATAATAGACCAAACAAAGCTCTAAACTTGCTTATCGTCGAAGACACTCAATCAAATCAACTTGTGATTAAATTGATTCTTAACAAGCTTGGCCATAATGTGCATATTACAAGCCATGGCGCAGAGGCGCTTACATTTCTTGAAGAAAACGATAACCGAATTGATATGATCTTGATGGATGTCTCGATGCCAGTAATGGATGGAATAACAGCAACTAGGCTGATTAGAAAGAAAGGAATTACAATTCCAATCGTCGCTTTAACAGCGCACGCGCTAGAAAGCGATAAAGATAAGTGCTTAGACGCTGGCATGGATAGTTTTGTATCAAAGCCAGTTCGCAGGCAAGATATCTATGAAGCTATACAATCATTAATAGAAACGGCGTAGTCATTAATATAGATCTTAACAATCGATAGATTATTAAGATCTATATTAAGTATTTTATGGTAAATACTGATTATGTTTAATCAGCTTCCTAAAGTTAGCTCAAATTTAAAATCTGAAAGAGATAGGAGAGCAAAGTAGAAAGAATCTGACGTATGGTTCACTCCATTTAACATAATATACATAATGCGCACTGATATAGTGATTCTTTAGGACTTGCAATCACTAAGGCCAATCCAGCACAAGCCATTGAAATGCTTGATAATCCAAGTCCGTTAAACTTTTTTCCTATGTTCTGCCACAGTGTCTGCGCTTCGTGCGTTTTTGCTTTATCCATAGCCAAGCCAATCAGTGCCTTTTCTTTGTCTTCACCAATAGTTTCAGCAAGCATAAGTATCTGATTTTCATTGAGATAACTTCGACCTTTTCTTACTTCTGTGAGCATTTGAGGGCTTACACCTAGGTCATGAGCAATCTGCTTGTATTGAATGTAGTTCATTTGCTCTTTATAAGCATCAATGAGCTTGTTTGTGTACATTTCTGCTTTTCCTCTAATCACGCTATTGGACTGATTTTAGTCTTTTAGTACAGATTTTGCTGTGTTGACGGTACAGAAATATCTGTATTTAATCACTACAGAATTTACTGTATCAGACCGCCTTAGCTTTGGGCGTTTGCCCTTGACGCTTTCGCGCTTGGCTTTGGCGGTCACTCTCTCAACTAGTCAGGTGGTTGTAATGATCGTATTAGAAACTGAAGTTCAAAACGTCAATGTTAAAACGTTAACGCTCCGTCACTTCGCAGTGTCTCACGTTCCAGCTTTCAAACTTTGTTACATCACTACAACTGACATCTTTGAAGAAGTCGTCGTTCCTTTCAATCACTTTGGCTACTGCATTAGCACATTCGAAAACAACCAAGAGTCCTTTGGTTATCTCTCGGTTGGCGATTACGAGTTTCGCTTTGAATCTGACGAGCATGAAGTTCTATGTCGTTTCTTAGGCATGACACCTTCAAAAGCGACAGCTTTAGAGGCTCAGTAATCATGAATGAAGCTCAAATCATCTATTACGACTTGCTGCCTGACTACACAGTTTCTGTGTTGGTCAAAGGTTGCGACGAATGGGATTTGCTTAAATCCATGTCTCATCTTGAGTCTTGGGCTTCGTCTCAGTTCGCTTCTTATGAGTTGGTGTCCATCACCAACACGACTGTTGAACAACGTATCAATATGGGGGTGTTCGATGACTACTGCAACTAACATCCTTAAAAGTTTCGATGAGCAAAGCGTTCATATTGATTACCTGTGTTTTACGTTTGCCGTGAAAGACTTACGTCATTGTCATGATGCCGTTCGTCGATTGCACAAGCATGAAGAATACAAAGGCTTTGCCAAATCTGGACTGTTACAGCGTCACTGTCGTGCGCCTAAGTTCCCTGCTCCACCTGTGTTTAATCCGACGGTCGCTCAGACTTCCGACGAGATTGATGCGTACAACAAAGCGTTTGATATCTGTTATCGCAATTACTTGGAAGACTGCTTGCGCATCTTCACCAACCAAGTGCTTGGTTTGTCGCTGTCAGCACCTCGCGGTTTGGGTTTCCAGTTCTACACCGAATCCATGAAACTGACTTCGCCAGATGGTGAGGACTTCTGCGGCTTCGTTGGTATCGGCGGTAACAATGACACGGTGCATTTCCAAATCAACGGAACGGGATGCAAGCATGTATTTGCCCGTCGTCCTACGTGGTCGCTACATGACTGGCTGACCAATGTACTTGGTGTGCAAACTCTGGCGCGTGTTGACTTGGCCTATGACGATTACGACGGGATTTTCGATTGCGAATACGCTTACAAGGCGTGGCGTGATGACTGTTTCCGCACTGCTGAACGTGGCCGTGGTCCTGTACTTCATGAGGACATGACCATTGCCAGTATCGGCAAAGACGGCAAACCGATTTACACCAAAGAGCAATACTCGATTGGTTCGCGTACCTCGCGCATTTACTGGCGTATCTACAACAAGGCTCTTGAGCAGAAGCTCGCGAACACGGGTCTTGTCTGGTACCGCTCTGAAGTTGAGCTGAAAAAATGGAATGTTGATGTGTTGCTGAATCCGGCTGGCGCGTATGCCGCGCTCAATGATTTCGCAGCCTCGATTTCTACTGCAAAGAAATTCAATACCAAACCTGTCCCGACTAAACGCGCGGCGTTAGACCTGTTGGCCTCTGCGCACTGGATGCGCCGCCAGTACGGGAAAATCCTTAATTCACTTATTGAATTCCATGAGGGCGACATTGAAACCGTGGTCGGTTCCCTTGTCCGTGATGGAACGAAATTCACCTTCCCCGATACCTACGGCAAGTTGGTGACTCACATATTGGAGACTTAACAAATGGCTAAATCCGTTTTTGTACTTGGCATGGATATCACTTGGAACTCAGCACGTGGCGACAGTGCTCAACTGAACGTGTCACGACCTCTACGTGAAATCAACTCGGAGAAATTCAAACGCCGCACTATCGGTGAATCCGGTGATGTGAATCCCCAATGGGATCAACCTTTGATGATTGACCAAGAATATGCCCTGCTTCTTGAGCGCACTGGCGCTCTCGTTCCTCGCCGTGAATACCAATTGCGCTTGGAGATTAACCCAGAAGACCCATTGGCAGGCGCTATCGTGACTGAGCTTATTCCAGTCGACCAAGAAATTAAGAAGCACTTCGAGGCTTCAATGAAACCCGTTCAAGGCTAAAAAATGTCTGTATGCGTCACCGTCGTTAACCAGTATGGCAATTTGAAAGCAACGAAAACGCCTGTTGCGGATTGCCAAGAATACGTGCTGATTTCGGCGGTGGACTACCAAGAATATAAGGAGCCAGTCCTCTTCAACGGTGACTTGTTCCTGTATGTCAGTGGCGTGCTCTTGATCAACATGGTCGTTGGTCACTGGGTGGGTCGTGTTGTTCGCCTTATGAGTAAAAGGTAAATCTTATGAAAAAACTAGAACTTGTTGTAACTAACGTAAAACACGCAGTCGTAAACAAAAAGACCGCAGCTGGTGCTGCACTGATGGCCGCGTCTGTCTCTCCGGCGTTCGCTGAAGTCGATATCACGGGCGCAATCAACTCTGCGGTATCCGGTGGTCAAGCTAACGTATCACTGGTTGTGGCGGGTCTGATTGGTATGGCTGCACTGGGCTTTGGTGTGACCATGGTTGTTGGCTTCTTACGCCGCTAACGGCTCACCTCTATGCCTCCTTTATCGGGTAATTTACTTGGAGATGTTCTCGCTATCGTTCTAGGTGTTGCCTTTGCGGGGGCATTCCTCCACGGCTTTGTGAGTGGCATCAATACTCACTAATCAACGGATAAGGGAGCTTCGGCTCCCTTTTTTAATGGTGCAAATGTGAATAAGTCACTCTTTTTACTTTTGTTTTCGTGCTTGTTCTTATCACTTAATGCAAGCGCGGCTCAACCAACCTATAAGGTTTCAGACGTTTCAGCTTATCCCGATTGTAAGTTGCTATTGGGTATGAGAGTTAACCCTGCCTCTTATGTCTCTTGTTATGAGAATAAGTTTGTTAACTACAAGGATTTTTCTACTAAGTCCTGTTATTTGAGGCATGGCAAATACGTTGTAGATATTATGTGTCACACAACCAGTGCTTCTTGGCCTCTTTATCATGCTGCCGGATTCTTTCAAAATTCAGCTCAATGTCCACCTGACTATGAAAAAGTAGAAGACGAGTACGTCGTGTCGTGTGAACCCATCGTTCCTGCTTGTGAGTATGGAGAGAATCCTGATGGCTCATGCATGGATGCTTGTCAGTTCAAACAGTCCATTGGCGATACGGTGAAATTGTATTGGCACCCTGCTGTCTACGGCGAACTGGTGACGGGCGCGTGTTACGGTGACTACGGTGCCACTCGATGCGAAATGACCAAAAACGAATCCACCATTATTTGTACTGGCGTTCCTGATGGACAGTACACGCCCGACTCTCAATGCTCTCTGCGCTTTGCTTACACTGGACGTCAGTGTGAAGGTGGCACACTTTTCTGGGGCGTGAATGGGCCAGACGAGCCAATCATTCCACCGGATACGCCAGAAGACCCAACCCATGACCCTGACGACCCAACAGGCGAGATTGAAGACCCAAGTGTCCTACCCGATGATTCAACCAACACGGTCAATCCCGGTGTCGTTGATGATAAACCGGACGTAGAAGACCCTGACACGGATGAATCGACAGACACGGCAGTCCTTTCTGCTATTAAAGGGCTTAACGTGGATGTGAACAAAGGCATTCATGATCTTAACGTCGATATCAACCAGTCACACGCTGATATCACCAACGCGGTTATTGATGTGAAAGGCTCTTTGGTCGATAACACCCAAGCCATTCAAGAGCAGCAAATCAATGACAACAAAATTTATAACAACACCAAGGCACTCATCCAACAGGCCAACGGCGATATCACTACGGCGGTGAACAACAATACCAACGCCACTATTGGTATTCGTGACGATTTAAAAGGGCTTGGTGATTCTGTGGGCGAACTCGATAGCAGCTTAAATGCGATTGAGGGTCTATTGACTGGCTCAGAGTTTGGTACACCTACGGGTACCGCTATCACTGGCGAAATCTTCACGGCAGAAGACTTTGCCAACCTGCAAACCACGATAGATGAAAAAGCCGAATCCATTCAAGGCTATGTGGATGACATCAAAGGCTTAATCACTATCGGCACCAACTTCAATAACGGCACATTGAGTGACAAGTCTTTCAATATCAAAGGCGCAACCGTTGAATCAGGACTACAGCGTTTTGATGCGGTATCGGGCTACGTGCGCCCTGTCGTGCTGTTCATTTGTGCCTTAATCGCCCTTTGGGTTCTGTTTGGTAATCGGAGTAAATAACATGGAATACATCTACTCAGCATTAGAGTTTATTGCCAACATTGGGCAAACCTTTCTCGACTTCTTTGATGTGGCGATTGAATGGATAAAGAACGCATTTGAATATGGTGCGATGTGGCTTATCTCAGTATGGCTCGATATCAAGATTGCCTCGATACAAATTGCACTCAAGATTGCGCAGCTGCTGCTCGAAGAATATGGCGTCTATACGCTTGTCGAAGACCGCTTTAATGCGCTTCCTTCTGACGTCCGTTATATCTTGACCGAATACGGCGTCACCTCTGGATTACGTGTCATCTTTGATGCGTTCGCTACGTCTTTAGTTATGCGTTTCTTTAACTGGTGATTGAATGGCTACTTCATTTCGATACGGTCACGGTGGCTCTTACAAATCGGCTTGCGCCGTGTGGTTTGACTTACTGCCTGCACTGCGTGAAGGTCGAATTTGCATTACCAACATTCATGGCATGCAGCCACTTGAAGTGATTGAACAACGCCTTGGTGAGAAGTTTCCTGATACAGCTCGGCTCATTCGCATTAGCTCTCGCAATCCTGAAGGCTTCGAGCTTTGGAAATACTTTTTCTGTTGGGCGCCCATTGGGGCGTTCATCCTCATTGATGAGTGTCAGCAAATCTTCTCGGTCAATGCAGGTTTCAAAATGGCGAACATACACAAGCGCCCTTTCACTGACTTTGAGCCTCACTTACCGGAAGGATTTTCCGAGCTGTTTCACTCTCGTTGGCTAACGATTGATACATCCAGTTTGGACAATGGCGAGATAGACGATTGCCAACGCACACGTTTTGATGAGCAAGGACGCATCATCTATCCCGAGAACTTTAACAACGCCTTTATGGAGCACCGGCACTACAACTGGGACATTGTGTTGCTTACGCCTGACTTTGCTCAAATCCCGAAAGAGTTAAAAGGTGTTGCGGAGTTGGCCAAGCAACATAAGGGAAAAGATGGGATCTTCTTTTCCAACCGCAAACCGCGCATCTTGGAACATGACCCGACTCGAACGGTCACCAAACCAAGCAAAGACGATGTGGTTTATAACCTCAAGGTGCCGCTTGATGTCCACCTACTCTACGCCTCGACCGTCACGGGGCAAATCACCAAATCGGGACTTGGAAAGAACATCTTTCTTAATCCGAAATTCTTAGCAGCTATGGCACTGGTCGTGCTTTCATTTGGGTACTTAGTTTATGCGCTTATTGGTATGGTTTCTGATTCTGAGACGACAACTGCGGAAGGAACGCAGCTTCATCAAACTTCGCAGCAAAGTGGCGTTTCGACTTCGCAAGGTCAAGCACGTCCTGGTCAAAGTGGTTCGCCTGGTTCTGTCATGGGTTCTAGTGGTTCTGGCTGTACGGGTTCTGGTTGCGGGAATGAGTCTTATCATGACGTAGGCACTGTTCCGGCTTGGTTCCCACTGGCGAACTCAGAAAGCATCTATGTCTCTGCGGTGGAGCGTTGGCACAAAGCCACCTCGATACACGTCAACGTGCATTTTGAGGTTGTCACACCGCGCGGTGTGACTTACCTCGATGACGGATTCCTAAATAAGTTGGGCGTCAAGATGGAATATCTGGACGATTGCCTCGTCCAGCTGTCTCGCGGTGCATCCAATTTCTATGTCACGTGTTCGCCGTATGAGCAATATGTACAACGGCAAGAGCAAGATATTGAACTCAAACCCGTTGGCGGTTTGTTTAGTGGAGACGAAACCTAATGAATGAATACGTAACGCATGGACAGCTCGTTGAAATCATCGAGTTGTTTGATCATCTCTCGATAGTGAATGCAGTCATAGTAGTGCTCGTGTATGACCTTTCCAGATACCTCCTAGGCAAACTGGTCGACTACTTCAATTAAAGGCACGGTGCCAGCCCCGCAGGGATAAGGAGTTGCGGAGCGACGACGAGGCACCAAGCCGCCCACCTTAGCAAAACCTAGCCTCATCACTTAATCGGCGCGGTTAGCAGCCCAAAGCCACTTGGATGCTGCCGCCCTCCTTCCTGCTAGACCAGCCTTGCAGAGACTAGCCACACCAAAGGCGCGTTAACCTACTGGAACGCTGCATACTCACAACGCCAAAGCTTTGCGAGTGTCGAGCAATGCTTATTCTTCTTTTCTGGGTTCTCTCCGACGGACGCGCGGAGCAAGTGAGGACGGGCTAGGACGATTGCGCGACGTGCGGCGGGAGGTCAAACCCCCGAATCTGTATTACGGGGGTAAATTCCACCAAGCCTCAACAGTTTTGATGGATCGTTAGAATCCAATAATTTACTTGGTTATTATGCAAGTAAATTATGTTATTGAAACTATCTAGGTTGTAATGATTTAGACCTTAAGATAGTTTCATAAAAGATCACAGAAAATCATTAGATTATCCCCCCATTTATAAGGAGAGTGTTTTGACCATTTTTTACGACCCACCATATGATTCGCCGATTGAAGACACATTCGCCAAGTTTGCTTCAAAGTACTTAAAGCAAGAATTAGAAATGGACTCTCAGGTTGTGGTTAAAACAATCTGCGGAACATTCAGATTAGATTTCGTAGTAACTGATGGTAAAGGGAGAAAAACTGCTATTGAATGCGATGGCAAAGAGTTTCATGAGGGTAGCAGGGATGAATGGCGAGACGCGATGATTCTAGGCTCTACTGATATTGAAGAAATTTATCGAATCAGAGGTAGTGAAATTAATTTTTCTATAGAAGATGTATTTTATATTTTGTCCATATGGAGTCCTTGGTTATTTGATGAAAGACAAGCATATAACATGGGTTGTATTGCCACAGAGGAACTAACTAAAAGTTCGCCATTACCTACAGATAGTACTTTTTCGCTTAATTATATAGATGATAACAATCAAATGAGCTGTTTCTATATCGTAAAGAGGCATAAAAATATACCTAAAGGAAATCGACAGTTCTGGCAAAAAGCATTTGAATATGCTCAACATGTTGGTGGTGGTGACTTAGATGATGTAATCGCAAAATTTAGATCATCTTACTTAAATGGATAACAAATCTTAGTCTTTGCTATACACGCAACAAGCGCTTCGAGAGGAACTTCCAACACTTGGCATTTTTCTACTTATTTTATCTTGATCCCATTAGCTCTTAATCGTAGCCTGTGTGCGCTAGGTTTTATATGTCAAGGATATGAAATGGCTAAGTTTTTAAATACAAGTGCTACAAACTACTATCTCGAAGAACTTATCAAGAACGCATCGGAAAGGCTGATTCTTATTAGCCCTTTCCTCAAGCTTAATGATCGCATTCGAGAGCTTTTGGAAGACAAAGACCGATTAAAAATCGACATTAGAATTGTCTATGGTAAAAGCGAACTACAACCTGATGAGATTAACTGGCTGAAAGGTCTCTCCTTTGTGCGCACCAGCTTTTGTAAAAACCTCCATGCAAAGTGCTACATGAATGAAAGTGCCTGTATCATTACAAGTTTAAACCTCTATGAGTTCAGCCAAGTAAACAATAACGAAATGGGTATCTTCATTGATCGTGACGAAGACCCGAATGTCTACAAAGATTCCTATGAGGAAGCGCAACGTATTATTCGTATTAGCGATGAGGTTCGCATTTCGTTAGAGAAGATTACATCATCTGTCAATGATCCTGCTAAAAGTGAAGATTCACAACCAGAACAAGCCAAACTGACTTCATCCAAGCTAGCCAAGAAGCACAAAATTAAAACAGATGACTTCCTTCAGATGTGTGTAAACAAGGGCTACTTATCTTTTGATGATGGAAAACATTCTTTAACCGAAGAAGGGAAATCGTTGGGTGGTGAGTTCAAGTACAGTAAACGTTTTGGCCCTTACTTTATCTGGCCAGAGTCATTAGAGGTTGAATAGAAAAATAAGGCTCCTGTTGGAGCCTTAAATAAATTACACGATTTTCTTTAGTACTCTTGCATACTTCAATATTTGGTGAGCAACTTTTATATCATTCGATGCACCTAACTCAAGTAAAGCAACCCCAATCAATATTTGTTGCGCAGTAACCAACTGTCCTGTTGGAAGCTCTAATCGATCATGCCTCATTACGAAGTTTTCCCAATCTTCACAACTGCTCAGTTCCCTGCCCTTATTCATCCTCATTAAGCGTTTACACTCTGGCGGAATGGATTTCCCCTTATCCCATTCTTTGACCGTCCTCACAGTTTTTAAACAAAGTTTGGCAGCTTCTTCGACGGTTAAACCACATTCAAATTCACGAAAAATATAGTTTTTAGTCATTTCGTGATACTTCATTGAATTGTCCCTCAAAAGAGAGACATTTTATAGGATACGCATATGCAATCGCATTCAACATAAGCGCCCATAATGCGTACTGATATAGTGATTCTTTAGGACTTGCAATCACCAAGGCCAATTCAGCACAAGTTATTGAAATGCTTGACAATCCAAGTATATCAAATTTTTTGGCAATTCATTCCCATGCTACTTCTATCTACGGATTATAGAAAACCAATTGATTTGCGGTAACTCGGTCTTGCTTACTTTAAACTGAAGGTTCACGAACCAGTTGTTATATGTATGCGGATATATTTTTCAGGATATTTGTAACGATATCGCTTACCGGTTTTTAAGTTTGAACGAGCAAAACGGCAAACTGTTGTATCTCCGCTTCCAGTAACTCGTTTTACTATTGCTACTTTTCCTTTATGTTCCATTTCAATCATTAAATCGCAATAACCATCATATTGGTCGAACTGCTTATCGACTTTCTTTTGTAGCGTCGATTTGATTTTCTTAGCCACTGGATTTGTTTCTGAATCATCGGCCAATGTTGATGTTGTGGGTAACAATAATAAAAATAAAGTGACAACGTATCGCATTCGTAAGTCCATTTTCGATAAATGGACTGATTGTAATTTTTTATGCGTCAAATGCTAAAACGGGACGCAATTTTGCGTCCCGTTTAACGTAGATAAGTAATTGATATGTCGGCTAAGCTTGTTTCTTGCCTTTATTGGCTTTGAAACCTTGATGAGGAAAAACATTTCGAATTCGTTGTTGAACTTTCTTTGGTACGTCTTTAGAAAAGACCAGCCTCATTCCGGAGCGTTGGTTGTACACTTTGAGTTCACCAGTAAATGGATCATGTTCGCCAATATCTTGTAAGTTATGTTTAAAAGATGGAGGTATATGCCCTTTTACCTTGCTCAAGTGGCCGTCATCAAAACTCACTTTTAACACGGGTCTATCCACGGCGATCAACCAGAATATGACGATTGCAGCAATTAATATCACATATAGCATCTAACACTCCTTAGCTGGATAGTAGCTTACTCAAGTCTTCTTTGATGGACGTAACTTTCTGGCTTGCTTTTTCACTTCTTGAGGCTTCTGAAAGTAGATATTCAATGGCATCAGACAGCGTACACCCCAGTTCATTGGCTCGATTAGATAATTTTTCCCAAACACGGTAATCAAGATCGATCGATTTCTTTTTGGTGTGAACTTGTTCTGAGTTGAAGTGGCGCTTTCGTTTTGCGCGAATTGCCTGCTTGAGTTTGTTCTCTAGCTCTTCAGACATGTGTTTTTCAATCCAAGCTAGCACTAATGTAGGTTCGTGCTCTATGCGTCGTAACTCGGCGACAGCTGCATCAGCTTCACTTGTATCAATATGTCTGGTAATCGCTTCACCATCTTTCCATTTTTTGATTAGATACTTCCACTTCCATCCACATTCTAAATTTTCAAGTTGCTGATATTTCATTCTTTCTGACTCATAAAGCTAACCTGGTGACAGCGTAACCCAGTTATAGTTATTCATCAATGAAAACTCTTTGAAGTATCGATGTTGATCACTCATTTGTCCAAATGATACTCAACGAGTTATTTACATTTACAACTACACCAATTGGCACTAGGGAGTTCAGAGCCCTTTCGTTATAATGACCGCAATATTGAATAATGATGAAATTAAATGAATCAACTTAATTGGAAAGACGTGACTCCTTCGTTCGAACAGTACGAAGACATTTTAAAATCTGCCTCCTCTCTACCTAAGAAGAAGTTCGTAGAACTTCAACCAAGACTCCTCGCTACTGTTGAACGATTCAAAAAAATCAAAGGCTTGACTCGAGTTTTGGTAATAAACTGTGCAGATAATACGGTTTATCGTAAGTTTATTTGTGACGTGGTCACTGATGGTTTAGAGCCTACAATAATGACAGAGTCTTTGGACGCAAAGCTCTTGTTTGATCGCTACAGTGTTGATTTAAAAGGCGATGTTGTAGTTGAAGCTGGATTACTTTCCAAGGCTAACGGCGGGTATTTGATTTTACCAGCGAACCTCATTTTGGCGAATCCCGGATATTGGCCGAGCATTAAGTCTGCCATTCAAGGAAAGCCAGTAAAACCCTTGAATGTAAGCCCTACTCGACTACCTATTTTAACGGCCGATGAAAAAGAATTTGACGTTAAGATTATTGTTACTGGCGATCGTAATCAATTGGCCGACCTTGAGTATGTTGACGAAGATTTTTCAACCGGCCTAACGATGTATACCGAAGTTGAAGAAGATATCCACTTATCTGCAAGTAACTTAGAGTTGTATGTAGGTTTGGTGAATTGGATTTGTTCGGAGTACGGTTTCCCATCGTTGGATGAAGGTGCTTTTCAACGGTTACTATTAGCAGGCATGCGTTTAACTGAGGACCAACATTATTTGCCTTTAGGTGTGATGTGGCATTGCCAACTACTTAGCCTAGCTGCTCAGTTTAGCGATCAAAATATCATTGATTATGTGGCGATAGATAAAGCCATCGACGATAAATATTATCGAGAGTCTTACCTTCCTCAACGTGCAGTTTATGACATTCTTGATGGTCAGGTCATCATTGAGACTACTGGTGAACAAGTCGGCCAAATTAACGGACTCACGGTTATTGATATGGCCGGGCATCCTGTCTCTTATGGCGAGCCAGCGCGAATTTCATGTGTTATTCACTTTGGAGATGGTGACATTTCCGATGTTGAGCGCAAAGCTGAACTTGGAGGAAATCTTCATGCGAAAGGCATGATGATCATGCAAGCATTTCTAAGCTCTGCTTTGAATTTGGATGAGCCACTGCCTTACTCTGCGTCTATTGTTTTCGAGCAGTCCTATAGTGAAGTGGATGGTGATAGTGCTTCATTGGCAGAGTTATGTTGTTTGGTAAGTGCACTGTCTGAATCACCGGTTAATCAACAAATCGCGGTGACTGGCGCGGTGGACCAATTTGGTCGAGTACAAGCAGTAGGCGGTTTAAATGAGAAGATCGAAGGTTTTTATCAAGTTTGTAAACACCAAGGCTTCACTGGTCATCAAGGCGTTATTATGCCTAAATCGAACTTGAAGCACCTTGCTTTACATAAAGATGTCATAGAAAGCATTAAGAATGGTGAGTTCCATATTTGGTCGGTTTCTACCGTTGATGAAGCAATACCAATTCTAATGGGCAAATCATTCAGAGGCGAAGATGATAGCGTCATCGGCAAGATCGCCGAACGTATTGAAAATTTTGAAAGACATGAGCATCCAGAAGGAATTGTGCAGCGCATCAAAAACTGGTTTGTCTAGTACTGATCGGAGTTGTTTAGCGTACACGTGTTCACTAACATGCATCTGTCAAAAATTGGAGTAATTGATAATGCAAAACAAACGTGATTCTTACAACCGTGATGATCTTCTTGCTTCTAGCCAAGGCGAGCTTTTTGGTCCGGGTTACCCACAACTTCCTGCACCAAACATGCTAATGATGGACCGAGTTACTAAAATGTCTGAAACAGAAGGTGATTTTGGTAAAGGTTTAATTCTTGCAGAGTTGGATATTACTCCAGATCTTTGGTTCTTTGATTGTCACTTCCCTGGTGACCCAGTAATGCCAGGCTGTCTCGGTCTAGATGCCATGTGGCAGCTAGTGGGCTTCTTCTTAGGTTGGGTCGGCGGCAAAGGCAAAGGTCGAGCTCTTGGCGTTGGTGAAGTGAAGTTTACTGGCCAAATTCTGCCAACTGCTAAGAAAGTAACGTACGAAATTCATATGAAGCGCGTTGTAAACCGTAAACTAGTGATGGGTTTAGCAGACGGCCGCGTATGCGTTGACGGCAAAGAAATTTATGTTGCGAAGGATCTTAAAGTTGGCTTATTCCAAGATACTTCGAGCTTCTAGTTACCCTTCTCTATAAATTTTTAAGGCCCCTATCTGGGGCTTTTTTATACTTAGTAATTACGAGAAAAGGCTCTCTACGAGCCCTTTCGAATCCTTCTGTTGTATGTGGAGAGTTATTTATAGAGACCAGATTGTTTTTCATCTCTGGCATCACGCCAACCACCTAACCAATACGACCGAGCGTCTACTTGTTGATACGGGCAAGCCTCTTGAGACCTTCCATTCAACCCAGCTTTATAGCCTTGAGATTGAGCTCGTTCTAGGCGATCACGCTTTTGTCTCTTCATAGTTAATTCCTCATACAGGTCCATTTACTAACGTACAGCTGTTATTGTGAAACTTTGGTGGAGTTTTTATGACTCCACTTATAAGAATCGATCAAATTGCGCGATTTCTCAAGGCATAAAAAAAGCAGAGACTTAATTCTGTGAGCCTCTGCTTGAATTAAAAATTACTGACTATTTTCTACGGAACCCAAACAAACCAAGCATGGTCAAAGCTAACCAACCAAGGCCTGCGCCTTGACGTTCAGCGCTGTCTGATTCCACGCTTCGCGCTATGATATCTTCTTTCGTTTGGTTAGGAATTGGCATTAATTTCACTGCAACAATTTCTTCAGTACCATTACAAGAAGCGTTATGCGCTGTAGAGTTATACCCGCCTGCACATTTCATAGCAGTAGCCGATATTACACCTGCATCATTAATATCTGTTGCATCAATAATACGGAATGCGTTATTTGCCTCTGAATATTCGCCACCGTTTGTCAATGTATCTAGGAACCACGCTTTACCATCAAACAGTGTTTCAGCTCTCACATTGTTTGCATCATCTTGGATGTATGGATAAATGAAACCACGCTTACGACGAGGTTTGCCATCATCTTCACGGGTAGATTCCGCATCTAACTGACCCACAATTTCGTTGTAAGCGTTGATACCACCCATTTTACCGCCCGCACCGTTGAAGAAGATGCCCGTCGTTGGGTAAATAGCACTGAGAGATGCAGAGCGAACATCATCAACAATAAACAAACGATTTGGCGCAGAACCCGTTGGCATCAAATACCCACCGGAACGTTTTGCTTCACCGATAGCTACGAAGTTTGAGTTTACATCAGTAAGTCGGGAGTTGAGGTGAACTGTTTCATCGCCCTCTTTTTGTCTCGCTCCTGCAACCACTTTGCTTTCCCAGGTGACGTTGGCAATGGAGGTTTCCGATTCTAACTTGCCAACAAATACGGTCGCGTTTAGATAATTATCATTGGCATATGTGTTGTAACCAACACCATACACGGTCGTACCATCTACTACGAGATCACGCATGCTCCCTTGAGCAAGTCTTTCGCCGTCTTTTGACGTCCCACTTTGCCAAGGAACTTCACTGATAACTTTAGTTTGATCCCAAATAGCGGCTTTGGAGGTATGGTGAGTGCCATTAGTATTACTTGCAGTTCTGGATACGCTTCCAACCGTAAATACACCATCCGTATTCCATGCGTGGCTTTCTACTACACTCGCTTCGCTATCTCCAGTAACAATATTTGGAAGAACGGGAGCTACGATGGTATTGCGCGTTTTTAAAGAAGATGAGTCTTCTTTGATACTCTGGTTACCGACAGCCTTACCGTCAGCTGTTAGGCTATTGATGATATTGTTGTATTCGTTTACGTAAGCACTACCGTCATTTTCGACAAATGCTTTAGCATTTGGGGTGAAATCTCTACTTAGCTCTTTACTCCATGGAGTCCAGTTTACTGAAGCCCATGATTCACAGGTAGAATAGCGAAGTTGGTTAAAACAGTAGCGCTCAAAGTCCTTATACTCTTGGATGTAGTAAAACCCTGCATCCATCGCAAAAGGGATTTCTTCGCGGTAGCTATTACCATCAACTTCTTGGCTTGCAGATATTGGTGTCGTACGAGTTTCAATAGCAAGCTTAAATTGCTCTGGAGTGCAGTTTGCCGTCGCATCAAAGCAACCTAGGGCAAATGGAGAGTCTGTTGACGCATCGATTACATCACCCTGTTGAATGGCAACACCATAAGCGGTTTGATAATCAACAACATCGCCGTTCACTTCTGGCGATACTTCGATGACTTGATACAATGCTGCGTTTGCGTTCATTGCGGTACCCACCATCAAAGCGACAGCGGTTAACTTGAATTTGTTACTACAATTCATTGAATTCTTAACTATCCTGTTGCATTGCTTCGAGTTCTTCCCATCTCTCGAATGCGATTTCTAACTCCTGCTCTAAAGCAGCAAGTTGTTCCAATACCGGTTGAGTCTGCTCGACTGGCTTAGCGAAAAACTCAGGGTCATTCACTTGTTCTTGCAGAGTTTCAATATCCGATTCTAACTGTTCTAGCTTAGCTGGAAGAGCTTCTAATTCTCTTTGCAGCTTATACGATAACTTCTTAGAGTTGTTCTTAGGTTGAGTTGTTTTGGGAGTTTCCTCAACCACTTTCTCTTTTTTCGCTGGTTTTTCCGTCGAAAAACGAACGGCAAGTGCTTGATCACGTTGCTGCTTCGCATCGTGATAACCACCCACGAACTCTTCGATTACACCGTCACCTTCAAAAATCCAGCTAGTCGTTACTGTATTATCAACAAACTCACGGTCGTGACTTACTAACAGTAACGTACCCTGATAATTGGCAAGCATTTCTTCTAAAAGTTCCAACGTTTCTATATCCAAATCGTTGGTTGGCTCATCAAGAATAAGTAAGTTATTAGGTTTCAGTAAGATACGAGCGAGCAACAATCGGTTTTTTTCTCCGCCAGATAAGGCTTTAACTGGCGTGCGAGCGCGCTTTGGTGCAAACAGAAAATCTTGAAGATAGCTTAAAGCGTGACGCTGACGACCACCTACCATTACTTCCTGCCTACCGTCCGCTAAGTTGTCGATAACAGTTTTCTCAGGATCGAGGATCTCTCGGTATTGATCGAAGTAAGCGACTTCAAGCTTGGTACCACAATGTAAGCGACCCGATTGAGCTTCTAGTTGCCCAAGCAATAACTTCAGTACGGTACTTTTACCACAACCATTTGGACCAATAAGGGCAATACGATCGCCGCGCATGATGTTGAAGCTGAAGTTATCAACAATTTGCTTACCGTCGTAAGCAAAAGACACATTCTCTGCTTCAAAGACGATTTTGCCTGAGCGTGACGCATCATCGATATTGAGATTAACTTTACCCTGCACTTCTCTGCGGTCGCGACGCTCTTCACGAAGTTTCTTAAGTGCTCGTACGCGTCCTTCATTACGAGTACGACGCGCTTTAATACCTTGGCGAATCCACACTTCTTCTTGAGCCAGTTTCTTGTCGAACTCAGCGTTTTGCATATCTTCAACACGAAGCATCTCTTCTTTCTCAAGCAAGTAATTGTCGTAATCACCAGGGAAAGAGGAAAGTTGCCCGCGGTCTAAGTCGACAATGCGGGTCGCCATAGATTTAATGAATGCGCGGTCGTGGGAAATGAAGATAATCGAGCCTTTGAAATCTTTCAGGAAGTTCTCTAGCCATTCAATGGTTGTGACGTCCAAATGGTTGGTTGGTTCGTCAAGTAGTAATACATCAGGGTCACAAACTAGAGCGCGAGCTAATGCCGCCTTGCGTTGCCAGCCGCCAGATAAGTCACGAAGTAATGTGTCTGGACTTAACTTTAGGGCACTAAGTACGTTTTTAACTCGGTCATCAAAACGCCACGCATTTGAATGATCCAATTGTTCTTGAGTTTTTGCTAAGCGGTTGATGTTCTTTTCGCTTGGGTCTTGCGCAACAAGATCAAGAAGATCATGGTAGATCTTAAGCTGTTCGCCAATTTCCGCTAAGCCGCCAGAGACATACTCATAAACAGTACCTTCTTGGTTGCGCGGTGGATCTTGCTCCAAACGAGAAACAACAACGTCTTGTGTTATTTGAATTTTGCCGTCGTCCAGTAAGATATCGCCAGCAAGTACTTTCATCAACGTTGACTTACCGGCACCGTTTCGCCCGACTAAACAAACACGCTCATTTTCCTGCAAAGCAAACTCTGCGCGGTCTAATAGCGGATGATCACCGAAAGCAAGTTGCGCGTTATGAATGGTAAGTAATGCCATTATTTTCCAACCAATTTTTGAGTTCATCTAAATCGAACGGCCAGTTCAACTCAGAATCTTGATATTTTAATACGGGAATCGTTACGCCGTAACGAGAAAACAGTTCATCATCGAATGCG
Source organism: Vibrio sp. Y20_XG_PY13 (assembly GCF_024181925.1). Lineage (NCBI taxonomy): Bacteria > Pseudomonadati > Pseudomonadota > Gammaproteobacteria > Vibrionales > Vibrionaceae > Vibrio > Vibrio sp. Y20_XG_PY13. The sequence continues at coordinate 43,662 of NZ_JAMZAL010000002.1, read as the reverse complement.
ATATCGATAATATCTGCTTGTTCCGCCAGGCCGACCTGGCTTACTAGAGCAAATGCCATCTCACAAAGATGGCACCCCTCTGTGCTATACAATGTCAGCACTTATACGTCCTTATACTCAATCGTTTCTTTACTCTGCGTGTGTCACTAGCCAGCAGTTATGGATGTGTTTGTTTCGAGAAAAATCCAAAGGCAGAGTTTGCGATGAAATATTCTGAGCTTTTAGTCCTAGCTCAGCCAACCCTTCTTCATCCATCTTAAAGTGACGTTTATTGTTCGAGAACACAATCGTACCGCCTGCTCGTAACAAACGTTTCAAGTTCGTCATTAGCTTGATATGGTCACGTTGCACGTCGAATGACGTTTCCATACGTTTTGAGTTTGAAAACGTCGGTGGATCAATAAAGATAAGGTCGTATTCGCCTTTTGCATTTTCAAGCCACTGCAGACAATCAGCTTGCTCAAAGCGATGTTGGCGTCCAATACAACCATTCAACTGCATATTGTCTTTTGCCCAGTTCAGGTAAGTGTTTGACATGTCTACTGTCGTTGTTGAACGAGCTCCGCCAACTGCCGCGTGTACTGTTGCACTACCTGTGTAAGCAAATAGGTTCAAAAAATCTTTGCCTTGAGCCATTTCGCCTAAGCGACGACGTGTGATCTTATGATCTAGGAATAGTCCCGTATCAAGATAGTCGTGCAAATTCACGATCAGCTTCACGCCGTACTCGTTCACCTCTAACGTTTCAGATACCTGACCCAACTTTTGATATTGGCTGCGACCTTTCTGCTTTTCACGAACTTTAAGGACAACTTTGTTCGCTTCTACGCCTGTCACTTGAATCGTTGCACGAATGATATCCGTCAAACGGCGTTTCGCTTTCTCTTCAGGGATATTTTTAGGTGCTGCGTATTCTTGAATCACGATTTGATCGCCATATACGTCAATCGCTACGTTATATTCAGGAAGGTCTGCGTCATAGATGCGGTAGCAATCTAATTTTTCTTTACGAGCCCATTTGCCAATTTTGCCAATGTTTTTCTTCAAACGGTTTGAAAAATCAGGAGCGATTTGAGTATTGGTATCTGCACCTTTTACTTCATCGGCACTACGTTCTGCGATGCTGTAGTTTTTTTGGTGACACGGTAACGCACCATTGTTTAATTTGAATTGCTTATCTGCACGCATGCGAAGACAGCTCAGCAACTCATCTGAACTAGAGAAAATAGACGCTTTGCAGCCACCAAATTCTGCTTTCAATTGGCCACCAAACGCGGTGTAAAGCGCAATCAGACCTGGCTCTGTACCCAAACGTTCGCCGTAAGGTGGGTTAGATACAATCACACCATTTTCAAAACCTGCAGGTCGCGTAATAGTTGCCGCATCGCCTTGAGCAAACTCAATCAGTTCCTCAACCCCTGCTCTGCGAGCGTTCTCTTGTGCAACTTTGATCACTTTAGGGTCGTTATCGAAGCCAAAAAACTTAGCGTCAACTTTCTTGACGCCGCGTCTAGCCTGAACGTTTGCTTCTGATTTGATTTCAGCCCATGTATCTGGCTCAAAGTCTTCAAGTGATTCAAAGCACCATTGCTTTCGTTTTACACCAGGAGCCATATTTGCAGCCATCATTGCCGCTTCAATCAGCAACGTACCAGAACCACACATTGGATCGAGAAGTGGCTGATGACCGTCCCAACCACAACGCATAATGATCGCCGCTGCTAATGTTTCGCGAAGTGGTGCTCGGCCAGATTCCGGACGGTAGCCACGTTGATGAAGGCCACTGCCTACCATATCAACACCTAAGATAGCTTTATCTTTGTGAAGGCGAACATGAACGCGAATATCAGGACGTTCTTTGCTGATGTTTGGTCGAGGTAAGCCTTTCTTCTCAAAGCAATCAACGATGCCATCTTTTACTTTCATCGCGCCGTACTGACTGTTGCGGATCTCGCGGTTGGTACCGTTAAAGTCCACAACGAAACGCTTAGAACTGTGGAATTGATTCACCCAGTTAATTGACGAAGTAGATAGGTATAGATCCATGTCGTCGTTACAAGTGAATTCAGATAAAACACGTACAAATCGTGATGCCAAGCGGCTCCACAAACAACAACGATAGATTTGCTCATTCGTGGCTTTAAATTTTACGCCCGCCTGTACTGGTTTCGCGTTTTCAATGCCTAGTTTAGTCAGTTCTTCAACAAGCAGGTTTTCCATGCCGTTTGAAGTTACCGCGAGATATTGATTCATAGTGTTCTTTCGTTAATAAAAAATGGCCTTAATTATACCTGACTTTACGATCAATGCCTCGTTTTTAAAGGCGTTTTTAGTTTCACCAGAGCAAACAATCACCAATCACTTGATCTGAAACTTCCTACATTTCGAGCTGAGCATTTCTTTTCCCATTCTTTTAGCTAACCAAAAACCTTACCTTAAAGAAGAAGTGAATACTTATTTACCTTAAAATTGGTATATACCAATAGTAAAATTATGTTGTAATTTACTTACCAATTGCATCTATTGGGGAAGAAATGGGGGAATGTTAGGCGATAAGTTGCCTAATATTAGTGATCGCTAAGATTAAAAAAGTGGAATAAAAGTGACCAGCTTCATAGTTATGTGCTTAACAACGCAGTGATTTCAGCCGATTAATAAAGGTATTTGAAAGGAGAAGGATAAAAAAAATCGACCTGAGGCGGTCGATTAAGGCAAACAAAGGAACGAAATAAAGAAAACTTAAAGAGGTTTAACCCACCATAGCCATTGGAGCCATGACAAATAAATGATTCGCACAAACCATTCTGTCGTGCATAACTTTTATTGGTTGTCCAAACTGCAGCGTTTTATGGCCATCCAGAATGAACTCTTCTTGACCGACATACGCGCATAAGCTTGAAGCTTCGCCAGGTTCTAAAACGATGAAAACCCCTTCAGAATAGCGGTTAGATAGAAATACCATGTCCCCTTCTTCTGGTTCGTGCCCTGTTGATTGAGCATCGAAGAACCAACTCTTAGGCTGGACTGGTTTATGGAAGCGTTTCGCAGCTACACAGTAAAGTGTTAGCTCGGCCTGACGGTACTCATTGATATCGAGACAGCGAATGCGTTCATTAAACGTTTGAAACGCACTAGCATCGTCGACTGTAAATTCGTTTTTTGAGAAGGCACAGTTGACCAACAGCTTACGGGATAGATTGGTTTGGAAAATCATTTCCTCCCCCAGATCCAGCATTAAGCAAGCTTTGTGCTCGTCAAAATACCAATTCCATTTGTCGCTGGGTTTAAGCATTATTCCGTTCTCTCTTGACTAGTGAATCAATGGTAAAGAGGTAAGACGCTTAATTACCTACTCATGATTTTTTAAATTTTACAAACGAACGGACAAAAAAAAAGAGGAAACGAGTTCCTCTTTTTTCTGAAATAAGCGTTGAATTCTCAGCGATTTATTTGATGAGTGCTACAGATTTTTAACAATATCGCGTACTAGGCCAGGACCATGGTAGATAAAGCCAGTGTAAACTTGTACGAGTTGAGCGCCTGCCATCATTTTCTCTTTTGCAGCAACATAAGAGTCAATGCCGCCAACACCGATGATAGGAAGTTTGTCACCCAATGCTTCGTGCAATTTGCGAACAACTTCTGTTGAACGAGATTGCACCGGACGACCGCTTAAACCACCCGCTTCATTTGCGTGTTTCATACCTTCAACTACTGTTCGATCCAGTGTAGTGTTTGTTGCAATAACACCATCGATATTGTTTTTCAGTAGTGATTCACAAATCTGAGTGATTTCATCATCGCTCAAATCAGGGGCAATCTTAAGTGCTAGTGGAACGTACTTGCCGTGTTTTTCTGCAAGCTCTGATTGTTTCACTTTAAGCTCTGATAGTAACTCGTCGAGTGCTTCACCGTATTGTAGAGAGCGAAGCCCCGGAGTGTTTGGAGAAGAAATGTTTACAGCGATGTAACCAGCGTATTCGTACACTTTCTCCATACAAATCAAGTAGTCCTCTGCCCCGTTCTCGATTGGTGTATCTTTGTTTTTACCAATGTTGATACCAAGAACACAGTTGAACTTTGCTTTTTTCACATTCTCAACCAGATGATCCACACCTAAGTTGTTAAAGCCCATTCGGTTGATGATGCCTTCGGCTTCAACCAAGCGGAACAAACGCGGTTTGTCATTACCTGGCTGAGGACGAGGAGTCACTGTGCCAACTTCAACAAAGCCAAATCCCATCGCATCGAATGCTTCAATACATTCCCCGTTTTTATCCAAACCAGCAGCAAGACCCACTGGGTTACGGAATGTTAACCCCATGCATTCTACTGGACGGTTAGGTAATTGCTGACGATAGAAAAGATCGAGTGGTGTGCCGTTAAAGCGTTGGAAGTTCTTGATTGCAAGATCATGTGCCTTTTCGGCATCAAGTTGGAAAAAGCCAGTTCTGGCTAGACGGTAAAGCATTGTGCCTCCGAAAGAAAAAAGCCCCGTGTAAACGGGTCAATATTATTTACTGTTTTTTATTGTAATTCAATGAAAATGAACGAATTAAGTAAAATTGCATCTTGATTTAGAAGTTTTTTCATAAAAACAAAGAATTAGCGTTTTTTTGCTGCATTGAAATATTCAGTTTCCAATGGAAAAGTAATCGATTTCAGCAGAAGTTAAGTTTTAAAATTTAGTTACAATGTCACGTTAATGACCGGAATTTGGTGTTTGCGGATACAAAAAAGCCTCGCATTTACGAGGCTTTTTCTAATAAGTTAACTCACCTACTCGTTTGAAGAGCAATTCAAATTAAGCAGTACCAGTTCACGAAGAGCTACCGAGAATTTGGCAAATTCATGTACAGAACCGACTTTGAACTCATTAAGGATGCTTTCCCAACGATGAAGTGATTGTTCGTTTGCTTCCATCCACTCTTCAAGCGCTTGCATTACATCAAGATCTTCGTTTGCACACGCACAGTTAAGAACTTGCGCTGTCAACTGACGTTGTTGCCAATCTAGGTCTTCACGGAATGCCGCGCGAGCTAGAGCTTGCCAGTTGTTGTCGACAGCTTGGCTATTGATTTGTTTCAAGAACCAGTGCAACGACAAGCGATCGCCAAGGTTGAAGTATAGCTTCGATGCTTGTTCAACCGTTTTACCAGTTTCACTTGCAACCGATGAAATATCCAGTGCCGATTGAAGGCTCGATAGACGTGCTACTTGATGGGCCAGTTTTTCTTCTACCCCACGCTCCATCCATGTTTGAGCCAACTCATTGTGCTCTTCCACTTCAGATTCAACCAGCATGCTATCAAGAGTTTCAGTAATGACATTCACATCTTGTTTGTAGATTGCAATCAACTCACCAACGGTAGATTTACCGCTGCGATTACGCAGTAACCAACGAGCAATACGACGTAGTGCGCGGCGTACGTAGAACATGATCTCGTACTGTGCATCTGCCGTTGCAACGTTGTCTAACGCGCGAGTTTGCTTAAGAATTTCAGCAAGATCAAATATTTCACGAGCTGCACTATAAGCATTTGCAATATCAACAACACTTGCGCCCGTTTCTTCTTGAAGACGAGTGACGAAGTTACAGCCCATTTCGTTAACCATTTGGTTTGCTAGCGCAGTCGCGATAATTTCTGCACGTAGCGGATGGTTAACCATTTGATCTTTATAGTTACGGCGTAACTCACTTGGGAAGTACTCAACCAGCTGTTTCGCATGGAATTCATCATTTGCAATGTCATCCGTCACGAGTTGCTGTTTCAGAACCATTTTGCCGTAAGCGACAAGCACCGATAGCTCAGGACGAGTAAGACCTAGGCCCTGTTTTTCGCGTTCAAGCAACGTTTCATCATCAGGAATGTACTCAAGTGCACGGTCCAAGTACCCTGCTTTTTCCATTGTGTGGATGAAACGAATCTGTTCTTTAACGATGCCAACGCCTTGTTGCTCTGTCACTGAAATGGACTCAGATTGACGGTATGCGTCATCCAGAACGATTTCACCAACCTCTTCTTCCATAGATTCAAGAATTTGGTTGCGTTGTTTAACGGTAAGATCGCCATTTGAAACCAGTCCGTTCAAAAAGATCTTAATGTTTACTTCGTTATCCGAGCAGTCTACACCGCCAACATTGTCAACAAAGTCGGTGTTAACTCGACCACCGTTTAGTGCGTACTCGATACGACCAAGCTGTGTCATACCTAAGTTACCACCTTCACCAACCACTTTTGCGCGCAGCTCACGACCATCAATACGAAGCAGGTCATTTGCGCGATCACCAACGTCTGTATGTGTTTCAGTCGAAGCTTTAACGTAAGTACCGATACCACCGTTCCAAAGTAGATCCACTTTCATTTTTAGGATCATTTTAATCAGATCGTTTGGTGCTACGGATGCCTTCTTGGTACCCAACATTTTTTGGATTTCAGGCGTTAGTTGGATCGATTTCGCACGACGTGAGAACACGCCACCACCTTGCGAGATCAACTCGGCGTTGTAATCTTCCCAACTTGATCTTGGAAGATTAAACAAGCGGTTACGCTCTTCCCAGCTGGTGGCTGAATCTGGGTTTGGATCAATAAAGATGTGCATGTGGTTAAACGCAGCTTGTAAACGAATGTGCTTAGATAGCAGCATACCGTTACCAAACACATCACCAGCCATATCGCCTACACCGATTGCGGTAAAGTCAGTCGTTTGACAGTTGATGCCCATTTCACGGAAATGACGTTTAACTGATTCCCAACCACCTTTTGCAGTGATACCCATTGCTTTGTGGTCGTAACCGTTTGAACCACCTGAAGCAAACGCATCGCCAAGCCAGAAGTTGTATTCTGCTGAGACTGAGTTCGCCAAGTCAGAGAATGTCGCCGTGCCTTTGTCGGCAGCAACCACTAGGTATGGGTCATCTTCATCGTGACGAATTACGTTTTGTGGTGGAATCACCTCGCCTTCAATGATGTTGTCAGAAACATCAAGCAACGCGCGAATGAACTGTTTATAGCAGCGTTGACCTTCTGCAAAGATTTCATCACGCGTGGTCAGAGACGGTTGACGCTTACAAACGAAACCACCTTTCGCCCCAACTGGAACAATAACGGTGTTCTTAACTTGCTGAGCTTTTACAAGACCAAGAATTTCTGTACGGAAATCTTCTTGACGATCTGACCAACGTAAGCCACCACGTGCAACTTTACCGCCACGAAGGTGAACACCCTCAATGTCTGGCGCGTAGACGAAAATCTCAAAAGCAGGAACTGGCTGAGGAATCTCTGGGATTTCGCTTGGTTTCATCTTCAAAGATAGCCAAGGCTTCGACTGCTTGTTTTCGTCCAACTGGTAGTAGTTAGTACGCAGCGTTACCATGATCATATCCATGTAACGACGAATAATACGATCATCATCTAGGCTTTCTACACGATCCAGTTGTTCAGTCAGCTTCTTAATCAGATCACTTTGGCCTTTTTCGCTGCCTTTATGTTTTGGATCGAAACGTTTAGCAAATAGGTTAACCAAGCCAGTAGCTAAATCAGGGTAATGGCTTAGTGTATCTTCAATGTATTGTTGGCTGAATGGGAAACCAACTTGACGCATGTAGCGCGCGTAAGCACGTAGAATCGAGATTTCACGACCAGATAACGAAGCACCCAGTACCAAACGGTTGAAACCGTCACTTTCTAGATCCCCTGCCCAAATCGCTGCAAATGCTTGTTGGAAACGATCACGAGCTTCGCGAAGATCAACGGTTTTTTCGCTCTTATGCAGCATTGAGAAATCTAGGATCCAGAATATCTGGCCATTGTTTTTCTCGATCTCGTAAGGAGATTCACCAATCACGCGTAGACCCAAGTTTTCCAACATTGGCATTACGTCTGATAGATGGATTGGCTCGTCACGATGGTAAAGTTTTAAGCGAACCGCTTTCGAGTCCGTTGCAACTTCCTGCGGACGGTAGAAAAGCATGCCAAGTTTGTTGTCGTCACTCAGTGCTTCAAGGCGCTCAATGTCTGCCACTGCAGAACCAGGCATCATGTCTTCTTTGTATGAACGAGGGAACGCGCTCATGTACTCTTTCGATAGTGGTAGACCTTTGCTTTCACCAAAGTTAGCAATGATCGACTCTTTTAATCTGTCGTCCCAAGAGGTAGAAACTTCCATTAAATTCTGCTCGATTTTTTTCACGTCTACATCAATGTTGTTATTGTCTACACGAACAATGTAATGCGTTCTTGCCAATGGGCTTTCAGAGAAGAACGTCGTGAATTCAACTTCTTGTTCACAGCCAAAATACTGCTTAAGAATGCGTTGAGTTTGGCGGCGGAGTTCTGTGTTGTAACGGTCTTTCGTTACGTACACCATGCAGCTGAAGAAACGACCGAACGGGTCTTTGCGTACGAACAAACGTAGCAAGTCACGGTCTTGCATTTGTACTACGCCCATGCCGACTTCAAGCAAATCTTCTTCGTTCGCTTGTAGCAGTTCATCACGTGGGTAGTTTTCAAGAATATTATGCAGCGCTTTGTAGGAGTATGAGCCGCGGCGGTAACCACTTGCTTCTAAGATACGATCTACTTTTTCTCGAATTAGAGGAATGCTGTGAACAGCTTGGTTGTATACCGCGGATGTGTACAAACCAGTGAAGCGGTGCTCGCCAATTACTTTGCCATTTTCATCAAACTTTTTGATGCCGATGTAGTCAGTGTAAGCAGGACGGTGGATACGAGACGCTTGATTGCCTTTCGTAATGATCAAAGCGTAAGGTTTTTTCGCTTCTAGTCTTGCAGAATCAGACAATTCAGACAACTTAACGCTGCGAATGCGCTTTTCATCAGCAAACAGACCTAGGCCTTTTTCTTTTGCTGGTCGTAGTTCCGTATCACCGTTTATTTCCGCTAAGTCATAATCTTTGTAACCCATAAAGGTAAAGTTATGATCACCAAGCCAACGTAAAAATGCGATGGTTTCATCCAAACGATCGGTTTTCATCGAAACACGATCTTTGTTTTTTTCAAGATCATCTGTAACGATCTTGAGTTTGTCGACCATTGGCTGCCAGTCATTAACGACTAAGCGTGTATCAGACAGGATGTTCAATAACTCTTCTTTAAGAGCTTGCATCTCTTCTTTACTTGTTAGGCGGTCAACTTCGATGTGGAATAGTGATTGAAGAACACCACCCTCACCGTTCACTTCTGTTACTTGACCTTTTTTATCACGCTCTAGCTGAGTTGGATTATTGAGCATTAAATGGCAAACAAGATCTAAGCGCGCTAGCGCCATCTTGATTGAATCCACTAAGAATGGACTATCTGGAACAACAACTTCTACGATTGTATGTGTGGATTGCCAGCCTTGACGACTTACGGTCGGGTTAAACACGCGGACCGAGATATCTTCTGGTTTTTTTTCGTTTATGTGGTGCCAGAGGCTGACAACAGCACCATAGAGGTCGGATTCGTTTCGCTGAATCAAGTCATCATCAGCAATGTTACTAAATAAGTGTTGAGCAAGTTTGGTTACAAGCGTTTGGTGAGAAAGCTCGAGTTTGTCTTGAATCAGTTGGTAAACCTTTTCAAGCAGAACCGGCACTACATTTTCACGCGCGGTCATATTCACACTCCACATTAGAATTGTTGTTTTGTAGGGGGACTTAGTAACAGGGTTGTTACCCTAGAAACTAAGCATAGGTAATGCATGCACTCATTGTAAAAGCATAATTACAAATGTTTAACAACTATTCGCTGTGGTAGGAGGTGAAATGTCTGATTCTGTGACTAAGATTCCTATTTAACTCTCTGCAAATACAAAGCATCACAGAGTTTCTAACTTTAGAAACTTGTTATTTTGGTCAGTTGTTAGCCTAAATCGCCCTCTCACTCCTAATTGGCTAAGAAATGGTCTAAATTTGGCTGCAGGAAGTTGTAGCCTTAAGCCGTTGTTTGTTATGACTTGAACGGAACTTGCGGCTCCCGAGTAATGGGACAGAAATTTTTGATAAGGAATATTCAGCGTAAAGTAATAGTGCTTCATGAACTAGAAACGTTGCAGTAGATACAATTAGGGTGGTCATTGCGACCACCCTATTATTTTGGCGACTATTCGTCTAGTGCTTTAGTCACTTTTTCAAACAGATCTTTGGCAAGGTTATCCATTGCTTTTAGTTTTTCAAGTTCTGCACGAATCATCGCTTGGCGAGCTTCATCGTATTTACGGAACTTCAGCAGAGGATCAATCATGCGAGATGCAACTTGAGGGTTGGAGTCGTTCAACTGACGAAGAATTTCACCGGCAAATTGGTAACCAGAACCCGATTTGTCGTGGAAACGAACTGGGTTTGCAGCCAAGAACGAGCCAATTAAGCTGCGCGTGCGGTTCGGGTTCTTCAAGCTGAACGCTTCGTGATTCATGGTTGCTTTCACTTTTTCAAGTACATCTTCTGCTGGGTTAGTCCCCTGCAGTGCAAACCATTTATCCATAACTAAACCGTCATGTTTCCACTTATCGCTGTAATCAGCCATCAGCTCTTCACGACATTCCAGTTGAGCACTATTCGCTGCACTCATAGCTGCAATGGTATCGGTCATGTTATTGGCAGCTTCATACTGCGCTTTAACTAACGTGTTACCTTTGTCTGTATGAGCTAAGAACTGAAGACATTGATTACGCAAAGCACGTTTGCCGATTGCTGCATGGTCGATGGTGTATTCGGCTTGTTTTAGCGTGTGGTAAGTGGCACTTAGTTCATCTTCCAATGCGGCAGAAAGTGACACTGTAATGCTATTTAAAACCGTATCAACTGCATCTACATCAATCTGTTTGTACCAGCCTGTGATTTCATTGATAGATGGCAATGAGAAGACTTGAGCGATAAATGCAGGCTCTAAGTTTTCATCCAATAATACGCCGCGGAATGCATCGATAAGATCTTCTGAAAGTTGAACCTCACTGCCCGTTTGGACATTGGTGACATTTTGTCGAATGTACTTCGCTAATAGCATTTGGCTTGCATCCCAACGAGCAAAATCGTTGGTTGCGTGCTTCATTAGGAAGATCAGTTCAGCGTCGCTGTAATCGTATTCCAATTTAACTGGCGCAGAGAACTCGCGTAACAATGAAGGCACTGGTTGCTCTGCGACATTCTCGAACACAAATGTTTGTTTATCTTGCTTGATGTCCAAAACATTGTGAACTGATTCTCCGTTAATGATCAGTGGGATAACCTGACCTTTCGAATCATAAAGCTCGATATCGAATGGAATGTGCAGTGCTTGTTTTTCTGCTTGGTCTTGCGTTGCTTCTGTAAATTGCTCAACTGTTAGCGCGTAAGTTTTGGCTTCAGCGTTGTATTCGCTGTTTACACGAAGTGTTGGCGTACCAGATTGGCTATACCATAGACGGAATTGCTTAAGGTCAACGCCCGTTGCATCTTCCATTGCAGAAACGAAGTCTTCACATGTTGCCGCTGTACCGTCGTGACGCTCAAAGTAAAGCTTCATACCTTTTTGGAAGCCTTCCTCGCCAAGCAAAGTGTGGTACATACGAATCACTTCACTGCCCTTTTCATAAACGGTCAACGTATAAAAGTTATTCATTTCAATAACTTTGTCAGGACGAATTGGGTGTGACATTGGGCTTGCATCTTCAGCAAACTGAGGGCCACGAATAATGCGCACATTGTCGATTCGATTTACCGCACGTGAACCTAAGTCAGAAGAAAACTCTTGATCACGGAACACCGTCAAACCTTCTTTTAGGCTCAGCTGGAACCAATCGCGGCAAGTCACGCGGTTGCCTGTCCAGTTATGGAAGTATTCATGGCCAATCACAGCTTCAATACCCAAGTAATCTCGGTCTGTCGCCGTTTGGTCATTCGCCAGAACAAACTTAGAGTTAAAGATATTTAGGCCTTTGTTTTCCATTGCGCCCATGTTGAAGAAATCAACCGCCACGATCATATAAATATCGAGGTCGTATTCTAGACCAAAGCGTTCTTCGTCCCACTTCATTGAGTTGATTAGCGATGTCATCGCGTGACCCGCTCGGTCTAAGTTGCCTTTATCGACAAAGATTTCTAGGTCAACGTTGCGACCAGACATTGTGGTGTATTTATCGCGAAGAACATCAAAGTCACCAGCGACAAGCGCAAATAGATAAGCTGGTTTTGGATGTGGATCTTGCCATTGCACCCAATGACGACCGTTCTCTGCTTCGCCTTGTGCAATACGGTTACCATTGCTGAGCAAGTATGGATATGTTGCTTTATCTGCAATGACTTTGGTTGTGTATTTTGCCAGTACGTCTGGGCGATCTAAGTAATACGTGATGCGGCGGAAGCCTTCTGCTTCACACTGTGTACAGAATGCACCACCAGATTTGTACAGACCTTCAAGTGCGGTATTGGCTTCAGGATCAATTTTAGTGATGATTTCAAGTTCAAACTCAGCAGGTAAGTCAGACAGTACTAGGGACGCCTCTTTTACTTCATGATGCGCCCAATCTTCGCCGTTCACCTTAACTGAACGAAGCTCTAACCCTTCACCATCCAGTTCTAGAGTCGTTGATTCACCCTTTTGAACTACTTTTGATAGTGCAGTAACGATGGTGTCGTTGTCGTAAAGATCAAACGTAAGATCAATATCAGTAATTGTGTGGGATGGCGCTTGATAATCTTTACGATATTTCGCCTGGGGAGCTTGAGACATGTCCATAAATCCTTGTATGTCGAACTACAAAAATACCAGTTTACAGGTCTCAAACCCTTTAACTGGTATCACGATATAAGCTATTTGTATGGGTTGTGGTATCAGAATACAAGTCTTTCTATAAAAAAACGGAGCTTTTTGATGGTTAGCTCCGCTTTCTGATTAACATTTACTCAACATTACAAGTTTGCCGTATGAATACTCATTTATAGAATCAACAATATGAATGACTCATTGTGTGACTCGGTTGAGTACGGCATACATATCACCACTACTATCTTGGATGGTGAGCTCATTTTCTTTAAGTTTGTACGTTGTGCCCTGCTCGCCGTTTTCATACAAAAGAACTAAATACTCGTCTTCAGTGTAAAACACGCCTTGTTTAACGGACTCTTCACCTGCTTCGTTTGAGACACGGAACAAGAACACGAAGTCAGGCTGCAAAATCAGATCCATGTGGTTAATGTTATTTGCCATCAATCCATCGCCAGAGACATGAGAGCTTGACCAAATACCGGCTAGAGCGTTCGATAACCCTTTAGTAAAAGTGACACCGTTTAAATCCAAGGTATTGTGATTGTTTCGGTAAGCGTAAATTTGGGGCTCATCGGTATTCAATCCAAGAACAATTGTGTCTTCATTGGCGTTATACATTCCTTCCCAATGATCGACAGAATAATCTTTTTTCTGAATATCTATGGAGAATGTGTAATCAGAGCCTAAAGAAAGTTTGATCGCTCGGAAGTTTTCAGCCGATTCGTCAGGCCTCGGATTCATTAAATACCAATCCCCAATCAGAAACGGCGTATCAAAGTGACTAAGATCGTCTTCCTTTGTGTTTTCTCCAGCGAACACGCTTAAGCAGCAAAAGCTAAGCAAAATAAAGAACCATTTCATATCGGCATCCTTATCGTTTTCTTTTAGCTTAGGCATTGGTGCTCTATTTCGCGAAATATTTGATCTATATCACGTAAATTATTGCAGTAAAATAAGCGCACAACCGACTTTGTGCCGTCAACTTTGCAGGTTAAAAGGCATAAAAAAAGAGCGAACCCTTAGGACTCGCCCTTTTTGTACTGAATTGCCAGTGCTTATGACTGTTTTGGTGCTTTAAGCATATCAACCATAATCGCAACAGATTCATCTAAATAAACATCAGGTGCTTCGTAGTCTTTAGGCACATCATCCAAAGATTTGAATGTTTTCTTACCCAAAGCCGTTTGACGTTCATTAATACGTTTCAAACGTAATGCTTCTGCTTTATCTGACTCGTCTTTGCGGACTTTCTCGTTTAGAGACAACATGTTGTCGTCTTTTTCTTTACGATACTTCTCAATGTCTTCGTTAATGAAGCGGAATTCCATCTCATCAGCGATTCGCTTATTGTGAAGTTCTGTCAAGTTTGCAATCAACTTGTCGTTATCTGGGAATGTCTGATAAGTCGCCTTATCGATGCTATCCCAAGGCAGAGCATTGTCTTCAACACTTTCACCGGTTTCACTCGGATCAATTGGTGTTGGGTACGCAATGTCTGGCGCTACACCACGGTTCTGAGTACTTCCGCCATCGATGCGGTAGAACTTTTGAATCGTATATTGAACATAACCGAGCTCTTTATCGAAAAGATCGTAGATATGATTCAATGAACGATGCTGCTGAACCGTACCTTTACCAAACGAGTTTTCGCCAAGAATGACGGCGCGGTTGTAGTCTTGCATTGCAGCTGCGAAAATTTCAGATGCCGATGCACTGTAGCGGTTGATTAATACCGTCAAAGGACCATCGTAACTTACCAGTCCGTCGGTATCGGCGTTGACTTTGATGCGGCCATAGCTGTCGCGCACTTGTACGACTGGGCCCTCTTTAATGAAGAGGCCAGTAAGTGCTGTTGCTTCAGTAAGAGCACCACCACCGTTGTTACGTAAATCAACGATAATACCGTCAACATTCTTCGCTTTTAGGTCAGTAAGTAACTTGTCTGTGTCTTGTGAAAGACCGACGTAGAAACTTGGTACTTCAAGAACACCAATCTTCTTGCCGTCTTTCTCAATGATCTCAGACTTAACCGCTCGGTCTTCTAAACGAACTTTGTCGCGCACAATTGTGACAATGTAACTCTTTGCGTCATTACCTTCTGGCAAGATTTGTAGATTAACCTTTGTTCCTTTAGGACCTTTGATTAATTGAACTACATCATCCAGACGCCAGCCAATCACATCGACAATTTCTTCACCGTCTTGACCAACACCAATGATGCGGTCCCCTTCACCAAGTTGCTTACTCTTAGACGCAGGGCCACCAACTACCAATGAACGAATAATAGTGTAGTCATCTGTCATTTGCAGAACGGCACCAATCCCTTCAAGAGACAGGTTCATTTCTGATTGGAATTGCTCGGCGTTGCGAGGAGAAAGGTAACTAGTATGAGGATCGACCTGTCTTGCGAAGGCGTTCATATAAAGCTGGAACGCGTCTTCATTGTTGGTCTGTGTGATACGCTTCATCGCGTTGTTATAACGCTTCTCTAAAACTTCTTTAATTTCAGGCCATTCTTTGCCCGTCAGTTTTAGATTCAAAGCGTCATATTTCACGCGTTTGCGCCACAACTCATTAAGCTCAGCTTCATCCTTTGGCCATGCGGCTTCTGAGCGATCTAGTTCAATCTCGTCTGCGTTATCAAACTTGATCTCTTTGTCGAGCAAAGTCATCGCGTAGGCGAAACGTTCAAAACGTTTTTGCATGGAGAGATTGTAAACATCAAAAGCAATCTTGTTGTTACCAGCTTTAAGCTGATCATCAAGTTCAATTGACCAATCTTTGAAGGAATCGATATCCGCTTGAGTGAAAATATTTCTATTGTAATCAAGCATTTCTACATAGCGTTCAAAGATCGCTTTAGAGAAATCATCGTTTAGATTGAAATGCTTATAATGAGAGCGGGTAAATCGAGAGGTGACTCGTTTGCTGGCTGTTTCGTGCTGAACTTCAGGAGCGAGAACCGGCAAGTCATCTTTATGTAGTTTGGCTTCGAGAGCCTGAGCTGATGCTGCTAGCCATAAGCTAGCAGCAATCAGGGTCACTTTTGAACGGCAATTCATGCGTAGGAGTATCTCCCTTATGCGCGCAAGTGCTCCGCTTTTACAACCATTTGTAGGCCGTTAGCAAGTTGAACACGTACATCATCCTTATTGATCTCAACAATGGTCGCTGCCATGTTTCCTTTGCCCATGTTCACGTTTACTGCATTGCCTACTGTGATTTCATCAGCATTTAGAGCGCGCGTTTCTACAGGCTTAGTTGGTTTTTGTACTTTTGGTTTGTTAGTACGGCGAGGCTGTTGAGGCTTTTTATTAGCCGCTGGTTTTGCTTTCGCCTTACCCTCTTCACGAGCTTTCTGTGCTTGTTCTTTACGACGAGCTTGAACTTTCGCTTTGCTTTCAGCAAGTGTCGCTTTAGCGTGTTCTACGTGTTCTTCTTCTAGTTCACCACAAGGGTTGCCATCTAGGTCAACACGTACCGCACCTGGTTTTACACCGTGTAGGTAACGCCATGATGAAGTGTACTGTCTTAACGCTGCACGAAGCTGAGTTTTGCTTACTTTTTCGTCTTCATTTAGACGTTCCGCAAGATCTTGAAAAATACCAATTTTCAGAGGTTTTGCTTCACCTTCTAAAGTAAAGCACTTAGGGAAACATTCAGCAATATATGCGATAACTTCTTTGCTGTTTTTTAACTTTTCAGTCATGAGGGTTCCTGATTTGAGCGGATTTCCGCGAAGCATTAAGAAAAATATTCTCGTATTATAGTGACATGCCAAGGAAAAACCACACTCGTGGGCTAATTTATGCGTCGTTCGCGTGTGAATTAAGCAGCTTTTCTACTTCTGACATAAAATGAGTGAGACCTTCCTCGTCTGTTTCATTGAATCGACCGATACTTGGGCTATCGATATCCAATACGCCAGCAACTTTTCCATTGATTGAAAACGGAATCACAATTTCAGAATTACTCGCGGCATCACATGCGATATGACCTTCAAATTCGTGAACGTCGTATACTCTTTGAGTAGTATTTGTTTTTGCAGCTGTACCACAAACGCCTCGTCCCATTGGGATACGAACGCAAGCTGGTTTGCCTTGGAATGGGCCTAATACAAGCTCATCCCCTTTTGTTAGGTAGAAGCCCGCCCAATTGAGGTCTTCAAGCTCCATAAATAGCAAAGAGCTCAGGTTCGCCAAGTTAGCGATAAAGTCTGGCTCAGATTCAATTAGGGCTACTGCTTGTTTGGTGAGTCGTTGGTATTGTTCTATGTTCATATTAACTTCCTACTTATTATTAAAGCTTCCATTCTCTTGGTATGGCGCTAAAATGCTGACCTACTTTAAAATAGGACTTATTCTCAATTACAATGATTCCGAAAAATGACACTATTAGCCGTTCTTGGTTGATAACACAAGTTAAAAAGCACAAGTCCAAGCTGATTTTAGCGAACTTGATTGCTATTGTGGCGACCTTGATTAGTGTTCCAATCCCTCTTCTTATGCCATTAATGGTTGATGAAGTGCTATTGGACAAACCTGCCTCTGGTCTTGCTGCCATGAACGCTGTGCTTCCTGAAGCGTGGCATACCCCAACTGGATATATCTTTTTTACGCTTTTTTTAGTTGTGCTCATGCGCGCAGCCAGCCAAGCGTTGAACATTGTTCAAAGTCGTCAATTCACACTGGTATCGAAAACCATTACGTTTGAGATGCGCAGTAAAATGATCGACAAATTGGGTCGAATCAGTATTCGTCAGTACGAAACCAAAGGCAGTGGAGGGATTAACGCCCACCTTATTACTGATATAGAAACCATCGATCAATTTGTTGGTTCGACACTCGCAAAGTTTGTTATCAGCTTTTTGACCGTAATAGGCACCGCTATCGTTCTGCTTTGGCTAGATTGGCGTCTGGGCTTATTTATTCTACTCGTAAACCCTATTGTCATTTATTTCTCTCGCAAACTTGGCAGTATGGTCAAGCATCTCAAGCGTAAAGAAAACCACTCGTTCGAAATGTTCCAAAATCGACTGGTAGAAACGTTGGATGGTATTTACCAGCTGCGCGCTGCCAATAAAGAGCGCGAATTTCTTCAGCAGCTAAAAGAGAGCGCCAATCAAGTCCGCGTCGATGCTGACAAATACGCCTGGCAATCAGAAGCGGCTGGTCGAGTTTCTTTCTTGCTCTTCTTAATCGGTTTTGAATTATTCCGTGCGGTTGCCATGTTAATGGTGATGTTTAGTGACCTAACAATTGGCCAAATTTTCGCTGTATTTGGTTATCTATGGTTTATGTTGTCCCCTGTTCAAGAGCTTCTTGGAATACAATTCTCTTGGTATAGCGCAAAAGCTGCATTGAAACGTATTAACGACCTTCTAGAGTTGGAAGAAGAAGATAGACCTGTCTCGAAGGTGAATCCTTTCAACGAAACACGCGAAGTCGATGTAAAAATCGAGCATGTGGATTTCTCATATAATAATGAGAACAAAGTGTTGGATGACCTGTCGTTACATATTCCAGCGGGCAAAAAAGTTGCGTTAGTGGGCGCGAGCGGCGGTGGTAAATCAACACTGATTCAACTGCTAATTGGTGTTTACCGACAGAACGCAGGTAGCATTCGTTTTAATGATGAGTTAACAGAAGATATTGGTTTTGAAGCGATCCGCGACAAAATTGCCGTGGTATTACAGCAACCTATACTATTTAACGACACCTTGAGGCATAATCTGACGCTCGGTGGTCACTTTGATGAAATGTCTTTGTGGAGAGCGCTCGAAGTTGCTCAATTACAAGATGTGATTTCTCAACTTAACCACGGTTTGGATACGCAAATTGGACGCAACGGGATTCGTTTATCCGGCGGACAACGCCAACGCCTAGCGATTGCACGTATGGTGTTAAGCAATCCTCAATTTGTTATTTTAGATGAAGCCACGTCTGCGCTCGATACTGCAACAGAAGCTGCACTACATAAAGCGCTAACAGAATTCCTACGTGGTCGAACAACCTTAATCGTCGCGCACCGTCTATCGGCAGTAAAACAAGCAGATTTGATCTATGTGCTTGAAGATGGGAAAGTGACACAAACAGGAACCCATGGTGAGCTCGTTGAGCAAGAAGGCTTATATCAAACCTTGTACGGGGGCATTCAGTCCCAAGCTTAAACCCTTCTTATTAGAGAGGTCTTTATGACCTCTCTGTCTAAGCATGCCATGCAACCCAATAGTGTGCGTTTATGCCAAGGTTGCGAACTCCCTGTCGATATTGTCGATTTACCTAACGGTAAAAATGCACATTGCCCACGCTGTGGCACGCAATTATATCGCGGAGGCAGCCCTAGCCTTTCTGGTAATTTAGCGGTCGCGATAACCTGTATCCTGCTATTTATTCCGTCGCACTTCTTTAACTTCATTAGCATCAGGCTTTTTGGTGTGATGATTCCCGCGACCTTACCCTCAGGGATGATCACCTTGATGGAAGAAGGCTTTGTTCTTCTTTCATTGTTAATTCTATTTTGTAGCTCACTTGCCCCATTGACCGTATGTGTCTCGGTTGTGACTGCACATATCTCATTGCATCAAAGATGGTTTAAGGGGCTGCGCGTCTCACTGTGGCTGATTCAACATTTGAAACATTGGGTAATGCTGGATGTGTTTTTGGTCAGCATTGCGATCTCTTGTTTTAAGCTTCAAGACTATTCAGATATTTTTGTTGGCCCCGGATTGATTGGCTTGGTCTTGCTACAAATATTTACTGTTCTTCTGGTATCTCGCATCAGCGTTCGTCGTTATTGGGAAGCTTGGAAACCAGAAAACACGTACTCTTTCGAACACAAAGATGTGCATTGTCACGAGTGTCATCTCTCTCAACCTGAAGGTGAGCGTTGCCGACGTTGTCATCATGAGCTCTATCATCGTAAGCCAAACTCGATTCAAAAAACGTGGGCTTACCTAGTCGCGGCCACTATCGCGATTTTTCCTGCTAACCTTATTCCTATTTCGATTTTGATAACCAACGGTCAACGCCTTGAAGATACGATTTTCTCTGGTGTTGCGTCTTTGGTCAGAAGCGGAATGTATGGTATCGCCATTATTATTTTTGTTGCCAGTATCGTTGTGCCAGTCGTTAAGATCCTCGGCCTTGCCTATATTATGCTGTGCATCAAATTCAAGCGTTCGGTGTTTCGAAGACAACGAATGATGGTTTACTTTGCAGTAAAGTGGATCGGTAAATGGTCTGTCATGGACTTGTTTGTTATTTCTATCATGATGACCTTGGTCGATCGCGGTCAAATACTCGACTTTACGCCAGGTTACGGCGCGGTCGCGTTTGGTTTAGTCGTTGTGCTGACAATGTTAGCCGCAGAGAGTATTGACCCAAGGCTAATCTGGGATGAAGCCCCAAAACAATCAGAAAAAGAGTCAATTAATGAGTGATCAGAACAATTCTCAAACATCGTATGTGCCTGATGTTAAGAGGAGCAAAGGCATATCTCCACTTTGGCTACTGCCAATTTTGACGATGGTGCTCGCCGGCTGGCTTGTGGTGAAATCCATCCATGATGCGGGGCAACGAGTACAGATTTACTTCTCCGACGCTGCTGGTTTGGTGGCGGGACGCACAACTATCCGTTACCAAGGTTTGGAAGTCGGTATGGTGCGTGACATTAATTTGTCCGAAGATCTCGGCAGCATTTACGTGGATGCAGACATCTACCCTGAAGCAACGAAGTTACTTAACGATAAAACGCGTTTTTGGCTCGTTAAACCAACCGCGAGTTTAACTGGGGTGTCGGGCTTGGATGCGCTTGTTTCTGGTAACTACATCTCTATCCAACCGGGGGACGGTCAAGAATTTGAGACCACATTTCACGCTCTCGATTCGGCGCCAACGGACCTACGTGTTTCACAGGGTTTGAACATCAAGCTTAAAAGCCGAGACTTAGGCGGCGTGTCGATTGGATCTCAGATTGTCTACAAGAAAATTCCTATCGGTGCGGTTTACAGCTACCAACTGGATGAAGATGCAAAATCCATTACTATTCAAGCTAATATCCAAGAGCAATATCGACACATCATCAATGACCGCAGCCGCTTTTGGAACGTCAGCGGCATTGGCGCCAGTATTGGTTTTGAAGGTGTTGACGTACGCTTAGAAAGCATGAGCGCCCTACTTGGTGGCGCTATCGCGGTTGACTCCCCGGACGATGGCGAACCAGTGGAAGAAAATACCGAGTTCCGCTTATATAAAGATTTGAAAACAGCAGGTCGAGGCATTGCGATC
Source organism: Vibrio sp. Y20_XG_PY13 (assembly GCF_024181925.1). NCBI lineage: Bacteria > Pseudomonadati > Pseudomonadota > Gammaproteobacteria > Vibrionales > Vibrionaceae > Vibrio > Vibrio sp. Y20_XG_PY13. Next base: position 22,625 of record NZ_JAMZAL010000002.1, on the reverse strand, counting down.
AAAATTGCTCTACCTGACGACAATAAAGTCAGCAGCGAAGGCGCACCAATCATGTACCGTGGCATTGAAATTGGTCAGGTCACCGACTTAAGCCTTTCTGAAGGACGAGAAGTCATTTTGGCGTCAGCAGCAATTCAGCCTGCTTTCAGTGACATGCTTACCACTGGCACTCGCTTTGTTTTGGAAGAAGCGAAAGTGTCGTTGTCTGGTGTCGAAAACATTGCAAACCTAGTTAGAGGAAACTTCCTCACTATCGTTCCTGGTGACGGCGAACGCTCTCGCCGCTTCACTGCAATTCGCAAAAACGTATTTAATCAACAGCAAGAAAAGTCTATCGCGATTCGCCTAATTTCTGACAATTCATTTGGTTTAGATAGCGGAGCGAACGTGCTCTATAAAGGTATTGTGGTCGGTTCCATCATCAACGTTGGTTTAGTTGATGAGAAAAAACAAGCGAAGCACGAAGTCTTTATGGATGTGCTGATTGATCACGAATACAAGCATCTTATTAAATCAAATAACCGTTTTTACGTGACTGGTAGCGCTTCTGCAGAGCTTACTGAGTCTGGGTTGAGCGTCACTGTTCCGCCAGCAAAACAACTACTGACCGGTTCTATCAGTTTCGTCAGTGAAGGTTCTGAGTCAATTCAGAAAGAATACCAACTGTTCCAGAACGAATCGTTAGCAGAACTCGCGCAGTACAACAAAACTGGCTCGAAAACATTAATGCTGTTTGCTTCAGAGCTACCACCAATTTCGAAAGGCAGCCCTCTACTCTATCGAAATCTGCCGGTCGGTAACGTCTCGGACTTTCATCTCGTCGATGGTGGCGTATTGATTAAAGCAACGATTGAAAATCGCTTTGCTTATCTGGTCACCCCACAAACCGTTTTTTGGAATCGTTCAGGTATCGAAATTGATGCCTCACTTTCTGGCGTTAGCGTTAAAGCACATCCACTAAAATCTCTGATTGAAGGTGGAATTGCTTTTGATTCCGTGCCTGGCGTGGAAAACAAAGTCGGAGAACGTTGGAAGCTTTACGCTGATCAGCAAAAAGCGCGCAAATTTGGTCGAGTCATTTCGCTAGAAACCGACGGCACGCAAGAAGTGCTTAAAGGTATGCCGATTGAATACCAAGGCGTGAAGGTAGGTGAAGTGACGCTTGTCGTACCGAATTTCCGTCGCAATCTGGTTGAAGTCACCGCCCGAATTTTACCGGAATACGTGGCAAATATCGCGGTAGAAGGCACGCATTTTTGGCTAACTGAACCTGAAATTGGCCTTGGCGGCGTGAAAAACTTAGGTGCGCTGGTTTCAAAATCTATCAGCGTTGAACCGGGTAATGGTAAGGCGAAGTTCGATTTCCCATTAGAAAAAGGGTTTGACCGTGTAGAAGGCGTCATGTTTACCCTGCAAAGTGAACAACGCGGTTCGGTTCAAGTCGGTACTCCTGTTCTCTACCGCCAAATGGAAGTTGGTCAAGTTACCGATGTTCGCTTGGGCGAGTTCGCTGATCGCGTGGTTTCCACCATCAAGATCAAACCTGAATACGCGTATTTAGTGCGTCAAAACAGCGTGTTCTGGAATGTGTCTGGTGTGGATGTTTCTATCGGTATTACTGGTGCGAACATCAAAGCAGGTACGATTGATAGCCTTGTGCGTGGTGGCATTGCGTTTTCAACGCCAGAGCAATCACAAATTCCACCAGCAGCAAAACGTGGTCACTCTTTCTATCTTTACCCACGTGCCGATGAAAGTTGGGTTCAATGGAGAACGCCTATTCCTAAGCCCTAAGGCGGGATATTGATTCGATGTAAAGAGCAGCAATCGCTGCTCTTTTTTATGGTCGTTAACCTTGTCACTATTCGTTTCTGCGTCGCTTTCGTATATTATTTGCGACAAATTCTGCAAACGAGATTCCACATTGCATCCTAATGTTTACATCCCAGACGCGTTTCTGGAAAAAATCCAAACTATCCTTCCTGCGAACCTCAACATGGAAGATTTCATCTCTGCATGTCAAAGGCCTCTTCGCAAAAGTATCCGCGTAAACACGCTCAAAATGAGTGTGGAAGACTTTGTTAAGCGCGCGGAAGACAAAGGATGGACATTGTCACCCGTCCCTTGGTGTGACACTGGTTTTTGGATTGAAGCCGACGAGTCGGTTGTACCATTAGGCAACACAGCAGAACACATGTCTGGCTTATTCTACATTCAAGAAGCCAGCTCGATGATGCCTGTATCTGCCCTATTCATGAATGACGAATCTTACGATGCGGTACTAGATACCGCTGCTGCACCAGGTTCAAAAACCACGCAGATCGCCGCATTAATGAAAAATGAAGGTGTACTTGTCGCGAACGAGTACGCTGCAAGCCGCGTAAAAGTTCTGCATGCCAACATCGAACGCTGTGGTGTACGCAATGCCGCTTTGAGCAACTTTGATGGCCGCGTTTTTGGTGGTTGGTTACCTGAACAATTTGATGCTGTATTGCTTGATGCCCCTTGTTCTGGCGAAGGCACAGTTCGTAAAGATGAAGATGCCATGAAGAACTGGACACAAGCGTCCGTTCTAGAAATCGCAGATACGCAAAAAGATCTCATTGAAAGCGCATTCCACGCACTTAAGCCTGGTGGTGTGCTAGTTTACTCAACGTGTACGTTAAGTACCGAGGAAAACCAGCAAGTTTGCCATCACTTAAAAGAAACCTTTGGTGAAGCGGTTGAGTTTGAGAGTCTGGATGGATTATTTGAAAATGCCAACGCCGCATTAACAGAAGAAGGCTTCTTACACATCTTCCCTCAGGTTTATGACTGTGAAGGCTTCTTTGTTGCGCGTATTCGCAAACACCATTCTGTAGAGGCGCCACAAGTGAAAAAGCGCATGGGCAAATTCCCGTTCGTAAAAGCGTCGAAGAAAGAATCAGAAGAGATTTCAAAGCAACTACACAACACATTGGATATTGAGTTGCCTTCCGAAAGTACGGTTTGGCTCCGAGATAAAGACGTTTGGCTATTCCCAGATGCGCTTGAGCCTATGATTGGCGAATTACGTTTTTCTCGCATGGGCATTAAAATCGCTGAAGCACATAAAAATGGCTACCGTTGGCAACACCAAGTCGCTACCGCGCTGGCGACGGGTGCTGAAAGCAACGCTATTGAGCTAACGATTGAAGAAGCACGTGAATGGTACATGGGCCGTGATGTTCGTCCTCAAATCATTCCAGAAGGATTGAAAACGGGTAAAGGCGAAGTGCTAGTTAAGTACCAAGGTGCGATTATCGGTTTAGGTAAGTGGGTCAGTAACCGCATTAAAAATGGTCTTCCTCGTGAGTTAGTACGAGATAAGAACTTATTTTAAAGAAATGACGAACCATAAATAAATGAAAAGCCATCGTATTTGCGATGGCTTTTTAGTTCGTAAGTATGAAAGCTCGTAGGGCTGCTAGCGATTCAAGCTCGCTGTACTAAACTGAAGATATCAAAGTAACGCTTTGATACGGCATTTCTCTCTACGTTAGCCACCCAATAAATGGTTGACGAAAGTTTAGCGCAGGCTCTGTAGAGCCGTTTCCCCTAGGCCCAAAAAATGGAAGAGTTTGGGCCGTTTTTTTGGCTGCTTTCTAGCGTTTAAGCAGATAAGTTAAGCGAGACGAATACCGTCTTTCTCAATAACAATCTTCCCTTGTTTGTACAAACCGCCGATGGTCTTTTTGTACGTGCCTTTACTTGTACGGAAAGCATCAAAAATCGCTTCTGGCGAAGACTTATCGTTCAGAGGAAGGAAACCGCCCTTCTTCTCCAAGAGATCAATAATCTTGCTTGAAAGATCATCCATCTTCGCCACGCCGACTTTTTGTAGAGATAAGTCAATTTTGCCATCTTCACGGATTTGCTTGATGTAACCTTTCAGTTTTTTACCGATAAACAGCTTACCAAATACATCAGAAGGGAAAATCATGCCCCAGTGTTTGCCGTTTACAATCGCTTTGTAACCAAGTTGGCTGCGTTCTGCGATAATCAGATCAACTTCTTCGTTTACTTCGTAGTTTGCTGGCGTTTTATCAAGCCACTTGTTGAACTTCGTCGTACCAACAATACGTCCCGACGCTTTATCGGTGTAAACATAAACCAGAATGTTTTGACCCGCAGTAAAGCGAGCTCGTTGCTCACTAAATGGGATAAGAAGGTCTTTCTCTTTAATGCCCCAGTTTACGAATGCACCCGTTTGATTGATGCCTTCGATTTTCATCAAGCCCCACTCGCCTACTTGAGCGATTGGCTTGTCAATGGTCGCAGCAAGTTGGCTTTCTGAGTCAAAGTACAAAAATACTTCGATGTGATCGCCAAGTTCAGTGCCTTCAGGTACATGTTTGTTAGGCAGCAGAACAGAGCCGTAATCGTCACCATCCAGAAATACGCCAAAATCAGCCTTTTTAATGACTTCTAAGCTGTTAATTTGACCAATTTTAATCATTGATATTGTCTCTCTTAAAATTTACACGGAATTATACCTAAACTAACAAGAAAATCAGAGAGAAAAGCAAACCTCTCTGTTATGCTGTCTGCTCGGCTATTTGCCCCAGTCACTCTCTTAGCAATCTCGACCTTACACGCTCAACTACATTACGTAAGGCTAGAGTGCTTTAGCAAAGTCAGGAGCTTTCTTTGGTCACCGTCGATAAACAAGACTCAGTAACATTAAAAATTAGCCACGCGCTCGCAGAAAGCAAAAGTGTCGACCTAGATATTTACTTCTTTGTGCCTGGTGAGCTTGGTTTAAACGCCGACATCATCAGTGAATCCGAATTTTATTACACTTCTATCACTCAGCAACGTGCTTATTACAGTACAGAAATTCTATTGCCGCTTGTTCACAGCCGATTAGCGAAGCGCGGACGTCTTTCTAATCAGCAATACCGCGTAAGTTTGAGTTTATTCGCCTACCAGTACGTTATCGCATTAGATAAAGCAGTGGCGAGTTTAAATAAGCACGAGAGCAACTCCGTTACAGAAGATGAAGTGGACGAAGTCATTGAGTTGACGCTTGAGATCTTAAAACGCTTGAGACGCTCTATCCCTTATGAAGAAAACTTAAAGCGTTACTACGTTAATATTGATAACTATTTGTCGTGGTATACCGAGCAAAAGTTTTTGTCTCTCGTTGCTCATCTTCCTCGAGAAGGCGATTACAGCACCATTAAACAGCGTTTGATTACTCTGTGTGAGAAAGAACAAGCGCATCGCAAGCTAAACAAATACAACTCTCCACGCGTGGTTGAAGACGTGACGCGTCTTTCAAACAAAATGCGTTTGTTAAGACGTCTGATTGAACACCCTATTGTTTTGCGTGAGCAAACTATCTCCATGGGTAACAACATCAAGCGAGCGATTAAAGGGATTGCGACGGGCTTGGTTATGGTCGTAGTGACATCGACCGTTATTCTAGCCCGAGACTACCTTGGCGAGATCTCTGCATCTTTCATTATAGCGATGTCTTTTATCTATGCTTTACGCGAAATTTTTAAAGATGATCTGCGTGATGCAATGTGGCGTTGGATTCGTAAAGGCAAACCTAAGTGGCGTAAAAAGTACATCGACCCGACGACGAAGAAAGTCGTCGGTAAAAAATTAGAATGGCTTGATTATAAAACGCTATCGAGCTTGCCAGACAAGATTCAACAGATTCGAAAAAAACGCGTCGTTCAAAGAGAAGAACAAATTCTTCACTACCATGAAAAAACAGAAATGGCGACGTCGCTCTTTTTAAGTGGTTACGAACAGACTCGAGAAACGTTGAACATCAGTTTGCGCCCGATCATCCGCCTAATGGATAAGAGCTCAAACCGCGTTTATCGTCTAAATGAAGGGCAAGTGACCAAAGAGTCTGTAGAGAAACGTCATTTACTCAATGTGATCGTCAAAGAAGACAACCACACTGATGCGCCCGTTTACTACCGTTGGAAAGTCGTGCTAAACCGCTCGAAAATAGTCTCTATCGAGAAAATCGAGCTCAATTAAAAAACGGATTCAAACTATTAAGCAGCCTTCTTTGTATGTTGAGCTGCTTTTTTTATGGATAGAGTAAGCGCAAACTCTGCCATCGGCTCCTGCCCATGTAGGCTCGGACACAGTGCGATGATCTTCACATCACGATTAACACGTTCTCCAGTAGCAATGGTATGGTCTAGCATCTCATCAATGACATGGCCGTCATTACAAACGAAATGAACATCCGCTTCTGGACGTTTTAAAAACTCCGCTTTCACTCCTTTAAATGCTAAAGAAATCGCCTCGCCTTTTTCCTGAGCTTTGCTCATCGCAAGAAAACCACCAGCCACATCAGCACCAACGGCTAATGCACCAAAATACATACTGTTTAGGTGATTCTTTGTTCGTCGTCGAAGTGGAATGCGCACTTCAACGTGCTTACTATCAATGGCGATAATTTTTGGGTGACACAGCCAAATCAGAGGCACTTTCGAAAATCCAAAGAGATTGAGATACAAATTTGCGCGACGTACTGCTGATAACATGTTGGTCTCCTTACCAAACTACTCTGACCAGTTAATCAACGAACGAAATGGATGTCAAAGAAATGTTAACAAAAGCTAGATCTAGACAGTTATTGAGCATACTTTCAGTGACAGCGTCACCTCGCTCGAATAGAGAAGCATGAGGTTCGTCGCACTAAACTCGCTTGACCGAAGGTGAGATAGAAGAAAAGGTTATAAATTCAAATGTATATATATTGATTTAATGATCAAGTTTTGTCATTTATACATAAGTCATTTAAATGAATACCAACACCTTTGTATACAATTCGGTATTTCCTGGGGAAGATTCCCGTGAAACGGTTTATTCCTGCCTGTAATTCCGTTATCTTTACCCCTTCGCAATAGAGAATAAAGCTATAACATGCCTATAAAAACAGATGAATTGAGAACCCAACCTTTGGGTCCAATGCCTACCCCAGCGGAGCTAGGTAGTGTACATCCGATCACGGATGACGTTGCAGATCGCATCGCTCAATCTCGTCGTCAGATTGAAAACATTTTAACAGGTGAAGACGATCGCCTTCTTGCTATCGTTGGTCCATGTTCTGTTCACGATACTGAAGCCGCAATTGATTACGCGAAACGCCTGAGTGAAATCCAAGATAAGTACAAAGACGAGCTATTTATCGTTATGCGTACTTACTTTGAAAAGCCTCGTACAGTAGTTGGTTGGAAAGGTCTTATCACCGACCCTAACCTAGACGGTTCTTACGCGCTTGAAGCTGGCCTTCACAAAGCTCGTAAACTGCTACTGGATATCAACAAGCTTGGTCTTGCGACTGCTACTGAGTTTCTTGATATGATCACTGGCCAATACATTGCGGATTTGATCACTTGGGGCGCAATTGGCGCACGTACGACAGAATCTCAAATTCACCGTGAAATGGCATCAGCGCTATCTTGCCCTGTTGGCTTTAAAAATGGCACAAACGGTAATGTGAAAATCGCGATTGATGCGATTCGTGCCTCTCAAGCTTCACACTACTTCTACTCGCCAGATAAGAATGGTCGTATGACGGTGTACCGCACAAGTGGCAACCCATTCGGTCATATTATTTTGCGTGGCGGCGAAAAAGGTCCAAACTTTGACGAAGCGTCTGTGAAGCAAGCGTGTGATTCACTTGCTGAGTTTGGTTTACCTGAGCGTCTTATTGTAGACTTCAGCCATGCAAACTGTCAGAAGCAGCACCGAAAACAGCTTGATGTTGCAAGTGACATTTGTACTCAAATTAAGTCAGGCAGCACTCGCATTGCGGGTATCATGGCGGAAAGCTTCATTATGGAAGGCAACCAGCCAATGACTGACATTAACAACCTAACTTACGGTCAATCAATTACTGACCCTTGTTTAGGTTGGGACGATACAGTAACGATGCTAGATATGCTGGCAGAAGCTGTAAAATCCACTAAGTAATTCATCCATATAACAAGATAATCAAGGAATCTTCATGCCATCGTTTGATATTGTTTCAGAAATCGATACCGTTGAACTACGTAACGCCGTTGATAACGCTAACCGTGAACTGTCTACTCGTTTCGATTTCCGCAACGTAAATGCGAGCTTTGAGCTAGTAGAAGAAAACGTAAAAGTGTCTGCGGAAGGTGACTTCCAGCTTAAGCAAATGCGCGACATCCTACGTGGCCACTTGGCAAAACGTAATGTTGATGCAAATGCAATGGACGCTCAAAACCCAGAAGTAACGGGTAAAAACTGGCATCAAAACATCCTGTTCCGCCAAGGTATCGATACACCGACAGCGAAAAAACTGGTTAAGCTAATCAAAGATGCGAAGCTAAAAGTACAAGCGTCTATCCAGGGCGACAAAGTACGTGTAACTGGTAAGAAACGTGATGACCTGCAAGCAACTATCGCAGCAATCCGTGAAGCGGAGCTAGGCCAACCGTTCCAGTTTAACAACTTCCGTGATTAATATGTTTTGCTAATTGGTATTCCATACCAGTTAGAAGAAGCAAAATAAAAGCGCCGACGTATTTTTCGTCGGCGCTTTTTTTATTGTCAGTATTTGGGAGAGCGTTGTTTTTGCTAAAGCGCCACAAACTAAATCACAAGATCTTGCCCTTGCAGCAACATGAATTCGCTTGTGCCTTGAGGAATGAACACGCACACGCGTAAGTTGTCTTTTTTCGCTTTGGCTAACTTATCAGACAGTTCTGCCGCATTTGAAAAGGCCTCACGTTCGGCATCTCTTCTTACCAGCTCCATTGCGTCTGATTCACACTTAGTCGAATACAGCGCGAGTTCGGCTTGCTGCATGTAGCGAACAGCTTTGATTGGCAGCATTTCGACGTCTTTTCCGAGATGAATCCAAGTACAGCTGCCCTTCTCATCCAATGGGTTTGCCATCGTTGCCTGATAGATCGTTTCAAGCTCGCGGTTATTACGCGCGTTTTCAACATCAGGGTTAGAGAAAAATTGCTCCCAGAACTTACGGCGTAAATCGACACTTGGTAACGCTTCTTTGATCGAATTACGTTTCGAGTTGGCAAACTCGGCCATCAAGCCCATGTTCTGAGGAAGAATCGCTTCAAGCTTTTCACGAATATTGCGAATCAGTACCGGAGACGCTCCACCACTTGAAATTGCAATCTGGATTCTGCCACGGTTGATCATTGAAGGTGTGATGAAGTCACAGTACGGTTTGTCGTCTACGACGTTGACCAAAATGCCAAGCTCTTTGGCATTTTTATACACCTGGTGATTCAACTCTGGGTTATCAGTGGTGGCCCACACTTGCACAAAACGTTTTGTGACAAGGTCACTTGAATAAAAGCGCTGTACCCAATGGATTTGGTGCTCATCGGCAAGCCTTGATAAAAACTCAACCAAAGTTGGAGAAACAATGGTGACATTCGCCCCAGCCTTGAGTAGCGCTTCCACTTTACGGCTCGCCACTTCTCCACCACCAACAACAAGTACTGGTTTATTCACTAAATCTAAGAACAGAGGAAAATATCGCATTTCAATCCATGATTACTCTTATTTGCTATTGCTACTCATGCTACCAAAAATGGGGCAAACACATCACCCTGTTTCGACATCACAAATAATTTTTGTTCAAATTTTTGCGTAACTCAGTCGAGCTAGGCTAATGATAGATTTAATAACAACTTTTTATTCTCTCATTTTATTCACTCTTCTATTGATTGTTCTGATGCACCAAATTGACCGAGTTTTGCACTATTTACAAACAATTAACATTTCGTCATTCTAATTCTCAAGGAGCTTTGGAAGTTCTCTCAAAACTCTATTTAAATTATATATTTGAGAATTAACAGATCCTTTCCTACGCTTATAACTGGTTGATTTATCGATTGCCGTTTCTTCGAAAATCAACCACGTAGGACAATAAATACTAATAAATTGGACAAGTTATTTCAGGTCACTCCTGATTAAACATGGATCATACAGGAAGGATACAAATGGCAAACAAACTAACAATTCTTGCTTCCGTCGTAGCGGCTTCTACTGCCATGATGGCGACATCAGCACAAGCAGCAGACACGACTCTGGACAAAGTCACAAAACAAGGTTTCCTTACTTGTGGCGTAAGTACCGGTCTACCTGGTTTCTCAAACCCTAACTCAAAAGGTGAATGGGAAGGTATCGACGTAGAATATTGCCAAGCACTGGCTGCAGCCGTTCTTGGGGATAAAACGAAAGTTAAATATGTACCCCTAACCGCGAAAGAACGTTTCACTGCACTTCAATCGGGTGAAATCGATGTGCTTTCTCGTAACACTACCTGGACACTACACCGAGATACTGCGCTTGGTCTAAACTTTGTTGGCGTTAACTACTATGACGGTCAAGGTTTCATGGTCAAGAAAGATCTTGGCATTTCTAGCGCTAAAGAGCTTGATGGTGCGTCAGTTTGCGTACAGTCAGGTACAACAACCGAACTCAATTTAGCGGATTACTTCCGCAACAGTGGTATGTCGTACAAACCTGTGGTGTTTGATACGGCGGCGCAAACCTCAAAAGGTTTCGATGCCGGACGCTGTGACGTGCTAACGACTGACCAATCGGGTCTGTACGCACTTCGTTTGAATCTGAAAGATCCTTCTTCTGCAGCGGTTCTTCCTGAAATCATTTCTAAAGAGCCACTTGGCCCTGTGGTTCGTCAAGGCGACGATCAGTGGTTCAACATCGCTAAGTGGACGTTAGCAGCAATGGTGAATGCGGAAGAATACGGCATTACCTCTAAGAATGCGGATGAGATGTTGAAATCTCAAGATCCAAACATCAAACGTATTTTGGGTGTTGATGGTCCGAAAGGTAAAGGCCTTGGCATTCGTGATGATTGGGGTTACCAAGTCGTCAAACAAGTGGGTAACTACGGCGAAAGCTTTGAGCGCACAGTCGGTAAAGGTTCGCCTTTAGAGATCGCTCGTGGTGTTAACGCACTTTGGAATGCCGGCGGCTTCATGTACGCGCCACCAATCCGTTAGAAACGAGTTAATCAGGGCGGTTCATGCCGCCCTTTTTCTTGAATATATCAATCTGGATGAGTAAGGATCGCTCATTGGCTGGAATAAGCCTTGGTCAGTATGATATGGGTTTGGGCGAGTAACTCGCGCTACAAATCTATTGCAAGCTAACACTAGGCTAAGCCTTTAGGGACAACCACTTATTTATACAGAGTGATATCTATAACTAAGGTTTGAGGTTATCGCTGTATGAAACCGACTAAAGATACATCGCCAAGTACGATGTCCAAACCGAGCGGAAGCAAGAGCTTGATTTATAATCCTGCCTTTCGTTCTGCTATTTTCCAGATCATTGCTATAGCTGCACTGGTATTTTTCTTTTATACCATCATCAACAATGCGTTAAATAACCTCGATGCTCGGGGCATCGCAACAGGCTTTGGTTTCCTGAACCAAGAAGCTGGTTTTGGTATCGGGTTAACTCTCATTGAGTATAACGAAACGTATTCTTACGGCAGAACGTTTATCGTGGGTCTTTTGAATACAGCATTAGTCTCTGTGCTTGGTATTATTCTCGCCACCACGATTGGTTTTACGATGGGTGTAGCGCGTCTCTCAACAAACTGGTTGGTTAGCCGTTTAGCTGCGGTTTACATTGAGACGTTTCGAAATATCCCCCTTCTTCTGCAAATCTTTTTCTGGTATTTCGCAGTACTGCAAGCATTACCATCCGCAAGACAGAGTTTGAGCCTTGGCGAAGCTATCTTCTTAAACGTGCGTGGGCTTTATTTTCCTGCGCCTGTGTTTAATGAAGGCAGTGGTGTTGTAATTGCTGCGTTTGTTATCGGGCTTGTCGCAACGCTCTCTATCTCTATTTGGGCTAGAAACAAACAACGCCTAACAGGCCAACAAACCCCGATGGGACGAATTGGTTTAGGGCTTCTTGTTGGCTTGCCTCTGCTGGTTTACTTCGTTTCCGGTATGCCAATCTCTCTGGAATACCCAGAGCTGAAAGGTTTCAACTTCAAAGGTGGGATCAGCATCATTCCTGAGCTGGCAGCTTTGTTATTGGCGTTAAGTGTTTACACCGCAGCCTTTATTGCGGAAATCGTACGCTCCGGTATCAACGCGGTGAGTCATGGTCAAACAGAGGCCGCGATGTCACTTGGTTTGCCTCGTGCGAAAACGCTCAAGCTGGTTGTTATCCCTCAAGCTTTGAGAATCATCATTCCTCCACTTACAAGCCAATACTTGAACCTAACGAAAAACTCTTCGTTGGCAATGGCAATTGGTTATCCGGATCTGGTTTCTGTGTTTGCTGGTACAACCTTGAATCAGACAGGACAAGCCATTGAGATCATCGCGATGACAATGGGCGTTTATCTAACGTTGAGCTTGCTCACGTCTGCGTTGATGAACTTGTACAACCGCAAAGTTGCGCTGGTGGAGAGATAATATGAGTACACATCAATTTCAGCCCGATCTCCCGCCACCATCAAATACCGTCGGCGTGGTTGGGTGGTTACGCAAGAATTTGTTTAATGGCCCAGTCAACTCCATTGTCACGCTTATTCTTGCTTATATCGTTTTTAATGCGCTTTGGCACATTGTCGATTGGGCATTCATTAATGCTGACTGGATAGGCTCAACGCGTGATGACTGTAACCGAGAAGGTGCATGCTGGGTGTTCATCAGTGTTCGCTGGGAGCAGTTCATGTACGGCTTTTACCCAGAAGCAGAACTTTGGCGCCCTCGCCTGTTTTACATCACGCTCGCGATTTTCACTGTGCTTCTTGCCTATGAAAAAACACCAAAACGTTTATGGATTTGGCTGTTCTTTGTCAACATCTATCCGTTTATCGTTGCTGCGCTTCTCTACGGTGGCGTGTTTGGCTTGGAAGTGGTTGAAACGCACAAATGGGGCGGATTGTTGGTCACATTGATCATCGCACTTGTTGGTATTGTAGTTTCATTACCGATCGGTGTCGCACTTGCTCTAGGTCGACGCTCTGATATGCCCATCATACGCAGCATCTGTACGATTTACATTGAAGTATGGCGTGGCGTTCCACTGATTACCGTACTATTCATGGCGTCCGTTATGTTACCACTGTTCTTAGCTGAAGGTTCCGAAACGGATAAACTTATTCGTGCCTTAATTGGTGTGGTCATGTTCAGTGCAGCTTACATGGCAGAAGTGGTACGAGGTGGTTTGCAAGCCATTCCAAAAGGACAATATGAAGCTGCCGATGCGTTAGGTTTGAGTTATTGGAAGAAAACAGGCCTGATCATTTTGCCACAGGCACTCAAGATCACGATTCCTTCCATCGTAAACACATTCATTGGCCTATTTAAAGACACCAGTCTGGTACTGATCATCGGTATGTTCGATGTACTCGGTATTGGACAAGCAGCAAACACCGACCCCGAATGGCTCGGCTTTGCTACCGAAAGTTATGTATTTGTCGCGTTAGTGTTCTGGGTATTTTGTTTTGGTATGTCACGTTACTCAATATGGCTCGAAAACAAACTTCATACCGGTCACAAACGATAACTCATCAAGATCAAGGACGTATTATGACGCAACAACAAGACTATATGATCCAGTTGAAGGACATGAACAAATGGTATGGTGAGTTTCACGTACTAAAAAACATCAACTTAAATGTAAAGAAAGGCGAAAAAATCGTTATCTGTGGCCCTTCAGGTTCAGGGAAATCGACCATGATTCGCTGTATCAATCGCCTTGAAGAACATCAAGCAGGCAGCATTTTTGTTTCTGGGACAGAGCTTACGGAAGACTTGAAAAACATCGAAGCCGTGCGACGTGAAGTTGGAATGTGCTTCCAACACTTTAACCTCTTTCCACACTTAACGGTCCTGGAAAACTGTACACTTGCGCCTATTTGGGTGAAAAAGATGCCGAAAGAGGAAGCGGAAGCGGTTGCGATGAAATATCTCAAACGCGTTAAAATCCCAGACCAAGCCGATAAATACCCAGGTCAGTTATCTGGTGGTCAGCAACAGCGTGTAGCGATTGCCCGCTCATTGTGTATGAGTCCTAAAGTCATGCTGTTTGATGAGCCAACCTCCGCGCTCGACCCTGAAATGGTGCGTGAAGTGTTGGACGTTATGGTCGAATTGGCGGAAGAAGGCATGACCATGCTGTGTGTAACCCATGAAATGGGCTTTGCTAAAGAAGTCGCCGATCGCGTGATATTTATGGACGCAGGAGAAATCATAGAAGAGAACAACCCGGTCGACTTCTTTGAGAATCCTCAATCGGATCGCACGCAAAACTTCTTAGCGCAAATCCTGCATCATTAATCATCAACGCAGATAACGCTTTAAAAGCACTGATTTCGAATGAAGTCAGTGCTTTTTGTCATTTACATCACCAATCGTTGTGAGCACCAACGCAAAAATTCTTGGTGGTAATATTGTGTTACAAGTTGCCAAATACATAACATCTTATTTCCATTATCATTTTATCTAGGATATGCATGGAAAGGGCTTGATTTTTTGAACTTTCAGCCCCATAAATGTACCAATAGTAAACTCCCTTATTGAGGATAATTATGAACAGTCCAATGTTTACTCGTTCAACAAGTGTTCCTAATACACTTGAAACTAACAAAGTACTGAAAAACACTTACTTCCTATTGTCGATGACACTGATGACAAGTGCTATCGCAGCAGTCGCGACTATGGCAATGCAAATTTCACCAATCATGGCGATTGTGATGCAGCTTGCCGCGATTGGTATTTTGTTCTTTGTTATGCCAAAGGCAATCAACTCATCATCTGGTATCGTTTGGACATTCGTTTTCACGACTCTAATGGGTGGTGCTTTAGGTCCAATGCTTAACTACTACGCATCAATTCCAAACGGTCCTACTATCATTGCTCAAGCGCTAGGTTTGACTGGTATGGTGTTCCTTGGCCTATCGGCTTACACCATTTCAAGCAAGAAAGATTTCTCTTTCATGCGCAACTTCCTGATGGCTGGTTTGATCATTGTGATCGTTGCAGCGCTGATTAACATCTTCGTTGGTTCAACAATGGCTCACCTAGTAATCAGCAGTGTTTCTGCACTCGTGTTCTCTGGTTTCATCCTATTCGATACAAGTCGTATCGTTCGTGGCGAAGAAACAAACTACATCAGTGCAACAATTTCGATGTACCTAAACATCCTTAACTTGTTCACTAGCCTACTAAGCATTCTAGGCATCATGAACGACGATTAATCGTTTCTCGTTAAGTAGAATCAAAAAGCCCGAAGGTAATTCCTTCGGGCTTTTTCTTTGTGTGTAAATCAGTGTATTACACCGTATTACACCTGCTCTACAGACAACTCGATAACTTCGTCTGCTTCTGGATTTTCTCTAAAGCGTCTCACTTTGATCGTTTCCTCTCCTAACATGATTTGTTTGGCGATTCGGTGCATACCATCAAAGACTCGGTAGTCACTAGTTAAGATCACGGGATACGATACATCGGCATTGTTGATACGTTGGCAATGTTTCGCGATTTCACGACAGGTTGGCTGCGGCCCTTCATCACTAAACCAGGTCACCTCATTCGGACCTTTAATGTCATCAATGGAAATTTCTTCTACGGGTAAGGATTCTGCAAGCTTCCAAATACGCTCAATAGACCAAGTGGATTTTACGTTGTCATTAATCTCAATGTAACGTTGTGTCGACATGACTGACTCCTTGTCATGAGTTTTGTTTCTAACCTGAGCACAGGTCGGTTATCAAACCCAGAGAATATCGACCCAAAGGAATAAACACAACGTCGTAACCGACTCATCCTTAAACAAAATTTCATTAATTAGACAGCTGACTATCAAAAAACGATAATGAAAATGAATAAACCCGAATACAAATGCAAATGTCTTGGTATTACCCCGGTAAACTTTTTAACAAGCTGAATAATTTATTATTTTTCTGCATAGTAGTGAGTTTTGGACACATCATCAGCATCCATTAAAGCCCTGCTACTTTGTATGCTTTTGCTTCGCTCAGTACGACTTCAGGATTCTTTTGTTGAGAACTTCCTAACGTGTGCGCTAATCTATAAACATCCATGTTCACTTAACGGATAAGACGTTATGTTCGTTTACAACGGCAAAGAAATTGAAACTGATGCTCAAGGCTACCTACTGGATCATACTCAGTGGGAAGAAGGCATGATTGAGCTTTTAGCAAAAGAAGAAGACATCGAACTTACTGATGCTCATTTAGAAGTTGTGCATTTTGTGCGCGACTTTTATGAAGAGTTTAATACCTCTCCAGCAGTGCGAATGCTTGTCAAAGCAATGGAAAAGGCGCACGGCCCAGAAAAAGGCAACAGCAAATATTTGTTCAAGCTGTTCAAAAAAGGCCCAGCAAAACAAGCAACAAAGCTAGCAGGTTTACCTAAACCAGCTAAGTGCCTGTAATATTATAGAATTTTAAATCCGCGGAATGGTTTGTACGATACGCTCTCTCGCGTAACGCTTTCTACTGTCGCCGTCCGCGGACCTTCTTGTAACCATTCACAAAACTGGTCAATTTTCTCTTTAGGCCCACAAGCCATCACTTCTACATCGCCATTGTTCAAGTTCTTCGCGTAGCCCGTTAAACCAAGCTTTAAACCTTGGTGCGAAGTATGGTAACGAAAGCCAACCCCTTGAACGTGACCTTTAACTATAAATCTCTCACACTTTACGTTCATCTTTGTACCGCATCTGATTATTGAGTGATATATTCGTTTTGTCTTATTCACCCCACTAAGGATAGTGGGTTTTCGTATGGTTATAATAATTATGAAAGAAATTCCTTTCCGCTGGATTGATAAGTATCTCATTCACTTAAAGATTCAAGAAAAGTTCTACTTGCTCTTCATTCTCCCTCTTCTTGCTCTAGTCATTCTTACTCTCGTCCTCAATAGCGCGGCTAATTCTCTGATCTCAGGTATGTATCAGGAAGAGTTGATGCTCATGAAAGGGTTGATAGAGGCTGGTAATCTTTCTCAAGCTCAAGTAGCAAATCTTATTGCGGGTTCAGAGACAGTCTCTATTGGTACAGGACCGCAATCTGTATCGGTATTGAATGGCGCATTCAGTTTGGTTGCGAATCATGAGCTTTCTCTGTGGACTGCCCTATCAATGACTCAAGTGAGCATCATCTGCGTGAGCTTGTTTGTTCTCGCGTTAGGTGTTTACTACATCATGACGTTCATCGGTGGCGCAATGTTCACCATGAACAAGGCGCTAAACACGCTTGCTGATGGCGACCTAACCGCGCGGATGAATTTCTTCCCTGTTCGTGATGAGTTCAGTGAAATCGCCATCACGATTGATAAAGTCGCGGAGCGTGAACAAAAAATGGTTCAATCCATCCAAGAGTCTGTCGCTCTTATGCAGCAAATCAGCTCGGACTTGAATCAATCGATTCACCACAGTTCTGAAATTTCTGCGACGCAACAAGAACACCTCAACTCTCTTGCAAGTGCAACGGAGCAGATGGCTTCAACGATTCGTGAAGTTGCGACACTGGCTCACGACTCAAGCACACAGACGGATGATGCACGTAGTGTGGCTCAATCAGGCCAAGTGAAAGTCGAAAACACGCTTCACTCGATTTCAAATCTGTCGAATGAGATTCAATCTGCTTCTCAAGCGGTTGAAGAGCTAGATGCAAATGCAGCGCAAATTGATGAAGTCGTGACAACAATCAACGGCATCTCTGAGCAAACTAACCTACTCGCCTTGAACGCTGCAATTGAAGCGGCTCGTGCAGGTGAACAAGGTCGTGGCTTTGCGGTTGTTGCTGATGAAGTCCGTGCTCTTGCAGGCCGTACTCAGCAAGCAACTGTTGAAATCCAAGCGATGATTGAATCGTTACAGCGTAACAGCCAATCCCTCACCAAACTCATGGAAGTTACGGTAAACAATGCCAACGAAGGTCAAAACCTGATGGCAGAAGTAAACCAAGAGATTGGCTCGCTTGCCGATAAAAACCAAACCATCTCAGACAGCAGTATTCAAATTGCGACTGCGGCTGAGGAACAAGGTGTCGTTGCAGATAACATCGCCGCAAGTGTCGAAGAAATCCGAGTTCAAGCAGATAATGTGTGCAATATGATCAGCACGACCTCGCAAAACGTCGAACAGTTGCGTAAGCAAAGCGATACGATGGAATCTCTCCTCACAGGTTTGAGAGCATAAGCAAATATCAGTTTATCAGGGCCACGCAAGTGGCCCTTTTTTATGCCTGCTAACAGCTATGCCGACGATAATGACTAACGATACCTACCGTTTAGTAAATGACTGGATTGTTGAGGGATATTGCTTTTGCCCTCAACATCCCGGACAATACGCCCCTTTCAAAATTCAACAAGAGCAAATGAAATGACAGCTGCTATCTATTTGGTTAAAGGTCGTGAGAAATCGGTTAAGCGCAAGCACCCTTGGATCTTCTCTCGAGGCATCGGTAAAGTTGAGGGCGAACCCGCTCTTGGCGAAACAGTTGATGTGTTCACTCACGACGGTAAATGGCTAGCAAAAGCGGCATATTCTCCAGAATCTCAAATCCGCGCTCGTATTTGGAGTTTTGAAAAAGAAGAAATCAACAAAGCGTTTTTCGTGAAGCGTTTTCAAAATGCTCAACTTCTTCGTGAAGACGTGATTGAACGTGATGGTTTAACGGGTTACCGACTCATCGCCGCTGAATCTGACGGCTTGCCGGGCGTGACGATTGACCGCTACCAAAACTTCTTCGTATGTCAATTGCTCAGCGCAGGCGCAGAATACAACAAGCAAGCGATTGTAGATGCATTGGTTGAATGCTTCTCTGATTGCAATGTCTACGAACGCTCTGACGTAGCAGTACGTAAGAAAGAAGGTTTGAAAGAGACCACTGGCGTATTGCACGGTGAAGAGCCTCCAAAATCTGTCGTCATCGAAGAAAACGGCGTGAAAATCAGTGTCGACATTGTAGGTGGACATAAAACAGGCTTCTACCTAGACCAGCGTGACAGTCGTCAACAAGCGATGAAGTACGTTAAAGATAAAGAAGTACTGAACTGCTTCTCTTACACGGGTGGCTTTGGTCTTTACGCACTGAAAGGCGGCGCAAAACGCGTAATTAATGCGGATGTATCTCAGCCAGCATTGGACACAGCAAAATACAATGCAGAGCTGAACGAGTTTGATATCTCGAAAAAGCGCGCTGTTTTCTTAAACGCAGATGTATTTAAACTGCTTCGTGAATACCGTGACCAAGGTACTCAGTTTGATGTGGTTATCATGGATCCACCTAAGTTTGCAGAAAGCAAAGCGCAACTAAATGGCGCATGTCGTGGTTACAAAGACATCAATATGTTGGCGATGCAAATTCTAAAACCTGGTGGCACGCTACTGACCTACTCTTGCTCTGGCTTAATGGACCAAGTTTTGTTCCAAAAAATCATTGCTGACGCAGCGGTAGACGCAAACCGCCAAGTGAAATTTGTTGAGCGCTTTGAACAAGCCGCAGATCACCCAACCGATACGGCATACCCAGAAGGTTTCTACCTAAAAGGCTTTGCTTGTAAAGTGCTTTAATCGCTCTTTGGCGATTATCGGAACGATATAAAAAACGGAGCTTTCGCTCCGTTTTTCTTATTCTCTCAACTGTTCGAGATTACTGATTAAGCTGTTGGCGATATCTGCGGCCGATGCGCCATCGAAATTAACTTCTAACTGTTGACCATCTTTATTAATCGTCAATGTCGAGTTACCTCCACTTTCAGTCACTTCTACGGTTATATCATCTACGCGTCCTCGGTAGTCTCCAGAACCAAGATCATCAAGCAATGTGGAAATGTCAGTACCCGTCATATCATCAAATACATCGGTAAAATCAAGCTGATCACCATCACTGAAATCCGTCACGGTATCAGTTGCGGACTGCATTTCTGTCCACTTGAAGACGTCATCACCTTCACCGCCCGTTAAGATATCATTGCCTAAACCACCGATGATCATGTCATTACCGTCGGTACCAACCAGAATATCGTCTCCATCTGTACCCATGATGAGATTCAGCTCAGAATTTAATGCCATGGTTTGATAACCTAGCGCCGTGACAGCATCTACAGTGACGTTCTCGAATTCAACCGCTACCGTTGCTTCGTTACTAATTGCACCATCAGTGTCGATAGCTTGATAGGTAAAGTCATCGTTAACGTCAGTAAAACTGGTAATTTCAGTCCCAACTAAGGTAAAGCTCGCTTTATTACTCGAACTATCTGTCTCTGGTGTTAGTCGGATTTCATCAAAACTACCATTCGCTAATGAAACTGTGATGGATCCTTCATGGTTACTGGTATAGTTAATATCCGTTGAATAAAACTGCTGAACATCAACAAGAGCACCATTCAGGAAGATGTATGCTGTTAACCATGCACCACCATTGTTGAAACGGTCATTCAGACTGGCCAAATTCAGTTTCGCTTCGTTTGCAGATAAATCTTCATCTAACTCTAACGTAATATATTCACCAGTACTGATTTCATCACCCTGTCCCGTTTCATTCGGAGAAACAACAACTAACCCTACTTGTTGATTAGCAAAATCGACTGAGATCTGAGCGTCGGAATCAAAGATGATACTGTTACCAACAGTAATTATCTGACCTCCAGTGAACGTTAAGTTCGAGTTAGGAGGAGTATAGGAATCAACCAAGATATCTTTACCTTGGTCTTCAAGAAGGTCTGCTGAGTCAAAGCTCTGTTCTTCAAAGAAGTCATCAGTCAAACGGTACTTAACCTCTGTGTTTTCAGGGAACTGAGTGGTTTCATCTATAATGACTTCCTGACCATTACCATCCACATAATACAACTCTCCGTGTTCAGGGAGGTCAACAACCTGTATTAGAATATCACCATCATTGGCCGCAACTGCATCATCTTCAATGTCTTCAACTCGTTGTTCATTGGTGCTAGTTAGCCCATCGAACTCTACATCCTGAACAGGGAAAATGCCTTCTTGGACATTGAGGGAAATGATGAAATCACGAGCGATTGGTGGCGTATTCGGCTCATCATTATCGATGATGGTCGTATCAACATACGCATTAGTGAGGTCAAGCGCCTCGAAAATAGGATTGTCGTCACCATCGACAATACTAGCCACACTAACTCGATAGACTTCATCCGGCTCGTCATCGGAATCATCGACAGTGTCAATGGTAAACGTCGCACTAAGACCATCCGCCCCAATAATCGCTTGGGTGGTTTCGGTGATGTCATCACCGGATGCAGTGGTGTAGCTGTAAGCTAAGGTCACGATGCTACCGACTGGCGCCGGATCGCTCAGTGTCACGGTGTAGTCTGTGGTGGTATCGCCTTCTACAACATTCGCTGGACCTGTCATGGTGACGGTGACCGTATCTTCCGGACCTGGATCCGTCTCATCACTGATGGTGGTGTCGACGAACGCATTATCGAGGTTCAACGCTTCGAAGATTGGATTGCTGTCGCTATCAACAATACCCGACACGCTGACACGGAATACTTCATCGCCTTCGGCATAAACATCGTCCACCGTATCGATGGTAAACGTGGCGGTCACACCATCGGCACCAATAATCGCTTGGGCGGTTTCGGTGATATCATCACCCGATGCAGTAGTGTAGCTATAAGCTAAAGTCACGATGCTACCGACTGGCGCCGGATCGCTCAGTGTCACGGTGTAGTCTGTGGTGGTGTCACCTTCTACGACATTCGCTGGACCGGTCATGGTGACGGTGACCGTATCTTCCGGACCCGGATCCGTTTCATCACTGATGGTGGTGTCGACGAACGCATTATCGAGGTTCAACGCTTCGAAGATAGGATTGCTGTCGCTATCGACAATACCCGACACGCTGACGCGGAACACTTCATCGCCTTCGGCATACACATCGTCCACGGTATCGATGGTAAATGTGGCGGTTACGCCATCGGCACCAATAATCGCTTGGGCGGTTTCGGTGATATCATCACCCGATGCAGTAGTGTAGCTATAAGCTAAAGTCACGATGCTACCGACTGGCGCCGGATCGCTCAGTGTCACGGTGTAGTCTGTGGTGGTGTCACCTTCTACGACATTCGCTGGACCGGTCATGGTGACGGTGACCGTATCTTCCGGACCCGGATCCGTTTCATCACTGATGGTGGTGTCGACGAACGCATTATCGAGGTTCAACGCTTCGAAGATAGGATTGCTGTCGCTATCGACAATACCCGACACGCTGACGCGGAACACTTCATCGCCTTCGGCATACACATCGTCCACGGTATCGATGGTAAATGTGGCGGTTACGCCATCGGCACCAATAATCGCTTGGGTGGTTTCGGTGATGTCATCACCCGATGCAGTAGTATAGCTATAAGCGAGCGTGACAATGCTACCCACAGGAGCCGGATCGCTCAGTGTCACGGTGTAGTCTGTGGTGGTGTCACCCTCCACGACATTCGCTGGACCGGTCATGGTCACGGTAACCGTATCTTCTGGACCTGGATCAGTTTCATCGCTGATGGTGGTGTCGACAAAGGCATTATCGAGGTTCAACGCTTCGAAGATTGGATTGCTGTCGCTATCGACAA
>NZ_JAMZAL010000029.1:0-4285 GCF_024181925.1 Vibrio sp. Y20_XG_PY13 | reverse complement strand
TTCTTTGGCTAGAGAGTTGAGAAGATTGAGAGGTTACTTTTGATCTGAAAATTTGTTGTTGCCATTGAGGCCAAGCTGCCATTTTCTGCTCAGCCTTCTCCAAGTGTTCGACTAGAGCTCTGTTATCAACTTTTTTCATCATAAGTTCCTGTTAGCTAGCATTTTTTATCATTAAAGATTTTGAAATGCTCACCTGTTAATGCTGAGGAAAATTCCTCGCTTGCAATATATTGGATTGGGTTAGGTTTTAGCCTAAGTTTAGCTGATTCTCTACTCCAGTCTACAGTCTCACCTGAAGATTTTTTGCGCTTTATCTCTCGACCATTACCTAAAGTCATAGAAAAGAAGTTCAAGAAACTTCTTGGTCCAACTCCAACAAATGGCTCAAAGGACACTTTATCTTCACAATAACCTTCTGAAATTGCATCAGAGTGAAACTCAAACGCCTTACTTTTTGCATATGGCTCAACATATACAACTCTCAATACTCCCGCAGCAATTATGTGTTTCGCACAGTTATGACATGGGAAAGTTGTACAATACAGCGTTGTCTCTAAAGTACTATTATTGGTTCTACCACAAGATAAAATAGCCTCCATTTCAGCATGTACGACTCTTCCATACTCTGTGATATCTTTTAATTTTGTATTTTTTAGTTTTTTGTTTAATTCAGCAGAGCTCTCAAGTCCCAGTTTGTCAATGATATCGTCAATGACCTCTTGAATTGCTTTTTTGTTAGCATCATAACCACGCATGTAATCTCTACCGTCATGACTATCTGCTATCCGAGTATTTGAACTATCTAAGGAAGGCCAGTACAAACCACCTTTAGATCTAGGGACATCATTCGCCCCTGTTGATATGATATTGTTATCTTTGGTTAATACTGCGCCAACTTGTCTTGATAAGTCAGCAGATCGACTAGATGCAGAGAAAGCCATATACATGGCATATTCATCAAAAGTGGGAGTAAGAAATGGGTATCCGAATATCAGCTTAAATACGCGCTCCACATCAGCCCTATTTTTATTAAGATTTTGATCTTCATCGATAAAAAAATCAGCTAAGTGGAAAGTATCTCTTGTATGCTGCCCATGACCGTTATTTGGTCCTTCATCCTCATCTCTGGAGATAAGTTTCTTTACAACATCGCTATCTTCAGTACTTCTACGTTTATTATCAAGTGATTGAAATCGACTTTCGTAGCTAGCATGTATCCCTATGACAAATAAACTGTTGCCATAAGTTTCTCTTAAAGCAGCAACCTCATCAGGGTGTTTCAGTGATCGAATTATCCATGCTTTCTTACTTAATGGCTGAGGCTCACGATCACCTAAAATTTCAGCTCGTCGTTGAGATACTTCGGTAATAGCAGCGTATGCTAAAGCTGCATTATCTTCAGTCAAATTGCGATATTCATTGCCAAGATTCATGAAGTAATTGATAGTTTCAAGTTTTGATAAACCTTCAGGCACAGGTTGAAGTGCGTGCAAAAAACCAGATGAAACTCGAATTACTTCAGGTTTAAAGTCGTACAACTCTAGTTCATCTGACATTAAGTTAATGAATCGACTCAGGTCTGTTCCAACGGCTGAAACTAAAGCTATAACTATTTCTGAAAAGCTCTCTTCCTCTGCCTCTAATCCATCATTAGCATGTATTTTGTTTTTATCACTCATAAACGATATTCAATCAAATAAGCAAATGCATCAATATACATAATGATAAAAAATACAAGCAGTGCAAATATTAACCTTTAAAATGTTATGTATATCTTATTTAGCTTGAAGTGTGAACTTAAGTAGCCCCTATTAGGCTACTTAAGGTAATTACTCATTCACACCTCTCAACCAACTCAGCAACATTCGCACTTACCTCTCTCAGCCTTGAACTAGCTAAATGAGCATATCTTGTACTGGTCTGTGGCGACTGATGCCCCAACAAATGCTGAACATCATAGAGCGTTGCATTGCCACTATTGATCAAAATTGAAGCAAAGCTATGCCTAAGGTCATGAATACGAAAGTTATCGGTTATACCAGCGGCGGCTTTAATCCGAGCAAATGCCTTCTTCGGATGGGCGATAGGTCTACCGGGTGCATCTCCGGCAAAGATATAGGGGTTCTTCGGTTGTTGAAATCGTCGTTGATCATGGATGACCTCCTTAGCTAGGTGGTTGAGCAGGACCGTTCTCGACAATCCCGACTTAGTGTGTGGTAGAAATAGGCTCCAATTGCCGTCGTCGTCGACAGTAAGACACTCCCATTTTGAGCTGGTTATCTCACCTATACGCATCCCAGTAAGCAGGGCGAATTTCAATGCATTAGCTTGGGTGCAATTCGGTTCTTCGTTACATGCTTTGATGAAGGCAGAAACCTCTGCCCGTGACAGGAAACGTTGACGAACGTTATTTTCCTTCAATTTCCTGATGTACTGACCGGGATTAGAATCAACATAGCCCCATTCCATTGCCAGTCTGAACATGCGAAGGACTAAGGAACGTAGACGGTTCACCGTTGCAGGCTTCCTACCTTCTAGTAACCCGTCCAACAATTTCTGAATATCCTGCTGACCGATATCAGTGAGAGGTTTCTTGCCCCACTTTGGATAGAAATGGAGCTTAAGACTACCCGCATCACTTTTAGCCGTGAGTTTATTCATCATTGCATACGGTAAGTAGTGCAGCTCCGCGAAGTCTTGAAACGATAGTACGTTGCGCTTTTCGTCTCGAATAGCCTTGGGGTCATTACCTAGAGCAATTTCCCGTTTATGGTCATTGGCAATCTGACGAGCAGTGTTTATGTCTAGTCCAGGATATTCACCTAACTGGATGGATTTCTTGGTTCCGTGGAGGGTATATCTGAACAAGAAACGCTTCCTGCCTTGACGGTTAATTATCAGCTTGAGTCCGCTACACAACTCGTCGGTATATTCCGTTTCCTTACTTTTGCTCGTCGACGGCGTCGGTGGTAGTGAGTCGAGTTGGCGCTTATTGAATTTGAATTTTCGGGATTGCATCATTGCCCCCTTAGTCATTCTCGATGGAGAAATATTGGCGTAATTCGGTGAGTAGTGTCTTAGGCATCAGCATGTAGATACCCTTGCCACTGTCCTCGACAATGCTTAGTGTCAGTGTTGCTCCGTAATCTAGTTCATCTTCGAATTCGGTATAGGTCAGTGCTCGTTTTAGCATTTCGATATCGTCGACGACGACGGCAGTTAGGTCCGAAATTGAGGTGAGGAACCAGAGTTCACATTGCAGTTCATCCCATGTCTGTTGGGTTTCTGTTTCATCGTGAAATGGCTCGGTGAGTATAGCTTTGACTTGGTCTTGTAAGGTGGTGGTGATTGGTAGGGTTGTGATTTGTTCAAGATTAGTTAGCTTAATCATATTGAACTCCATGATTATCAGTATCATAGTGTTAATATGTTTTTGATTTCATAAATGATTCGGAAAGGATGTGTGAAATTCATCCTAATCGACACAAAAAAGTCTGGTTAACTTTATGTATGATGAACAGTATGAAGCAGAAAAAATATTAAATGATAAATATTTAGAAGAGTTAGATGATGAAGTCTGGCAGATGGAGTCATTGTGGCTG
Source organism: Vibrio sp. Y20_XG_PY13 (assembly GCF_024181925.1). Classification (NCBI taxonomy): domain Bacteria; kingdom Pseudomonadati; phylum Pseudomonadota; class Gammaproteobacteria; order Vibrionales; family Vibrionaceae; genus Vibrio; species Vibrio sp. Y20_XG_PY13. Next base: position 683 of record NZ_JAMZAL010000029.1, on the reverse strand, counting down.
TACTTGGATAAACGTGACGAGTTTTCAAAACAGTACAGTACTGATCTAGTTAAGGAATATTACCTAGATAATCCTAATCTAGCTAACAACGTTAGAAATACAGTTAGAGCTATGGTGCAAGTTAAAGAAGTTGAACCGCTATCTTCTTTGATTATGGCTATGACTTCTCTTGAAGTTTTAACAAAAAATGTCATTTTACGGCCATTCATGACCGGGATGCTCCATAATGGTTCTCTAGCGGAACTAATAACAAAGCAAGTTCTTAGTCAGAATGGATTAGATCGTTTTAATAATCTTCTTTATTGGATTATTGATGAACATTTAGAAGACAGTGATGCTTCGAATCTCAAGTTTATTTCTGGCCGAAAAACAATTTGGCAAACTAGAAGTGAACTTCAAAAAATTAGAAATGAAGTAATACACAAGGCAAATTCATGCTCAGCTCAAGACGCACAAAACGCATATGACTTGTTTAAACAGTTTGATAAGTTGACGACTAGATTATTGGGTACTTTGGGGCTAGGTTATTCAATGGATTTTGACAAGGACATAGTTACAGTTACCGAGAAGGAGCATTTCTCTTTTCAGCCCAATTTTACTATTTTAGAGTCTCTGTCGCTCAAAAGGCCTTGTATTCAACAATATAATGAGCCACCAATGGATTTTGATGATGAAATACCTGG
>NZ_JAMZAL010000028.1:0-5096 GCF_024181925.1 Vibrio sp. Y20_XG_PY13 | reverse complement strand
TAATCAACCCGACATAGCACTATTGGACTTAATGCATTAGAAAACACTACACATTAACTAGAATGCTAAAATGGAACTAGCACACTTTGGGGCAAAGGTGTGTTTGCCGTAATCGGCGCTGGCACACCTCTGGACAAAAGTTTGCTAGTGACTTTGCTAATGTAGTTTTTCATGAATTACTTTAGGTATGGCAAAGTCACTTTTAGTATGTGAACACAACTGGACAGACTAAATTATTCAGCAGCCTTTCTATCGACCAAATCTAATAGTTTTGCTGCGACAAATAGATCCTGAATGGCAATGCCAGAGCTATCAAAAACGGTGATTTCTTTATCCATTTTTCTCCCTTGAGCATTTCCCGTTATGACCTGACCAATCTCAGTAACGAGTGGATTTACCGTATGTTGAACCCCACCCGCCATAAAATCAAACAAGAAAACATAAAAAAGAACATATTTGCATATAATTTAATAATCAATTATGTTGATTTACATATAATAATTACAAAGGTCAGTTAAATTTTGACGATAACTTTATTGACTCAACGGGCAAGTACACTCCATTGGTATCATTGGTTTGTACTTTTTTTGTCAGCCGTGCTCACTCTTACCGCTTGGGCGGTAACCTCGAGTCAGGTGGAACAAAAAGCAAAAACTCAATTTGAGTTTCAAGCCCATCAGTTGGTCGAACTCGTACAAGAGCGGATGTCGAAATATGAGGAGGCACTGCTCGCAGGAGTGTCAGCCTTACATATGTATCAAGCGCCTGCCTCAAGAGCAGACTGGAAAATTTTTGCTGACCAGTTTGATGTCCCTCGACACTTTCCAGGCATCAACGGTATTGGTGTTATTCACTACGTTCCTGATAACAAAATAAAGCGGTATTTAGAATGGCAAAGAAAGCAACTGTCTGAATATGTGCCGCATCCTGCTCGAACTGCTTCCGAATATTGGCCTATTACCTACATTGAACCAATGCAAAATAACCTAAAGGCCGTGGGACTAGACATGGCACATGAAAACAACCGATACACCGCAGCCAAAAACGCCAGATTAACAAATACAGCCACCATCACTGCTCCAATTACCTTAGTTCAAGACTCGGAAAAGGCGCCGGGGTTTCTGTTTTATGCCCCCTGGTTTTCTGATGAAGTTCCTGAGTACTACGGAGATACAAAAGATGGTTTCTTAGGTTTAGTTTACGCCCCATTTATTGTAAATAAATTGATGAACGGGACTCTCTCTGGAGAGAAACGACTCGTGAACTTCAGTCTCTATGACAATCAAGAATTGCTGTACAGTGATCTTAATGTGTCAAACGTGAGCCATCATTCAGATCCGCACTTTACACAAACTCTAGAGTTGAATATATACGGTAGAGTTTGGACCTTCGTTATTCAAAGTTCGCCATTGTTTGAAGCGCAGCAAAATACCACTCAACCTCTGCTTATTCTTATCTTCGGTATTATCGTGGATGGCTTGTTATTTATGCTATTTCTCATGTTGGTTCGTGAAAAAGAGCGAGTCGATGAGTATGCAAAGCATTTAACGAAAGACTTGCAATTGCGCACTGACAAGTTAGAAACGGCCACAAAAGACCTTCAAGCCAGGAATCAAGCATTGCAAGAGGCAAATAGAGAACTTGATCAGTTCGCCTACGTGGCCTCTCATGATCTGAAAGCCCCTTTACGCGGCATTTCCCAGCTAGTGACTTGGTTAATCGAGGAGTTATCGGAGTTTTTAACCCCTCAAACAGAACAATATGCATCTTTGCTGAGCAACCGCGTGCAGAGGTTGGAAAGACTGTTGGATGATTTGCTCGCCTACTCTCGTGTGGGGCGTAAGCCTGGTCAGCTAACGACATTTAATCTCGAGCAATACTGTGAAGAGACATTAGAACTGATTTCTCCTCAACGTAAGGTCTCTTTGGTTTGCCACAACCATATTGGAGAGTTTGAGACATTAACTACACCTCTTGAATTAATACTTCGTAATTTAATCAGCAACGCCGTCAAACATCACCACAAGGAAATAGGAACCATTTATGTCTCAGGAGAGGATATCGGAGACATGTATCAGTTTGTGGTTGAAGATGATGGACCAGGGATCCCAGAACAATTCAGGGAGAGAGTGTTTGAATTGTTTCATACCTTACAACCGAGAGACACTGTTGAAGGAAGTGGTTTAGGTCTTTCTATTATCAAGAAAGTTCTGGATTTATACTCATGCCACTATTCTATCGGCTCTAGCTCACTCGGAGGATGTGCTTTTCATTTTTCATGGCCCAAAAAAAATAGCCCCGTACTCGTTAAGGAAGCCTCATGACATCCCCTGAATGTAAACCTGTTAATATTCTCTTAGTGGAAGACGATGATATTGATGCAATGGGCATCGAGCGAGCACTCAACACTTTGAAGTTACTTAACCCTATTTACCGAGCTAGAGATGGAATAGAAGCCTTAGAATGCTTGCGAAATGGGGAAATACCTCCCCCTTGTATTGTGCTTCTCGATTTAAACATGCCTCGAATGAATGGACTTGAATTTCTTGGTGAAGTGAGAAGAGATGATGAGCTCTGCTCTCTAGTGATTTTTGTGCTAACTACCTCGAGAAGAGATGAAGAAATTACGGCAGCGTATGAAAAAAATATCGCAGGTTACATGGTCAAATCTTCGGTGAGCCAGGACTTTAATGAAGTTCTTGCTTTTTTAGATAACTACTGGCGCATCGTAGAATTACCAGTTCAATGACTCATGGCGGCAGCATATGAAAGTATTAATTATTGATGACGATACCATCGATAGACTTGCAATTAAGAAAACATTGCGTAGTACAGATTTGCCTATCTCGATAATAGAAGAAGCGCAAACTGCTCATGAAGGGTTAGACAAAGCCCTTAAACAATCTTTTGATGTGATTTTACTGGACTATCAACTGCCACCATCAACGGGGATGGAAGTGCTCATTGCACTCAAATCAAATTCGGATTTTTCCACGTCTATTGTCATGCTCAGCCATAGTAATGACGAAGAGTTGGCTTTGAAATGTATTGAGATGGGTGCTCAAGACTTCGTGATGAAAAATGAAATTTCTTCGATCCGCTTGAGAAGAGCGATTATCATCGCAACAGAGCGCTACTTTTTAGAGCAAAAGGTACTCGAGACTCACACTCAGCTAAAACAACTGGCTGAGACTGATACGTTAACAGGGGTATTTAATCGACACTTTTTTGACGAACGCTTAAAGAAATTTTTACTCATGGCTTCACGCAGTCAAACACCTTTAGCGCTCTTGCTCATCGATGTGGATCGTTTTAAAGACATCAATGACCAATATGGACATGTCACGGGAGATCATGTTTTACAGGAAGTAGCACAAAGACTTCAATGCAACACTCGAGATAGTGATTCTCTATTTCGTATAGGAGGTGACGAGTTTGCAGTGATTGCAACTAACTTAGCGTCTGAAGAGCAGGTTGACTTAATTGTACGACGTATACTCTCTGCGTTTGAAAGTAATTTCAACATTGACCAGCAATGTATTGAGGTTTCAATTAGCATCGGGGTAGCCAGTTATCCTGAGTGTGCATCAAACTCATTAGAGTTGAGAAAGTGTTCAGATATCGCGCTATACAGGGCAAAAGAGAAAGGTCGAAAACAGGCACAGTACTATTCTAAAGCCTTTCATGATACGGTTGATCAACGTTTACGCATTGAAAGTAACCTTAAGCAAGCCATACAAAAAGAGGAATTCGAATTACATTATCAACCTCAATTTGACAAATCAATGCGACTTGTTGGCGCCGAAGCGTTGATTCGTTGGTATCATCCAGATCTAGGCTTCGTCCCACCAGACGTATTTATTCCAATTGCAGAAGAGTCTGGGCTCATTGAGAATATTGGTGAATGGGTGATTGAAACGGCGATTAGGCAAATGTCGATATGGCGAACAGCATGCTTCTTTCCTGAGTCTTTTACGTTAGCAGTGAATCTTTCTCCGAAACAACTATCCGCTCCTCAACTGGTCGAAAGGGTTGCTGCATTTTTGCATTTGTATGGAGTCTGTGCTTCTCACATTGAGTTTGAAATTACTGAAAACTGTTTACTCCCGAAAGGCAACGCTTCGAAAACGTTAAACGAGCTCAGCCGGTTAGGTATTCAAATCGCCATTGATGATTTTGGTACTGGCTATTCATCCTTATCTCATCTCAAATATTTTCCAATCGATATTATCAAAATTGATCGCAGCTTTTTAAAGGATATCGAAGTTCACACTTCTCGGCAGTTGTTTGAAGCCATCTGTGCATTTGCACGCTCACTTAACTATGAGATTATTGCTGAGGGAATAGAAACTCCTGAGCAACACAGAGCTTGCAACTCTATGAATGTGTCAAGAGTTCAAGGATTTAAATACTCCAAACCACTTACCGTAGAGAGCTTTGAAAAGAGGTATTTACTCAAAGTTTTGAGAGAGGGGGTAGGAAAAGTGATTCGCACCGTCAGTTTTGGACACCGAGTTAAGTGAGTTGGACCGCCACCGTTCTCCTAGACAAATTTCACCTATTCTTGGAATTTACCCCCGTAATACAACACTGGGGTTTACAAACGAACACCACTAGAAGAATGGGTAAGTTTTTGTAGGGGAAAAGCCCATGAAAAGGATGTGAACGAGTAAAAGGTCTAGCAAATAATGGGGCAAAGGCGTGTTAGCACTAGCTACCAACACATCTCTCTGGACAATTCCGTGTTTGGTCATGTACTAATTTAGCTTCACACGGATAACTTTTCGTATTGAAAAATCGCTTAGTGCGTTGTCCAGGGGGGAAACGAGCGATCGCAATCACCGAAATACGCAGCTCATCTTGTATGAGTGCCTAGTTATTCACTAACTTACTCAATCCAACATTTGATTTGCTACAATCCAATGTATCGTGTTTTAACATGAATGGTGTGACTCACTGTCTACTAGCGACTCTTTCAAAATCTGAGTAAGAGGCTCAGGTTTGTGAATATAGTACCCTTGAGCGAAATGAACGCCTATGTCAGATAGGCACTGATAAATCTCGTGGCTCTCTACGTACTCAGCGACCGTTTTCAA
>NZ_JAMZAL010000027.1:0-6563 GCF_024181925.1 Vibrio sp. Y20_XG_PY13 | reverse complement strand
GGATACCAACCTGACGGCCTAGTAGGATGTGCTCACGAGTTTGTGGCATTGGGCCATCTGTCGCAGCAACAACTAGGATACCACCGTCCATCTGTGCAGCACCAGTGATCATGTTTTTAACATAGTCAGCGTGTCCTGGACAGTCAACGTGTGCGTAGTGACGTGATGGAGTGTCGTACTCAACGTGTGAAGTAGCGATTGTGATACCGCGCTCACGCTCTTCTGGAGCGTTATCGATAGATGCGAAGTCTTTCGCTTCACCGCCGTAAACTTTAGCTAGAGTAGTACAGATAGCTGCAGTTAGAGTTGTTTTACCGTGGTCAACGTGGCCGATAGTACCAACGTTAACGTGCGGTTTCGTACGTTCAAATTTTTCTTTAGACATGAGTGGTCCCTCTAGGTACGGATTTTTGGTGGCCCAAATTGACCACGCAACCAAATAAAGATTATTGGTAAATCTAATATCAAAAGGAGATAACTTTGAGAGCTGGTGCTGATAGGCAGACTCGAACTGCCGACCTCATCCTTACCAAGGATGCGCTCTACCACCTGAGCTATATCAGCACTCAAATTAGAGTGGAGCGGGCAGCGGGAATCGAACCCGCATCATCAGCTTGGAAGGCTGAGGTAATAGCCATTATACGATGCCCGCAACACGTAACTCTGAGAGCTATTTCCTAAAGAATATGGTGGAGGGGGACGGATTCGAACCATCGAAGGCAGTGCCGGCAGATTTACAGTCTGCTCCCTTTGGCCACTCGGGAACCCCTCCAAATTTTCAAGCCATTCTAACTACTAAAGGAAAGAATGGTGCCGACTACCGGAATCGAACTGGTGACCTACTGATTACAAGTCAGTTGCTCTACCTACTGAGCTAAGTCGGCATAAGTGGTGCGCATTCTATTGAATGATTTTCTAGGTTGCAATAGCTATTTAAAAAAAAGTCGTAAAATTCGGTTTTTTAGCTTCAATTGATGAAAAATCATACAAACCTCGCTTTTTAAAGCAAACTTTCGTGCTTTGTCGTTTGCTTTGCACGGTGCTTGTTGTATGTTCTTGCTCTCTACTAAACCAAGGATAAAAGAGACCCATGAGTCCATTTTTGTCATTTGACCGTGCCGAGTGGGCAGAACTTCGTAATTCTGTTCCGATGACACTCTCTGAAGACGATCTAAAGGCGCTTCAAGGCATAAATGAAAACCTCACTATGGAGGAAGCGGTAGAGATCTACCTTCCTTTGTCTCGTCTACTCAATTTATATGTACAGGCTCGCCAAAGTCGCAACTCTGTTCTTCAGCAGTTTCTAAATACCGAGGAACACGCTCCGCCATTTGTTATTGGCATTGCAGGTAGTGTGGCTGTTGGAAAAAGTACAACAGCTCGTATTCTTAAAGCACTGCTTTCTCGTTGGGAAAATCATCCCAAAGTCGCCTTAGTTACAACGGATGGCTTTCTGTATCCCAAAAAGGTTTTGGAAGAGCGCGGTATCATGCATCGCAAGGGTTTTCCCGAATCTTACGACATCAAACGCTTGGTAGAATTTGTTTCTGATGTAAAGGCGGGTAAACCAAATCTTGAAGTACCTGTTTACTCACACATCACGTACGACATTACTGATGAGCTAAAAAAAGTCGACCGACCTGACGTGCTGATTATTGAAGGCTTAAACGTATTACAAAGCGGTATGGACTACCCACATGATCCACATCGAGTATTTGTATCTGATTTTCTTGATTTCTCAATTTATGTTGATGCGGAAAGTGAAACGATAGAGCAGTGGTATGTCGAGAGATTTTTGAAGTTTCGCCGCGGAGCTTTTACTAAACCAGGCTCCTACTTCAGCCACTATACGCAGCTGTCGGTCGATGAAGCGAAAAGTAAAGCGAAAGAAATTTGGCGCAATATTAATGGACTCAATCTGGAATTGAACATTCTTCCAACCAGAGAAAGAGCCCATTTGATCCTCCACAAAGGTGCTAACCACCTTGTCGACAAAGTATCGCTAAGAAAGTAAAGGGGCTCAGTCCCCTTTTCTCAACGAAATTTCTCCGCCAATGTAGGTTTCCAAACCATTTTCAGTTTTGAGCACCACCCCACCCTGTTGGTCGATACCTTGTACCACTCCGTGTATTTCTCTCGGTCCCATAAGAAGCTTAACCGGTCGGCCGATAAAGTTGTCCAAACGATTCCAACGTTCAACAAAACCACCCAGTCCAGTCAGTTCATATTCTTCTAACGCGGCTTTCCAATGATCGATAAGACGTATCGCCAATTGAGTTCTGTCGATACTCACTTCATTGGAAATTTGGTTGAGTGTTGTCCAAGGTTGATCAATACCGGGCTGCACATCAGGCATGCCAATATTTAATCCCATTCCAATCACTAAGTGAGCTGCGCCTCCTGCTTGACCAGACATCTCCACTAAAATACCGGCTAGTTTTTTATCTTGATAGTAGATGTCGTTTGGCCACTTAAGCTTAACACCTTGGATACCGATACTTTCCAGTGCTTCGACTGCAGCAATACCCACGACCAAACTCAGTCCCATCGCTGCCGCCATACCCGCATCTAAACGCCAGTACATAGACAAATACAGATTGGTGCCAAATGGCGATATCCATTGACGTCCGCGACGACCGCGCCCCTGCGCCTGATATTCAGCGATACAAACTCGCCCTTTATCGGATTCGCTGACTTTCTCTAACAAATATTGATTCGTTGAATCAATCACGGAAATCAGTTCAACCGGAGTGCTAATGGCATTTTTCAGACGAGTTTCATCGAGTAATTGAATAGGATGAGCCAGTTGATAGCCTCGTCCTTGGATACGATAAATATCCACTCCCCAATCATTCAACCCTTTAATATGCTTTGCAATTGCCGCTCTAGAAATGCCCAGTTGTTGTCCAAGCATTTCACCTGAATGGAAACCGCCATCGCTGAGTGTTTTAAGGATATGTAGCTTCACTGAGTGTTCTTTTCTCATTGCGCCGCCTCAATCTTAGCGAGATTAGTTTCACCTTGACGATTCATAAAGCGCACTTCGTGTTCGAGTTCAATCTGGTACTTATCCCACACCGCCTTTTTCACCAGAGAAGCAAGTTCAACCACGTCATCAGCACTGCAGTTGTCGACATTTGTTAATACCAACGCTTGTAAAGGGTTCACCTGAGCACCGTTGACTGAAATACCTTTCAAACCACACTGGTCAATCAGCCAACCGGCTGCCACTTTCATTCCCTCGTTTGCAGGGTAAGCCACCATGTTGCTATGCTTTCGAATGAGTTGATCATAATGATCTTGGCTGATCACAGGGTTTTTAAAGAAACTCCCTGCGTTACCGACTTTAGCTGGGTCTGGCAGTTTCTCCATACGAACTTGGCACACACGTTCAAAGATTGCATTTGGACTTAATTCGTTTTTAGGGATATTTTGTAACGGCCCATATTGATTCTTCGGCGTCCATCGCTTCGGCAGCTTCAAGCCAATGGCTGTGACAAAGCATTTTTCATATAGATCATGTTTGAAAACTGAATCTCGATACCCAAATTCGCAGTCTTCCGCACTCATCCGCCTCGTTTTTAAAGTCGTCAAATCCAATACATCGACGTAGCTACAAAGATCTTTTAGTTCAACCCCGTATGCGCCGATGTTTTGGATCGGAGCTGACCCAGCACAACCGGGAATCAAAGCTAAGTTTTCGATCCCGCCCATACCTTGGGCAATACACCAAGCCACTAAACTCGGCCAATCCTCCCCACCTTGAACATGCAGAAGATAATCTTCATGGGTTTCTGAAACCGATTTCCCCAGAAGGCGGTTAACGATGACGAGACCATCAAAATGTTCAGTAAATAGAACATTGCTGCCTTTACCCAAAAACAACTTCGGCAGACCTTGAAAAGCAGGATCTTGATAGAGGCTGATTACATCATCTATCGAGTCAACAATGGCTAAGTAGGAGCAAGTCTGCTCGATACCAAAAGTGTGAAAAGCCTTGAGGCTTGCGTGTTCTTTAATTTGCATAGTGATTTGCAACGCCAGATAAGATTCTCTTAAACTGGGCACATTCTACCCCAGTTAACTTTTAACCGCAGTGACAATACCTAACTCATTAATCATAGAAGTGTTAAATCCGATCAAACTCCCTTTGATTAAAAAGCTCTATAAAGCCCATTACCCCTCCGGGCGAGCCAAAAAAGATGAACTCATCATCACAGCCAGTCGTGGGGGTGTGATCGTCGCACTACTAAGATTAAAAACCGTAGAGCAATATCGCTTATTAACAGGCATGCTCGTCATCCCAGAAGTTAGAGGCACGAACGTTGGCCGCACTCTGCTAGAGCATTGCGAGAACAAAGTTTTCGAAGATGGTGATTATTGCTTCGCTTTTAGCTACTTAGAAAAATATTATGCTCAACATGGTTTCGAAACCATTGACAGTCATGAGCTGCCGAACTCCTTAAAGATGGCCTTTCAACGTTATGTTGATAGCGGCAAAGATCTCATTCCAATGCAATTTATCCCTTCAAAGGTTTCAAAGCGTGCGCTTTAGTAGCCAGGGAAATCATATCTTTGGTAAAATATCAGGTTCGCAATATTGCACTAAAATAAGGTACTCACACCGATATGATAGTAAATAGGAATCCATTCGAGCAGTTGCCTAGTCTCGCAATCAATCCTGAAGACTTTGATGTTCTGTACTCTGCAGAAACATTTCGAACTCGTCTTTTAGATGCGATCAGCAAAGCAACGTCACGAATCTACCTAGTCGCTCTATATCTGGAAGATGATGAAGCTGGGCGTGAAATACTCACTGCACTTTACGAAGCAAAGCAGCGTAATCCAGGATTAGACATTAATATCTGTGTTGACTGGCACCGAGCACAACGCGGCCTTATTGGTGCAGAAACATCAGAAGGCAACTCAGCGCTTTATAAAGCGTTTGCTGACCAATACCAACATGCCATCCCTGTTTATGGTATCCCCGTTCGCGGCCGAGAAGTATTTGGTGTGCTTCATTTAAAAGGCTTCGTCGTCGACGATACCGTGATTTACAGTGGCGCTAGCCTTAATAACGTTTATTTGCAGTACCATGGTCGCTATCGATTTGATCGCTACCATGTTATTAAGCACAAGTCCCTTGCAGATACGATGGTGAACTTCGTTCAAAATGAAATGATTGCTCACCCTGCAGTAAACGACTTGGCCGATCGAGATAAGCCAGAAACCAAAGAAATTAAATCGGCAATTCGCCAACTTCGCTCTTCTCTTGCTCAAGCCAACTATCAATTTGCCCATGAGTCAGCGGCGGAAGATAAAGTAAAGATCACACCACTTGTTGGTCTTGGTAAGCGTCGAAACTTACTAAACCAACAAATCGTCAAGCTACTAGCAGCAGCAAAAAACGAAATTTTCATCTGTACGCCATATTTTAACTTCCCTAAATCAATTCACCGGGAAGTAAAACGTGCAATGAAACGTGGAGTAAAAGTAACGATCGTGGTAGGAGATAAAACCGCGAACGATTTCTATATCTCTCCAGAAGAAGATTTCAAAACCATTGGTGGTCTTCCTTACCTTTACGAGGTAAATCTGCGCCGCTTTGCCAAAGCAAATGAGGCGAACATTGCAGCTCGTAAGCTTTCAGTGCACTTATGGAAGCATGAAAACAACAGCTTCCACCTAAAAGGTATCTGGGTTGATAAACGATACATGCTGCTTACAGGTAACAACTTAAATCCGCGTGCTTGGTCTCTCGATCTTGAAAATGGTTTATTGATTCAAGATGACTACGCAAACCTTACTCATAAGTTTGAAGATGAAGTAGCCCGAATCCTTGAACATACGCAGCTAATCTGCACTTACAAACAGTTGGAAAAAGTCGAAGATTACCCGCTTGCTGTACAAAAACTAGTGAGAAAAATCACTCGCTTAAAAGCTGACGGTGTTTTAAAGCGTATCCTTTAAATATCTTCCGTTTATTTGTCTTTCGAAAGCCCAACTTATGTTGGGTTTTTTTTGTACACGGCAGATCAAGTGATTTACATTTTTCAAAAGACATATCTCACCCTAAAGGGCCCTACACACACCTTTTAAACATAAATACTTATTAAAGGATTGAAACTGGACTCACTCTCAAAAAATCAGACAAAGGTAGTTAACCTCCTGTCGAATTCGCATGCTCAACCTTCTAAGTTGAATCAAATCGACAAACGCATGTTTCCACTCCACATGATTAAGTAGGCAATGTCGACAAAATGGAAATTGAGAAAAACGTGTCCTGTCTCGACGTTATGAAAATTATAATTAGGAAGAGGGTATAGGAGATTAATACGGCGCTTTAAAATGACCAGCTAATCTTTCATGGGGAAGCTAGTAAGATGGTACTCAACTGAGAATGGTCTTTCTTGGAAGGGAAAATGACAGCCCCTAAAACGAAAAAAGCCCTGCTATTTCTAGCAGGGCTTTCAAATAAGTGGCGGAGCGGACGGGACTCGAACCCGCGACCCCCGGCGTGACAGGCCGGTATTCTAACCAACTGAACTACCGCTCCGCACTGG
>NZ_JAMZAL010000026.1:0-6586 GCF_024181925.1 Vibrio sp. Y20_XG_PY13 | reverse complement strand
AGTTGGTGAGACTTACGCTATGATCAGGGCGCTGAATAAGCTTACAGGGCTAGGTATGCCTGAAACTCAGTATATCGTTTAAGAATTAAGCACGATGGGGCAGACATGGTTTCTCTATGAATTAAGCAACAAAGCCTCCTCAAAGTACTATGCCTTCTGCTGACTTCTTATAATCAATCACACAACATCGCTGCTGTATTAGTCTCGACTGAGACAGATCATAAGATCTCCCGAGGTAAGACGTTGCTCTTTCCCTTGGTCGTGCCTGATTTACCTATACACACTTCCCGTCGAGGCATTGGGCTATTCTATCTATTGCTAGGTTACCCAAGTTGTACAGGCCTACTATCAGATTTCTGTTCGTCACAACCAAGTTTTGCCATTTGCTTCCTTCAGATTTCACCTCACGGCGAACACCCTTGCATAGGCTAACGGTTCTCGCTCGACTGAGCCCGTAGAGGACTTTCACCTCCTAGATCAACGCCATGCTCGGCGCACAATACAAAACACCCGCTGAAGTACAGCGAGCGTTTTTATTAAAAGTGTTAATCCATATCAGGATTAGTCACTGTAAACACATTTTATGGCGATACACAGCATAAGTGACTTAATCGGTCGTAAATATATTCCTATTATAAAGCTCAGTAATAATTGCCGTGCTATCTGCACCACTTAACCCTAAATCAGATTGTGCAAAATCTTCTAGTACAATGGTTTGTGTTTTACCATCTTGTACAAATTGAAGCTCCATATTTCCATCAACTTCTGCCACTGATAAAGCCGCTAAGAAATCATCCACCGTCAATGGTTCTGCATCATCTTGCAATACATCAGTTAAATCTATTTTATCCGATTCGATAGTAAAGTCAGTGATTGTATCTGTATCACCATCGTTAAACTGAGAATCAAATACAAACAAATCGTCTCCGTCACCACCAGTGAGAATATCATTACCAGCTCCGCCAGCCAGAATATCTATATCTCCTAATTCACTTCCGCTGTAAGTATCATTAACATAAGTGATCGTATCAGGATCTGTTGAGTCCACAAAAATCTGATAACTGAATTTTTGTGTGGTACCACCCGATCGAGCCACAATATCTATATCAGTAAACGACTTATTAATTTCAATCGTCCCCGTTCCATCGAAAGTAATTGCACGATCAACCCCCGCACCTCCACCTTCCGGCTCTTCAAGGACATAATTCCCTGTAATAGTAACAAGCCCTTGGTCAAGCATATCTTGTATACTTACATCAACACCATCTATTCTAAAGTACAAATATTCGCTGCTTAAATTCATTTCATCGACAACAATCTTCGCACCTGCCACCGCTGATGTTAATGAAAGCTCATAAGTGTCAGTGTAACCTCGCGTCCGTAAACTATCATCTAAACTACCGGCTCTCAGCCCATAAACGGTATAAATCTCTCCACTAATTGAACCATCAGCTGAAGCAAGATTTTCTCTAGATCCATCAAATGTTCCATCTACAGGGAGTAATTGAACATAGTTAGGTTCAACCACTCCTCCCACAGTACCGCTAGTTTCATCAGAAGCTACAACATTCCCAGAAACAGTACCGCCAATTAAAACATCGTCTCCTTCACCACCGTATAACGTATCAGAGCCAGCTTCACCGATAAGAACATCACTTCCTTCGTCGCCATAAAGAATATCGTCATCCTCTCCACCGAGAATAACGTCATTTCCTTCACCGCCATACAAGGTATCTTGCCCATCAGGAATAACGACATCATCGGTATTTACAAACAACTCATACTGTAAAGAGCCACTATTACCACCGGTCAAAACTTCCAACGTGGTTAACGGGATAAATAGTTCCACTTCTATAAACCCTGTAGAGTTCCCTTGACTATCTTCTTGTTCCCAAAGTACAGGATTTAACGCATCGATATTTGAGCTACCCCATGCTCTAAAGAATTCATAATCCCCTGTAATAGCGGCCCGTCCTGTATTTATCGCATCTGCTAGTGAGATGTACTCCCCGTCGACCCTAAACCACATGGTGTCATATGAACTCATACCAGAGACATTGAGTTTAACCCCCGCAACCTGCTGGCCAAAGTCAAACGTTTGTTTGTCATTACTTGATGCTACGTTTGCCGAGAAGTAATCCGTTAAATGCGTCTGCTTAGTAACATTATTTGCTGTCACTACACCACTGCCATCATTATCACTAACAGTAACGGTAAAATTACCGTCCTCAGAGGTTGCAGTGACTTCCCCTGTTGTACCTGTTGTCACTGGAGTGATTTTTGAATAGGTTGGCGCTGGAGTGCCGCCGCCCCCATCAATAACATCATTACCAGAACCACCATAAATCGTATCATCACCAGTATTACCAACAATGACATCATCCCCAGCCCCCGCATAAAAGACATCATTTCCGGCTAAACCATCGATAATATCATCATCAGATGTGGCACTAATTACATCGTCGTTTGGAGTTGGATCTGGTACCGTTTCTTCACCGTCAATAATCTTAATCGTGACAACTTCGTCATATGTCAGTCCCATCGAGTCCGTAACTCGAATCGTCATATCTAACGTTTCCGACTGTTCGTAGTCAATTTTACTAGGGTCAGCAACGGTGACGATGCCTGTTATTGAATCAATGGTAAATGCGCCATTGGCATCATCCACTAAAGAATAAGTGAAGGTATCTCCTACATCAGGATCGGTAACACTTCTAACACCACCAACAATATCACCAGCATTTGGGTTTTCTACAATCTGTAGCCCTGTTCCAACAATTTGTTGAACAATGCCCGTACCGCTACCGTCTGCGCTATCACCTACCCAACTGACAATGATTTCCCCACTGCTGAGTTCCGAAATAGACGGACGTCTATTAATGGTAGAATCACCAATGACATTAGAACCAATATGAGTACTTTCACCAATCAAAGTACCTGTACTGCTTATTGCTTGTCCCCATAAGTCACTCGTACCGTCTGGGTTATCATGCTGCCATACCACGTAATAACCACCACTTGATAGCTCTACTATTTCAGGATAATAGTTCGAAGATTCACCGAGTGAAGAAAGTTGAACTGGCGCGATAATTTCCGTATAGGTTTGATCCCAAGCTTGTAGATAAATCTCACCATTATTTTCATAAGTGACGGTGATGCCTCCATTGCTGTTTTCTGTCATGGTTAAGTTATTGCCATTAATCCCAGGACCGCCAAAGTCAATTGTATTGGTCAAAACGCCTGTTGAAGAATAAACCTTGATGACGTGATCTGCCGTATTACCATCACGGTATCCAACTATGATATCCCCGTTACTTAACACGGTTACCTGAGCATACTGATTCCATGTGAAATCGCTATCGATGGTGACAGGGTTGACAACTTGATTACCTGATTGATCATGCACCTCAAGCACTAGAGAGTTTGGAGATGTACTAGTTGTCGTGTAAACAGAAGCTATATTGCCATCTGGCGTCTCATCAATATTAACGTAATATGCAAAACTATTTGTATAAAAATCAGAGGTTTGATTACCATTCTCATCAATAATGGCTATCCCTGTGTAATATGTTCCGTTGTGTGCAATCTGTGCGCTTACTGCAAAGCTACCATTCGCTAGGGTAATAATATCTTGAGGTGCCCCCTTATTATTGCCTTCAAAGGTAATTAAAAACTCATCCGTTGCAGCTGTTCCATCTTCATTGTAAATACGTCCTTTGGTTGACCAACTGCCACTACCGCTGTCAAGCCATGCAATAGCATATTTACCATCACTTAATGATGTTGTTTGTGCTGCATTTTGATTACCAGCGGTTGATGAATTAGCGCTTGTAGAAGCAGAACCCGCCTCGCCAAAAACAAGATCCGTTGGCGCATCTGGCACATCTAACGTTGCCGTTTCCGCATTTGAGGATGCAGGTTCTCCCACTGCATCAATGACACTAGCAGTCACCGTGATATTTCCTGCGACAAATCCTTGACCTGTAAGGTCAGCATCAAGTGTCCAAGTATCATTTGTAACCGTGGTGGTGTACGTTGCAGTCGTTCCTGCGCTATCCGTGATAGTAACCGTAACGGTTTGATTATCTTCAACTCTTGCAGTAGTTCCCGATATTGTCACACTATCTGATTCGTTATAAGCAATATCGTTAACATTTGCTAATTCGATTGATGGCCCTTCATCTAACACATCAAGCGTGACAACCTCGTCATAAGTCAAACCCATTGAATCCGTAACTCGGATTGTAAATGAAAGGGTGGTTGATGTTTCATAATCGATCTTGCTTGGATCTGCAATTGTCACCACGCCTGTTGATGGATCAATGGTCACCGCACCATTTGCATCATCTGACAATGAATACGTAAACGTATCACCGACATCAGGGTCTGTAACAGTCGAAACTCCGCCAATAATGTCTCCCACTTCAGGATTTTCAATAACTTGTGCTGCTGTGCCAATGGTACGTTGGAAAACACCGCTACCTGAACCATCTGCTAGCGTTGCTGTCCAAGAGACGGTCACTTCACCAGTAGACAGTTCTGTAATATTAATATCCCTTGAGCTATGAACATCAGAAGGCATATCGGTATTAATGATATCCACGGATCCAATTAACGCTCCAGTTTCATCCAACCTTTGTCCATAAACAACCCTATCTGTTGAATCTGCGTCTGAAACGCCAACCCACACTGCATAATAATCTCCATTCGATAATTGTATTATTTCTGGGTCTCCAAAATAACGACCCGATACATCTGAAATCTGGATTGGAGCAATTACCTCGCCCCCTGACGCATCCCACGATTGGAAATAGATGTTGCCTTCTTGTTCATAGACTGCCGATATTCCACCATCATCATTTGAAACTAATTCAACATCTTGTAACCAAACTGCGGAAGAGTCAGCGCTACCATTTCCACCAAAGGTCGTCGTGGTTAACAACACGCCAGCAGAGTCGTAAACATACATTTCAAATGGCCCAGTATCTCCATCTCGGTAGGCCACTACCAAATTGCCATTATCTAAAGCTAAAAGCTGTGTATTTATACTGAAGGCAGTACCGGTGGAAATAACAACAGGAGCAACAACATCTGTTCCGTCAGGTTCATCTACTCTAAGGAAAATAGATGTATTATTCGCCTGTTGATAAACCGTTGCTATATTCCCATCCACCGTTTCGACAATTTTAGGATAAAAACCAGGGTCAGCGATCACAAAAGAGTCTACTTGATTTCCTGAGGCGTCAAATACAGCGACAGCTGAATCATAAGCGCCAGCAGTCTCATTTAATCCACTTACTGCAAGGGCAAATCCACCAGAGGAAAGCGAGATGACTTCATAGTTTCTCAATAACGGTAAGTGGCTCCAATCCGAAATAGTAACTTCAAATGTACCGCCAACCCGAGTGCCATCATCATTGAATATTTGTCCGTATAACCCACCATTATCAGGATTATTGTCAGAATCCCTCCAGATACTGACATACCCACCGCCGACCAAGCTTGTCGTTGTTGCTTGACTTTGGTCACCATCAGTCAACTCGTTAACCACTGTTGGAGACGGACCTGCAATAGAGAATTCCAAATCAATTGGTGCATCAGGTAATTCTAGCGTCGCAGTTTCAGTATCAACTGTAGCAGGTACTCCTGCTGCATTGCTTACTTCTGCTTGTACTGTTATCGAACCATCAACAAACCCTTTATCAGTTAGGTCTGCATTAACCGACCAAGTGTTGCCGCTCACAACAGCTGTAAATGTAGCAGAAGTTCCGACGCTATCTGTCACAGTCAGCGTTACAATCTGCCCATCTTCCACATTAGTGGTCGTTCCTGACAACGTGACATTATTAGACTCGTTGTAAGCAATATCAAAATCACCGACCTGAACGAGATCAATCAACGGTGTTGATGTATTGACGGTTAAATTGAACTCATCACTTATTGCCCCTGTATTACCTACTCCGTCTATCACGACCGCAGTGTAGGCAGGCGTAGCTCCATGAGGCAGTACACGCGAGTCATCATAAGTCCAACTTGTACCACTCACGGTAGTAGCAGTGCCAAGCAAAATACCACCATCGTAAATATTTATCGTCTCACCGGCCACCAAATCGGCACTTAGAGTACCGTTTAACGTAAGGATTGTGTCATCCGTTACATCGCCATCAGATAAAATGCCAGTATACGGACCAACATCATCGGTTGCTCCATCAATGCTAACCGTTGTTGTAGGAGGTGTCGTATCAAGCGTGAAATTTACCGGCGTACTTTCTGCGGTAGTGTTACCCGCCGTATCACTGATGCTGCTGGTGACGCTGTAAGCCCCTTCGTCCGTCAAGCTTGGAATGGTGATGTCCGCGCTGCCATTGGTAATGTCAGCCGCCGTCACCGTGTACGCCTGCTCAGTGGTGCTGCCATCTGGGTTAGTGATGGTTAAGGTGATGGTATCGCCTTCTTCCACGCCCGTTGGTAGCGTGACATTGGTTTCAATGCCATCACTGTTTTCAGCCACGCTGACGCTGCCATCAGCTGCATCGGCAATGGTTAACGTTGGCGCACTGTCACTCGTGCCATCACCGTCGGTATC
>NZ_JAMZAL010000025.1:0-8429 GCF_024181925.1 Vibrio sp. Y20_XG_PY13 | reverse complement strand
ATTACGACGCCGCCGCTCTTTAAACTAGCTCCATGAATGGTGAAGGCATTTTTATACTTGGAAATAGTTTTGAAACTAACTGTCTAGACAAACCTATTTCTTTCAATAAATTATGCCAATTTACAGGACCTATTTTAGTGAATAGATCTGAAATTAAGCTAGGTTCTTCAACTGGAATTTTGTCGTCAAGAGGCTCATTCTTTGAGTACCCATTTTTATTAAGGTATATATATCCAGAACGCATTCTATCTTCAGAGATCAAACCTAAACTTTTTGCTCTATATAACAATGCTTTTAAGCTTACACCAAAGTAAGTTTTTAGAACCTTCAAGCTATTCCAGTTTAAACTTCTAGTTCCTTTTAACAATGGATATTTATTAGTCGCACTTAAAAATAGACTTCTTGGCATCAAGAGAGAGCTTGCAAAATAGTTTGCTTGCTTTTCAGTTTCTTTATCACCAGTTTGAATTCCGCTATGCATAACAAGGTGACCAATTTCATGAGCAAGGTCAAAACGATACCGACAAGGACTACCTTTAGCGTTATTCCGGATTATTAATGGCCACTTTCTTGATATAGAAAATGCATCGACTTTTTCATCAACACCTTCGATAATAGCTATAACAATACCAGCATTTTCAGCTAAGAGCGTTAAATTCCCGATGGGAGCATCACCAATATTCCATTCTTTTCTTAGACGCTCAGATGCTATTTCGATATCGTTTATATTTTCAAAGGATAGATCTGAAACTTCAGGAAGAAGAACCTCTCTAGCTGGATAATATTTACTGACCCCTTGAAGTAATTCATCCAAAACCTCAGCTCTAGCCATTACCATATTAGTTAATGTTTTAGTTCTTGAACGTAAACTTCTAAAGTGACAATCTTCTTCTACAACTGGTGCTATTCTATCGCTATAAAAATATTCTTTTTTAACGTCTAAGTGTTTACATAATATTGGGAGTTGCTCTTCGGTTGGTTCTTGACCAGCTTCCATTTTATGAACATTTTGACGAGTTACTGCTAATAACTCGCCTAGCTCTTCCAATGAGAACCCCTGAGCTAATCGTGCAAGTCGTAACTTATCACCACGATATGATCTTAATGCTTCGCGATTACTAAACATCGTCCTCAGCCACATTTGGTACTTCTTCTTTATCTCTCAATGGCTCAATTTCAACTTTCTTCACTTCAGCAGGAGCAGGAAGTGCATCTTCGACAGGATATGGTACATGCCTTGCCGTTGAATTGGATTGCCAGACAGATTTCATTTGTTTTGTAATTGAGTCATATCCAACTAGAACGACTCGATAGTCATCCTCTAAATCTTCTAGCTCATTTCCTGTATCTTCAACAGTAGCAGGAGCTTGAATAAAGAGACGCCAAGTTAAATCAATCGAATTCCCCTCAAGGTCATCAAAAAGAGTTAGTTGAGATTGCTCACAATCATTTTTAAAGAAAACTTTTCCTTTTTTGGGATTAGAAGGGTCGTCTTTAAAAACGCGAACAGGGATAGTACAGATTTTAGGAACGTAGTCCATAGTTTTACTGGCAATAGTAAGCCACGGGATAGACTTATCTTCCGCCAATTTAAAGAACAACTGTCGAGTCCTACCAAAAATACTCGTTTCAAAGGTATAGTTATCATCATACTCTGAACTATTAGATTGAAGTGTCATCTCAACGATTTGTAGCATTCTTTTAGATACGAACTCTAAATGCTCTTCTTGTAACTCGGGGCACAACACAAATGGAGATTCGAATTGTTCGATGTTCATACTTTCAGGCTCTTTTTTGATTTTGTAAACCAATTATCTTGCTGATTTGAAATTTAGTCAACTAGAAAGAGGCGAAAAATGAATTTTGTTAACTGATGAATTGGCTTTTAATGTGAGTATTATTCGATTTATACAGACATTACGCTCTATACCTAGGCTTTGACGTCGTCGACGGCAGCACTAAAACAAAAAAAATCCGACACCGATGACCAAAGCCTCCGATGCCGGATGTGTTGATTAAATCAAAGGTTTATCTGAAACCATAATGTAACGCTCTGCATCTCGTCCAAACTTGAAGTAGATTCCATTCGCATTCAAACTCGATTCTTGACCCTTAATCTTTGCTGACAACGCCGCTGCACCTTTAGGTAAGTACATACTTTCTTCGAAATCCTGTAGCTTATTCAGAAGCTCCGAAGGTTTACCTTTCCAAGGTTTGCCTCCCGATTTTTTCAGCATATTGGTAAAGGCGATCGTTAAACTGTCATCAGCCATACCCGATGCCATCAAAGACTCGACATTCTTCTCGTACACTTTTTGCAGCTTACCCTCTGGGAGTTTCCAGATTGTTTCTAGCGCTCCTATCCATTTGGCATAGTCCATCATTCGCGCTTCGTGCATCACCTCAACATCAGGCAATACCGCCAACGCTTTGGATGCAAGAGTCAGTAAGGCACCGAATATCTCTGGCATTGATGCTTCTAACTCTGCTTTCAGCTCTTGTTCAGGACGTCGATCACCTTTCTTCATCGGTTCCAAGTTGACTCGGAGGCAACGGGAAGCTAAGTCGGATTCTTTAACAAAATCATGAATACCGTTTAATACTAGTGGGCTATGTAGCTCTAGCATCGTCACTTCTGCTGTCTTGTACAGTGTTCGCTTCGTCATGGTTCCCTTGGTGGCTACGGTACAAAGCAAATCACTTTGACGCTTAGTTAGGCTTCTAAGGTTATCAATAACAACTAGCGACATGCCGTTGATGGTCAAAACAAAATCACTCTGTTTCGGGAAAGCCATTGCTGAAACAGCGCTTGGGTCTAGCAAACCACGAAGCACGTTATTGCAGAAGAAGCTTTTACCCGCCCCCTTTTCACCTTGAATCATCAAGATAGGGTAAGGGACACCTTTCGCCTTAGGATGTGCCATTAAGTAAGTCATGTAAGCGACCAGCAAGAAGAAAGTATTCGTGTCCGTATTAATGAACTTTCTCAGCTTTGCCAAGGCTGATTTGGTGTCGTCACATGGCAGCTTAGGCGTAACCATTGGTAACTGAAAGCTCGGTCGCTGAAAATAGAGATTCTCATTACTAGCGGGCATTGTATCCAACACTTCAACACCTTGAGCACTAAGTTGAGCAATCTGACCGTTCGAGAGGTCAATGGTCACTGTTTCAGTTCCCGGAGCCATACCATATCGAATTTGAGGTTTAATCAACGGCTGCTCATACTCCCATGCGATAGCTTTGACTTCCTCGAATGCATCTTTCACGTTTTTACCAACCAATCTTAGTTCTACTCGCTTAGCGAACTTACGCAGCATCTGCTCTCCCTTATCAGAAGCCAATGGGATAGCTTGCTTAGACTCTCCGGTATGCTCAATCAAATATGGTGTACGTGACTCGTCCTGCTTAACTACGCTAGGGGTAAACTGTTCTAAGAACTCTGCGAATGCATTTTTATCAGCCATTGTAAAAATCTCCTTTAATACTATTTTTCTTGGGATGGCAGCGTCATTTCGACTGCCACTTTTAAACGAAAACCATTTAGAACATCGGCGGCGGCGGCGGCGAGTGCCTGAGTTGCCGCATCCAATTGGTTTTGAAATTGTGCTTGTTCTAACCTCACCAAGAACGAATCGTGGTTGGTGAGTAGAAGTGGAATGTTGGCATCATCAAGACGTAGACAGGCTCGGCGCATAATGTCGGCACCTGTTGCTTGAATCTTCCAATTAGTTAGCGAGAGTTGCCCGTCCAAATCCGAAATGGTGTATTTCCAATCTAAGGAACGAGCGAAGCCTTGATTCCGAATAACATTGGCAGATTTAGTGAGATAGCGGTCAATTGGGTAAATAAGACGAGATAGCTCATTAGACAGGGCTCTAATTCGACTCAAGGCAATACCCAGCTTTTCAGCGAGTGTCCGATAACCGATACCATATAAGCGCCCAATGAGCAGTTGCTTACACTGGTCACGGCTAAATTGGCCTCCAACTAACTGAACGATATTTTTGTATATGTCCCCCTTTTGGTACCAATTCATGAGCACCTGACATTGCGCAAAATAAGCAGCAATCATAGGCTCTTGTTGCTGGTAATCTAAAAGGGCATAAACACTGCCTTTAGGTGGACTTAGTACAGACTTCCAGTACTGCTTAGGAACTTGGTTCAGAGAAGAACCAAGAGCATGATCACGACCTGTTTTAGTATGAAAAGCCGAGACGACTGGACGATACCAATGTCCGGTAGAATCTGTGTTTAATGCTTTAACAATTCCTTGATATTGCTTAGCTACGAATTGGCTTGTACCCGATTTTTTCTGTGAGTACGAACCAATTCGCTTAAGCATTGCGGTACGATTTACTCTAATCGCTTCTCTGCTTTTTAGATGCTCTATATGCCGCGTAATACGACGTTGAACATCTAAAGGGGGTAAGCTCGAAACAGATTTAACCTCTTGAGCGATATGGTCAGGTAAGTAACCTTGCGCTGAGTGAGCAAGTAACTGTTTATTCAGCGCATAGGTATGTGGTCCAAGACCATAACGTACTATTGCAATTCATGCCGCAATATCATCGAAATCCAAATCATCAAGGTCAATCTCATCTTCAATTTCGATTTCTTCCAATTCTTCTAACGGCTCTGGGTCGTCCGAGAAAATTCCATCTTCGGAAGGATCTCTCACTCTTTCATCGTCGGCGTCGTCATTCACTTGCTTTTGTTCAGTATCACCGTCGACGACGTCGACGAACTCCCCTTTGTTTTCCAACAACGTCTGAGCTACAGGATGCTCTAGGGAATCGATGTGATACTCTCCACCAAACGTTTCGTTAAAAACTTTGTCCGCTAGCGTCATATCAACCTCGAAGGATTCGATATCATGCTCTACTGAGTACCCGTAAACACCAGCTTCTTTATTGCGTTTGAGGGAGATAACTTTGCCTTCTGCACTCGCTTTAACTGCATCCAACTTGCTTACGTTCCATGAATTTGTTGGCTTTTCACTTAATACAATAAAGCGGATCTCACCTTTAGTTGTTTGCAAAATATGAACATGCTTCTGAGATATTTCTTTCTGTGGCAACTGCTCAGCTACATCAGCATCCACGTAATATGTCGCCTTATAACCCGTATCTTTATTAAAACGTTCAAAAGTTAACATCTGCCACACGTTGAACTTAGCCTTAAATGGCACACCATCTGAGGGCGGCATATTACGCAAGGCATTTACTGGTGTTTTTGCTTTGAAGTTCGCTACTTTTTCTGCTTGTGCTTCTAGTTTGCTAATCAGACTCATTTCATTCTCTCCTAAGTTATCAATAGAAATTGATGCGACTTAATTCAGCATCGCAATAGGCAGCCATTCAGCTACCCATTAAGTCGCTAAATCAACATTCAAAAATCGTAGAGCGTTACTTTCCAGATTGTTAAAGAGCATCGAGAAGGCGTTCCGTCTCGTTGGTTTGCATTAAACAGCAATGTTGTAGAGTTGAATTTCCAAAGTGCTTGCAATAGCCCAAACTTATCGTTGGAACCTTCTTTCCTAACCACGAAATACATTTAACCAGCTCCCCCACGAAGATAATTTCCAAAGTGCTTGTAAAAGCTACAGGCATAAAAAAAGAGAAGCTTTCGCTTCTCTTTGGGCATCTAACTCACGCTACTTTGACTGTTGTGATTTCTCGTAAGCATTCCTACTTTTACTGAACAAACTATCTGATATATAAGCAAATGGTCCATCATACTTCTTCCACTTACTAAACTCTGAATTGAGTTGCTTCTGTCTTCTGGCATAGCATTCATCATCAGACTCAACTACACCATCCTTCCCCACTTTCCTACTCACTTTATCCAGATAAAAGAAGCGATCATTTTTTGCCATTTCTTCTGCTGCTTTATTGGCAGACACTGCATTAACCTTTAACCATGAATATAGCCACGCTTTAATAAATAACCAGCGATACGTTGCTCTGATATCGCTAGCTTTGTAACCACCATGTAGACGAGTATAGATAAACGCATTGGGACTTTTTAATTCCACTTCTCGTTCATACTTGATACCCGTATGCTCCATTTCTAATTCTGCTGCACGCTTAGAGAGCTCGTAGTAGAGCACCATATCCACATATCGCTTAGTATCTATCCTCAATAACTTCTCATATCCCATAGTAGTGAGTAGCTCTGATTGCAGGTCATCAACTAAACACTGCACATGGCTTACAATTGTGTCTTGATAGAGCTGCAATAAGGATTTGGCTAGTAAGGCGTATTTTTGATTAGGACGAAACTCTTCGAATGCACCTGTATTCATTACAGGTAGCTTCGATAGTAAAACCAATTGGTCTGCAACATAAGAACATTTATCAAGAATTTCGGTAAGAAGCTCTGGAGTGAACATCGCCTCTTCATTTCCTATTTGTGCTTTCAACACAGTAAACAACCAGTTGTCCCATGCATAACAACAATGCTCAACCAATTCGACAAGCTCACGAGCCATCAATGTGACTTCATTATTGTATGGGTGTCGAAACTCTATCGTATGCATAATTCGATGCATCTCGGCTCTTACGCTCAACTCTAACGAGTCATTCTTAACTAACTGAGAAATAGGTCTTTCCAGTAATGTTTGACACTCCCAGTAGTACTCTTCTATGTCATCCAACCCAAAAAGGTTCATAGCAAAAATACAATAGGGCTTACTATTTCCGGGCATATCGTTGACCTTTATAGAAAGCTCATGGAATTGAGGATGTTCGTAGCTTAATTTTCCTCCTATTTTTAGCTGTTTAAGCTCCGGATGATGTTCTACGATATTTAGCTCAAATACTTGTAAGTCTTTATCTTTGCAATCTATCGTAAATGGCTGTCTAGCTTTACTCATTGTTCTTCAAGATTTATCCAAAAAAACAATGATACCGTAACGATACTGAAAGCTTTAATGTTGTATCGTCGTCGACGTATAGCGAACTAACGACAACAACAAAAAAAGCAGAGGTTACCCCCTGCTCACCTAACTTGTCCGTCAATCATCTATAACCTCGTCGGCGACGACACCAATTACGAAGCCAGCTATACCACCAATTAGTACCCCATATGGACCATACCTAGCCCCAATAGCAGCACCGACTTTAGCCGCACGAATACCTGTGTTCTTTTGGGATTGGGATGATGATTGTGAAAAGGTTTTGCTTTGCATGTTTGCTCCCCTTGGGAAGTAGAAAGGGCAATACCTCTCGATACTGCCCTTAATGATTTAATGTACCAACTTACTTAACTGAATCGCATAGATGATTTGCGAAGCTACGAGTCATCATCTGACTTTGGTACTGGTTATTTAGCTTCAATGTATTGAGCCAGAACTCATCCCCATCAACTTCGAATTGCATAAATGCTTTCTGCTCTTGATTGCGGAAATTTACATCACCTTCAATAGCCACGAAGATTCGCCCCGATTTGGTTTTATCTGATTTCCATGTTTCATTGGTAAATGCCGAGTCGATCATGTCCCCTATTACGTAAGGGCAACCATCTGGACTGCCTTCTTTAATTGTCTGGATTGCATCATCTGTATCCGAACTAAATAGACCTGCTGATGCACCAAAGCTAGCTAGAACTAACGCACTGATTAGTAGTTTTTTCATTACTACATTTCCTTATTAGATTTACTGATTGAAGAATTTGATAGTGATTGCTGTCGGCGTCGTCGAAACGACGTCAACGACGATAAATGGAAGGGTTATTTTGTTTTCTTGTCTGCGAGTGCTAACAGCTCTGCTTTTAGCTGTTGGTATTCGTCGCCTAGTACGTGAAGATAAATTGATGATTCGGACTTTTGGGCTAGACCTAAGTCTCTAACTATTGAGGCGCAAAACCCTAGGTTATTAGCTGAACCTGTGGGATATAGGGATTTATAGACCTGACTTTTCCATGGGGTGTCACCTTGAGATTCGATCAACTGGAATAGTTCGTTAAGTGGAACCCAGTGTTTTGAATGCAATCCTGCCCCGCCACTTTGTCCGGCAATTCGAAAGTAGAGTTGGTTGTCTCCGCTGTTTTGAGCAATCTCGTAGAGCACCGTTCCTTGGGCCTTTGACCCTAGTTTTGGTGCTTCACCTGTTTTGAGAATAGTAGAGAATGGATTGTCTGCTGATGTGGTTTTAGATGTGTCAGCCTCTGCATTCTTCCTGCTGTTTTTGGGTTGGTTCATAGAAACTCCTTTATATGTCGAACTGGAAAGAAGAATACCCTTACCGGACTAAACCAGTAAAAGTTATTCTAATTCAATAATATAAATTCATTTCTTAGCTTGATACGCCTAGGAGTTTTTCCTGTCTTTTCCGGTACTGTTCCTGTCTTTCCAACACAGTTTTCTACATTTCCTCGTCGGCGTCGTCGTACTAATCACAGCCAACAATTCCCGTCGTCGACGTCAGTAA
>NZ_JAMZAL010000024.1:0-11927 GCF_024181925.1 Vibrio sp. Y20_XG_PY13 | reverse complement strand
AACGGTGGACTTTACGGTTGCACCAGTAGTCGACATCGAGGCTGATAGCGCGGATGTAGTCGAAGACACACCAACCATCATTAACGTCTTAGGTAACGACACGTTTGAAAGCACTGATAAACTGGTGTCACTGGACGCTGAGAATGGTCCTAAAAATGGCACCGTCATCGTAAACAACGATGGTACGGTGACCTACACACCAGATGATAACTACGTAGGTAAAGATACTTTCACTTACGTCGTGACATCAGGTGGAGTGTCAGAATCCACCACCGTTGAAGTCAATGTAACACCGGTCAACGATGCGCCAGTGGCGAAAGATGATATCGCTACGACACAAGAAGACACCGCAGTTACTATCGATGTTCTGCCAAACGACACCGATGTAGATGGTGATACTCTGTCTATCCAATCGGCGTCTGTGCCGAGTGACCAAGGTACAGTCGAGATTGTTGACGGCAAACTGGTGTTCACACCGGCCGAAAACTTCAATGGTGACGCTGAAATTACCTACACCGTAACGGACGGTCAATTGACCGACGAAGCGAAAGTAACTGTTACAGTAAATCCAGTGAACGATGCGCCAACCATCAAGGTTGATGCAGTAGAAA
This sequence comes from Vibrio sp. Y20_XG_PY13, assembly GCF_024181925.1. NCBI lineage: Bacteria > Pseudomonadati > Pseudomonadota > Gammaproteobacteria > Vibrionales > Vibrionaceae > Vibrio > Vibrio sp. Y20_XG_PY13. The sequence continues at coordinate 11,316 of NZ_JAMZAL010000024.1, read as the reverse complement.
GCATCACTGAAGATGGAGTGAACACTGATACGGTAGTCGCAACCTTAACGGTTCGTGATACTGACACGCCTGAAGACCAATTAACCGTTTCTTTAGAAAACAACTCAAACGGCTACTTCGTGTTGGTTGGCAATGAAGTCAAGCTGACTCAAGTGGGCGTCGATGCAGTTAACAATGATGAACTTAACCTTAAAGATCTGACTATCAGCGCGTCAGTATCGGATGGTGTTAATCCAATGGCTAGTGACAGTGATAGTTTGGTTGTGAATCGTGTCAACGATGCACCGGCTGTTGAAAATGCCATTGCAGACCAAGTGTTATCGGAAGATTTCGATACATACACGATCGACTTGAATGAAGTATTCAAAGATTCTGATTCCTCGCTAGAATTCTCAGTCTCTGGCAATAACAGCATCCAAATTTCTATTGTGAATGGCGTCGCCACAATCACTCCGACAGCGGATTGGAATGGCAAAGAGACAATTACGTTTACAGCTAAAGACCCAAGCGGTGAAAGCGTTAACCAAACGGTGGACTTTACGGTTGCACCAGTAGTCGACATCGAGGCTGATAGCGCGGATGTAGTCGAAGACACACCAACCATCATTAACGTCTTAGGTAACGACACGTTTGAAAGCACTGATAAAGTGGTGTCACTGGACGCTGAGAATGGTCCTAAAAATGGCACCGTCATCGTAAACAACGATGGTACGGTGACCTACACACCAGATGATAACTACGTAGGTAAAGATACTTTCACTTACGTCGTGACATCAGGTGGAGTGTCAGAATCCACCACCGTCACGGTCAATGTGACACCAGTAAACGACAAGCCTGAAAGTGAAGACTTTACGCATGTCGCCGATGATCAGCTTACGCACGTTGTGTTTGATACCGATACTAAACCTCTGGGGAGCGGTGACTCTAAGGATCATATCGCGGATGTTGAAGACGACTTAAAAGGCAACGATCTACATGTCCGGATTACTGAACTGCCAACATCAGGTACGTTGTTCTTTAAAGATAGTGACGGTGAGTTGCACGAAATTAAAGAAGTAAGCGATACGCTTTATGACAAAGACAGTCTTTACTATGAAGCTGATAATGTTGGCTTCTTATTAGGTATCAAAGATCGTCCAAATACGCCTAATGGCTCAGAATCTACATCAGATTTCAATAACTGGGGATTAAGTGAGGATGGTGGACCATCACATTCCCGTATTGAGCATTTAGCAAATGGAGCCTCTATCACGATTTCCTCTGATAGCGGTGAACTTGCGCAATACAACCGTCAGGTGTCACACATCGGCAATGGTATCGCTGACAATGACGGGCAGGGTATTGAGAAGGGTGAAACGATTACGATCGATTTGTCTAATAATCCTGTGGGCTCCGTAAACCTTGGCCTAGATGGATTAGGTGGATTGTTTGATTACGGTGATGACAACGCAGCGCTTATTACGGTTACATACTTAGATTCAAATAATGTCCAACAGACTCAAACGTTCGAGTTTTTGAAGCCTAAAGGCAACTTCATGCTATTCCAAGAAACAAGCGTTGGTTATGGGAAAGATCTAGCTCTTCCTGAAGGTTCGGTCATTACTCAGTTAGATTTTTCTACGAAAAATGAAGGTAACTGGGAGTTACGTTATGTAGAAGGTGTTCCTGCCGAAGACAGCTTTGGATATGTGGCAGTCGACTCTGAAAGTGGCGTTAGCGATCCATCTACAGTCAATATCGTTAACGAAATGCTAGATGGTAATGTTGCGGAAAATGGACCTGCGGTGCAGAGCATTACAGGTGCTACTGTTGTTGAAGGTGACAATGTCACATTTTCTGTTTCTCTAAATAATGCAACAGATCAGACCGTTAAGTATCAAGTGGATTTCTCTGCAGAGGGTTCTAGTACGAGCTCTCAAGACATTGATTTGTCGAACGCAACTTTTACTAATGGCGTGAAGTATTTGGGCGGATACCTTATTGTTCCAGCCGGTGTGAATGGCTTTGAGATTACCATTCCAAGCATTGATGATCAGTTGGTTGAATCAACAGAAAGCCTTGTGATTAAAGTCGGAGATGTATCTGGCGTTGGCTATATTGATGATAATGATGTTCCGCCAACGGTTCAAAGCAACGAAATTTCCGGATTAGAAGACGAAGCGATTGTTATCACACTAGAACATTTAGGAGTCGTTGACAGTGGGGTAAGTGTTGAGTTTGACACTTCTGCTCTAAATGGCTCACTACAAGTGAAGGGTTCTGATGGTTGGGAAGCGGTTTCTGGCAGTGTACTCGCTTCTGATATCGAAAATGGTCTTGTTCGCTATGTTCCGGCTGAACATGAATCTGGTGCAAATGTTTTCGATAAAGATGGTGTTGGGAACGGCTTGGATACTTACGAGCAGATTCATTTCACTGTTAGTGATGGCAATTCTTCTGCTTCAGGTACGTTGAGTATCGACATAGAGCCTGTCGCGGACCCAATTAAGATTGACCTTACTTTCGGTCCAGTAACGTCTGTACCTGTGACATTAGGCGGAAGCTGGTCTACAGACGAAGAACTTAAAGATCTGCTTGAGGCAAGTAATTTACCAGGGCTTGACTTTGAACATGTGGTGACACAAGCGTTTAATAATGGTCATGCTGGTAACGACTTAATGCTAAGCGGAGACACTGAATCACCACTGAGTTTTGTAGGTGATCAACAAGCAGGTGCCAACGTTGATGCTCAAGGCAGTGATATCTTTGTGACTGGAGGAGGTAATGATTCTATCTATGGCGGTATTGGTTCATTAGACGATCAAGCTGAGACTGACACAGTTGTTTACTCTGGTAAGTTGTCTGATTACGACTTCAGCTATTACCCAGCATCTGACCACTCAGAAGTCCCGTATTGGATTGTCGAAGATAGTCGATTTATTGATACAAAAGATGTTGTTTCGAGCACTCATAAAGAGTCTGGTGACCACCTTTATGAAATTGAACAGCTTATCTTCCAAGATGCCATTATCAAGCTAGATAACAACACAGGAGAGTATGTTGTACTTACAGAGCAGCAAGTCTCTTTTGAGCTGAACCTTGATCTTATCGATGTGGATGGCAGTGAGTCATTCATTAACGATAGCGTCACCTTAACGGGAATCCCTTCAGGGCTAACATTAGAGGTGAATGGCAAAACGGTTACTGAAAACAGCGATGGTTCTTACACGGTTGACCTTTCAAGTGAACCAAATCAAACCAGTCATCAACTAAGCGGTACGATTACTGTACCAGCAGATTACAATGGCTCGTTAGATTTTGATGTAACAGCGACGGCAGGAAGTGTTGAAGTTAATAACAATACTCAAATGGGAGCGGACACGGCTTCTGTTTCAGTCCGTGATTATGAGTTTGTTTCTGGTACGCATGGTGATAACAACATAGTTGGGTCCGATGATAACGACGTGATCGTTGGTGATGTTCAAGGGTTACAAATTGTCGAAGGTCAGGATTACAACATTGCCTTTATGCTCGATACGTCTGGCAGTATGGGTTACGACGTTGGCCGTGCGGTAACTGAACTAAAAACAGTGCTGAATACTCTGATCGAAAGTGCGAGTGGACCTCATTCGGGCAAAGTGAACGTTTTATTAACCACTTTTTCCACTGAGAGCAAACAGGTGCTCGAGTTGGATTTGAGCTCTGACAACGCTAAGTCTCAAGTAGAATCAATATTGGACGCAATTGTGAAGCGCGGCGACGGTAACACAAACTATGAAGCAGGCTTCCAATCAGCATTGAATTGGTTTGATAGTGCTGATAGTGGCGCAACGAATTTAAGCTATTTCATTTCTGATGGCCGTCCAAACCAAGCTACTGTGAATGATGCAAATAACATAAACCAAATGGATAGCATTGTTCTTGGAGTGGAAAACAACAAACTGGTAACGTTAGCTGATGTGTTGCCAGCGGATTACAAAACTGGTGATGTTGTAACTTACGACAATAAGACGGTGATAGATAGTAACTCACTCGTTTATTCGCTTTCGACAGGTGAGTTGTTAGGGAAGATGACAAGTAATCATAGTTATTACGATTATGAAACGTATGTACTTCATCAAGCAAATAACGCATATCAGGCATTGGAAGAACTTAGTGAGGTTCGATCGATCGGTCTTGGTCATGACTTAGATGAAGATTCGTTGAAACACTTTGACTCTGATGGTGTTGTAAGAACTAACATCGATGTTAATCAACTTGCAGAAGTGATTCTCGGCAAAGAAGTGTCATTAATGCAAGGCAAGGATGAGATTAGTAGCCTTGATGGAAACGACATCATTTTTGGTGATGCGATTCGTTTTGATATCAATGGAGAGCAAGGTGTTTCTGCGCTACAAAACTATGTAGCTTCTCAACTGGGGAAAGATGTTGCTCTGGTAACGAAGGAGGAAGTTCATCACTACATTACTGAAAACCAAGTTGAGTTTGAACAATCTCGTTATTATGACCAAGCAGACACCATTTATGGTGGTGCAGGAAATGACATCTTGTTTGGGCAAGGTGGAAACGACAAGCTGTTCGGTGGCGCAGATAATGACATTTTGATTGGTGGTTTAGGCAGCGACATTCTGACTGGCGGTGATGGTGAGGACATCTTCAAATGGATCGATGTGGCCAACGAACGCGACACTGTCACAGATTTTTCTAGCAGTGAAGACTCTCTAGACTTCTCCGATCTGTTTGATGATTTATCGAAAGATGAAGTAGGCGATCTGTTAAGTGATTTACAATCAGGTAGTCATACAGGAGACGCTGGCGGCTATCATGTTGAAGTAAGTCAAGATGGCAGCGCAGATACGAATTTGAGTATTACTAAAGGTAGCTCAACATTAGATATCCACTTCAATAGCGCGAGCGTGGATGATATCACACAACATTTGATAGCAAGTCTCGATTCTCAATACAAAGACATGTAGTGACAAATCAGCCTCTAATAAAAAGGTCTAGCAATTGCTAGACCTTTTTTGATGTTCTTGAATAGTTAGCTTTTTGGAAGTGTGGTGAAAATGGTCCATTCTTTTTTCACTTCACCTTTATGTCCTACTACTGTTGCGGTCACACGTCGGTTCAAAGCATGGCTTACTTCGTCTGTTCCGGTTGTTGCTAAAACCGTATCGCCGTAGCCAACAATAGTAACTCGATCAGGAGTAATACCGTTTTGAAGCAGAGCCTTTCTTACGTTCTCTGCTCGGCGTTTGGAGAGATCTAAATTGTGCTCAGACCCTCCTGTGCGGCTCGCGTAACCTTGCAACTCAATGGATGTGCTTGGGTATTCTTTCAAGAAATCTGAGAGTTCTCGAATCTGCTTCGCGAAAACCGGGTTGATTTCATCTGAATCATTCGCAAATAACACTCGAATTTGCATTTGTTGTGATGAGTTTGCGTAAGATCCGCAGCCATCATTATCAATTTCCGCACCTAATGGTGTGCCCGGGCATAAATCGCGCTGGTTAATGACACCGTCGCTGTCGTCATCTTGGTGGTCGGCCCATTGATCTGCAATAGGAGTGTCGATGTAATCGTATTCGTCGCCTCGCTCACTCGAAGAGCTACATGCAGCAACAACTAATGACAGTGCAATAATAGTTATGTTTTTCATAATTAATACTCCACTTTTTCTAGCCATTCTTTCGGCATTTCGACTCTTAACGCACTCAACAATTGGCCAGTTGCGTTCATCACACGATATTTGGCATATTGCTCTGCATATTTTGAATCAAGATAATCTTTACGCGCTTCAAACAACTCGTTTTCAGTGTTCAGAACGTCTAGTAAGGTTCGTTTACCGATTCGATATTGCTTTTCATACGCGATGACCGTCTCAGCTGCCGAATCAACGTGGTCTGCTAAAAATTCTTTTTGTTGCAGCGTTAAGTCCAGAGCACTCCAAGATAAGCGAAGTCCTTCCTCAACATTACGGTACGCGCCTTCACGTAAGTCTTTCGCTTTGTTGAGTTGGTATGCGAAGTTTTCTGAATTTGCCGCATCGCTACCGCCGTTGAACAAGTTATAGCGTAAACGCAACATGGCGAGAGTTTCATCGCTTCGACCTTTTAAGCCATCCGCATCGTCTTTCCAAGTTTGAGAAGCTTCAATCGAGATCGTCGGGTAGTTAACGCCTTTCGATTGTTTGTATTGGAACTTGGCAGAGTCCACATCCGCCAATGCGATTTGAATTACGGGGTGTAATTCAAATGCCAAACCAACCGCTTCATCGACGGTGTAGGGGATAAAGTTCTGATCAGCTCTTGGAAAAATTAACCCTTGTGGCGTTTGCCCCACCAAGCGGGTAAACATTGTGTGGGAGTCGTAAAGGTTGTTTTGTGCAGCTGCCAGATTACCATGCGCTTTCGCTAAACGTGCTTCAACCTGTGTTAAGTCCGCAGTAGAGCCGATGCCGGAAGTGACGCGTTTTTTGATGTCCGTATAGATGTCTTTGTGAACGGCAAGATTGTTCTCAGACAGCTTTAAGACTTCATAAGCCTTTACCGCATCTAAGTAGACTTTAGTGACTTCTAATGCCTTGTCTGAAGCATCAGCTAACAGTTGGAATCGCACCGATTCTGCATCAGCAGCGGTACGGTCAATATCGTTTAATGTCGCGCTTCCATCCCAAATTAATTGGGTTAGGGTGATAGACGCTTCTTTTCTCGTATAGTCAGTGTTGCCTCGTCCGACTTCATCAGATGGGTCGAGGCCTTCGTAACCAATGCCCGCATCAAGATCGAGAGAAGGCAAATAGGCGCCTGTTGACGCCTCATTGATGTACCTTCGGCTCTCAAATTCATTAAATGCGCTTTTGATATCTGGGTTATTTTTTAACGTTAATGCCACGGCTTGCTCTAAAGTTTGACCGAAAACGGGTATAGACACTATTAAGCTACAGCAGCAAGCAATACTTAGTCGGTTCCATTTCACGGTGTTTCTCCTAAAAAATCGTGTTGCTTTTTGCTGTTTCATCTCACATTTGAGATAAAACATCACAAATAACAGTGTTTGAGTAAGTAAATTATCAACCTACTGTTAAACCTAGGCTTTTGTTTAGAATATCCAGAAGTTCGCCTGATTAAACCTTAGCACATGTGCAAAATGTTGCTTGGCAACCGTTTGTGTTTAAGCAAGAGAAAAGCTTGATTTCTTAATATCATAGCATTCCACGACCTGTGCAATTCCTTGCTGCACCTGTAACCCCGCCCCTTGAGTTAATCAGCACATCGCCCCTTGCACATACAACGAAAATATGAAGATTTTGACTAAACTATAGACGTAAATATTGGGGTGACAAACTTTTGACTTAGTTCAAAGTGGGGCGAGGTAGATATGGAACGAGTAACTTTTGGCTCATTGATGAGTAATATTGTAGTTATCGGTCTCGATGGGGAAATTAGAACCCTCGAACAAGGACAGTTGCCTAAACCAGGGGAGCTAATTATTAACGAAGTTTCAGACACTTCAGAACTGGTCATTGAGCAAGTGACACCGCAAGGCAGTTCCATCAATGTAACTGGTGATATTACTGCGTTGATAGAAGCTATTGCAGCGGGGCAAGACCCGACCCAACTAGGTCAAGAGTTTGAAACCGCAGCGGGCGAAGCAAATGGGTCTAGTCCTCAGACAACAGGGAATGTTGCACGAACAGGGACAGAATTGCTCGCTAGTACCAACTTTGAGACAGTTGGCACTGAAGGAGCGGGATTCTCAACCACTCAGATTCTAACTTTATTGGACATTCTCCCTCCAACTCAGGCACCAGCTCCGACAGGAATTCCGATTCCAGTAACAATTACGGTGCAAGATATTTCTAGCCCTGCAGTAGATGAAGGGCAGCAAGTCTCTTTCGACGTTACCCTTAATCAACCAACGGAAGAAGAAACTACCATTGAGTTTACCCTTAATGATGGTTCTGCTTTGGGAGGGGCGGCGAGCGATGTTGGTGCAGATTATGTAAATACAACGGTTTTAATTACATTATCCGACGGAACCACCCAAGAAATTCAGGTGAATGATGATGGATCGTTCACTGTTTCTCTTCCGATTGGGGAAGAGTCTTTTACGGTTAGCTTGGATACCATTGATGATAATTTAGCGGAAGGATCGGAAACATTCAGTTTGTCCGGTTCAACGCCAGAACAGCTTACTCCAGTTACGGGTGTTGCAACGATTACAGATGAGGCAGAGCAAGGGCCAGAAGATACTGTAGCCGTTAATATGACCGGCCCGAATAGCGTTTCGGAAGGTGAAACTACTTCCGAATACACCGTAATACTGAGCGATCCAGCGCCAGTCGGTAGCATCGTGACCTTAGCTTACAGCTACACCACTGCATCCGGTGATGACATCACTGAAACCACTCAAGCAGTGATTGGTGCGGATGGTGTGACCGCTACGTTTACCATCGATACGGTGGACGATGTGTACGCCGAAGGCGATGAAGTGTTCCGCGTCAGCGTGTCGGGTATTGTGGATAGCGATAGCAAGAAGCACTGAATTTAGACAATGCGTTCGTCGATACCACCATCAGCGATGAAACGGATCCTGGTCCGGAAGATACGGTCACCGTCACCATGACAGGTCCAGCGAATGTCGTGGAAGGTGACACCACCACGGATTACACCGTAACACTGAGCGATCCGGCTCCTGTGGGTAGCATCGTGACTTTAGCTTACAGCTACACCACTGCATCAGGTGATGACATCACCGAAACCACTCAAGCGATTATTGGTGCCGATGGTGTGACCGCCGCATTTACTATTGATACGGTGGACGACGTTTATGCAGAAGGCGATGAAGTGTTCCGCGTCAGCGTGTCTGGCATTGTCGATAGCGACAGCAATCCAATCTTCGAAGCGTTGAACCTCGATAATGCCTTTGTCGACACCACCATCAGCGATGAAACTGATCCAGGTCCAGAAGATACGGTTACCGTGACCATGACAGGTCCAGCGAATGCCGTAGAAGGTAATACCACCACGGACTACACCGTGACACTGAGCGATCCGGCGCCAGTCGGTAGCATCGTTACGCTCGCTTACAGCTACACCACCGCGTCAGGTGATGACATCACCGAAACCACTCAAGCCATTATTGGTGCCGATGGTGTGTCCGCCACATTTACCATCGATACGGTGGACGATGTGTATGCGGAAGGCGATGAAGTGTTCCGTGTCAGCGTGTCGGGCATTGTCGATAGCGATAGCAATCCAATCTTTGAAGCGTTGAACCTCGATAATGCGTTCGTCGACACCACCATCAGCGATGAAACCGACCCAGGTCCAGAAGATACGGTTACCGTAACCATGACCGGTCCAGCGAGTGTCGTGGAAGGTGACACCACCACGGATTACACCGTAACGCTGAGCGATCCAGCACCTGTGGGCAGCATCGTCACGCTCGCTTACAGCTACACCACTGCGTCAGGTGATGACATCACCGAAACCACTCAAGCCATTATTGGTGCCGACGGCATAACCGCCACGTTTACGATTGATACCGTGGATGATGTTTACGCGGAAGGCGATGAAGTGTTCCGCGTCAGCGTATCAGGCATTGTCGATAGCGACAGCAATCCAATTTTTGAGGCATTAGATGTATCAAATGCCTTTGTTGATACCACCATTAGCGATGAAACCGACCCAGGTCCAGAAGATACGGTTACGGTGACCATGACAGGTCCAGCGAATGTGGTGGAAGGTGACACCACCACGGATTACACCGTAACACTGAGCGATTCGGCTCCTGTGGGTAGTATCGTGACCTTAGCTTACAGCTACACTACCGCATCGGGTGACGACATTACTGAAACCACTCAAGCCATTATTGGTGCCGACGGCATAACTGCCACGTTTACCATCGATACGGTGGACGATGTGTATGCCGAAGGCGATGAAGTGTTCCGTGTCAGCGTATCGGGTATTGTGGACAGCGACAGCAATCCTATCTTCGAAGCACTGAACCTCGATAATGCGTTCGTCGACACCACCATCAGCGATGAAACCGATCCGGGTCCAGAAGATACGGTTACCGTCACCATGACCGGTCCAGCGAATGTCGTAGAAGGTGATACCACCACGGATTACACCGTAACACTGAGCGATCCGGCTCCTGTGGGTAGTATCGTGACCTTAGCTTACAGCTACACCACTGCGTCAGGTGATGACATCACCGAAACCACTCAAGCCATTATTGGTGCCGATGGCGTAACAGCGACGTTTACCATCGATACCGTGGACGATGTTTACGCGGAAGGCGATGAAGTCTTCCGCGTCAGCGTATCAGGCATTGTCGACAGCGACAGCAATCCTATATTTGAAGCACTGAATTTAGACAATGCGTTCGTCGACACCACCATCAGCGATGAAACGGATCCTGGTCCGGAAGATACCGTTACGGTCACCATGACGGGTCCAGCGAATGTCGTAGAAGGTGACACCACCACAGACTACACCGTGACGCTGAGCGATCCAGCGCCAGTGGGTAGCATCGTCACGCTTGCTTATAGCTACACCACGGCATCCGGTGACGACATCACTGAAACCACCCAAGCGATTATTGGGGCGGATGGTGTGACCGCCACATTTACCATCGATACCGTGGACGATGTGTATGCCGAAGGCGATGAAGTATTCCGCGTAAGTGTATCGGGTATTGTCGATAGCGATAGCAATCCGATTTTTGAGGCATTAGATGTATCAAATGCCTTCGTCGACACCACCATTAGTGATGAAACTGACCCTGGTCCAGAAGATACCGTTACGGTAACCATGACTGGTCCAGCGAATGTTGTAGAAGGCGACACCACCACAGAGTACACCGTGACACTGAGCGATCCGGCTCCTGTGGGTAGCATCGTGACCTTAGCTTACAGCTACACTACCGCATCCGGTGATGACATCACTGAAACCACTCAAGCGATTATTGGGGCGGATGGTGTGACCGCCACATTTACCATCGATACCGTGGACGATGTGTATGCCGAAGGCGATGAAGTATTCCGCGTAAGTGTATCGGGTATTGTCGATAGCGATAGCAATCCGATTTTTGAGGCATTAGATGTATCAAATGCCTTCGTCGACACCACCATTAGTGATGAAACTGACCCTGGTCCAGAAGATACCGTTACGGTAACCATGACTGGTCCAGCGAATGTTGTAGAAGGCGACACCACCACAGAGTACACCGTGACACTGAGCGATCCGGCTCCTGTGGGTAGCATTGTCACGTTAGCTTATAGCTACACCACTGCATCCGGTGACGACATCACCGAAACCACTCAAGCAG
>NZ_JAMZAL010000023.1:0-15283 GCF_024181925.1 Vibrio sp. Y20_XG_PY13 | reverse complement strand
AACAAATTGTTCAAGAGTGATTCGGCACGCGTGGCATTTTTACTATGCGTTAAGTTTAGTGGTTAAGGCGGTATGCGGAAACCTCGGTATTGCGTGCCTCACACCTTAACAAGGCGTTAGGTGCTTGAAGGAAAAGGTAAGTATGGAAATTGCTTTTCGGCAGATAAACATTGGTGATTTCGAATTATGCGTTGCTGCGAGAAAAGATGCGTACTTTTGTAGTTTTGGGCATTACGATGGTTTCGACGACTTCATCAGTGGTTATCGTGAACGCGTCTTAGACCGGCTAGAAACATCAGGATGGTTCTATATCCATATATTTGTGGATGGTCAGTTTGCAGGGCAGTTAGAGTTTCGCAGCTTTTCTCCCGAGCCGGAAACTGGCTATGTGCATCTCATTTACTTAAAGCCGAGTTTTCGTGGTTCAGGACTCGCTCCAAAAGTGCAGGATTATATTGTAAGCACTTTGAGTAAAGCGGGTTGTTTGCGTGCTGTACTTTCAGTAAGTCGAACTAACCATCGAGCTCTCACATTCTATAAGCGCCATGGTTGGGAGTTTGTGTGCAAGAACCCCAAGCACGATGAAACAGACTTTTACCAACTTTGGCTACGCACCTAACAAACTGTTCAAGAGGGATTCGCAACGCGTGGCATTTTCACTATGCGTTGGTTTTAGTGTTTTAGGTGGTATGCGGCGACTTCGGTATTGCGCTGCTCACCCCTTAACAGGGCGTTAGCCCTCAAAGGTCAAATATGGATATTTACCCAGAAATAGAGTTATCTAAAGAGCAGCATAACTCAATTGAAGTCCTCAGAAACAAGTCGTTTCCTAAACATCAAGTAACTCGTTCGTACTATAAGCAACTCCCGCATATTAGAGCTTTAAAGTACAGAGATGATCAACTGGTTGGTTACATGGGACTGGACTACAGAGTTGTCAGCGTCGGCGATGAAATTTATAAAGTATTGGGCGTTAGTGACTTTTGTGTTGAACAATCATCTCAAAGAAATGGTATTGGCACTGTCATGTTGTCTCAACTGAGCGAGTATGCCTCAAGCAAAGACGTTGACTTTATAATTTTAATCTCCGATTTAGATGCTTTTTATACGGCTAATGGTTATCTTCGTCTTAGTTCTTTAAGCTCTTGGTTGCGAATACATGAACATAAGAATTACGGTGTTGCAGTTGATCAAGTTGATGATTTGTATGTTAAACCGATTAGCGGTAAAACTTGGGCAGTTGGTCATATAGACTGGTTAGGTTATATGTACTAGTCGGGTATCGGGCTAACAAATTGTTCAAGAGGGATTCAGCACGCGTGGCATTTTTACTATGCGTTGGTTTTAGTGATTAAGGCGGTATGCGGTAGCATCGGTGTTGCGTGCTTCACCCCTTAACAAGGCGTTATGTGAATTTGGTAATTCCTACCCAAAATGGAAATTGTAGAAAAGGAAAAAGAGTGAATAAAATAAGGAAAGAGCCTTTGTTGGCAGAGGTTGAACGTCGACTAGCGAAGCCTATTTTTGGTGAGCGTAATAAAAATTGTGTTGTTGTACGGCTAAATGATGACCTGACAGAAAAAAATAGTATTCAAGAAAGCACATTTAAGCTTAGAGCTCATGGTTTTAAAGCCAGTATTAGTAATGCTAGAGATTCTTCTTTTGTGGTACTAACGAATGCCAAAGGTGTTGCTTTAATAGGGAGTATTGTTGATGTTGAGCCACATGAAGAGCTTGAAGGACGAATTAATATCTATTTCAGGGATCCTTGCCATATTGATTCCGATGAGTTGGCTAAATTCGTAACATGGAACAATAGCAACCCAGTTCGCACAATACGTCTGTAAAAATTCACATAACAAACTGTTTAAGAGTGATTCGCAACGCGTGGCATTTTTACTATGCGTTGCGTTCAGTGTTTAAGGTGGTATGCAGTAGCTTCGGTATTGCGTTGCTCACACCTTAACAGGGCGTTATGCTTAATCAAATAAAATCAGTGGCTTATGGTTTTTCTTTGCTCCCTTGGCTTATCTGTTTGGTGCTTGTCGGCAAGTTTACTTTTGTGAGCGCTGTTTTTCGGACACTTATTCTTTGGCGTTGGAAAGTCAGAGAGTTGCCTCAATCAATTCTCAGTTAAGCGCGAGGTTAGGGTGGCTGGCTCAATCAGCAATTTGATCTTAGCTTTTTGAGTTTTAGCCGCCAAATTCCAAAGTCCGATTTTCAAAACTATGAGTCATTTCGGTTTTCTACGTTTTGACTTTTGTTTGTGAATCAAAACCGAGTTAATCTTGTTTCCAGAAAAACGTAACCCATTGAAGCTTAAGCATAACAAGGCGTTTAAGTGGGATTCATGCCGCGTGGCATTTTTGGTATGCGGTTGGTTTTTGTGGTGAAAGTGGTCTGCGGAAGGTTGGTTTGTGCGGCATTCACCCCTTAACGCAGCGTTAGCCCACAAGAGAGAAATAAAAAGTAGAGTTCGATGATCAAAGGTAAAGTTATAGAGTGGAATGACTCAAAAGGTTATGGATTCATTTCGGCATTAAATGGTGAATTAAGAGTTTTTCTCCATATATCAACGGTTCAGAGTAAAGGTCGACGCCCTAAGGTCGATGATAAAGTTAAATTTGAAGTTAACGAAGACAAAAAAGGGCGTTACAACGCCACTAATGTAACAATTCTAGGTTCCGGCTCGGTACCTTCAACAATCATGTTTAGCATTGTTTACTTAGTTTTAGCGAGTACAGCTGTGTTCATATTAGGTGGTGAGAAGCTGTTCATTGCAGCTTATATCCTGATGTCCATTGTAACCTACGTAATGTACGCAATAGATAAAAATGCCGCTCAAAACGGCAAATGGCGGACACCAGAAAATACGCTTCATCTTTTATCGTTACTCGGTGGTTGGATGGGGGCATTATGTGCTCAAAATCAACTTCGTCATAAGTCGAAAAAACAGCCATTTAAATCGATTTTGTGGCTGACGATATTCGTAAATATTGGAGCATTTGTTTGGACATTCACTCCATCAGGTTCGGTGTTCGTTCAGAACTTTATTAGCAATTGGTTCTAGTACTAGCGGTGAGATGTGGGCTAACAAACTGTTTAAGAGTGATTCGCAACGCGTGGCATTTTTACTATGCGTTAAGTTTAGTGTTTAAGGTGGTATGCGGTAGGTTCGGTATTGCGTTGCTCACACCTTAACAGGGCGTTATATTTGTATTGAAATCCTGCACTTATTTGTCTGTTCGTGATCAACTGCTCATACTTAATTTTCGATTTTATGGTACTACATTCATCTTCGTTTTGATTCGATCAAGGAGTACGAATATGAATGAATGGACATTTGAGTTTGAAGACTACGAATACAAGATCAATCCTCGTTCGATTGAGTTTGTCGGTGAATTAGATGGAGATCGATACGTTTTTCGGGTGTTAGCTAGTACGCTGAATGACTACTTTGAAACCGATGATGATAGAGAGTCAGCGATAAACAATTATTTAGAAAACATGGATAATATTCATAGAGCAGCTGAAAGTGTGGCATCAGAATATGATCCAAATGACGAAATTCCAAACTACTATCTTGACGAGGAAGACCTAGCAGAGTTTTGTTAATAGCACTGTAGGTTAAACCTATGTTCGTCGAGAACTACAAATATAACAAAGCGTTTAAGACAGATTCCCAACGCATGGCATTTTTCATTCCATCGTTGGGTTTTGTGTTTACGGTTCATTGGTTTAGGTTAGGTGGTCGCGTTGCTCACTACTTAACGCGGCGTTATGTTTAATGGAGAAAACGGTGATCTCGGGTCTTAATCATATAACCATTGCAGTCTGTGATTTAGAGCGCTCTCTTGGCTTCTATCGAGATATTCTAGGGTTTACTGCTCATGTTAAGTGGGATAATGGGGTTTATTTATCTGTTGGAGAGCTTTGGTTTTGTCTTTCCCTCGATGAACCTTGCCCTAAAAGTGACTATACCCATATTGCTTTCGATATCGAACCTAGCGAATTTGAAGTCTTCGCTAAGCGCGTAACTTCATTAGGTGTCAAAGTTTGGAAAGAGAACAGGAGTGAAGGGCAGTCACTCTATATCCTTGATCCTGATGGACATAGATTAGAAATACATTCTGGCTCACTTCAAAGCAGACTAGAGTCCCTTAGCAAAAAAACATATAGTGGGCTTGTCTGGCTTTAAACATAACAAACAATTTAAGAGTGATTCACCACGCTTGGCATTCTTGGTTTGGGCTTAGTTCAGTGTTTACGGCGTCCAATTTAAGTGTCGTGGTAGCGTGGTTCACACCTTAATTGGGCGTTAAGCATCAACGCGTAAATATGGAGGATATATGGCAGATTTGGCTTCGGTAGCTACAGTATTAACTGGTATTAAAACAGCGACTGAGATCGCTAAGACTTTAAAGGATATTGATGTATCGATAGAAAGAGCCGAGCTTAAGCTACAAATGGCAGAGTTAATTAGTGCTTTAGCTGATACCAAAATATCGGCCGCCGAGATCCAAGAGTTAGTTCTAGAGAAAGACAAGGAAATCCAAGACCTGAAAAATATGCTAATGCTAAAAGATAAGGTCATTCGTTTTGGCGATGCTTACTATTCATTGAATGACTCTGGAAAGGCAACAGGCTCCCCTTATTGCTCGCATTGTTGGGAATCGGAAAGTAAGCTTATTCATCTTCACTCAAAAGGTGTTCAGCGAATTTGTGCCTCATGCGACACTATCTACCAAGCCCGAAATACTCCTAATAACCCCGATAAAATCATGGCTCAAAGGAAAAAAGATGCTTAACAAACAATTTAAGAGTGATTCGGCACGCGTGGCATTTTTACCATGCGTCAGGTTTAGTGGTTAAGGTGGTATGCGGAAGCTTAGGCATTGCGTGCCTCACACCTTAATTGGGCGTTATGTGCTTCATTGGCAAATAAGAAAGGAATATCAATATGGTTGGTCGTTCTTATGCATATCGGCAAGGATTTTATTCAAAGTACTGTGACAATCCATTCGAAATGGGTAGTCAAGAATACAATGACTTTGAACGAGGTTGGTCTCAGAAAGCTAAGCAGTTCCCCAACGCAGTAGAAAGTAAGTATAAACATAAGCGTTTTGAACCATCTCAGCCTGAATCTAAAGTTACGGAACCGAAAGGTTACAACTCATATGCAAAAGCAAAAGGTAAATGATTCGGGCTACGCACATAACAAAGCGTTCAAGAGGGATTCTCAACGCTTGGCAGTTTTGGTTCAAAGTCTAGCTTTTGTGTTTATGGCACAATAGTTTAAGTTGGGTGGCATCGCGTTGTTCACCCCTTAACGCGGCGTTATGTTTAATCACGTAAAATCAGTTGGTTGCACTCTTTTTTGTTAACGCAGCTTTCAAGTTTTTCCCTTGTCGGCAAGTTAACATCGTTGATCGCTGTTTTCTGGACATCTATTCTTGGGCGCTAAAAATTCCAAGAGTGCCTCATTGAAATTCAGTGCCTTGGTGAGGTGAGTGCAGCTTACTCAGTTTCAAAGTTAGAGCTTCAACTTTCGGTTCTCACGTTAATACCCAATGCAAATTCAATCAGTTTTATGAGTTAATTCAGTTTTTTAGCCTATGGTTTTGGTATGCAAAGGTAAGTCGAGTTAAGCTCTTGGTATCGTAAAACTTAACCCTTTGAGTCTTAAACATAACAAGGCGTTCAAGTGGGATTCATGCCGCGTGGCATTTTTGGTATGCGGTGAGTTTTGGTGGTGAAAGTGGTCTGCGGAAAGCTGGTTTTGGCGGCATTCACCCCTTAACGCGGCGTTAGCACTATCTTGAGGCATAAGCACACTAAAATAAAACTCGGAATCATGGAGTAAATAAATGTTTGATGTTATGGAACTTATTAATGAAGTTAAACAAAAAGAAGGAAAGCAGTCTCATTCCTTTTTTCCCTTTTTACAAGGCTCGCCATATTGTATTTTAGGTTGGGAAAAATACCGCCTGTTTAACGGCGAAATCAACAAATTTTTAAGTGAATTCAATAAAGAGTTTGACGTAAAAGTTTATGTTTACGAATACGAAGTTATTCACGTTGAAGATTTCTTCCTATGGGGATTCAGCTTTATTCAAGAGAACCCTGATAGAAGGGATAAACTGAGTGATATTTTGATAGATAATTTGATCGTTATATTCAGGAAGTACTTTTATTTTAAGGATGAATGCTTTTTGAATAATCATAGGGAGGGGTTTAATAATATTTTAGATCCGGATCTGATGAAGGTCTACATTGATTTGGTTGTATCATTTGAAAGAGAGGTTAACTTAACATATAACCCTCCAAAGACTAAGACATATAACAAGAGTGATTTTGATATGTCGGCATTTGATGAGCCAGTTAAAGTAATTGAATTTGTGAATATTATTAATGACTATATGGTTTTAAATTCAACAGAAGATCTGATTTATCGTTTTGCACCGGATGGTTACTTTTCTAATAAATTTCGTAGTAACAAGTACTTGAGAGAAGAGTTTGTTCCATTGCTGGAATTTATTAGGGCTAGAAAAATATCAGGAGAGGCTTATATAAAATTAGGTGTTCAAGACGAAAACTATGACGCCAAGATTATTGATAAACAAAAAGAGTTAATCATAGAAATCACATTGGGTGCTCCCAAACATGACTACTTATACCAAACCGCAACCCAAAGTGATGGAGTTAGCGTTTTACCTTTAAAAGTGTTAGCACACTTAAAGAAAGAGATTGACTCATTAGCTGGTCGTATAATCCTTTCAATTGAAAAAAAGCAT
Source organism: Vibrio sp. Y20_XG_PY13 (assembly GCF_024181925.1). NCBI lineage: Bacteria > Pseudomonadati > Pseudomonadota > Gammaproteobacteria > Vibrionales > Vibrionaceae > Vibrio > Vibrio sp. Y20_XG_PY13. The sequence continues at coordinate 8,489 of NZ_JAMZAL010000023.1, read as the reverse complement.
AACAAAAATTACGATGATGAACGTTTGTTGCTGGTAGTAGTGCAATCTGAATATACATATCAAAATGAGGCTCTTGTGGTTGATGAAGTGCTCAAAGAGGTTAGAGGCTCTATTAGTCGCGGAAATTTCAAAGAAATTGTGCTGATGTTTGGTTCAAAATTATATACTTTATAGTCGGCAGTGCTGGCAGTTTATAGCGCTAACAAAGCATTTAAGAGTGATTCGCAACGCTTGGCAGTTTCGCTTCGCTCAAGTATAGCCAAGCGTCGCTCACACCTTAATGCGGCGTTAGGCTAATCAGGGAGATAAAGATGTCACTTTGGGTTTTGGTTCCGCTTTCATTTTTCCAGCTTGGAGTAGGTAGCATTATTGGTTTTGGGCTTATATTTCTCTCAGGTATAGATCGGGGAGAGAAGCTTTCTGAGTTCAACAATAATATTTGTGTAGCGCTATGGTTTCTATATGTCTTTTCGGTGTTCACGAGTTTCGGACTAATAATTTATTTTTACTTAATTGATAGCCAAGCATCGTATTATCTATGGTATTTAACGCAATGGGTGGTATTGGCCGTTCTTGTAGGCTACTGGCGAATAGCGAGCGTCAAATTAGCCTAACAAACAGTTCAAGAGGGATTCACAACGCGTGGCATTTTTACTATGCGTTGGTTTTAGTGTTTAAGGCGGTATGCAGCGGCTTCGGTATTGCGTTGTTCACCCCTTAACTGGGCGTTATGCCTAAGGTGAAATTGATGATTAAGCAGCTTGATGTAAATGAAAAATCTGTGGTTGAACTGTCAGAGCGTTGCTTCGACGAACTTCGTCAAGTTTACAGGCCAACTGAGCTCGCAGTTAGCAATAAAAACAGCGCTAAAAGTGAGTGGAGTTGTTTTGGTTTCCATGTTGATGAGGTTTTAGTTGGAGTAGTTGAAGCTAAACAGGTTGGTTCAGAATTACAGCTTAGCTCGCTAGCAGTTGCACCAAGTTTTCGCCAAAAAGGTGTAGCTAGAAAGCTCGTCGATTTCGTTGTTACACAGTTTAAGCGTATTAACTCAGTCTCGGTTTGGTGTGTTGAGCAAACAGGTAATGTCGCTGTTTTTAAGGCACTAGGCTTTAATGTGGTTCAACGTTTTGATTCAGACTTTTTCATACTTTCCGATGGTTCAAAAGCGGTAGAAGTTCACTTAAAACAAAAAGTAACGGCATAACAAAGCGTTTAAGAGGGACTTGGCACGCGTGGCATTTTCAATTTGCCTTGGGTTTAGTGGTTAAGGTGTTATGCGGTCACTTTTGTATTGCGTGCCTGCGCCCCTTAACGCGGCGTTATAAGCCAGTAGTTAGCTCCACTGGCTTTAAGCATATTAAACTAGGGCTGCGAGGTCGATTTCGCACCCAGCCCCTTTCATTTCACGAGCTAGTGATAGTTTCCACGCTTCACTCTCATCGAACGGAACGTATACCACTCCGCTAAAGTCATTTGGTAGCTCTATATTACCTTTCACGATAGCTGTAACTTTGCTTCGTCCCAGCTTAGCGATGAAATATCCATGCTCAAATACGACATTCTGCCTAGCTCGGAACATAGGTGTTCTTTCACTGGCTTTCGCGCCTCTATCACAAGGAGTGTACAGTACGATAGCAAAGCAGACTTGGTCAGCGTAACGTTCAATTTTTTCAATGATCGTTTGGCTGCCACTAACTTGTTCATGCAAGATAATTGGCTCTAAGCCTACTTGGGAAATAAATCTAGCTACTTTTTCTTTAGTTAGCTCATCGTGACCATGAACTATGAATACTTTCTTTTTCATCGGAGGTGTTGACCAATTAAATACTTGCGCTTGTGTTGGTTCAGTGATCGAATTTTGCGGTTGCGGTTGCGGTTGCGGTTGCGGTTGCGGTTGCGGTTGCGGTTGCGGTTGCGGTTGCGGTTGCGGTTGCGGTTGCGGTTGCAGTGTGGTTCCTTGGAGTCTCGCAATAATTTCCAAGCACTCTTGTTTCAAAGTCTCATTGGTATTGCCAGTGTATGAGTAAGAATTATCTTTATCAAAGTCATCCTGTTCCATGACTGCTGTGAGAAATTTCGCAATGACATCGTTGCTTTCTAGTTGCCACAAGGCTCTTACTCTGTTCGCTTTTGAACCAGACCCAAGGTTGTACTTTTCGTCATAGATCTCGATGCTTAAGTGCTCCGCAACGAATAGCTCTAGAGAGTTATTGGAAAAATTACTAAAGTACCCGCTCTCCATACCGAAGTAGCGTTCTAATTTCTTCTTTTCTAGTGTGGTTAAATCAGCCATGTAACAAACCAAGTAATATGCGATGAACATGAGTATTTTACCATAAGCAATTGGTTTACAGCGACAAATGGCTTATAACAAACTGTTTAAGAGTGATTCGCAACGCGTGGCATTTTTACTATGCGTTGTGTTTGGTGTTTAAGGTGGTATGCGGCGGCTTCGGTATTGCGTTGCTCACACCTTAACAGGGCGTTATGCGTAATCGATGGACTACGGAGTATTAGATGGAAGTAGTAGAAGCAGAAAAATCGGATTTAGATTCGTTCTTTGCGTATCTTGAAAATCAGCTGTCTGAAAATGGGAATGGAGAAGTTCCTCTTTTCCAGCCAATATCCAGAGAGCAAAGTGAAATTCCAGAAGCAACAAAAGATAAGTTTATCAAAGGCTTTTCCCATCACTTTGGCGATTTAGGTTGGAGAAAGCTCTGGGTTGTAAAAGACACCTCTGGAAGTATCAAAGGTCACATTGATCTTCGCCACCACGGTGATGAAAGCCGTTCTCATCGCGTTCTACTTGGTATGGGCGTAGATGTTTCCTGCAGGAAGCAAGGTATTGGTCAACGGCTCATTGATGCGGTTATAAATTTCTGCCAAGAAAAAGCCGAAATTGACTGGCTTGATCTTTGTGTATTATCAGAGAATTTCCCAGCAAAGAACCTCTACCTAAAAGCAGGGTTCGACGTTGTTGGAGAGTTCAAAGATCAATATAGAATCGACGGTTTGTCAGTCTCGGAAACAGCAATGACAAAGTACGTCAAAAATTACGCATAACAAGCAATTTAAGAGGGATTCACAACGCTTGGCACTTTTGCTTCTACTTCAGTTTTAGTGTTTATAGCACAATGCTTTACGTTTAGGTGGAGGCGTTGTTCACCCCTTAATTGGGCGTTAAGCCGCAAGAGTGTCAATTTAAGTTCGGAGAAGATATGGGACTCTACATAAGAAAAAGTATCAGCGTTGGTCCATTTCGTTTCAATTTGTCAAAATCTGGATTTGGCGTTTCAGCTGGTGTTAAAGGTCTGAGAGTCGGAACTGGTCCAAGAGGTAACTATGTCCGTATTGGAGCAAATGGTATTTATTATCGTTCGACTATTCCGATTGGTTCTCAGGAACGAATTGTCGACGACACTATTCAGCCCAACTATCAAGAGTCCTTCGAAGCACCGACTCACGAACCACTGAAAGAAATTGAGTCAGCGCATGTTTCGCAGATAGTAGACTCTTCTTCAGCTGAGCTGCTAAAGGAGCTGAATGAGAAACAGAAAAAGTCTAGTTCATGGCCTTTTATTTTTATTCTATTTTTCGCTGTTGTTTTTGGAATTCATAATGCCGAACTCCCTAAATGGGTTGTAGCTTTGACTGCTGTGTTGGGGGGTGTTTCTACTTGGGTTTGTTATACGAGAGACACGTTAGCTAAGACAACAGTACTTTTCTATGACTTTGACTCCGAAATGGAACTTGCTTATGACAAGCTATTTTCGGCAGCAGAACAAATGGCAAAAGCTAATAAATGCTGGCATATATCAGCCTCAGGCAAAGTCCTGGATAAAAAATATCATGCAGGTGCAAGCAATCTTATAGATCGAAAGCTGACATCGATTATGATCTCTGAACCGCCTCGATTAAAAACAAATGTGAAGACAGTTTCTATTGCAGTAGGTCGTCAAACATTACATTTCTTTCCTGACCGTGTGTTGGTCTATGACACTACAGGTGTCGGAGCTGTGAGTTACCAAGATTTGGTTGTGATGGTCGGAGATAAAAAATTTATCGAAGAAGAGTCAGTTCCTGCTGATGCATTGATCGTTGGTAAAACGTGGAAATACGTAAACAAGTCCGGTGGACCAGACCGCAGGTTTAAAGATAACCATGAGCTACCAATTTGCCTATATCAGGAACTGTCATTCACAAGCCAATCAGGTCTTAATGAGCTAATTCAATTATCAACTCGAGGGCCAGCGGAAAAGTTTGAAGCCTCTGTAAATTGTTTAGCGGAAGTTCTTCCAAGAGAAATTGACAGCGATAAAATTGCGGCTTAACAATCTGTTTAAGAGTGATTCGCAACGCGTGGCATTTTTACTATGCGTTGCGTTTAGTGTTTAAGGTGGTGTGAGGTGGCTTCGGTTTTGCGTTGCTCACACCTTAACAGGGCGTTATACGCTATATGAAGAAAGCCTGAAAATTCAGGTTAAAAAACGCTATTTTCAGCGTTGATTCCCGGTGTTTGGGCGTCGAGATATTCCGGTTTCAATCTTAATTTTCCTTGGTTCTTAGCTCAGTTTTGGCCTGCCGTTTATCGTTGGTTTTCTTTTTTGGCGCTGATTGTTTGGGGCAGTCCAGGCTGCGTTTTTCGCTTAGATACTGCTCTGTGAATTTGGCTTTCTAAAAGCGGATTTGTTTGCTGAAAAGCCGCTTTTTCTGGTGTGGTGAGTTCACGTGGTTTCAGAGAGTTTGTTGAAAGTCCTCATTGTGAGATTGTCTTTCCAAAAGCGCTTATTGGTGTTGTCTGTTCGTTTTCTGCGGCGCGGTTTGTTCCAAGTGGTTTCAGTGGCAAGTCGCTGCAAGTCTAAGCCTGATTTAAGTGCATCAAAGCACATAAAAATCATGGTTTCAAAGTAGGGCTTGTCGTAGAATTTTGGCTTAAAGGTTCGAGCGTATAACAAAGCGTTTAAGAGGGATTTGGCACGCGTGGCATTTTTAGTTTGCGTTAAGTTTCGTGTTTTCGGTGCATTGCAGTAGCTTTTGTATTGCGTGCCTGCACCCCTTAACGCGGCGTTATATTTTTGGGAGATTAATTGATGCATTTTGTATGTATAGAATGCGTAAAAGATAAAAACTTACAGAAGTTTGTAAGTGATAATAGTGTAAACGGTACTTGTAGTGTCTGTGAAATTGATAATACCAAGGTGGTAGATTACGAAAGTAATGAATTCTTTCAACAAGTAAAATCTGTAATAAGATTTAATTTTTCAGAGTGGGAATACAATCGTCATATGGGGGGAGATGAACTTGAGGACCTATTCTACGGTGAATCAAACCTTTTCTTTGACCAAACAAGAGCCGCTTCAGAAGAAGTATATGATAATCTTGTATTGGGTGTTACTCAAGGCGAGGTATATGAAGAATATGATAAAGGTGTAAGCTTATTTTCTGGTTATAGCGGTGGTTTTCAAAATATGCCATTAGCCTCACTTAACTCGTCACTAGATCATGACATCATGGCTTTGTCTTCACGCTTAAAAAATGAAAACTACTTCGACGTAGAAAGCGATCTAAAAGCAATTATCAATAATTATGCAAGTGTCGCAACGACCAAGTATTCAAAGGATGATGCTTTTTATAGAGCGAGGATCGGTGTAGAAGATCAAAAAAGAAGCTACGATGCTGGCTATGAAACTGAGCTACATTTTGAGCCATATAGTCAAGGAAAGATTGGAGCCCCACCTCCTCAGTATGCTAGCTCCGGTCGTATTAACAGACCCGGTGTTTCATTTATGTACTGTGCCACAGATAAATATACAGCGATCTCAGAAGTAAGACCACACCCAGGGGACTTAGTATCAACCGGAAAGTTTGTTTTACGAAGAGAAGTTCGTTTGTTTGATTTGTCTAAATCACTACTCGGACACTTTGGCTTTAGCGATGAATTACTTGATCAGTTCATTCCATTTCATACCTTGACGATTTTGATTAATAAAGTCGTTCCACCATCTGAAAGACAGCACTATTCAATTACACAGCTCATAGCTGACTGTATTCGCCAACTAGGATTTGACGGAATTGTGTTTAGTAGTACCGTTGGAAACGGAAAAAACTTAGTGTTTTTTAACTACTCAATACTTGATTTCTGTAGTGACGACAACGAAGTGGCTCGAATTGAGCAAGTCAAGTATGACTATAGTTCAGTACCGCTAATTGAAGAAGATGGTCTGTACCTATAAAAATATAACAAACTGTTTAAGAGTGATTCGCAACGCGTGGCATTTTTACTATGCGTTGCGTTTAGTGTTTAAAGTGGTATGCGGGAGCTTCGGTATTGCGTTGCTCACACCTTAACAGGGCGTTAGTTGCCAACGAGAAAAACGCAGCTAAAACAAAATATTTAGGGCTAAGGTCCGTGTGTTTTTGACTCGTTTTTCGTATTTCAATTTCTAGTTATTTGGGTTTGTAAAATCGTGCGTTGGTTTCTTTTGTGGTTGTATTCTCTATTTCAGAAGCCGATTTATATGTTGAAAGTTAGCTCTGTAACATTGTTTGTCCAAAGGCGCTTTTTGGTGTTGTTAGCTCGTTTTCTACGGCGTTGTATGTTCCAAGTGGTTTCAGTGACAGGCGCTTGGAAACTGCGCCTGATTTGAGTTTTCCAAAATACGCAAATACAGTGTTGGCAAAGCGGCAATTAACGTCAAATCAAAGCTTTAGGTTTGGCAACTAACAAAGCATTCAAGAGGGATTCACAACGCTTGGCAGTTTTGGTTTGAATTAACTTTAGTGTCTACGGCACAATGGTTTAGGTAGGGTGGTTTGCGTTGTTCACCCCTTAATGCGGCGTTAGTACTGTATTGGCATAAAAGGTTAAAAGTTTCTGTGTTTATTGGTTTCTTTCCCTATCTTTACACCTGATAAAATTTGCCTCTCTCGTTCGCTCCGGTGGCACTAGATGTTCAGTTTTCGCTTTGATTTCATCGTTTACGGTTTCTAACTTTCGGGCTATTTCTCTAGTGTTATTTCTTTGGTGAAGAGAAATTTTAGGTAAAAATGCGGTTATTTGTCGCTGCTGTTCAGGTTAGAAGCCCGAATCCTTTGCTAATTTGAAAACGGTGAAATAGGGCAGTTAGGCATGTTTTTCTTCTAGCCAACTTACATCTTGAAGTTAGTTTTCAGTCTAGCTTCAGTGTTTTAAGCCTAAAGTTTCGTGTTATATTTCAATGCCTTGGCATGTGCCAAAGGCTTTAAGGGCAGCGTACTAACAAACAATTCAAGAGGGATTCGTAACGCGTGGCATTTTTGCTATGCGTTAACTTTAGTGATTAAGGCGGTTTGCAGCGACATCGGTGTTGCGTTACTCACCCCTTAATTGGGCGTTATACATTTAGGTGATATAGTGGCAAAAAGAACATCAATTCCTAAAAAAGTTAAAGAAGTATTGAGAGAAGAAGTTGGTTTTGGGTGTCCGGTAAGAAATTGTGGAAATCCATATTTGGAATATCACCACTTTGATCCGCCTGTACACATAAAGCCTCATAACGACCCTCATGGCATGATTGCACTCTGCGCTCAGCATCATAAGAAAGCTGATGGTAGTGCATATACAAACGAGCAATTGCATGCTTTTAAAAAGAATAAGGTTAACTCCAAATATGTAAAAGGTAACCTCGAATGGCTTCGTCAGGATATGCTGTCCGTTGTAGGAGGAAATCTATATTATGAAACACCTGTGCCAGTTCAAATAGATGGTCATAAACTTGTTTCTTTTAAGCGTGATTCTGATGGCTACCAACGATTAAGCGTTAACATGTTGAGCCTTATGCCCGAAGAAAGACTGATAATCGATGAAAATTCATGGGAGAACATAGGTTCTCCCACAGACCTCCGTTCACCACCACAAGGCAAGGAACTCGAGGTTAGATATAGCAACGGTGATTACCTTTATCTTCGCTTTTTTGAAGTGGCAACAGCAGAAAAACTAAAAGCAAAGTATGCAATCGCAGATACTAGTGACTTTAATTTTCCCCTTACTGTCGTCGAGATCAATTTTGCGATTGGTGGCACTAACATTGATTTTTCCCATAGCGGTTCGCAAGTTATGGGTTTAAATGTATCTGCTAGCGTTGTGAGTCACTGTGGAGTCGGTTTTTCCATTGAAACTGGGATTAATTGGTTACAAAACCCTAAGTGGAAACTTGAACAAAAATATGAAATTGAAGATAGCAACGTAATTAGAGTCAGTTTCGGCAAGTAAATGTATAACAAACTGTTTAAGAGTGATTCGCAACGCTTGGCACTTTTACTATGCGTTGCGTTTAGTGTTTAAGGTGGTATGCGGGAGCTTTGGTATTGCGTTGCTCACACCTTAACAGGGCGTTATGTGCTAAGGTAAAGCAAGTTGTAACGTTCTCACTGTGTTTATTTTAAAAGGATTTATTATGCACGCGATTTATTTACCTCTACTGATCTTTATTGTTTATGCAGTGGTCAAC
>NZ_JAMZAL010000022.1:0-20099 GCF_024181925.1 Vibrio sp. Y20_XG_PY13 | reverse complement strand
CCGCAGCTGTCGCCGGTTCCCCAGAGCAAATGCAGCAAACCCAAACCGCAGCGATGCAGTTAGATAAACTGGCCGGCACATTGAAAGACAAAATCGTCGAGGGCTACCGCTGGCAGGTCGACGGTATTGGCGCTTTGTTTGCCATGCAGCAAAGCTTATTTGGCGATAACACCCAATACACAGACCAAGATTTACGCCAAGTAACCACGGCGCAAAGCCGCGTTCGTGTCCACATTACCGAGCCCCAAGATGGTGAGTTTTATCCGCACGTACAGGGCTATCATGTAGATGACACACGAATCCCCATCAAATATGTGAAACAAGGGAACAATGGTCAGTTGTCCGTTGCGATTGAAGAGAACGGACCAACCATCTATTGGACTCCAGAAGAAAACGGTGAAGCAAGTTGGCAAACTACCCCCGATCATAGTGATGGGTTTGAAAAAGACGATATACTGGTCACGCCAATCCACTCGGATAGCGATGCGAACGTCACCGTTACGCCTGCGCCAGAAGAGAAAGACTGGCGTGATGCGATCTTGGTATTCCCTGAAAGATCAGGCATTGCTCCGCTCTATGTGGTTTACAAAGAAAGCCCGAGAGATAAGCCCGGAGTCGTTACTGGTAAGGGCGAAGATATCTTTGGTATCTGGTTAGCTGATGCGGGTAAAGACTTTGGTGCTCCAATACCCTCCCAAATTGCTGATAAGCTAAGAGGAAGAGAGTTCAGTAGTTTTGATGCATTTAGAGAAGGCTTTTGGTACGCCGTTGGTGAAGACCAAACTTTAATCAACCAGTTCAGCCGTGCGAATCAACGTTTGATCAAGAGAGGCCGCTCTCCTTTTTCGCTACCAAGTGAACAAGTTGGAGGGAGACAAAGGTATGAGTTACACCACAAAGAAGAGATACAGCATGGTGGAGAAGTATTCCATGTAGATAATTTATGTGTCCTTACCCCGAAACGACATATCAGCATACATAAGGATCAATAATATGAAGCTTGTAATTAAAGATGCCTTACAAGACTACACCGAGGCGGAATTCTATCGCTTCTTAGAAGAGTTTTTTGAAGACACCGACACTAACGATTTAGATGATGAAGCTTATGACTTGCATATATCAAATCTATCCGCTCATTTTTCAGAGTTAGTATCTCACCCTGATGGTAATGCTTTGATCTTCCACCCTTCCCCAGATAGAGAGGACTCTCCTGACGGTGTTATTTTAGAAATAAAAGAGTGGTGCGCTAAGCAAGGAGAACCTTGCTTCAAAGAGTAAAAAGTAAAAGGCGTCACGATGACGCCTTTTCTTATTCACACGACTCAATCTGTTCTAAAAACAGTTCAAAGTCCTCTTGTGTCAGAACCTTATGGCTGTTCTCGGTGAACATAACATTTTGTCCATTGCGATTGAAGATAACGGACCCACCATCAATTGGACGCCAGAAGAAAACGGTGAAGCAAGTTGGCAAACTACTCCCGATTCAAGTCAATTTATACCTGAGAACCTTAAAAAGATGATGGATGGCAAAGCTCCTCAAGCAAGCTTTAAGGGTGCCGTTGGGGGAAGACGTTCCTCTCATTATTAGATGAAGAAGTTTTACTCTGTTTTCGTTTGAATGGTTCTGTTCCTGATTATCTGACGTTCTGGTTGGACCACGCTGCTAAAAGAGCCCAAATAAAACCGTTACTTCTCACAAATGAAGGAACTAAGTTTCTCGATAGGTTAAAGGGTGTTGAGAAAATTACGTTACCAGACATCACCAGTGATGAGGTTTCGTCATCTAGCTTAAGTGCACTTAAGTCATTAACGGGGAAAACTATCGAAAGAGTCGACATAGAAGAGCTGTTATCTATGAGTGATTCTTGGGAGAAGTTTTTGTGCCTAATTCAAATGAGAGCTGTGCGGGGAATGCTTACAAAAATTGAGTAATGTGAATTTTTGAACATTAGCGACGTTCTGTCATTTATGCTAGGGAAACACATACAAGTACAGAACTCGTCGCTTCAGATAGACCAAGTGCATATTTCGGGCGAGTTTACCCCTGTTCAAATAGAGTTTATTGAGTTCACCTTAGACGAGTACATTGTGGATGGTGTTCGAGAACTGGCTGTGAAAAAAATGCGTAATCTGGTCGAACTCAGCTCAGTACGACACCACAGATGGGTTGCTTGGATCGCCTGCCGCTATCAGTGGCACGTTTGTTGGGTTTTAGAAGTATTTGTTTGAGTAGGGGCTTGGTAGCCCCTACTAGAATGTGCCGGTTAGAGCTTGAATTGGCTACTTGCTGTTTAGATATTCCAATACAACTTCATGGTGATCTTTGGTCTTGAACTTGTTGAATACATGTTCGAGGTTGCCTGACTCGTCAATCAAGAAACTTGTTCTTACAACGCCCATATTCTCACGGCCCATGAACTTCTTGAGTTGCCATACACTGTACTTCTCACAAACTTCGTGTTCTTCATCAGCTAGTAGAGTGAAGTTAAGCTCTTGCTTGTTGATAAAGTTCGTCAGCTTTTTTGGGGTGTCAGGGCTAATACCAAGCACAACAACATTGTGAGCATCTAGTTCAGCTTTAGTATCACGAAGTCCTTGAGCTTGGACTGTACACCCAGGCGTTGAAGCGCGTGGGTAGAAATAGAGTAGTACTTTTTTTCCCTTCAGTTCAGAGAGGGTTACTGGGTTGTTGTTTTGGTCGTTTAATGTGAAATCTGGAGCGGTTTGTCCTGCTTCGATAGCCATGGGTTATCCTTACTTTCTTTAACTTTACTCTAAATCGAGCTTTCTTTTTATGTCTAGTTTTATCTATGCTTGCTAGTGCTGTCTAGTAGTAACTTTAAACGAGGCTCAGTTACTTTCTAAAATTACCTTCAACGATATTATCTGGTCTGGCATTAACCACCTTATCTATAGCTTTTTCTCGCTCTGACGCAGGAAGCATTTCCATTAGGTCTTGAACTATTTTGATATGAGTGGCAGCTTGAACAGCTAATGCCTCCTTATGGCTTTGAGCTTCGTCGTAATACTCTTTTTTCTTTTTATTCGCTTGAGTCTTGTCTTGCTTTAGTTGTTTAATATCAGCTTGTAATACATCAATAGGTGTTTGGCTAGAGCCGTCTTGTGCCCCCCGAGCTTCAAGAAGTTTAGTCTTGATCATGACTCGAACGTCTTCATGCCTGCGCAGTGAGCCAACCGAGAGGCCGGCTTCCTTCTCAACGGTACTATTGTTAATTTTTAACTTACCTTCACGAGCTTTTTTCCTCAGTTCACGATTTTCAGGCTTGCCTTCTAATAGTCGCTCTAGGGCTTCCAGTAATTTGTGTTTGGTCGCCTTTGTCATTATTGAGTTACCTCGTAAAGAATCAAAAGATCTTTAGCTTGTTGTGGGAGCTCAACAGGCTCAAAGTTGATACCTAAGTCTTTCATAATGCGCTCCGCAGCCGTAATTTTTATATACGCTTCTGATGCCGTTTGAGGCGTTAATTCATCATGTACAATGTCCCATAGCATATTGATTTCAGCCTCCTTACGTTTAGACTCCGCAAAAACAGCATCAACAATGTAGTCATTCTTACAGTCAACACATTCAAGAAGATTTACCTGTGTGCGCAGACTACAGCCTGTAGACGTGCAGTAAATTCCAGGGGCTACTGCATGAATGTGGCGCTTTTGATCTCGGATTTGCTTTTTCCAGTAGTTGAGCGAGAGCATGTCGTCATCGACCTTATCTTTAAACAGGTTACGCTTAGCCTTCATCATGTTTTTGGCAAACTCTTTGCCCTTGCCGCCAGCGACACGTTCTTTGTTAGCGAGCTTCTTGTAGATGTTGAGGTACACCTGCGCTTTTTGATCAATCCTTTCTTCATCAATGGCGTGAGCCAAGTTCTCCTTTTTCTTTCTTATTTTCTGGAATTTACTGGCGTTCTTAGCGTAATGGCGTGTCATCGCCATCGATACATGGCTGAACTGCTGCTTGAGTTGGGGGAACGCACAAAGCTCGAAGCCGATCAGGTAGTAGGCAAACGAGCGGCGGAGCTGATGTCCTGAGAAGTTATAGTCATCCCCCACATTAAACGAAAGGTTAGGATCGGAGACCTTCAAATCAATTAAATCGCCATTGGTAAGTGCAAGCTCTTCACTCAATTCGTTTTCAAACCAAGCTTTAGCATGCCTACTGGGATCTTTTGCCCCCATAGCACTACAGCCCCCTTTTGTTTTGTGGAAAAACGCATAGCTTTCAGGGCTGTGCTCTCTAAGTGGTGTATGTAAAGCTTGTAGTATCTCGTAAGCTTTTTTACCGACTTCTGTTGTAACAAACTCATCCTGCTTTGACTGAGAACCTCTAATAGTTTTCGATAGATCAGCATGAATAATGTGAATTGTTTGTTTTGATATGATCTCCGTTGTGCATCCGTTAGCTGTATGAATATGATAGAGTTCATCAGAGCGCATACCTGTGCGAGACATTAAAGTCCAACAACAACCACCGTTAAGATGTCTAAATAGTGATTGAGCTTCTTTAATATGTGTGATTTTCCTTGTTCCAATACTCAATTCGTTATTTGGGTGAAACTGGTCAATATAATTACTTTTGACTTCTGGCTTATACCTTTTTAGTAACTTAAGGGTTTTTGCTTCGGATGGGGAGTTTAATGCTAAAAAGGCTTCTTGAAAGGCAATGGTTCTTTCTTTATTAAGGGTATTAGTCTTGCCTAAAAGCCAATGGATTTTACCTTTTTTAGTTTTTGATTCATCACTTAAAAGGTATTTAGCATAACCTTCATAAACTTTATCAAAGTAAGTCGAAATATAACAAGATAGCTGACTAAGTTTGTCACGAATAGGGTATAGCTCATTTACCAATGCTTCTGACTTTTGTAGCCCCATATAATATAGGCGTTGAGGGATAACGGTGTATTGTTCAGCCTCTCTAAAAGTTAACCCAAAAATGGAGGGAGTCAATCGTTTAGTTAATGGCACTTCAAAAGGCAAACCTTCTGCCTCGGTGTACAATTTATTAAGTGCGGAATAGATGCTCTCCCGTTCAAAATCTATGTCAGTAAAATCTGTAATTACCCATGTTTCTAGCCGCTCAAAGTCTACGGAACCTAAGCAGTTTTCCCCTTCATCGAGTAGTGGGGGAACAAGCTTTTTTAAGGCGACGATGGTATTATAAATAGACTGAAATGAATAATTTTTAGGTGATAGCCATATCATTTTTAAAGCGAGTGCTTTTAATTGGTTTCTCAGATTTCTCTCGATTACTTTTTCATCTATCTCAAAGTTTAATGTATTAATTTTGGTAGCGTTAGGTTCAAAAAAGAGTTGAAGCTTTCTCCAAGCATCGTTGTCACCCACCTTACCCAATGATTCTCCTGTGACGCTAAAACCAATATCTAGCGCTTCAAAGTTATCCCACTCTCCCAATTTAATGGCAGGCTCTAACACATCCTTCAGGTAGTTTGTGTAGCCTCCAACATGATTTTGCGCGCTTAACAGGGCATCTTGTTGGTCAATATTGTACTTAGGTAGCTTTATCATGATTGGCTCCCAATCAATGTTGTAGGGCTAAAATGGCGTGCTCCATAGATACCCGAGGGTGACGCCCGTTTTTGTTAAATAATGCCATTGCACCGTCGTACACATTCTTGCTGGCACCATCGAGGGTAAACTCAAAAGCGGCGATTCTTTCATGGACTTCCTCTTGCGCGTTAGGGTACAGGTTTACTGCCTCCCTTAGTACATCAATGAAAGAGATAAGTTTATAGATGTGTTGAGTCTCATTGACGGCTTTGGCTGATTGGCATTTATGGCACATGTCGTACTCAGCACAAGGTAGCTGTAGCTTGATGGCGTTATTGGTTTCACGCTGGGTGTTTTTTCCACCTGCAATGATTTGTTTCCCATTGCAATGAATGCCATTGGGATTGGTTTTTGCCCTTTCTTCCTCTTGCTTCTTTTTCCATTCATCATGCGTCAGCATTGTGATGCCAAGTTTGGCTGCAACTATCTCTTTTGCTTGCTCTAAACCCGTCTCTTCATCCAATAGTTCCATCACTTGTAGAGATTGTGAGACGATGATTTTGTTGAGCCTTGGGTCGCCATTGGCATAGTGTTTCTCAATGGTTTGAAGAAGGTTTTGCAGGAGGTTTTGAACGCCGCCAGCGCCACTCACGGAGTACACTTGGTTACTGGTCATTTCTCGCCAGCGGCTTGACTGAAGTGAAATAAAGTAGCTATTTGGCTCAATTGACCACGTTAACATTTGGCTGGATGAGATCGGGCTTATCCCTTCCCAGTCCTGAGGGGTATGATTTGCTCCACCTCTTTTGAATAATAATCGTTCATGCTTTTTTGAGCATTGCTTATCTGCTAACTTAGTGGCGTATTGCTCAATATCTTGGACTAACGGTTTGTCAGTGGCAGGAATAGAGAAGTAATTGCTGTCTCCATTCCGATATTTGAACGAAATTATGATGTTGCCCTCAGCGTCTTTATCCGAATAAGTCAGCGGCAGTAATATGCCCTTGAGGGGTAAGTCTGTGTAACACGATAAAATGCAGTAGGCGGTATTGGTTGCGCCTCGAAATGCTCCAGTTTTACTGCACGGCCGAATAACTTTGCGTACCACGCTTCTACCAATATCATTTACTTCTTTACTAAGCTCGATGACTCGTTGGTTTTTATAGCTATAAAACAGTTCTTTTAGCCAAGGAAGAATGGATGCTCGGGTGGGTGAGAGAAGGTTTAACATCACCATTAGATGTTTGTTTAATCTTACCAAATTAAATTTGTCGTTTATATTACCCTTATTATTGAGAGTGAATATCAACTCTGTACCTTCCTTACCACTACCGTACAGTTCTGAAAGTTTCTCCAGAGTTTTAATAAACTTCACTCCATCACGCTTTTCGACATCAAATGTCTCGTAACTCTCATTGGTTAGAACTGCGTCTACTTCTTTATTTGATCGCGCTTTAAAACTCGATACCTTAACTACCTTTATGCTTTTATCACGTTCATCAGTATGAATTGTAATTGGGTGGGCGATGGCTCTAATATTGCTGTCGTTCAATGAGGTGAAAAAACACATTAGGTGATAAGCTGCCCCCATTGCTAGGTTAAATGCAGCACTGTGGTTTACTGATGTACCGTTCTTACTTTGCCCGAGTGTTTGGCTTTTTAGAGAAGTTTGGACCGAAATTACTTCTTGATATCTACCTAAATTAATAACAACAGGTAACTTTTCTGGTAGTGCTAAGTTCTCCTTTTTGGCTGCAATAAGCTGTGGTGCTAATGTGAAAAATACCTCGCTCAAACGAGTGACAAGGAGTTCTTCTTCGGTTTCAGAGTAGCCTTTTTTGGGGGTAGGCCAACGAGAAAATCCCCTATGGTGCCTTGTCCATGAATCAGCGGGTAAGCCACACCAAGTAAGTGCAGTGCGAAGTTGTGTAAGGGAACTAGCAGCTGTTGGTTCCTTAATACCAAGTTCATCTCCGTGGTGTCTTTCCCATAATTTTTTTGACGGGGTATACATTTTAATGCGATGTCGTAGCTCACCATCATTCCCCGCGTATTTTAAATATCCTTCCTCGGAGAATGGGTTAACGTTCACTGAATCACAAAAGACAATGAAGGGCTTTAAGTTTTCATAAGCCTTTGTTACTGACGATGCTGACTTATTGTTATCAACGTACTTTTGTGCATTTTGACAAAAGCTTTTTAAATAAGGTGTGCGACTTTCAATTTTGCAATTGTTTTTATCTGCTCTTAAGTGCAACAAGTGAGAAATATCAAACTCTGTTACCTTACTTTGCTTCATGTTTTTGTATGGAATTAGGAAGTTAAACGGGATAATATTCTTATTGTTTCTGACGTGTTTAACCGTCTTTGAGTTCTTAGCTAGTGGGCTTTTTGCCATACTACAATCCTTTGTTGATCTTGTTATTTTTGCTCTCTGCTACCCTTAACTGCTCATCAAATTTATTTATGAACTTGATGTACTTTTCCGTCGTGGCTGTGTTTAAATGCCCCATTAACAAGGCTAACTCGTCCATTAAGTACTCATAGTCAACCTGTCGTTCCTGAGACTCATTCCAAAGCCAATGTGTGGCAAAGGTTGAGCGTAAATCGTGGATTCGGTAGTACCAACTAGGTTCTATTGCACGGATAAGCTTTCTCAGTACGCCAAAATGCACTTCCAGAGTATTTTTTGTGTAAGGCCGCCCTTTGTTAGAAATAAAAAGATACTCAGTGGTGTCTCGCTCTTCTTTAGAATCAATTAGCTCTTTTCGTCGAGTCAGATTCCTTTGTCGCTGACTACTTTCCTTGTATTGCTCTAATTCCTCATACAGTGCGATAGGGATTTCAACCGTGCGGGGCTTACTACCTTTGGTGTGCGTAATGTGCACTGGCACGACTTCTAGATCACTGCAATCCTTGTCACCAATATGACGAGCAGGAAAGTGGGTGGCCTCATCAATCCTAAGTCCTGCCTCTTCAGACAACCTCAGCATTAGGGAAATAGCCTTTGGTAACGTATCAATATGTCTATAGAACAGCTCTTTATGGTCGAACGTCATAGGCTTCAATTTTTGATAAGCAGGCGTTTGATCGTTTTTGGGAAACATCTTCATGATGTTTGATATTTCATAGACTCGCTTTCCGCCAGACTTGGTGTGGGCAAGCATGTCGTGCTGATTGGCGTCGTCGATGTAAGCCTCAGCCTCGCGGAAGTGTGTCAATATATGCTCATCATCATTTTTGAGGTAACCGTACTTTTGCATCCACTTATAAAAGCCAATAACAGCGCCCATATAGCTTCTTACAGAGTTAAGCGAGTATGCTTCTTCACCAGTAGCATCCGCTTTGGCTCGACAGTT
This sequence comes from Vibrio sp. Y20_XG_PY13, assembly GCF_024181925.1. NCBI lineage: Bacteria > Pseudomonadati > Pseudomonadota > Gammaproteobacteria > Vibrionales > Vibrionaceae > Vibrio > Vibrio sp. Y20_XG_PY13. The sequence goes on along the minus strand of NZ_JAMZAL010000022.1, from coordinate 11,214 downwards.
TGCTAAAAGGTGCTCTGCAAAGCGCCAAGGCGATCCCTCTTCTTCATACTTCGTCAGGGTTTTATAAGTTAAATACTCAGGAGGTATCTCATACCCATCGTCATCAACTTGGGGGTAATGGGTAGAGTCCAAATACCGAGTGAAGGCCAATAAGCCTTTGGCAATCGAGTCGGTATCCTTTACGGCACCTTCACCGCGTAGTTTTGATACTAGGTAAAGAGATTGTGGATAAACAACACTCCCATCAGGTGCAACGATAATATCGGTTTTCTTTAGGCGTGATTGTAGATTGGATGGGGAAAGGTAGGGAGAATAGATCACCTCTCCAGAGTTACTATCGATGATCTCTGAGATTCTCAGTTTAGCTAATGTATCTACCTCTATGGAGAGCAATCGGTAGTCATCATAAACATCGTTTTCTTCATGCTTTTCTATCACAAAACAACCCTCAATATGTTACCCACATATCAAAGGTAGACTGTCATAAAAAATTATCGAGGGTTTTTGTCATAAAAAATTTCTAAGGGTGAATTTCTTTTCGCCCCACACACCGAATTGTTCAGCAACAGCGTGGTCTTCGTCAGACAGTAGCGTGAAGTTTAGCTCATCACGTTCAATGAACTTACCTAGGCGCTTAACTGGGTCGATACTGACACCCAGAACAACCACGTTGTGCGCATCTAGTTCTGCTTTTACATCACGCAGGCCCTTTGCTTGCGTGGTACAGCCTGGAGTCATGGCTTATGGGTAGAAATAGAAAAGGACTTTCTTGCCTTTAAAGTCATCAAGAGTAACAGTATTGCCGTCTTGGTCGAGCAAAGAGAAGGCTGGCGCTGGCGAGCCTGCTGTCAGCGTATTCATTATAATTTCCTTTACTTTATAGTGTGTTTTTAATGAAATTCAGAGAACCTTGTACGTTGAGCGACTTACAAAGTTCATCAAAATCTTCTTGTAATTGCATCAGGTTGCAATCAGCACTGACCGATGCGGTGATCGCAATATGAAATTGGTCAGCATCAAGCTGCAGTTTGGATTTGCTAATGGTTTGTGCGCTGAGCGAATCTAAGCCAATTTGCTGGTCTGCGAAGAACTGAGTAAATTTCTCTGTCAGTCCTGGACGATCTTCAGATTCGATAAAGACTTCCATCGTGTAACTGTTGTCGAGCAGCTCGTGCGCAGACGTTCGCTTCATGATGGTGATTAGGTCATGTTCTTGCCCTAATAGTGGCAGCTGTGTTTCAACACGAGTGATGTGACTGGCATTTCCAGTCAGTAGCATGATCAGAGTAAATTCATTGCCAAAGATAGCGATGCGGCTATCAACGATGTTACAACCAGCTTGAGTCACGAGCTTAACCACTTGGTTACAAATGCCCGGACGATCCGTTCCAACTGCTGTAAGTACCAGATGTTGCTTCATAAATAAGCTTCTTGTCCTTTCTTCAATAGAGAGATGTTAGCACAGATATCGAAGAGAAATATCGAGTGAGTTCTTTTTTTAGTTCGCAGGATAATTGAGATTAAAAAAGGTGAAGTGCTAAGTAGTGAGTATGGGGTAGACTGGGACACAGAAGGCCATCGAGCAGGGAAAATGCCGAAAATAAGTACAATATGAGCAGTGAAAACTTGGCGAGCCGCTATCAGTGGTTTATTTGGCGCTAAACTAGCCTTTTTATTCACTAAAACCTGACTTGATAAATGTCGCTAAAGCGTATATTTCTGAGCGTAACAATAGGCCGCAAAAATTCTTTGGTGAAGTTACCCGTGGCCTGTCGCCTAGATAATTAAAGGGCACATATCCAAGTCATTCTCGCTAAAACAAGCCTTTTCAGGCTGCTAAGGCACAGAACCAGATAACCAAGACGATTATCAAAATTGCTGGGAATAAGACCAAATTGCGCAATTAAGTTGCTAGACCTCTAACAACTGATAATTATTCATTCATTTGTACTTTGTAAGCGAGTTTACGCTCTTGTGTTTTTCAATCGCATTACAGTACCATGCAGAAAGAGTTAAATGAGGGAGATAAACATGTTTTCAGGAAGTATCGTAGCGCTGATTACACCATTCAAAGCAGATGGTGAAGTAGATTTCGACGGTCTACAAAAGCTAGTGGAGTACCACATCGAAGCGGGTACAGACGGTATTGTGGCAGTAGGCACGACAGGTGAGTCAGCGACACTGACCATTGAAGAGCATGTAAAGGTCGTTAATAAAACTGTTGAGTTTGCCAACGGTCGCATCCCCGTGATTGCCGGCACGGGTGCAAATGCAACCCACGAAGCCGTGACATTTAGCAAATTACTCGCGGATTCTGGTATCGCAGGTTTCTTGAGTGTGACGCCTTATTACAACAAACCAACACAAGAAGGTTTGTTCCAGCATTACAAAGCGATCGCAGAAGCGAGTGACGTACCTCTAATTTTGTACAATGTACCGGGTCGTACTGCCGTAGATCTGCAACCTGAGACAGTGGCACGCTTGTCAAAGCTTGATAATATCGTTGCTCTAAAAGATGCGACGGGCGATTTGAGCCGAATTGCACTTCACCGTGAACTTTGTGGCGAAGATTTTATCTTACTAAGTGGTGATGATGCGACGGGCTTGGAATTCGTGAAACTGGGCGGCAATGGTGTTATCTCGGTAACGAACAATATTGCAGCGAAAGACATGGCAGACATGTTCCATTTGGCAAGTGAAGGTAAATTCGAAGAGGCAGAAATCATTAACCAACGTTTGATGACTCTGCATAAAAACCTATTCGTTGAATCAAGCCCGATCCCAGTAAAATGGGCAGCGCATAAGCTGGGTTTGATTGAAGAAGGTGGCTTGCGTCTTCCTTTAACCGCACTTTCTGAAAAATCGCAGCCGATCGTGGAACAGGCGTTGACAGACGCAGGTATTTACTAGGATTGAAGTTCATACTGGGGGCGATTAAGCTCTCAGTGTTTTAGGAGTATAGATGAAGCTTTCAAGCCAGTTAGTGTTAAGTTCATTAGCTGTATTCGTATTGACTGCCTGTTCAGGTGGTGCCAACCAACGTCGTCAAGCAAAAGACGATTTCGAGTATTTGAACACACCAGCTCTAGAGGCATGGAATGTTCCGCAAGGAGCTCAACCTCAGTTCTACCCAAACTATGACATCCCTCAGGGCAGTTATGCGGGTGGCTTAGGGAAGTCGGTTGATATCCGTCCACCTCAGCAAGTACTTGAGTTGATTCCTGGTGCGCGCCTAGATCGCAGTAGTAACGGTGAAGTGACACTTTGGCTATTACGCAAAGATGAGCTAGATAAAGTTTGGCAAACTGTGCAAGGCATGGTTGAAGCAAGAAAAATTCCAGTGGAAAGCCAAACCGATTCTCGAATCGAGACAGGTTGGGTAACGTGGAACTCTCCTGACGAAGAGCTAGAAATTGGTAGCCGATACGAGATCTCTCGTGCAGAAGCAAATGGCCGACACGGTTTCAAAGTGAGCTTAATTGACTGGCGTGAAGGCGATCAAGTTAAGGAAGTGACTGCGACTAACCGCGAGCGTTACAACGTGTTCATGACTAACTTGGTAACGGCTCGTTACGATCAAGAAGTTCGTGAAGAAGCGCAGCGTAAAGCTCAAGAGTTGGTGAAACAGATTCCTGTCACGATGGGCAAAGACCGTAGTGGTCTGCCAGTTATCATCGCTCGTGCGCAATACAATGTATTGTGGCAGCGTTTACCGAACATTCTGCCTAAGATGGGCTTCACGATTGAAGAGCGCAGCCAGTCACAAGGTACGGTAACAGCGAAGTATGCATCTCCAGATGATGAATTCTGGAATGAAATTGGCGTGAAGCCAGTCGACCTAAAAGCAGGTAAATACACCTTCTTGCTAGGGGACTTGGGCAACCGCACTTCTATCAACATTACCGATTCATCAGGCAAACCTGTTGAAGAAGAGTTCTTGAAATCGCTGGTGCCAGTTCTTGGTGCTGTGGTGAAAGAGTAAGTTAGATTGTTGAATTGAAAAGAAAAAAGGGACCATTCGGTCCCTTTTTTGATCGTTTTTCATTGCTCGGAGCACAGTTGAAATTACAGCATTCAAATGCATAACTCAATTAGCAAGAGCGACTAGAAAGCCGCTTATTTTTGTTCGTACTTGTTACTTTCATTGTTGCCATAACGCTCTTTATCTAGCTCGTTTAGACGATCTAAATCGTTCTTGCGACCTTTATCCATTTGGTTGAACTTCATTTTGGCGGTGTACTTCAGAGCGGCAATGTTCCCGATGATCACACTCAATACCACAATGATGATCACCCAAGGGTTGGTAAGAAATTCGATCATAACGCCTCCGGCGGTGGGGTGATATTGCGAATATAGGTAGATAAGATGCTATCTAAATTATTCAGTATCGATTCTAACCCTGCAATGTTGTGTTGTTGATTTTGTCGAACCAGCTCATCTTTTAGCATTTCGGCGTTCAGTTGAGCAGCACATTGTTGACCGATGACTTTGTGGCTAATGTGCCAAGGTTCAATGGCGACGCCACCTAAATCTTGCAGATAGGGGAAGAAAAAGCCGAACTCATCAATGTGATCTTTTAGCCAACAATAAAACGCCAGCTGATGACCTTCTAGATATTCCCAAGGTTCCAATTGCAACTTAGTGCCTGGTGGAAGTAAGTTGCGAGCATACACATCGAAATCACACCCCCAATGATGACGACTTCCTCCTGGTAATGCCGACCAGCGAAGAATGGCCTTTAGTTTTTCTTCGTTACTTAACGCAGCCTTATTTAAAGGCTGCGAGTTAGAATCTAAAATCGGCAACTCACCTTCGAACTTCCCATTCCAAATTGCTCGCTGGCGAGAAAAGTCTCGAAAGCCACTGGCAATTTCCATTTTAAATCCCGCTTTTTTCGCTGCTTCGATCATATTGAGCAGATCGTTCGCGACATCGGGATGCATTAAAAAAGCCTTCTGACCAACCATGGTTGATTGAAGGTGAGAATCGGTTGTTCCGGTGAGTTGCGCAGGAGTCATGGTATGCTCATCAATGGGTTAACTACGTGCGACTACTTCGCGAGTAGGTGTTTTAAGGTGTTTTCGTACATGTCAGTCAACTTCTCAAGATCGTCCACTTTTACGCACTCGTTCACTTTGTGAATCGTGGCATTGACAGGTCCAAGCTCAACAACTTGACCGCCCATGCGAGCAATGAAACGTCCGTCTGATGTACCCCCCGTTGTGAGTAGCGCTGGTTTAGTGTTGTTCACTTCCGCTACGGCAGCGACCACAGCATCAAGTAGGGCACCCGTGTCCGTTAAGAACGGGTCGCCGTTGAATGTCCAATGTAGATCGTAGTTGAGATCATGCTTATCCAGTGTTTCTGTTACGCGCTGGACGATAGTGTCATTGTTCAGTTCGGTGCTAAAACGTAGGTTGAATTGAACGTTGAACTCGCCAGGAATCACGTTAGATGCCCCTGTACCCGCAGAAACATTGGGAATCTGGAAGCTTGTTGGTGGGAAGTAATCATTGCCTTTATCCCACTCTGTTGTTGCCAGTTCGTGGATGGCAAGTAGCGATGCGTGAACAGGGTTATTAGCGAGGTGAGGGTAGGCAACATGGCCTTGTGTGCCTTTTACGGTCAGGTCACCGGTAATCGAACCTCGGCGGCCATTTTTTACAACATCACCCACAATTTCTGTACTAGAAGGCTCGCCAACGATGCACATGTCGATGTTCTCACCACGTTCCATCAGCGCTTCTACGACGCGAACGGTACCGTTAATGAAAGGGCCTTCTTCATCAGAAGTGATCAAAAACCCAATCGAGCCTTTGTGATCTGGGTGCTCGGCAATGAAACGTTCAACGGCCACTACCATCGCCGCCAAAGAGCCTTTCATATCGGCTGCACCACGACCATGAAGGTAACCATCAATGATGGTTGGCTCAAACGGTGGTGTATCCCATTGCTCTAGCTTGCCTGCGGGTACGACATCTGTGTGGCCTGCGAAAGCAAACAATGGCGCTTCGTTACCGCGACGCGCCCAAAAGTTGGTGGTGTCTTCAAACACCATAACTTCAATTTCAAAACCGAGCGCTTTTAAACGCTCGATCATTAGGTCCTGACAACCTGCATCTTCAGGTGTTACGGACTGGCGGCTGATCAGGTCTTTTGCAAGTGCCAGTACTGGGCTGTCTGTCATCCTTGAGTCTTCCTTACATTTATGAATTAAAAATCGTAGCGTATTGGTCTGCTTTGAAACCGATATGGAGTTGGCCGTCTACGTTCAGAATTGGGCGCTTAATCATCGCTGGGTTGTCAACCAACAGCGCAATAGCATTTTCTTCGTTAAGCGTGTCTTTTTGTTCTTGAGTCAGTTGGCGGAACGTGGTGCCACGTTTGTTGAGAACTTGTTCCCAGCCTAGCGCCTGACAAAATTCAGTCACCATTTGAGCATCAATACCTTGTTTGCGGTAGTCGTGAAAATCAAACGCAATGTTTTCAGCTTCCAACCATTTCTTTGCTTTTTTGATGGTGTCGCAGTTTGGAATGCCGAACATGGTAATTGTCATAATGTTTCCCTTTTTTATTCTGTTTTTACTCTCTAGAGCGCAACGCGCTTTGGGGAGGTATTTCTTGGCTGATTCAGCATCCTATCAAGAAGCAATCAAACTGACAAAACGCTGTGGAGAATAATTTTCATATAGAAGTGGATAACTGGTCTCACATGTCAAAACAGAACTTAATTTGGCATAAAGCGGATAAAAAAACGCCTAAATCAAGTGGAAAAGTCGAGTTATTGATCAAACGCAACATCTTACTTGGCAAAAACGAAATAATGATTCAGCACAATTTTAGGAGGTGTCAATGGAATTGAGTCCTGTTTTTGCAAGGCGGCTATATTTGGCCTTGTTGGTGGAAAATCTAGAAAGGCCGAATGTGCCAAAGTTGATCGAAAAAACGGGGTGGCCTCGTCGTACAATTCAAGATGTACTAAAGGCATTACCGGGGATCGGCATTGAACTCATATTCGTTCAAGATGGCCGACGTCATAATGACGGCTATTACCAACTTTCGGATTGGGGACCTTTTGATAGCCAATGGGTTTTAGATCGGGAGAGAGATATCGCTAGCAGTCTTGGATTTCGTGCATAAGCCAGCAATCGCTGGCTTTTTTCATATCTAGGCGTCACTCATTGCAGAGGTAAGCAGAACCCAGCACGCTAAATGAGGTGATGAAATCTTGCGGAGAAACCATGAACACTGTGTCCGCGCCAATGGCCTCAGCATTGTTTTTTAAATCATTCATCGCCCCTTGCATCATCGCGTCATTGGTCATGAAAATGTAGTTATACCAATGGCCCTCGCTTCCAGTGACTTCACCTTTGTATTCGCATCGCTCAGGGTTGAACTGACCGTCAATGCGAATATGAACATCTTGGCTTTGAGCATGAATCACGTGAGAAGGCATCGTACACCCAGCGAGAAGTACGACAAAAAATCCAAGTAATACCTGTTTCATCCGTTATTTACTCAACATAATGTAAGCCGCAAAGCCAATCCAACTTAACGCAAGTAGCGCCCAAGGCAACTTACTTGGGGTGTGGGTTAGCGTATTATCCGTGATGTTATCTGACTCGATAACATCTTCTTCATGCTGGCGCAGTTTTTCACGCTGTTGTTTTTTCTTTGCTTTGTCTGCTTGACGATTTCGCTCTTTTTGCTGTTTTTTGTATTGAGCGATGCCTTTTTCGATACCTTGAGCAATCAGTTTGGTTTGTTCTTTCGTTTGACCCGGTTTCTGTGTCGCTTTTGCGATCTTCATGGCTTCGGTTTGAGTTTCTAGAGAAGGAACTGGGGTTGCAGGGGTTCTTTTTTTCATGTTTCTCATCGACGTCACTGTAAATCTGCGTTTAGTTTACCTGCGTAAGATGATGAAATGAACTTTAGTTCTCATCTTTGCTTGCTTGCAACTCTGAATCGATCGGTTAAAGTGGCGTTTTTATGAAACTAAGAAGACGATATTGTGCGCTACTCATTTGACCAATATGACGCTCATGGATTTTTGAAAGCGCCTATTCTTGTTTGGCTAGGATGGATGTTTCTGGCTCGCTCTTGGGTGGTTTTTGCAATGGCGGGTGTCAGCCGAGAAAGCGGCAGCAAGCTTTTGTCCATTGTCTATCCTGATTCCAGCACGTTGTATTTAGGTTTGTCGATTGGTATTCCAAGCCTGTTATTGATGTGGCTGATGGGATTGCGTCACCCAGATCGTGGTTGGGTAAATCAAATAACGCGATATGGCCGTGAGATGACTTTGATCTTGTGCGGTATTCAACTCGCTCAGACCATGTATCATGTGTACCTAGAACATGGTGTATTCAATTGGGCAAATGCTCTAACCATCACCTTATTAACTTGGTTTATGATCTATCTTCTCAACGGAAGATGGGTAAAAGACTGTTTTAACGTGCCACAACTTGAGCACGATGCGAAACAGCCTTCAAAAAATTAAAAACAATAATTTCCCGCAATGGGGCAAAGTATAGAGGATACCTCAATGTCACAAGCTCAAACGGCGATCGTGCCAGAAGCAGGGCCATTTGCACTGTACACTCAACTAAAAGTGAACCAAAACCGTGAAAACGTATTGGCGAAACTGAAAGCGCTTCCTGAGCTGGTTAAAGACTTAAACAACAGTCAACCGGGCGCTAATCTGACGATTTCCATCGCATTCACCAAATCATTCTGGCAGCACCTAAATATTGACGCACCAGAAGAGCTGATTGATTTCCCGCAACTTGGTGAAGGCGACATTATTGCGCCAACAACAGATGCTGATGTGCTTATTCACTGCCATTCTACTCGCCACGATTTGCACTTTTACGTAATGCGCAAATTCCTAACCGATATTGCAGAAGATGTGACGGTCGTGGATGAAACGTACGGCTACCGCTACCTAGATGCACGTGACATGACGGACTTTATCGACGGTACAGAAAACCCGAAAGGGGACGCTCGCGCTGACGTAGCATTGGTAAAAGATGGCCCATATGCTGGTGGCAGCTATGTTATGGTTCAACGTTTTGAGCACAACTTGCCAGCTTGGAATCGCCTAAATATCAAAGCTCAAGAAAAAGTTATTGGTCGTACAAAACCAGATTCAGTCGAGCTAGAAGACGTACCGGCAGCATCTCACGTTGGTCGAGTTGATATTAAAGAAGAAGGCAAAGGTTTGAAGATTGTTCGTCATAGCTTGCCATACGGCACTGTGACTGGTGCGCACGGTCTGTTGTTCATCTCTTACTGCAATACCCTTCACAATATCAAAGTGATGCTAGAGAGCATGTACGGCGTAACCGACGGTAAAACAGACCAACTGCTTCGCTTCACTAAAGCAGTGACAGGCGCTTACTTCTTCGCTCCTTCACAAGAAATGCTTGCAGAACTGGCCATTAAGTAATGAATAGTTAAAAGCTTCCAAAGCCCTCCCCTCGGAGGGTTTTTTGTTTTCTATTCTCTCATTCCAATCTCTTTTCAAAAAACACTAAATCTTTCTGTTGCTTGGTCGATAAGTATCCAAAGTCTTAATTTATTTGGAGTCTGTGTCTCTTGGCTATCACCGTTAATACCAATGTTGCAGCACTTGTCGCACAACGTCATTTGACCAGTGCAACGGATATGCTGAATCAATCCATGGAGCGTTTGTCTTCAGGGAAGCGTATTAACAGCGCAAAAGATGACGCGGCAGGCCTGCAAATCTCCAATCGTCTGCAATCACAAATGCGTGGTTTGGATGTGGCGGTTCGTAACGCTAATGATGGCATCTCTATCATGCAAACCGCAGAAGGCGCGATGAATGAGGTGACGAACATCATGCAACGTATGCGTGACTTGTCGCTTCAGTCGGCTAATGGCTCAAACAGTCAAGCCGAGCGTACCGCGTTGCAAGAAGAAGTCACTGCGTTAAACGATGAGTTGAACCGCATTGCGGAAACCACATCTTTTGGTGGACGCAAACTGTTGAATGGCACATTCGGCAAATCGTCTTTTCAAATCGGTGCTGCTTCTGGTGAAGCCGTACAGATTGAGTTGAAATCGATGCGCACTGACGGGCTGGACATGGGGGGCTTTAGTTATGTCGCTCAAGGGCGTGCTGATTCTGATTGGCAGGTAAAAGAGAACGCCAATGATCTGACGATGTCTTTCACCAACCGTTCTGGCGAGACGGAAAAAATCCAAATCAATGCCAAAGCTGGTGATGATATTGAAGAACTCGCGACCTACATTAATGGCCAAACCGACAAAGTGACGGCTTCTGTTAATGAAAAAGGTCAGTTACAGATCTTTATGGCAGGAGAAGATACCGCCGGAACGATTTCATTCTCAGGAGACCTTGCGAGTGAGCTTGGGATGTCGTTGAAAGGTTATGATGCAGTCAATAACCTGAACATCACAACCGTTGGTGGGGCGCAGCAAGCTGTCGCTGTACTAGACACGGCGATGAAATTTGTCGATAGCCAACGTGCCGAGTTAGGTGCATATCAAAATCGCTTCAATCATGCGATCAATAATCTAGATAACATCCACGAAAATTTAGCGGCATCGAACAGTCGTATTCAAGATACTGATTACGCCAAAGAAACCACGCAAATGGTGAAGCAGCAGATCTTGCAACAAGTCAGTACCACTATTTTAGCCCAAGCTAAACAGGCGCCAAACCTCGCACTTACCTTGCTTGGTTAGGTGATTTGGATTCTTAATTTCAACGCAAAATCAGGTTGTATCGACAGCTCGAAAAGAAGCTTTAGCGAAAAATTGAAGTTTTTTTGCTTTTTTATCTGCTTCATCACGATTCCCTTTCCAAACGAACTTTTTTCAAAAAAATCCAAAAAATTCCCTAAAGAAATCAGGTTGAGCGCCGTTAATAAAAGTAACTTTGAGAGAACTACTTGGTTTTCCGAGACGTCGGAAACCGCTACATCGGAAAATCAATTGGAGAAATCACCATGGCAGTGAATGTAAACACTAACGTATCAGCGATGACCGCGCAGCGTTACCTAAACAACGCAAACTCAGCACAACAAACCTCAATGGAGCGTTTGTCTTCAGGTTTCAAAATCAACAGCGCAAAAGATGACGCTGCGGGTCTACAAATCTCGAACCGTTTGAACGTACAAAGCCGTGGCCTGGATGTGGCTGTTCGCAACGCGAACGACGGTATCTCTATTG
>NZ_JAMZAL010000021.1:0-21718 GCF_024181925.1 Vibrio sp. Y20_XG_PY13 | reverse complement strand
TTTATCTAATGTCACTGATGCAGAAGTCCTTCCAAATTTGCTCAAGCAAACACGTCGACGAATCATCGAGATATCTGGAGATGGTGCTTACGACACAAGGAATTGCCATGATGCCATACGGATTAAGCAAGCTGTTCCGCTTATCCCACCAAGAGAAGGGGCTGCCTTCTGGGAACAAGGACATCCTCGCAATTTAGCAGTGGGCTGCCAAAAGCTCTACGGCTCCAACAAGAAGTGGAAAAAGCGGTATGGTTATCACAAGCGTTCGCTCTCTGAAACAGCCATGTATCGTGTGAAGCAGTTGTTAGGTGGGAAATTAAGCCTGAGGAACTACAACGCTCAAGTTGGTGAGACTTACGCTATGATCAGGGCGCTGAATAAGCTTACAGGGCTAGGTATGCCTGAAACTCAGTATATCGTTTAAGAATTAAGCACGATGGGGCAGACATGGTTTCTCTATGAACTAAGCAACAAAGCCTCTTTGAGAAGTACTATGGTTAGGGGCAAAGCCCTTATGGAGATTAAGTAGAAGTATTCTAAAAGTTTTAAACTTTATTGTCATAACTTTAGTCTTTGGAAGGTCGGGAGGTTGACTTAGTTTCAATCTTTATTGTTACTTCACTCCCTGTTCATCTACATAACAACAAGGTCTGGAAGGAAGAAAAGTTTTAATCTTTAATGTCCTCCGACACCTAAGCGGCACATGCGAGAGCATGTGCCGTTTTTTTTGTCTTGTGCTAAGCGTGATGGAGCGATCAAGAGCTTTCGCCAGTAGGTTGCTTTCATGACAAAAATGTCATGTTGTTGAAAGGGTGGTGTCAGAGGCGGTGTTCAATAATGACCTCATTGAAAACAAGCACTCAAAGGTTAACAACATGAACGCAATCAAAACTGCTCTTTTTGTAACGGTAATGGCAATGACTAGCGCATCTGCATTCGCTCAACCACTTTTCACTGGTGGCAACTACGTGAGCCGCGAAGAGATGAAAACCATCTCAGTTACGCCGACAGCAACGTCAGATGAGGCTTATCAACAGGCACTGTCTGAACTCAATTCACTTAAAACCTTGTCGGCTCGTGAACTGAATAAAGAGCTCAATATCCTGACGTTTAATGTGAAGTCTCGCAGTACGCATTTAAAAGATGGAGGCTTCGTGACCGTGCAAGAACGCATGAATGAAGATGGTCAGTTGGAATATTTGGGCAAAGTGAATGTCAAAGTGCATTATGCCGAACGCGATAACAATCGATAATGGTTTGCCAATGAGGAAGAGTATGGTGTGGTTCACATCATGCTCTTTTTCGATCTTTATACTGGGTTCTCATCCTCCCGCTAACACACTAGGTAAGTAAAGTTGAAAATATTGATCGTCGAAGATGAGCACAAAGCCGGAGAATATCTGCAAAAAGGTTTGATTGAATCTGGGTATGTGGTGGATTTAGTGCATGATGGGGTCGATGGGCTTTATCACGCTACCAGTGAAGAATATGACTTAATCCTCCTCGACATTATGTTGCCTAAACTCGATGGTTGGCAGGTGCTTAACACATTGCGCAGTAGTGGCATTCACACCCCAGTGATCATGCTGACAGCGAAGGAGCAAGTGGAAGATCGCGTGCGCGGTTTTGAGTTGGGTGCCAATGACTATGTGGTAAAACCTTACGCGTTTGCGGAGCTACTGGCGCGTGTTCAAAACGTATTTCGTCATCATATTGCCGCGCAAGTGGTCGCATCGCCGCAAACATTACGTGTGGCAGATTTAGAACTTGATATGATCAAACGCGTTGCCACGCGCGCGGGGCAGTCGATGTCGCTTACCGCCAAAGAATATGCCCTGCTTGAGTTGTTGATGCGCAAAACTGGCCAAGTGCTTTCACGTACCACCATTGCGTCGTTAGTGTGGGATATGAACTTTGACAGCGATACCAATGTGATTGATGTGGCGGTCAAACGTCTGCGTAGCAAAGTGGACAAACCGTTCGATAGACCACTGATTCACACTGTCAGAGGGATGGGCTACAAACTCGAAGAGAGTCGTGATGCCTAAGTTCTCGCTGCCTTTTTCCATGAAAAACAAGCTCGTGCTGATGTTTGTTAGTATGACGTTTGTGACCTATTTTTTTTTTGGCTTTCATCCTACAGTACGCCATTGAGCGCCACTTTTATTCGCAAGATTTCAGCTATATTTCCAGTAAGTTCAATGCCATTGAGAACGAGTTTAAACGCTCGCCAGAGGATGTGTTCAAGCAAGCGAATAACAGCACGCTCTACATGTGGGTGTTTGAAGGCAAGCAGAACGTCTATCAGAATTCGAGCCTGACGATTCCTCAGAACCGAGCCTACAGCATTAGCTCACCTCAAGTTTTAAATCACGAGCGCTCCATCGAATGGAGTGAGGACTCGCTGAATATTCGCGCGTTTGCGTTTCAAGCTGGGGAGTATCAGGTGGTGCTCGGCATGAGTATCAACCACCATATTTTGTTTTTGGATAAGCTCGACTGGATTTTGTTTTGGGCGCTCGGTTTGGCGTTTGTGATTTCTTCCGCGTTGAGCGGTTGGATGGTAAAACGTGGGTTGAAGCCGATTGTGGGATTGAATCAGCACATTCAACAGATATCACCAGAGCAAATGGGCATTCGTCTCGACCCCGATTCGTTGCCAATAGAACTGCGCGAGTTAGCCAACAAACACAACGCGATGCTCGATAGGTTGCAAACTGGTTTTCGCCGCTTGAGCGAGTTTTCTTCTGATATAGCACATGAGTTAAAAACGCCACTCACCAACATTACCACGCAAAATCAGGTCATTTTAGGTACGTGTCGAACGCCTGAAGAGTATCAGGATGCGATTGCCTCAACGTTGGAAGAACTCAACCGCATCACGAAAACCATCAACGATTTGCTCTACATTGCCAAGGCCGAAAACAAGCTCATTCATCGCCATGACGAAGTGTTTGCGGTGCAGGAGGAAATCGACCGTTTGGTCGCGTATTTTGAAATATTGGCCGAAGATGCCGATGTGCAAATCGTGAGCTCAGGCGACGGTCAGCTCTATATGGACAAAAACATGTTTGAACGTGCGGTGGGCAATTTGCTCTCCAACGCGATTCGTCATGCGTATGCTGATTCAACCATTGTGATTGACGTTCAAGAGGTTGATGAACAGGTGACGGTATCGGTCAGCAACCAAGGTGATACCATTGCCGAGCAAAACTTACCGTACCTTTTCGACCGTTTTTATCGCGCAGATAAATCTCGCCAACATGTAGGTAGCGTAGGTGCAGGGCTAGGTTTGTCGATTACCCAATCTATCGTGCAAGCGTATGAAGGACAGATAAAAGTAACATCAGATAAAGACAAGACGCGGTTTGTTATGATGTTGCCATCGGCAGGTGTCAATGGAAGTGATAAGTCAGTTGAAGCATAAAAGGCAAGCCTTGGCTTGCCTTTTGGGACTCAAACTCGTTTGAAGCTATTTGGGTTATTGACCCAGTTGATGAGCGGTTAGAATTGCAGAGTAGACATTTTCTGCCGTCACTGGGAATGGCATATTGTGGATGGTTTCTCCCTTGGCCGTTGAGGCTTCGGCGACCTCGCGCAACTTAGCGTGGTTAAGCTCTTTAACGCCCATATCAAATAAGTTGGTTGGTAGACCTACAGAGCGGCAGAATGCAAGAACCGTATTAATCTCTTCCATCGCTGCGTTTTCTAGTACCAACTGAACAAGTGTGCCGAACGCGACTTTCTCACCATGATAGAGATGGTGACACTCATCGAGCTTGGTTAGGCCGTTATGAATAGCGTGAGCGCCCGCCAGGCCACTGCTTTCAAAACCGATACCGCTTAGGTATGTATTGGCTTCAATAATGTTTTCTACCGCTTTGGTGCTCACACCATTTTCTACTGCAGCTTTTGCTTTTAAACCATCTTCAAGCAAGGTTTCATAACAGAGCTTCGCAAGAGCTTGCGCTGAACGTGTCGCTAAACCACCAGCTATTGTTGCCTTACCAGAGGTCATGTTGGCACGAGCTTCAAAGTAGGTTGAGAGCGCATCGCCCATCCCCGATACCAGTAGGCGAACTGGGGCTTTTGCGATGACAGACGTATCCATGATGACCATGTCTGGGTTTTTAGGGATCATCAAGTATTCCGCAAATTCACCTTCTGGTGTGTATATCACCGCAAGAGCAGAGGTTGGCGCATCAGTCGAGGCAATCGTAGGAACCACCACGACAGGAATTTTGGTGTAAAACGCAACGGCCTTTGCTGTATCTAAGGTTTTACCACCACCAATACCGACAATGACATCGTGTTTTTGAGTCGCACAAATGTCCGTGATGCGTTCAATCTCAACGCGCGAACATTCGCCACCAAAAATGTTCATAGTGAGTGGGAGCTTTTCGTCAGCAAAGCTTTGTTTGACGTCATCACCAACCAGGTTAGTCACGAACTCATCGGCAATTACTAACGGACGTTCACCCAATGTTTTCACATAGTGAGCGATAGATGTAAGTACTTGTTCACCTTGGACGTATTTGCTTGGGCTGATAATAATTTTGTCCATAATTCAAACCTTTAACCTTTTTTATGTGTGTTTTTGACTGCAATGAAAATCCATTGTAGCGATAAGGTTTATATTAGGTTTGGTGTGGTAAGTGGTGAAGGATATCTCTGATTTTGTTCCATGCTTTTATGACCTCTGTGTCAAACCGACTGTCAGAAGTAATAAGCATCAGCATGCTTTATGGCGACGATCACTATTCAGGAAAATTTGTCGTTTTTCGTTTCATATTGAAACAAAAATATCGAAGTAGTTGTTTCAATATGAAACGGATTGATTTTTGTTGAGTACGCTTTTTCTCTGTTTAAGATGAATTCATACCCTACATAAAAATATAAATGGAATGAGATAGAACGATGAAAAAGTTAATTAACCAAGTCGATGATGTTGTATTGCAGCAAATGGAAGGCCTGGCATTGTCCCGCCCTGAGCTAAAAGCTAACTACGAACCTCGTTACATGTGGCATGAGGAAACGCCGGGGCAAGTGGCATTGGTTTCTGGTGGTGGCTGTGGTCATGAACCTTTACACGCAGGTTTTATTGGTAAAGGCATGCTGACAGGCGCTTGCCCTGGAGAGGTATTTACTTCACCTACGCCAGATCAAATGTACGAATGTGGTAACCAAGTGAATACTGGTGAAGGCGTGCTATTTATTATTAAAAACTACACCGGAGACGTGTTGAACTTTGAAACGGCCGTGGAGTTGCTTCATACCGATGGCATCAAAGTTGGGGCGGTGTTGGTGGATGACGATGTTGCGGTCAAAGACAGCCTGTACACCGCTGGTCGTCGTGGTGTTGCTGGAACGGTATTAGTTGAGAAGTTAGTTGGTGCTGCCGCGAACAAAGGTTATTCGCTGGAGCAATGTGAAGCACTGGCTCGTCGCGTTAATAATCACTGTCGTTCATTTGGCGTGGCGCTTAATGCTTGTGTTGTGCCAGCTGCGGGTAAACCATCTTTTGTTCTGGAAGATGATGAAGTGGAGTTTGGTGTTGGTATCCATGGTGAACCAGGTATCAAGCGAGTGAAATACACCGACGCCGATACGTTAGTGGATGAGATGTTTGCTGAAGTTGCTGAAAACACGCCTTATCAGCGCACATTGCGTATTTGGAATCGTGACGAAGGTGAATGGGATGAAGTGGAATCCAGCATTGAGCCTTTCGCCGCTGAACACGACTACATTGTGATGGTGAATGGTATGGGCGGAACGCCAATTTCTGAGCTTTACGGGGTGTACCGCCGTCTTGCCCATAACTGCGAGCAAGCGGGGTTCCGTATCGTGCGTAATATGGTTGGTAACTTCTGTACTTCACTCGATATGGAAGGCGTTTCAATTACGTTGCTGAAAGCAGATAAAGAGATGTTGGAGCTGTTTGATGCTCCTGTCGATACGGCTGCGATCAAGTGGTAACAGGGGGGAGCAAACATGCAAATTGAAAAACAACATATCGTTCACTGGTTAGAGTTATGTGCAAAAACGTATCAAGAGAATCAAGATTTTCTGACCGACCTTGATCGTGATATTGGTGACGCAGACCATGGTCTCAATATGAACCGAGGCTTTAAAAAAGTTGCTGAAAAACTGCCGCAATTTGCGGACCAAAATATCGGCAGCATTCTCAAGAATACGGGCATGACCTTGCTTTCTAGTGTCGGTGGGGCAAGTGGCCCGCTGTATGGCACGCTGTTTATTCGCACGGCTGCCGCTGTCGGAACTCGAGAGCAATTAACGTTTGAAGAGTTAGTGGATGCACTAAAAAGCGGTGTGGATGGCGTGGTGTCTCGTGGTAAAGCAGAACTGGGTGATAAAACCATGTGTGATGTTTGGTTACCCGTTTTAGTTAGCGTGAAGGCGTCGTTAGAAAATGGCATGAGCGCTGACCATCTATTGAATGAAATGGTTGAGCTAGCAGAAACAAATGCGGTTGCCACGATTGAAATGTTGGCGAAAAAAGGGCGAGCAAGCTATCTGGGGGAACGTAGTATTGGCCACCAAGATCCCGGTGCAACCTCTTCTTTGTTAATGATTAAAGCACTACAGCAGGCAATAGCAGGTAATTAAGATGGTGGGAATTGTTGTTGTATCTCATAGTCGTCGCCTTGCTGAAGGGGTGGCCGAACTTGCCACCCAAATGACGCAAGGCAAAGCCAAGCTTGCGATTGCTGCGGGGATTGATGACCCAGAGAACCCGATCGGAACCGATGCCATTGCCGTGATGGAAGCGATTGAGCAGGTACATGATCAACAAGGGGTTGTTGTGTTGATGGATCTTGGCAGCGCGTTGCTTAGCACGGAAATGGCTCTGGATCTGATTGATGATCATGTGAGGGAAAATGTCACCCTTATCTCGGCTCCTATTGTTGAAGGAACCATGGCGGCGTCGGTGGCTGCTGCCGCCGGATTACCTTTATCGACGGTAGTCGAAGAGGCACAGAATGCGTTAAGTGTAAAACAAGAGCATCTTGGTGATCAGCCACTAACATCCGCTGAGATAGCGCCAGTATCAGACAACTTTGAGCAAGAACGGACATTTGATTGGGTAGTGCAAAATCCGCATGGATTACATGCTCGTCCCGCTGCGGCCATTGTTGGTGCACTCGCGCCTTTTGACTGCCAATTATGGTTGAAAAAAGGCGAGCGCCGTGTGAACGCGAAAAGCTTAAACAGCATTGCGAAACTTGGCGTTCGTAGCCAAGAGACGATCACGCTGTGCGCACTCGGACCTCAATCTAGTGAAGCAATTCAGGCATTTGAAGCCTTAGCTCATGAGCACTTCGGAGAAAAAGAGGCGGTTGAGCAAGGCATTATTGAATCTGAAGAAAGCTCGGATACTTTGCTCGATGACATGGCTTCAAGTCAGATTGAAGGTGCTGTTGTTGGTATTCGAGTCAATGACGGTATCGCTACTGCTCCTGCTGTCCTTTTTACTCATGAAATGCCAGCTGTGCCTGAACGTGATTTCCAAAGTGAACAAGATGAAATTGAACGGGTTAAGCGTGCGATAGGCGTGGTTGTTCAACATTTGCAGGAGCAAGCGAAGCTGCCGAAAGGGGAAATATTTTCCGCTCATAGCATGATGCTCAGTGACCCAGAATTATGGGCATCGGTCGAGTCGCGAATTCAAACGGGCATGATAGCCGAGCAAGCTTGGGTAGAATCACTGCAAACGTTGGCCGACGAGTTTCGCCAGGCTGAAAGCCAGTACATGCAGGAACGCGAAGCAGATGTGCTTGATATCGCACGCCAAGTTATGGTCGAAATGACAGGCTTAACGCCTAATGCCATCGACATTCAGGAACCGAGTGTTTTGTTGGCCCGCGACCTGATGCCTTCTGATGTGGCCGGGCTTGATAAATCGAAAGTGCTTGGTATCTGTTTGAGTGAAGGAGGGAAAACCTCTCACAGTGCGATTCTTGCTCGTGCGATGGGGATTCCTGCCATCGTTAAAGCTCAGGGCTGCCTTGATGCTGTGCGTGCTGGTCAAGTGGTGACTATTGATGGCTTCCGAGGGCATTTATGGTTCTCTCCTTCAGATTCCGTACAGCAGGAATTAGAAGCGCAACAAATAGAGTGGCAAAGCACCCGACAAAGTGCACTAGCGAGTGCTCAGCAAGCCGCAGTCACCTGTGATGGTGTCCATATTCCAGTATTCGCCAATATTGGTGGACCGAAAGATATTGATGATGCACTAACATCAGGAGCAGAGGGCGTTGGTCTATTCCGGACTGAGTTTCTATTTCAAAACAGTGATGAGTTGCCGACTGAGGAAGCGCAATACCAAGTGTATCGTGATATTGCCGCCGCACTTGGCGATAAGCCACTTACGATTCGTAGTCTAGATGTTGGCGGTGATAAGCCTTTAGCCGCTTATCCTATGCCAGCGGAAGATAATCCTTTTTTAGGTCTGAGAGGGGTGCGGTTGTGCCTTCAACATGAGTCATTGTTTACCGCCCAACTTCGAGCCATTCTGAGAGCTTTTCACGAGCAACCGAATATTCAATTGATGATACCGATGGTGGCTCAGGTTGAAGAAGTGAGAAAAGTAAAAGCGCTGTTGGCACATCAAGCAAACCAACTTGGCTTGGATGCGACTCATTTGCCTGTCGGTATTATGATTGAAGTACCCGCCGCGGTATTAAATGCTGATTCGTTAGCACAAGAAGTCGACTTTTTCTCTATTGGCACCAATGATTTGACTCAATATGTTATGGCTGCCGATCGAGGCAACGCCGCCGTTGCTGAATTGGTGAACTACTTTGAACCATCGGTACTAAAAGCCATTGAACTCACTTGTGCAGCAGGCGATCGTGCGGGCATACCGGTCAGTATGTGCGGTGAGATGGCAGGCGATCCAAATGCCACAGGCACATTACTTCGTGTTGGGTTACAAAAATTCAGCGCCAGTCCTAGTCTGCTACCGGGACTAAAAGCGCAGATTCGTCAGTTGTCTGTTGATGTTTAATCGACATCTTGTCGTTAGTACATCTATACCGGCGTGCTTACGCCGGTTTTACTTTTGTAGGAACGCCATTTCTTGGCTTAATACAGCTTCATTTGTTCCTGCAGTCCAAACTTATTAATTTTTCTCCATAGGGTCGTGCGGCCAATTTGCAATGCTTTCGCCATATCATGCATTTTGCCATCACACTGATTCCAAGCTTGAACAATCGCTCTTCTCTCAGCTTCTTCTAGCGTGATTACCGACGTATTCTCTGCGGTATGGCGAGAATTCAGTTTAATGTCTTCTGGAATATCGTTCAGCTTGATTAAGTTGGAACTGCGGTTAAGCAAAATTCGCTCAGTTCGGTTTCTTAATTCGGAGTTATTGCCTGACCAACGAAAATTCATCAACGCTTCCAGTGCGACTGGCTCTATCGAGATAGTCACATTGTGGCGGCGCTCATAATGGCTGATAAGCTGCTGGACGAGAAATTCAATATCTTCTTTGCGCTTTCTTAGTGGCGGAATATGAAGCTCGTTCGAGGAGATTTCATAATAAAGTTGCCGACCAAATGAGCGCTGAGTGACATACTCGCTGATCTCTGAAGCGGTGCTCGTAATAAGTTGAAAGTCTACGGGGATCAATCGCAAACTGTCGCTGCGGCTGACGAGCCCAGTTTTTAACAACTTAAGTAACACGGCTTGTAAATCGGGCGACAGATATTCCACCTTTTCTAAAAAGAGCGTACCGCCATGGGCGAGTTCAAACTTAGAAGGCATGCCTTGCCCTTCGTCGTACCCCAGGGTTTCTTTGACCAGTTGCTCTGTATTGATGGAGCGGCAGTTGAGCGTAATGAACGGCCCTTCTTTGTAGGTGCTTTCGTTATGAATCGCCATGGCGAGAGTGGCTTTTCCTACACCTTCTTCACCCGTAATTAGAATCGGTGATTTGGATTTTATGGCCCGTTTTGCCACGGTAATGACATGCTTCATTTTTCGTGAAATGACGGGCAAAGTGCTGAACGTATAGCGCGCACTGCCACCTATTTGTTGTTGAGCAAGTTCGCGAATTTTATCTATGGGATGCAAAAATAATAAGTGCGTGCCGTCGTTGAGTGGACGCAAGGTAATGATCGCTTCAACAAACTCGCCACGAACTTCTACCGTTGTGAGTTTGCGGTTGATGCTTGCACCCGACTCAAGACTATTGAGGACATTTGGCGGGAAACGTAAAACAGAAAAGACTTCTTTATCCAAAACCTGACTGGCTTCAATGTTTAACAAGCGCTCTGATTGATGATTTACCATGGTGATACGGCTTTCTTCATCCCAGGCCAGAAGGCCGTCATCCATGCATTCTAGTGTTGCGTTGTGAGCACAAGTGAGGCGGTTAATGTTTTCTTGTTCCGACTGAATATGGATTTGCAAACTGACTTCTTTCGCGCTCGACGCGATGATGACTAAGTTTTCTTTCTTATAGCTCTCTACTTTTTTGATAAGGCATGTTGTGCCGCGTAACTTGCCAAATTGGTCGAAAACAGGTGCTGCTACAGAGGCATAAGAATGTAAGTGGCGATTGAAATGTTCTGCTGCGAAAACTTCACTCGGGATATGAGTACTAATACAGAGATTGACCGCATTTGTGCCAATTTTTCCTTCAGATAGAAAACAGCCTTGTTTAATGCCGAGCGCCTGCATCTCTTGCTGCATTGAGTGATGTCCCACAACGGAAAGAACGCAGCCGTTGCCGTCAGTTATCATCAATAGCAGGTCTTCGTCTCCTAGCATGTCGTAAGTGTCTTCAAGTACGGTAGTGGCGCATTCGATGAGGTGCTCGTTGCGTTTCATCAGAGATGAGAAGGTAAAGCCAGAGGCAATATGTGGTTTTGACCAGGTATAAGGGCTGCATTGCTTTATGCAACGCTCCCACGACTCAAGTACGGGAGTGCGGGAAAATTCTGGAGATACCCAATGGTGTTTCTGGAAAAACTCCCATTTGGTTTTAGTGTCTTCGATTGAAAGCATGCCATACCATTTCAACGCCAGCGATAGATTGGTCCGATATTACAGAGACATACGAATATGGACTGTGATGGCTTTCACGCACGCTATACAGAAAGGATACGCAAAGAAAAGAGGCTAGTTGAGAAGGCATTCCTTGCCAGAGGTTGGGTTAAAAAGGGCTGTCCTTGCCCAGTTCATTGCAAATTTCGACAATCGCGAGTGACAGGCCGGACTTAATGATTTGTTGTTGGCGCTGAAGCTGGAGTTGGTAAAACTCAAGATCGATGTCGTCATCGGGTTCGTTGACTTCCAATTGCACCATGCCCATTTTCTTCACCAGATGCAGTTTTTTGATCGGTTCTAGGATATTTGGGTCAGTGAACTCGTAGTCCGATGCATCGCTGTTCAGTTGGTTTTTCAGCTTAATGATGTCTTCGATATCGTGGTAGATGTCGTCGGGCAATACACCTAGACCAAACAATAACTTCAAACGAACCGATAAGTCGCCAAGCGGTCCTGAATCTTGCAGTAATGGGCCGACGACCGATTGCACAGCAAAGTTATCTTTACGGAAGATTCTTTGGATGAGTCCGTCGATGGATTCGTTAAATACGTCGACGGTCGCAATAAAGAAGCCACGTACCGATGGTGCGCTGTTGAGTCGTTCAATGATCTCGGTTTCGTTGATGTTATCTGCCATATACTGATCAGTTGTTTCATTATTATATTAAGGGGAGCAGAGCTCCCCCTGAGTCAATCAAAGCTGGTTGTAAAGCGACTCGATTTGAGCCACTTCAACACTGTCTTCAGCCAGACCGGTGTATTTTGCTAGCGTTTTTGTCACGCCAACCTCTTTTAATGAGGTCTGTAGCTCAACCGCTTGCGGATCGGTGTCGTTGGTGTATTTCAACGCCGCCGCGATCCCTTTCAAAAGTGTTTGATTTTCAGTGCCATACTCGATTGTACCGAGTAATGGCTTCACTAATCTATCATTTGCACCCAATTTACGAATTGGTTGTCGTCCAACGCGATCCACTTCATCCACTAAATATGGGTTGGCGAAGCGACCTAAAATCTTTTCGATGTAGGCATTGTGCATGTCGCGGTCGAAGCCGTAACGACGAATCAACACTTCGCCACTTTCCTGCATTGCTTGTTTTACTTCGGCATGAATGTTTGGGTCTTCAATCGCTTCGCGAATGGTGCGATGGCCTTTCAAACAGCCTAAATAAGCGGTAATGCAGTGACCTGTGTTTAGGGTGAACAGCTTACGTTCGACAAAGGCCATTAGGTTGTTGGTTTTTTCCATGCCAGCAATGTTTGGGATGTCGCCCTTGAACTGTTGCTCATCGACAATCCATTCGCTGAAGCTTTCAACCGTCACTTCCAATGGGTCATCGTTGACGGCCTCTGCTGGTGGAACGATGCGATCGACAGCGGAATCAACAAAGCCAACCAACTCGTCTGCTTTTGCATGCAATGATTTATCTAAGTGTTTGTACACTTCACCTTTTAGGTGCGTTGTGCCACGCACCATATTTTCACAGGCGATGATGTTAAGTGGCGCGTCATTTCCAGCTTCAAAACGTTTGGCGATACCTTTCGCGATGGTTTTCGCGATGATGTCTAATACGTTTGGACCAACTGCTGTGGTGACTAAATCGGTTTTGACGATGCGATCAATCACGTCTTCACTGGCTGAGTTTACCGCTGTGACGTGGGTAACGGTGTCGATTTGACACTCAGTACCGACCACTTTTACTTTGTATTCTTGTTTGTGGCTGAGCTGGTCTACTAGCGGTATATCAACGTCAGCGAAAGTGACCTCGACTTCTGCGTCTGCTAAGAGTTTACCGATGAAACCACGACCGATGTTACCTGCACCAAAATGAACTGCGTTTTTCATAATTCTTACCTACCAATATCTGAAAATGTTGACTTACGAAACTAGGGTGAGGCCAACCGCATAGGGGGTGACAGCTGACCTCATTTGCCTCAGGAGCAAATTAAAGGAGTAATTAAGCCGCTTGTTGACCGCCAAGGATGTTCAGAATTTCTTCTACATCGTTGGTGCTGGTTAGCTTCTCAATTGCTTCCGGCTCATCGAGCGCGTTCGTAATGGTGGTGATCACCTGGATGTGCTCATCGTTCTTAGCGGCAATGCCGATAACCAGCTTCGCGACATCGTCGTCATCTTCAGTAAATTGGATACCCGATGGGTATTGGCAGATTACAATGCCAGTTTTCTTCACGCGGTCTTTCGCTTCTACGGTGCCATGAGGAACCGCGATAGACTCGCCAAGGTAAGTTGGAACCAACGCTTCACGTTCAAACATCGCGTCTACGTATTCTGGTTCTGCGTAGCCAAGTTCAACCAATTTGTTGCCTGCAAATCGGATGGCTTCTTCTTTGTTGGCTGCTTTCAAACCTAGATGAATGTTTTCACGCTGGATTTGGAAAACCGATGGCTGTTGTGGCTCAAAGCTGTCGTCGTTGGCAGCAAGTACCGATACTTTGACCATTTGATCGTCATTCGCAGCCGACTGTTTTTGTGCTGCCAGTAACTTGGTGACTAGCTGGTTGTACATTTCGCTGTCTAGGAAGTTAGTCAATGAAATGTGGTGTGCGTTTGGAGCATGCTTACGTGCACGATCCGTCAAGTCTTTGTGTGTAATCACGATATCTGCACTCTCTGGTAAGCTGTTGATAGCAAGGTTGGTTACGTGGACGTTCAGACCTGCGTCCTGAACTTTCTTACGTAGCATGCTCGCCCCCATGGCGCTTGAGCCCATGCCCGCATCACAAGCGACAATGATGCTTTGTACTGTCGCTAGGTCTACGTCACCTTTGCTTTCGTTGTTTACCACTGCGCCGTTTTTCGATGCAGATTTCATGTCTTTCATTTGCGATGTGGCTTTTTCTAGTGCCGCTTCATCGCCATCTTCTTCTGTCGAGGTTTGCGTTTTCATCAGCAGAGAGGCAACCGCGAATGACACGCCTGTTGCTGCCGCGATAGAGGCAAGAACGCCAACAATTGAGCCTTTCTGAGTCATCAACAAGATTGCAAAGATTGAACCTGGTGATGCTGGAGAAACGATGCCCGCGTTAAACATGGTTAGAACGAACACGCCAGTCATACCACCTGCAATAGCCGCAAGGATCAGACGTGGGTTCATTAGAATATACGGGAAGTAAATCTCGTGAATGCCACCGAAGAAATGGATGATGGATGCACCGCCAGCCGTTTGGCGAGCCGTACCTTTGCCAAACACCATGTAAGCCAGCAGGATACCCAAGCCCGGACCAGGGTTCGCTTCGATCAAGAAGAAGATCGATTGACCAGTCTCAGACGCTTGCTGAATACCCAGTGGAGAGAAGATGCCGTGGTTGATCGCGTTATTTAGGAACAGGATCTTCGCTGGCTCAACAAAAATAGAAGTCAGTGGCAGAAGGTGCGCTGAAACAAGGAAGTTTACGCCAGCTGCCAATGCGCCTGAAAGCACTTTGACAAATGGGCCGATAAGGAAGAAAGCCAGAATGGCGCACAGCATACCGATGATGCCAGCAGAGAAGTTGTTCACCAACATCTCGAAGCCGCTTTTTACTTTACCATCGA
Source organism: Vibrio sp. Y20_XG_PY13 (assembly GCF_024181925.1). Lineage (NCBI taxonomy): Bacteria > Pseudomonadati > Pseudomonadota > Gammaproteobacteria > Vibrionales > Vibrionaceae > Vibrio > Vibrio sp. Y20_XG_PY13. Next base: position 7,092 of record NZ_JAMZAL010000021.1, on the reverse strand, counting down.
TGTAGTTATCGAATTTTTTGATTGCCCAGCCACCCATTGGGCCAACCATCATTGCGCCCATAAACATTGGGATGTCGGTACCGACGATCACGCCCATGGTTGTGATTGAACCAACGACCGCACCGCGATCGCCGCCCACTAACTTACCACCGGTGTAACCGATAAGGAGTGGCAGCAAGTAAGTGATCATAGGACCAACCATGGAAGCTAACGTCTCATTTGGTAGCCATCCGGTTGGGATAAATAGAGCAGTGATAAAGCCCCACGCGATAAACGCGCCGATGTTAGGCATTACCATGTTTGACAGAAAACGACCAAAATTTTGTATCTTGATCTTGGCATCTGGTGATATCATAACAATTCCCCGTTCGATGTTCTGATGAATATGTTGTCGTAAACGGTTCGCCAAAACCGCTTGTTTGATTGCTTAGTACCCAATCAATTTACCACACATTTTCTAATTGGAACTGACGACGGGTTTTTCGTGATCAACCCCCGCATTTCTTCGGATGAAAAGCATTTTTTAAGTGATGATGATCAATTAATTGATATGTAACTTAATAACAAAAAATGACTTTCAAATCTGTCAATAAAAATATTAGTGATCAATTCGATCTTCTGACAAATATAAAATCAAAATTCATTGTGATTGAGATCACCTTTAATTTCTTTTTTAATTCAAATTAAATGCCTGAAACGATCAATGTCACATTTTGTTTGGCGTTCGGTTTGATTTGAAATGTGATCTATAACCATTTTGAGGTTTTGTGAAAGTTTATAACGTGAACGTTTGCGCGATGTTGGCGTTTTGTGGATTAAAGCTGGAGATGAGTGGTCTTTTTGCGATGAGTTTAACTAAACACTTTGTTTTTAATGTTTTATGAGCAAATAACGTATCACGCTGCACGCGTTTTGTTTATAGCGATTTTGAGCAGCGCGATACCTCCTACGTTTGTAGACGACGGTTAATTGTTCATAGCTAAATACTCGCGTGCGTTTTCACTGCCCATATAACGTGCCAGCGTTTTCTCAGGTACATCGCGTAAATCCACCATAATCAATCCATCCAGTGCGTTGTTAAATGCAGGATCGACGTTAAAACACACCAACTTACCATTCAAACTCAAATATTGGCGCAGTAATACCGGAACGCCTTTGCCTTCGTCAATTCGAGCGATCACGCGAGATAGCAACTGTAAATCTCCCAATGCGGTTAGCATGCTGGTATTCCAGTTTAAGTTGGTTTCTGGCAGTGGGTTTGACGGAGTGACGTATTCGGCGCAGTCGTTGTCGTAGTGGTGTAGGGTCATCGATTGTGCCAGCAACTGACGCGAGGTATGGCTGTAATCGTTGCTGATGCTCACTGGGCCAAATAAGTGCGTGTACTCAGGATGTTGATGAACAAAAGTCGCTATGCCTTTCCAGAGTAAGAGTAGGGCACTCATGCTTTTTTGATATTGCTCGGCAATCACAGAACGCCCCATTTCAATCGACTTACCCATTTGATCGAGAAAGCGTTGGTCATAGTTGAACAAGGTGCGCGAATACAATCCTTCTACGCCATATTTCGCCAATAATTGATCAACTAATCCAAGACGGTAAGCTCCTACCATGCATTGGTTCTCACGATCCCACACAAACAGGTGCAGGTAATCATGATCGAAGTGATCGATGTCTATCGCTTGTCCGGTCCCTTCGCCAACTTGACGGAAATTATGTTCTCGCAAGCGGCCAATTTCATGCAGGAGAGATGGGATCTGCTGCGCACTGGCGCAGTACACGTCGAACTCGCCACTTTGAAGCAGTTGGGTTTCTGCCGGTAAGCTGTGCAGCTCTTCAAGCAACTGGCCTATGGGTAACCCTGCCGCAATAGGTAAGAGATCATTGTCTGAGACCGTTTGCTGAGTGGCACTTACATCGCGGTTAAGCAGGTAGGTGTTGAGCCTCAGATAATTGACGATCTGATCATCGTTGAGGTTATTGAGTTCTTTAAATTTGATTGCTTGCCCAAAGGACAACTCAATGGTTTTTGCGCTCTTGTTGAGTAGCTCTCTTCCTAACATCAAGGTGCGTAAAAGAGGGTGGATTTTACCTGCCATGTAGAAGCGTTTAGAGTTCTGCCCACGAATGAAGACGGGAACAGTGGCGGCTTTGTTCTTACGAATTAACGCGCTGACACTGCGGCTCCATTCTTTGTCTTCTAAACGCTGTTGTTTAGCATCCACCAACTGCGACACTTCACCCGCAGGGAAAACCAATAACAAGCCGCCATTCGCAAGGTGTTTGTTGGCTGCTCTAAGTGCCTTCATGTTCGACTTGACCGCATCTTTGCCCTCGAATACGTCGACACCAATAAAAAGTTGGTCGAGCTCTGGCACGGTTTTTAGGTACTGATTCGCTAAAATTTGGATATCGTCTCGTACCATCAACAGTAGTTCGGCGAGAATCACGCCTTCAACACAGCCGAGAGGGTGATTCGCCACAATGACGGTTGCGCCTTGCTTTGGCACTGAGCCGAGCGAACCATGGGCAATGCGATAGTCGATACCCAAGATATCCAGTGTGAATCGTAAGAAAGTTTTGGTATCCGTATTCACGGGGCGTTGGGCGTAGAATTTATCGAGCTGACTTAAACCCGTAGCCCATTCTGCAACGTTTTCACCAATGCCAAACGGCGTTTTACGAGGGAGACGAAAAGGGGTCGAACTATCCATATTTACCTCAGCGTACAAGTGGCTGATCGGATAGTAGAAATTACAGATGACAGTTCAGAGGCAAATCCATGAGCCTTTGGTGACAAACTGGTGAAGCTTTGTTGACCAAAGGCGAAGGTGATAGGACAGCTTTAGCGTTACGTTTTGTCGCCAGCAAACATCAGGATACTCAGAGAGTTGAGCGTTTCACCGAGACTTTCTAGTGAGCTCAAGACCTGTTTGGTCGGCTCATTATCTAGCAGAATTCGACCATCAAAGCTTTTCCCTTCGTATTGCTGTTCATTACACGCATCCGCTTGGGGTTCTTGTGTTGAGTTGTCATCCATAGCTAAGTTGTCAGCACTAAAACAGGCCGTTGAGACAAATAATCCGCCTAGAACCACCAACCATTTTGTTTTCAACATAATCTTAAAATTCACAATAAAACACTGTTCAATTTTAATTAATTCTGTTCACCATTTCGAACGATATGACAAAAATTTAGCTTTAGGTCGCCATTTTCTGGCCATAGTTGAGCTATGTTATCGATACTACGAATTGTTACTTTTGGCGAAATTAGGAGGATGAATGGAGAAGATTTCCAATAAAGCGTCAATATGGCTCGGGCTGTGTCTGATAATAGGTTTAGGAGTATTGGGCTTTTTTATTCAGCAAACAGCAGTCAAATACAAAGCCTATGAGCGAGTGGTAACGGTGAAGGGATTGTCTGAGCGAGAATACCCGGCAGATACCGTCATTTGGCCAATCCAATTTACGGTAGCCAGCAATGATATGGGCGCGATGTTTGATGACATAGACCAACAAACGCGTTTGATTCTCGATTTTTTAACCGCAAAAGGCTTAACTGACAAAAACATCTCGCTGTCTTCGCCTTCAGTGATAGACCGTAAAGCGCAGCAATATGGTGGTGAGCAAGATATTGAGTATCGTTATTTAGCATCCCGAACGGTCACGGTTTACAGCCAAAATATCAATGTGGTTCGTGCGGCGATTAATGAGATTGGTGAACTTGGGAAGCAAGGCGTGATTCTTAATCAAGATCCTTATGCAAACCGAATCGAATACAGTTTCACGAAACTTAATGACATCAAACCAGACATGATCGAAGAGGCGACCAAAAACGCCCGCGAGGTGGCACAAAAGTTTGCGAAAGACTCACAAAGCTCATTAGGAAAGATCAAGCGAGCGACGCAAGGTCAGTTCTCCATTTATGACCGCGATAGCAATACGCCTTACATTAAAAAAGTCCGAGTGGTATCGACGGTTCAATATTACCTTTCTGACTAAGTAAAAAGCCGCTCAGTACGAGCGGCTTTTTTAATATGGTGACTTAAAGAATGGGATTAATGTCCTGAGTTGTCAGCTCTGTCTCGACAACATCAACTGGCGTGTAGTGCTGGTAAATCAAGAAACCGTCTTCTGACGTTTCATGAGCGTCAGGCGTATCAATATACGCGGTACATGTGTAGCCAATGCTGTAAGTACCCGGGCCAATGTAACCAAACTCGTAGCTGTAGGTTGTATTGCCTTCTTCGTCTTGTGATTCATTCACGTTAGCTACCGCAACTGGCGCGTTGAGTGGAGCTGTCGCGCCCATATCGCCCATGGTTGAGCGATCCATAGAACCCGCATACAGGTAAACAGAGTGAACGGCAGGCACATCATGAATCGCGTTCCATGCCGCACTGTCTGCTTCGCAAGCTTGGTATTGCACGTTACTTACCGTGCCAGCGATATGGCCTGAATCTGATGCGTTCACCAAACTTACTGCATTCGAGTTCATATTCATGTATTCTTGGCCGACTGGATCCGCCAGACCTTTACGCAAATCAAACTCTACAACGTAGCTATTGTGCCCAGTATGAACTTTTACATACTGACCTTTTTGGGAAAACTTCAAGCGACCCTGATCGCTGGTATCGGGCTTAAAGCCAAAGCAGCTACCACGACTTGGAACAACAAGACCTTTTACTGAGCCATCAGTTTTTTCGACATACGATAGAGACGTATCATTCAACTGTCGGCCATCTTTCGCGTAAACGCACATGGCGTAATCACCCGGAGCAATTTGTTGTTCGCTAATGATGGTTTTGGCATTTTTTCCTTGATATTCCATCAAATCAACTTGATGTAGAGCGCCGTTCTCGCTTGCGTCTAGCAGAATGTGATCGCCAGTTTGCTCGCCCGTTTCTGGGTTAAAGGGAATTAAAACCACGTCTTTAAATGCTAAGACCACTTTGTTGGCGTCATCCACAGGTGCATCTGAGACACCAAGAGAAAACGTAGCGGATTCTGTATTTGATGAAGAGTCGTCGCCACCGCAGCCAGTCAGTAGTAGACCGCCTGAGATAGCAAGTAGAGGATAAGTGTATTTTTTCATATTGACCTCTTGTGTTTACACTGCCGATAAACATCGAAGATTAGTCTCAGAGTCGAGACCAAATGTCATTGCTTGGTAATGACGGGGTCAATGTAAAAAAGGGAAATTCATATTGTGATATGGATTCCTAAAAGGCTATTTTTAAATCTATTGCTCAAGTGCAGCAGCGAAGCAGTAACTCCATTAACTTCGGCTCTACTTAGCTAAACAACGTGGTTGCTTTGCAACCACTTTCCCCATTTATACAAGCGCTTTTTTATAAAACTAAGTTCTTATTCGTAGTGAAATGAAGTTGATAATAATCAAAATAGATAGGTGATGAGGGGCGTAACGTAAGGTCGAATATTGCTAGAAGGAATTAGTATGATGGCATACAAGTTTTTTATTCGAGAGCTACTAGGATTAGCGATCGTGGTTTCAGTTGTTTTTGGTGTACTTGGTGTGATGCTCGATCTTTTCGCGCTTACGGCGTTGTGGGAACATCAAGATGCAATTGCTCAGATCTTTTTTCATGAGTCGTTTTACTTCATTGCATTCTTAATCCCGCCATTTTTCCTATGGAAGATCATTAATCGTTCTGATTTGGTTACCGCCGCACAAAACTATATCGCGCTAAAGTTAGAAGCAGAAAGTCGATAATCTAACTCCAAGTACGATTGATACCATTTGATATGACAGAGGCTCATGCTTTGTTTCATGAGCCTCTGTCATTTTGTCTCTCTGAGCAAGCAAGATAGCTTGCTCAAGGATTAATTCTTACTTAAAAGGCTGGTTCAATCGTTCCTTTGAAAGTGCTATCAAGGAAGTCGCGAATTTCTTGGGATTGGTAAATAGAGACGAACTTCTTGTAAGCCTCGTTGTTTCTGTCGGCTTCACGAGTCGCAATAACCATAACAGCGAGAGGTGCGTCTTTGGACTCTAGGAAAATACTTTGCTTCTTAGGATCTAAGCCTGAAGACATCACGTAATTCATCGTAATAGCTGCGGCATCAACGTCATCCAGCGTTCTTGGCAGCTGCGCCGCATCCACCTCAACGAACTCCAGTTCTTTTTGATTGCTCTTAATATCGGTTAACGCGGCTTTATGGCCAACACCTGGTTTAAGCTCAATCAAGCCCGCATCAGCGAGTAGTAACAGCCCTCGGCCTCCATTAGTTGGGTCGTTTGGAATGGCAATTCTGGCACGGTTTGGTAACTCTTCTAACGAACGGTATTTATTGGAATAAATCCCCATGCGCATCAAGATAGATTGGCCAATTGAAACGAGCTGAGAGTTATGACTGCTGTTGAAGTTATCCAAAAAAGGTTGGTGTTGGTAGCTATTAATATCGATGCTACCGTCACTCAGCGCGGCGTTAGGTGTCACGTAATCAGAGAACTCGATGACTTCAACATTTAGCCCTTGTTTTGCCGCTTCTTTCGCTACCGCTTCAACTACTTGTGCATGTGGCCCAACCGTAGCTCCGACTTTGATTACTGAATTATCTTTTTCTCCGCAGGCACTTAAGCTGAGCACCGCAGCGAGAACCCAAGATAACTTTTTGATGTGACCTAAACTTGTCATCGTAACTCCATTTCATATTTAGACGTCCATACGGCTATCCTATCAGGAATATATAAACGGTCAACGACTAAAACATTGAGGGATCATTTGGAGGTCACAAGGGCTGTAGAGCACAAATATTATTGAGCAGATGGTTGAGAAAGTTGATGGGGGTTTAAGCAAGGGAATTTACAAGGGGGACAAGAAGATGAGCTCAGGTGCCAACGGTGTACCCATAGCAACACTTAAAACCATCAGATACAAAAAAGGCGTAGTAGGTACTAACCTGCTACGCCTTTCGAAATTTGGTGGCCCCTCCCAGACTTGAACTGGGGACCAATCGATTATGAGCGAAGGTCTGGCGCAATCTCACTGCACAATCAACATAGAAACCCTGCCCCGAATCACGCCCATATCCACCAGCAAAATCACATCACCTGATTACCCGCGTGATT
>NZ_JAMZAL010000020.1:0-22104 GCF_024181925.1 Vibrio sp. Y20_XG_PY13 | reverse complement strand
CTAACAAACTGTTCAAGAGGGATTCGCAACGCGTGGCATTTTTATCATGTGTTGGTTTTAGTGTTTAAGGTGGTATGCGGCGACTTCGGTATTGCGTTGCTCACCCCTTAACAGGGCGTTATGCATTACATCAAATTCAGCATTTAAAGGATGAATAATGAGCGTTCGAAAAGTAGTTGTTATTACAGGCGGAAGTCGAGGGATTGGTGCTGCGACAGCAAAGCTTTTTGCTCAAAAAGGGTTCTCCGTGTGCATTAATTACAAATCTAATACTGAGGCTGCCCAGGCACTCGTTAAAGAAATCAAAGCGCTAGGTGGTCATTGTATTTCTGTTCAAGCTGACGTTTCCAAAGAAAGTGATGTTCTTCAACTGTTTGAAACCGCTGACCGAGAGCTTGGTGCTGTTTCTGTTCTCGTCAACAATGCAGGGATCTTAAAGAAGCAAATGCGCTTGGAAGAAATGAGTGCAGATAGGATTAATTCAATTCTCGTAAACAATGTGACTGGCTACTTCTTGTGTTGTCGTGAAGCAGTGAAACGAATGTCAACTCGTCATGGTGGTCTCGGTGGTGTCATAGTTAATGTCTCCTCGGGAGCGGCTCGAACAGGTTCGCCGAATGAATACATTGATTATGCAGCGTCAAAAGGTGCAATTGACACGTTAACCAAAGGTCTGTCTTTGGAAGTGGCCGCGGAAGGTATCAGGGTTAACTGTGTTCGTCCGGGATTGATTGATACCGATATGCACGCTGACGGCGGAGAGCCGGATCGTATAGAACGGCTCAAAAGTAAAATTCCTATGCAACGGGGTGGCTTGCCTGAGGAAGTAGCGGAGGCCATTTATTGGTTAGCGTCTGAAAAATCATCATTTTCCACTGGTAACTTTCTGGATTTAGCCGGCGGTTTGTAATGCATAACAAAGCGTTCAAGTGGGACTCGGCACGCGTGGCATTTTTACTATGCGTTGGTTTTAGTGGTTAAGGTGTGATGCTGTCACTTTTGCATTGCGTGCCAGCGCCCCTTAACGCGGCGTTAGGGCTCTTTCAAGCGTGTTTAGTATGAAGTGGAGTGTATGATTTTATATAAATATTTGCCCGTGAATAAAAATACAATTGAGTCATTTGTAAATGAGTATGTTTGGTACAGTAATCCTGTCTCGTTTAACGACCCATTTGATTGTGCTCTTATTACTTCCAACATCTTGAAAGAAGTTATCAGGAACAAAAAAATCGTCCATTGTTTATCAGAAGAACATCAAAACTTATTAATGTGGTCACACTATGCAGATAGCCATAAAGGTATCTGCATTGAGTACACCGGTTACACGGACAAAGAAATTGATGACCTGCTTCTTGAGCGTCCTGCTGGAATCACAAGAGATATGCTATGTATAGTTAATAATGCTAAAAAAGTTTCGTATAGGAGCCAAGAAAACATTAACGCATATTTGTCTTCATTACCGTCTACAGAGCATGAAATGTTTACGGCTTTATCTAGTCCAAATAAAGATGTTGGAAATAAGATTATTGATAGGGTAGTAGAAGGTTTACTTATCAAACATGAATCTTGGAACTACGAAAATGAGTATCGAATAATCGCCGAAAAAAATGAAAACTCAAATAATAAAGTTCACCTTCCAGGGAAAATAACAAAAATCTATTTTGGAGCTAAAACTAGTGCTCTTGATAAACGAACTATCGCCATTTTGTTTGAAGGAAAATGTGATCTTATAAGTATGGAGTTTGCTGATAACAAGTACGGGCTAGTAGAACGTTTGTTTGATCCAAACATAGATTTGAAAAAGTGGTAAGCCGTAAAGCGCCCTAACAAACGCTTTAAGACGGATTCGCAACGCGTGGCATTTTTACCATGCGTTGATTTTAGTGATTAAGGTGGTATGCGTAAGCATCGTATTGCGTTGCTCACCACTTAAGCGGGCGTTAGTTCCCCAGAGGAAGCAATCAATCCGTAGGGAATTTTTGTTTTTGGTGGAGTACACGCATAACTCGGATGATATCGCCCTCGACCCAGTAAGAGACAATCATCGAAATCTCAGGAATAATGAGCAATCGTCCGCGGATGCCATCTCGTTGTACACCCATTAAAGGTTGTTCAAGCAAGTTTTCTACTTTTGCTTCAATGAGGTTGTCAGTTTTCTCTGCCGCATCAGGGTTGAAGTCATAGAGAAACTCGAAGATTTTTTCACGATCATTAAGTGACTCTTCTTCCCATAAAATCATTGCTTACCTCGATTGCGGATTCTGGCTTTGCGCTCTTCCATTCGAGATTTAGCAGTTTGGTGCTCAACGAAAACGGACTTTCCTGAGTCAAACTTCTCAAATGCTAGGTTTACTTGTTCAGTTAGCCATGCATCGTGAGATAATGTTTTTCTTTGTTGTTCAGCAAGTTGCTCAGTAAGTTCACGGCATGCGTCACTCAGAGTGCGACCTTGGCTCTCAGCCATTTGTTGAGCTAGGCGTTTTGTTTCTTCATCAACACGAAATTGAATTCTAGTGTCCATGATGTATTCCTTTGTTTGTGTGTGTACAAATGTTAGCACTAGGTTTTGAGATGGGCAACTAACAAACAATTTAAGAGTGATTCGGCACGCGTGACATTTTTACTATGCGTTGGTTTAAGTGATTAAGGTGGTATGCGGGAGCATCGTATTGCGTGCCTCACACCTTAATTGGGCGTTAGTCGCCAGAAAAAGCTAGCAGTCAAAATCATGTTTCTAAGCTCAAAATTTGGCTGCTGATTGTTCGGCTCACAGGTTCATCGTCGTTGGCCCAAACTCATTTTCAGCTGTTTTAAGTCCAAAGCTTTGCAAGTGTCCTAGCGATTGTTTTGTTCTTTGGTGCTGACAGAGCAGGGCAATCGAGAGTTTGTTTTTGGTTGCAACTCCGCTCGGTGAGTTTGTTGGTACAAAAGCCGATTTACTCGCTGAAATGACGTTTTCTCTGGTGTTGTAAGTTCCACGTGGTTTCAGTGACTTTGTTGAAAGTCCGCACTGTGAGATTGGTTTCCCAAAAGCCTTTTTTGGTGTTGTCAGTCCGTTTTCTGCGGCGTTGTTTGTTCCAAGTGGTTTCATTGACTTACCGCTTTGAGACTACGCCTGACTTAAATGCATCAAAGCACATAAAGTTTGTTGTTCGCAAAGTTTAGTTCGGCTTAAAATTGTCGCTCGGTGCCTCGCGACTAACAAACTGCTCAAGAGGGATTCGCAACGCGTGGCATTTTTACTATGCGTTGAATTTAGTGATTAAGGTGGTATGCGGCGACATCGGTATTGCGTTGCTCACCCCTTAGCAGGGCGTTAGTTGCCAACGAGAAAAACGCAGCTAAAACAAAATATTTAGGGCTAAGGTCCGTATGTTTTTGGCTCGGTTTTCGTATTTCAACTTCTAGTTATTTGGGTTTGTAAAATCGTGCGTTGGTTTCTTGTGTGGTTTGGGTTTTCTGTTTCAGAAGCCGATTTACTTGTTGAAAGCTAGCTCTGTAGCATTGTTTTTCCAAAAGAGCTCTTAGGTTTGATAGTCCGTTTTCTACGGCGTTGTGTGTTCCAAGTGGTTTCAGTGACAGTCGTTTTGAAACTGCGCCTGATTTAAGTTTCTTAAAACACGTAAAGCTAGTGTTGGCAAAGCGGCAATCCACTTCAAATGAAAGCGTTAGGTCTGGCAACTAACAAAGCATTCAAGAGGGATTCACAACGCTTGGCAGTTTTGGTTTGAATCAGCTTTAGTGATTACGGCACAATAGCTTAGGTTGGGTGGTGGCGTTGTTCACCCCTTAATGCGGCGTTAGCACTGGGTTGGCATCAAAGGTTAAAAAGTTTCTGTGTTTATTGGTTTCTTTTCCTCGCTTTACATCTGATCAAATGTGCCTTTCAGGTTCGCTCCGGTGGCACTAGATGTGAAGTTTTCGCTTTGAGTTTATCGTTTACGGTTTCTAACTTTCGGGCTATTTCTCTGGCGTGTTTTCTTTGGCGCTGAGAAATTTTCGGCAGAACAAGCGTTTCTTTATCGCAGTTGTTCAAGTTTGAAGCCCGTATTCTTTGCTAATTTGAAAGCGGTGAAAAAGGGCAGTTACGCATATTTTTCTTCTAGCCAACTTACGTCTTGAGGTTAGTTTTCAGTTTGGCAGTTTTCCGTTTAGCTTCAGTGTCTTAAGCCAACAGTTTCGTGCTATATTTCAATGTCTTGGCATGTGCCAAAGGCTTTTCGGGCAGCGTACTAACAAACAATTCAAGAGGGATTCGTAACGCGTGGCATTTTTACTATGCGTTAATTTTAGTGATTAAGGTGGTTTACGGCGGCATTGGTGTTGCGTTACTCACCCCTTAATTGGGCGTTATAAGCCTCAGAGGAGATCTGTATGAATTTTCAAGAATCAGAGCAATACGAAGAATTGGCCTCGGAGTGGCAATATCAAATGATAATATTGCTCAAAGATACTTTAGCTAAACACGGAGTGCCTGAGGAAAAAGCCAAAGATATAATTGGTGAATTTACGTTCGATTTCGCAATGTTGCATGATCAATCTGAGATTAGGCATGAAGGGAAGTCTTATCAGCCTAAAATTTGCTTCGATGATTTCTCAGGCAATCTTTGTATGAGCTCTGAAGAAACAAATCTTCATGAGTATGCGTTTGGTAATACAGGCGAAGCCTTTGGCGAATAGGCTTATAACAAAGCATTTAAGAGTGACTCCCAACGCTTGGCGATCTCAGTTTAAACTTGGTTTTAGTGTTTAAGGTGCAATAGTTTGGGCTAGGTGTTTAGCGTTGTTCGCACCTTAATGCGGCGTTAGTTGCCAACGAGGAAAACGCAGCTTAAACAGAATGTTTAGAGTTAAGGTCAGTGTGTTTTTGGTGGGGTTTTGTACTTCAATTTTAAATCGTTCGGGTTTGTGAAAATCGTTCTCAGGTTTCTTTTGTGGTTGAATTATCTGTTTCAGAAACCGATTTATCTGTTGAAAGTCAGCTCGGTGACATTGTCTTTTTAAATAAGCTTTTTGGTGTTTTTAGGCTGTATTCTACGGCGCTGTTTGTTCCAAGTGGTTTCAATGACAGGCGCTTTGAGACTGCGCCTGATTTGAGTTTTTCAAAACACACAAAGGCAGTTTTGGCAAAGCGGTAATCAACTTCAAAGCAAAGCTTTAGGTTTGGCAACTAACAAAGCATTTAAGAGGGATTCACAACGCTTGGCAGTTTTGGTTTAAATTAGCTTTAGTGTTTACGGCACAATGGTTTAGTTCGGGTGGTTTGCGTTGTTCACCCCTTAATGCGGCGTTATAACTCAGGAGGAAGAGTGGAAAATTTCCCGATAGAAAAGCTCAAATTTACAAGTGCAAAGATTTCTGGCGTCGATGGTGACGTTTCACTTGAGATAGGAATAGAGCCGTTTGAACTTAGTCTAGACGACTATTCTGAGAAAATAGAAACTGTAATTAGCCTAAACGGGATAAATTTACCTACAGAGCTTAATGAACTTGCTGGTAGAACATTTACTTTCCCTGTAAACCCAGATGACGGGTATATTGATGGGTCAGTTTACTTCTTTGCTGCTCATAGTCCTGTTGATATAACTGAAATTAAATTTGGCGAATCGACAAATGGAAAGTTACCTATGACACTTGAATCATCATGGGTACTGGAATTTGAGCTAACAGGGTTTAAAAACTTACATACAACAATCCACACGTATCTGAAGTTATAACAAACTGTTTAAGAGTGATTCGCAACGCGTGGCATTTTTACTATGCGTTGATTTTAGTGGTTAAGGTGGTATGCGACAGCTCCGGTATTGCGTTGCTCACACCTTAACAGGGCGTTAGTTTGCAAGAGGAAAAACGCAGCTATATCGCAGGATCTAGTGGTAAAAGCTCAAAGTCGAAATTGTCGTATCGGCGTTCAATTTCAGTGTTAACGAGCGTAGTGAAAATCCAAAATTGGCATCTTTTTAACGGTTGGTTTGTTCTTTGGTGTGGCTACTTTTGGGTTAATTGAGCTGAACTCTTTTGTTGAAACTCTGCTCGTTAAGTTTGCTGGTACAAAAGCCGATTTACTCGCTGAAATAACGTTTTCTCTGAAGTGGTAAATTCATGTGGTTTCAGTGACTCTGTTGAAAGTCCGCATTGTGAGATTGGTTTTCCAAAAGCGCTTTTTGGTGTTGTGAGTTCGTTTTCTGCGGCGTTGTTTGTTCCATGTGGTTTCATTGATTAGCCGCTTTTAGACTACGCCTGACTTAAGTGCATCAAAATACATAAAGTTTATTGTTTGCAAAGTCTAAAATGACTTAAAATCAACGCTTTGGGTTTGCAAACTAACAAACTGCTCAAGAGGGATTCACAACGCGTGGCATTTTTACTATGCGTTGATTTTAGTGATTAAGGCGGTATGCAGCGGCTTCGGTATTGCGTTGTTCACCCCTTAGCAGAGCGTTATGTCACTTATTCAACTCAATAACTTGCTCACAGAATGAATATGAGTCTCGGTGTATATTTAAGTGAGTGTGCACATAGGAAGGCTTAGATGAGTGATTCAGGAATAAAAATTACACGAAACTTGAAGGTCGGAGCTTTAGATGCTGAAACAGATAGTTCTTTACTAGACAAGTGTTTTGTAGATAAGGGAGACCTTGACGAATTATTGGACGTCAGTAACCCCGCAGCAGTTATTCTTGGGAGAACTGGCTCAGGGAAAAGCGCTTTAATTCATAAAATTGAAACAAGTACAGACCACTGTGCGAGGCTAGACCCTAATGATATTTCAGTCCGATTTTTGGAGTACTCGGATATAATCAAGTTTTTCGATGCTTTAGATATAAAATTAGATTTATTTTACAAGCTGCTATGGCGTCATCTACTTGTTGTAGAAATACTAAAACTCAGATACGACATTAAAAATGAGCAGGATGGACAGCGTTTTACTGATGGCATTTTTTCTTGGCTTCGAAGAGATAAGGCAAAGAAAAAAGCTATAGAGTACTTCAACGAGTGGGGGGATAAGTTCTGGTTAGATACAGATGAACACCTTCGCGAAATCACGTCGAAGCTAGAAAATGATACTAAAGCTTCAATTGGAGCAAAATATTCGGGTGTGTCTTTAAGTCTCGATGGTGTCGAAAAACTATCAGAGCAAGAAAGAACGGAAATTAAGCAACGAGCAAGTCAGGTTGTTAATGGCTTACAAATAAAAAAATTAAATGAAGTTCTGGAATTGCTCGCACAGTATTCCTTTGATGATACACAAAAGAAATTTTATATCGTAATTGACCAGTTGGATGAAAATTGGGCCAATACTTCTACAAGGTGTCGATTTATTAGAGCTTTAATCGAAGAAGTAAAGTCATTCCGTAAGATCGAAACGGTTAAAATTATAGCTGCATTACGAAAAGAGCTATTAGATTTGGTTTATGATCAAACTAGAGACTCTGGGTTTCAAGAAGAAAAATACGAATCTTACATGCTTGAACTCAAGTGGAGTAACGAAGAATTAACTAAACTGGTTGAATTGAGGATAAACGAGGTCTTTAAAAGCCAATATACCAAAGACACAGTTAAGTTAGAGCATATATTCCCTAAACCAAAGAAAGGCGGCGGACAAACCGCTATGGACTTCATATTAGAACGTACGCTCCGAAGACCACGGGATGTTCTCCAGTTTGTAAATGAAACCTTTAATATTGCTTCAGAACGAGACCGTGTATCTTGGAGGGCGCTAATAGCTGCTGAAGCCAACTATTCAGAGAAACGTTTAAAGTCCTTAAAAGAAGAATGGGGTGAAATGTATCCATCTTTTGAAGAGACTGCTGAGCTACTCAGAGGGTTACCTGCAACATTTTCTCGTTCTTCTATAAACCAAGAACGTTTAAATGATGTTGTCATGTCGTTGAGTGATACAAAAAACACTGATCCTTGCGTGAAAATCGTACATTCTTACTTCGAAGGTAAGGCTGTAAAAGAATCTGATGTGCTATATGCGTTACTTCAGTGTTTATATCGTGTTGGCGCTGTTGGTGTTAAGGTCAGTTCTTTGGATACATTCCTATGGTCTTACATAGATCAGTCTAGTGTTAGTAAGGGTGAAGTTAAGAGGTCTAGTCATTTAAAGGTACACAAGATGTTATATAGAGCCCTAGATATTGAAACTGAAGACAAAGTAGTTTTTGTAAACTAAGTAACATAACAATCTGTTTAAGAGTGATTCGCAACGCTTGGCATTTTTGCTATGCGTTGCGTTTTGTGTTTAAGGTGGTATGCGGCAGCTTCAGTATTGCGTTGCTCACACCTTAACAGGGCGTTATGCAACTTAATTGAAATCGGAGTAGGTCATCAAACAATGAAGATTGAATCAAACAAAGTTTTGGAAATGGTATCTGCTTTCGTCTTACTCGGGGTTTCTATTTACTTTGGCTACAATAGTAAGCCTGCCGAAATGGGATTAACCATTGCAGCAGGGTTTCTCGGTTTAGTATTCGCGAATCTGGATAAATTCAAAAGTTTTAAAGCAGCTGGCGTTGAAGCACAACTTAGAGAAGAGCAGATCAAAGCGGTATTAGAAAAGGAAATAGAAGCTCCTATTGATTTTTATGACGAAACCGAATCTCAGGTACCTAATGTTAGTCTAGTCCCTGACAATGCTAAGTCTGTTTTAGAGTCTTTACAAAGCCATGAATATACGTGGCGCTATGTTTCAGGAATATCAAAAGATACTAGTTTGACTCGAGTTCAAGTTAAAGAGTCACTTCAGTGGCTTTCAGAACATGGTTATGCAAAAAAATCTCTTGGGAAAAACGGCGAAATTTGGGCGTCTACTCAAGAAGGTCGTTATCTTTATGCAGTAATCTGTTTTGACGGGGTTCCAGTTGCATAACAAACTGTTTAAGAGTGATTCGCAACGCATGGCATTTTCACTATGCGTTGTGTTTGGTGTTTAAGGTGGTATGCGGCGGCTTTGGTATTGCGTTGCTCACACCTTAACAGGGCGTTATGTGCCACCAGAGTTTTGAGGCAATAAATTGAAGTATAAAGACTTGTCGAAAATTGCACTAGATCCATATAGCACACATAAGAGTATCGATTTACTCAAGCTGCAAGGGGTTAGTGCCCCTGATTCTGTGATTGAACAGTTTTATATTGATCATAATGCCAACAGTCGCTTTTTAGCTCTCTACGGTGAGCTATCACTTCCTGATCTAAAGTGGGAGTTAGTTGATTTTGATACGACGAAGTTTTTGCAGATAGGTAGCAATGCTTCATTTCCTGATTTCCTTGAGGAGGTATCTGAAGATGCATCGCATTTCAACGACGTTGGAGAGGCAGTGATGATTGATTGCCGAGAGGAAGTACTCAATCATTGGAAAAAGCATGGCACTTGGTTAACTCCACCGATATTTCTAGATGCAAATGTTCTTGGTGGTAAATCTGGCATACCTCATTTAGTTGAGGGGCATTCAAGGGTTGGGTGCCTGCTTGGTATCCAAAAATATAAAATCATTCCTTAGGCTGACAGGCACAAAGTGTATTGGGGCTCTATTCGCAAAGGCACATAACAAATTGTTCAAGAGTGATTCGGCACGCGTGGCATTTTTACTATGCGTTGGTTTTAGTGGTTAAGGTGTTATGCGGGAGCTTCGGTATTGCGTGCCTCACACCTTAACAAGGCGTTAAGCAGTAAGAGGAGTAATAAGTTATATGCCTTTAAATCATTCTTCTCAATATTCAGAGTTAACAGATGAGCACTTTTCCTTGATTGGGCGAGTAGTTGTTGAATGGTCTAATGTTGAGTTTTTATTAGGGTGTATGTTGAGCAGGTTGCTTTTTACCCCTGAGTTCCCAGGGAGAGTTTTTTCTCGAGGGATGGGAGCTGCTAGGTTACAGAATGCTATAGAGGATGCTTTGGAGTTACAAGAACTAAGGTATCATAATATTGTAGTACCAGAGAGCACCGTAACTGAAATTCGTAAAATGAATAAAAAATTAAATAGTTTGAGAAAAACTAGAAATAAATTTGCTCATTTTTGTTGGGCTCGCTTCAATGACAACGAAATTTTCGGGACAGGATTTTCAAGTGCGACAAGCGGCTCGAAGCATCAAGAAAAAGATTATGTCAGCCTTACGATAAAAGAACTCAAAGATTTTTATGCTCAATTGTACGAGTTAGTTGAAAATATGAGCTCAATTGTTGAATCTCTTCCAGAAATGCCGGAAAAGGGGATTTCACAAAAACTCAGAGGATCAACTGCTTAACAAACTGTTTAAGAGTGATTCGCAACGCTTGGCATTGTTCTATGCGTTGCGTTTAGTGTTTAAGGTGGTATGCGGCGGCATCGGTATTGCGTTGCTCACACCTTAACAGAGCGTTATACGTTTGGAGATTTTGACATGCCAGCAAGAATGGATTAATACCTAGATAAGGTTATTAAAAATCGATTTTCAGTGTCACTAATGTCAAATGCTAAATGGCGGAAAGTGTTTACCGTATTGGATGTGTCAGAATTGATGTTGAACCAGTGTTACTGGAAGTTTGTTGATAACGATTATGAGTTTCTAGGCTGGTTTACCAAATCAGATGAGTTAATGGAAAAGTATGTGGGTGACTATGGCTCAGGCCCTTTCGCCTACAAGCGAATTGAGTGGTTAGAAATCCCCAAAGTAGGCAAACCTTGTGGGTATGAAAATGTGCCCTTTAAACATTGGCATCAAGATATAGATGAAGTATTGAGTATCTTAAACTCGGTTGGGCACTTCGATACTGAGCTCACAGATAGAGGGTTGCGTATCTACGGTTTCAGAGAGTAAACGTATAACAATCTGTTTAAGAGTGATTCGCAACGCGTGGCATTTTTAATATGCGTTGGTTTTAGTGTTTAAGGTGGTATGCGGCAACTTCGGTATTGCGTTGCTCACACCTTAACAGGGCGTTCTACCACAAGGAGGTCAACTTGACTGGTGCAGAGGTTTTTACCTTAATTAAAGATTTAGCTCTGACTGGAGCGGCTATCTCCGGTGCAGTTGTTGCGTTCAAAGGTTTGGGAACGTGGCGTCGCCAACTAAAAGGTCAATCTGAATATGAATTGTCGCGGAGAATACTAGTTAGCTTATTCAAGTATCGAGATGCGATAAACGGAGTACGACATCCTGCTATGTTTTCGTATGAATTACCGCACCCATCTGAAGATGATGCTAAGAGTATGAGTCCAGAAGACATTCATTATTATGGTATCTCGAAAGCCTATCAAAATCGGTGGGAGAAAGTTCAGGATCAACGTACAGCTTTGTATGCAGATCAACTTGAAGCGGAAGCTATATGGGGTGATGAACTAAACACACTGTTCAAAACTATTTATTCTCTAGAACATGAATTATTCACACGTGTTCGCCACTATCTCGTTCTGATGGACCCTAAAGCTGATGAGGGGCGAAAAGACGCCATCGTGAGAATAGATCAAAAGAAAAGGGACATCATGTATGACGAATTAGGTGAAGAGCCTGATGAGTTCAAGCACGAGTTGCTAGAAGCAATAAGACATGTTGAAAACTATTTAAAACCTAAGCTGCGTCATGAAGTGGTATAACAAACAATTTAAGAGTGATTCGGCACGCGTGGTATTTTTACTATGCGTCGGTATTAGTGTTTAAGGTGGTATGCAGAGGCTTAGGTATTGCGTGCCTCACACCTTAATTGGGCGTTAGCATGCGGGAGTAATATGAAGAAAATTCTCATCATCGGTAATTCTGGCTCAGGCAAGAGTTGGTTGTCGAAACAGTTATCCCGAAAACTTCAGTTGCAGGAAGTTAACTTGGACTCGATTGTATGGGAGTCAGGTGGCTATAATCAAAAACGCTTCACCGGAGCAATCGAAAATGAAATTGCTAGTATAAAGTCTCAATGCAACTGGGTAGTTGAGGGAGTATTTGGTGCTTTAGCCGAACAGCTTATTTTTTCTGCTGACATGCTGTTGTTTTTGGATTTGGAATGGTCTAAATGTGAAAGTTCTCTTTATGCTCGTGGTTCGGAGAGCTCGAAGCAACTTAATGAGGAACAGGCGGAGAAGAATTTTCGTGAATTATTAAAATGGGCTTCTGAATACTCGGTTCGCGAATCCAAAAGTTCACGGCAGTTCCATCAGCAATTGTTCAGAGATTTTCATGGTACTAAAGTACGTTTCACTACACGCTCTCAAGTGAATGAGTTTGTAGCGGAAACAACATGCTAACAAACTGTTTAAGAGTGATTCGCAACGCGTGGCATTTTTACCATGCGTTGATTTTAGTGATTAAGGTGGTGTGCGGTAGCTTCGGTATTGCGTTGCTCACACCTTAACAGGGCGTTAGTACGGGATTGGCATCAAAGCTCAAAAGTTTTGGTGTTTATTGTTTATTTTCCCAGCTTTACACCGGAATGGGCGTGCCTTTCACGTTCTTTCCGGTGGCACTATGTGCGGAGTGTTCGCGTCGATTTCACCGTTTACGGTTTCTAACTTTTAGGCTATTTCTTTGGTTCGGCTTCTTTTGTGTGGTTAGTTTTTAATCTCAAATTCAGTACGTTGGTTTTGTTATCAAAGTTCGATGACCGAATCCTTTGATAATTTGAAACTGGTCAAAATAGGGCAGCTTGGCGTGTGTTTCTTCTAGCCAACTTGCGTTCTGAGATGGAGTTCTAGTTTGGCAGTTGTCCGTTTGGCTCCAGCATTTTAAGCCAATAGTTTCGTGCTATATTTCAATATCTTGGTGCAAGCCAAAAGGTTTTAAAGTAGCGTACTAACAAACAATTTAAGAGTGATTCGGCACGCGTGGTATTTTTGGTATGCGTTGGTTTTAGTGGTTAAGGTGGTATGCGGAAGCATTGGTATTGCGTGCCTCACACCTTAATTGGGCGTTATAACGATGAGGAAGTATGAAGAAAAATAATTGGGACGTCTGTTTTAGTGCATATATGAAGGAATGCACAAGAATAACTATCATTAAGGATAGCTTTAAGTCTATTAGCAACAAGCACAAATTGGGGATTATTACTTCTGGTGTTCTATTTGCGATGTTTGTTGGTTTAACATTACATGCGGCTATCACTAATGAAAAAGCAAGTTATAACTTTTTCTTTCCGATATTCCTGATCTTTGAATTTATTACTATCTATTTGGTTGAAAAAGCCCAAACGATTTACAAGTCTGACAAATATTCCGATATAGAGCTATCACATCTTCCTCCTGAAAACTATAAAGATCAAAAGGTTAGATATCTAAAATTTCGACGTTCGCTAAAAGAGAATAAAATTGAATCTGATGATACGCCTGCTCTATTAGAAATCCTAAATGCAAGAATTGAGCTACAAAAACACAGCAGGATTACAGTCCAGAAGATGTTTGGTTTCACAATAACTTTTTCGATGGCTATTTTGGTAGCAACTATGAAAAATGTTGATATTACGACGATTGCTCAAATTGCGGCAGTTGGTCTATTGTCTGTGGTTTTTCTATATATGTTTATTACTGTTAAGCCAAATAAGGTAGAGCAACTTTATGAACTGAAATACTTCCTTGTTATGTACGAAAAAGAGTGCAGAGTGAAATCGTTATAACAAAGCGTTTAAGACGGATTCCCAACGCTCGGCATTTTCAGTTTGCTTCGGTTTAAGTGTTTACGGCACAATACTTTAAGTGCAGTGGTCTGCGTTGCTCACCACTTAACGCGGCGTTAGTACGGGTTTGACATCAAAGGTCATAAGTTTTGGTGTTTTATCTGTTTTGGCGCTCGTGTTTACACCTTTCAGTTAGCGCCTTTCACGTTCTCTCCGGTGGCACTATATGCGGAGTGTTTGCTTTGATTTCACCGTTTACGATCTCTAACACTTAGCCTATTTCTGTGGCGCTTCTTCTCTTTCGTGGTTTTTACTAAGCCAGAATTGTCTTTCTTTGGTGTTGCCGTCGAAGTGCGAGGAACTAATCCTTTTCTAATTTGAAGTCAGTAAAAGTAGGGGAGTTCAGTGCGTTTTTCTTCTAGCCAACTCTCGTCTCTTAACCGAGTTTAAGTTTTGTAGCTGCCCGTCTCACTTCAGTGTTCAAAGCCTTTCATATCATGCCACTTTTCAATATCTTGGAGCGCATAAATAGAAGTAGCGCATGTACTAACAAATTGCTTAAGAGTGATTCGTAACGCGTGGCATTTTTACTTTGCGGTGGCTTATGGTGATTAAGGCGCTGTGCGGTAGATTTTGTATTGCGTTACTCACACCTTAGCAAGGCGTTAGGTGTTACATAGCGTTAGTGCTAGAGGAAAAATTATGGAAATGATTAAAGCGTTAGAAATTATCTCAGCGTTATCAGACGGAGTTAACCCTGAAACTGGTGAAGATTTATCGGATGAAAGTTGTTTCAACCAACCACAAATAATTCGAGCTTTGTGTGTGGCAAAGCAGAATCTCGAAGCATCAATTGCTGCTGAGAAGCGCAAATCCGATTTACCCGAGAATGCTGGTAAACCATGGAAGTCAGACGAAGATGAAATGCTGTCTAAAGGGTTTGACTCGGGTTTAAGTATTGATGAACTATCTAAATCTCATAAAAGGACAAAAGGCTCTATTGCTTCTAGGCTAGTCCGTTTAGGTAAAGTTAATGAGCGCTCAGATGTTTATGTCAGAGAGTCAACGGCATAAAAACACCTAACAAACTGTTCAAGAGGGATTCGCAACGCGTGGCATTTTTACTATGCGTTGGCTTAAGTGTTTAAGGTGGCATGCGGTAGCTTCGGTATTGCGTTGCTCACACCTTAACAGGGCGTTATGTTCTCGCAGCCAAACATTGAAGTCGACCGAGTTTTACGCATTTTGGTGCTCTAAGTGTTGCGTGTTGTTTCATAATGCCTCCTTCCTTGCGGAGGACATATGGATCAAATCAAAATTACCAATGCGATTGTTACATTTATTATGGGTCTCGTTATTGCGGTAACGGTTTCTGGAGGAGCCTTTCTTACAACAGCCATTAAGTATCCTTTTGACTTTATATTTATTGGATTAGGTGGCTTTTTAGCGTTTGGAGTATCTCATTTCTCAGTCAAATATATGCAGAGAGGTTTTTGGAAAGAGTCTGTATTGATGTACTTACTCTACTATTATGGCTCGTTTGGCTTATTTTCGGATGGTCATGCTGCAGGTTGGACCCATAGCGAAGGGATCATAGAAAAGTTAGTGATGTCACAAATGTACATTTTGATATCAGTATTTTCGTTGTTTATTCCACTTTTGTTTATTGCTTTGACGATTACTCATACCTTTTTACTTTACTCTGAAGTGAAAAAAGCGCGAACATAACAAGGCGTTCAAGTGGGATTCATGCCGCGTGGCATTTTTGGTATGCGGTATGTTTTGGTGGTGAAAGTGGTCTGCGGAAAGCTGGTTTGAGCGGCATTCACCCCTTAACGCAGCGTTAGGTTTCTTTCTACTACTTTGGTTTATGACTTCAATCATGTTTTTATAACTATGAAATATGTATAGTTGATAGGTGTTTGATTGAGTATGCAATTAGTTGGTTTAAATTGGCTGTCTTTGAATTATCTAAAATTACCCCATTCTTCCAAGTAAAAGTTAGAGGGAAGAAAAAATACAATCGTAAAAAATTTGGCAAGCTATTGTATAAATATTGCAACCAAGATGGAAAGAAACGAATAATAAAAATCGTACAAAACTATGAGAGACCGAGAGCAAATATTTACGTCTTGGCGGTATATACATTACCAACTTGGTACAAAGAAGTAGGTAAGAATCTATCCGATATTTCTGAAAATACATTTAATAGAACTAATGAAATTATCATCATTAATGATGATAGTGAGTATATATTTAGCTATTCTAGTGATAAAAAACTTCAGGATCTAATCGATCATATAATGAAAATACACTTCTGCAAGTTAGATATTGATATCAAGAAAATATATAACCTAATTAATGGCGATGAGTTGAAAATTAGAACTATGGGCTTGGTTAATACTTTCGGAGCTGGTGGTACAGCTGTAGAATCCAAGTCATATTCTGGTAAAGATACGAGATATTCACTGACACCTTCATTTGATGCAGGTTATAGCTTTAACTTTTGTATCGCATCTTCAGAGAGCTCTGAACTTGGCTCTAGTGTTGGTTGTTCCGCCAAGAAAAGAAAGGTTTGGAGTGGTTGGTGCAAAGGGATATCGGAGTTCAACAAGAAGTGCGAGGTTTTAACTGAAATTCTAAATGATGACCTTGATTTTAGTTTACCCATACTTGTTTGTCCTGTAGAGCCTCCATCTGACCCACTAAATATTCTTTCACTTTATATTGACTATGTTGTTAGAGATAAAGGTAATTTATATTTCAACATAAATGGGGTAAACGTAATAGACTGGTTTATTGAAAGAGTTAATAGTAATAAGTTCAAGATAGGAAATAACCATAGTAATTTCATTTTGAATATCGATCTTAACGACAATGTCCCAGAATTTTCGCTTGACAATACATCTGATGAAGTAAAGGTTTTTTTCAGTGATAAACCAGACAACACCACTAGAAAGCGCAAGACAGACTTTATTGAATATTTGAGTGATACAGCCAACTACACTTTATTGTTTGATAATGCTTATGCATATAGAGACGGAAGCCATTGGTTTGATAATCGATTAAGGTGCCCATTTACTGAAGGTATAGATAGTGCAATATCGTGGAGCTCTGTCGATATAAAAAGTGAAGCACAGGATCCAAGGCCACCTTACACAAAGAATATTTCAGATGCTACTTTAGATTATATGTATAGCTTAATTACTCAAGAGGATGTGTTAGCTATCATCGAAGACAATGGAGCAAATGAGATTGCTGACCATATAGTGATTTGCACCAACAAAATAATTCTCAGTCATGAAAAATACTCTTCAAATCGACAGCAAGGTTTACGCGTGGATGACTTACAAGTTGTTGTGGCCCAAGCTATAAAAAATATGAAGTATTTCTTCCCGTTGTCCTATTCTGATAAAAAAGAACGACTGTTTACTAATGCTAAATATTTAGATCTTTCAATTAAGGATGCTGATCAACTTTACGAGAAAATATTATTTTCTCTGGAAAGCCCGAGTGCAATGAATGAAGTCTGGATTGTTCAGCCAGGTATCTCAAATTCAAGGTTAAGAGCAAACCCAAATAATAAAATCAATATACTATTGAGCTATGTTAATAGTATTTCTAAAACGAATAATTCGATGTTTAAGTTATTCTGCAACACATAAACCTAACAATCTGTTTAAGAGTGATTCGCAACGCTTGGCTTTTTTGCTATGCGTTGCGTTTTGTGTTTAAGGTAAGATGCGGGAGCTTCGATATTGCGTTGCTCACACCTTAACAGGGCGTTATGTTTAATCACGTAAAATCAGTTGCTTGCATCTTTTCTTGGCTTTTTAATTTCGGTTTTGTCGGCAAGTTGACTTCAGTGGCCGCTGTTTACTGGACTCCAATTCGTGAACGCTAAAAATTCTGAGAGTTGCCTCATTTAAATGTAGTGTTTGGGTGAGGTGAGTGCAGGTTGCTCAATTTCAAAAATAGAGCTTCAGCTTTTCGGTTTCTGACGTCAAAATTCAATGTCAGTACAATCAAATTTATGAGTTAATTCAGTTTTTTAGCCTATGGCTTTGGTGTGCAAAGGTAAGTCGAGTTAAGCTCTTAGTATCGTAAAACTTAACCCTTTGAGTCTTAAACATAACAAGGCGTTCAAGAGGGATTCATGCCGCGTGGCATTCTTGGTATGCGGTTAGTTTTGGTGGTGAAAGTGGTTTGCAGAAAGCTGGTTTAAGCGGCATTCACCCCTTAACGCAGCGTTATGCTCTAGGAGATGATTTTGCTCGATTTACTGAAGAAAGTGGTGCTAATTAACCTTTGTGCTGCGCTTGCTGTTACAGTTTTAGCCCAGTTTATTCCTTTCTTTGCTACGACTCATTTGGTCGACTTTCTATTTTTCGTCGTGATTATCATATGGGTCTTAGCGAAATTGATGTGGGAAGGCGGAGTTCATAGTAAAACCACTCGGCGAGACAACCCTAGGCTAAACAAAGTATATAAAATGGTCGAAGGGCATGATTTCGAGAAAGACCAGTTAGAGCAGAATCGAATGAACTACCAAACAGGCTTGGTCTTCTTCATCGCAGGGTTACCAGCATTCATTGCTTGTTTGGTACTTCAATTTCTTTAAGCACGAGCATAACAAACAATTCAAGCAGACCCTCAACGCTCGGCGATTTTGGTTTGTATTGAGTTTTGTGTTGCCGAGGTATGCGGAAGGTTAGTCAGAGCGTTTCGGGCTACTTAATTGGGCGTTAGCAGACAAAAGTAAATCAAGGAAGAGGGTGCATTATGTCTGATAAAGTAATTAAGTCTTCAACAGCTACAATTCAAGTCGGTGCGACTAAAGCCGATGGGAAATTAGAACTAACGGAGTCGGATTTAATTTTTATTCCGTACAACGAAAAGTTGGGTTTTGGTCCATATCAATTAAAGCGCCAAGACATTGCTGCCGTAGCTAAGTGCTTGGGCAAAGGTGGTGGTGTAATTCCAATCACTACGGATGCATTTCGTATAAAATTAGCCAACAATACGTGTTACGAGTTTATTGTAGCGAAGCCAGAGCAATGGATAGAAGCACTCGGTGAAATTGTCAGCTAACAAACTGTTCAAGAGGGATTCGCAACGCGTGGCATTTTCACTATGCGTTGGTTTTAGTGTTTAAGGTGGTATGCGGTAACTTCGGTATTGCGCTGCTCACCCCTTAACAGGGCGTTAGCACTGGGTTGGCATCAAAGGTTAAAAGTTTCTGTGTTTATTGGTTTCTTTTCCTAGCTTTACACCTGATCAAATGTACCTTTCAGGTTCGCTCCGGTGGCACTAGATGTGAAGTTTTCGCTTTGAGTTTATCGTTTACGGTTTCTAACTTTCAGGCTATTTCACTGGCGCGGTTTCTTTGATGCGGTTGATTTCTTGCCTTAAATTTGGCTATTTGTCGTGGTTGTTGAAGTCCGATGAACGAATCCTTTGCAAATTTTAATACTGTTAAAATCGGGCAGTTTTGCATGTTTTTCTTCTTGCCAACTTACGTCTTGAGGTTAGTTTTAAGTTTGGCAGCTGTCCATTTTGCTTTCGTTTTTTAAACCATATATTCGTGCTATATTTCAATATCTTGGCATGTGCCAAAGGCTTTAAGGGCAGCGTGCTAACAAACAGTTCAAGTGGGATTCAGCACGCGTGGCATTTTTGGTATGCGGTGGTTTTTGTGTTGAAGAGCAATACGGCGGCTTGGTCATTGCGTGCTTCACCCCTTAACTGGGCGTTATGTGACCAGAGAAGGAATAACATGGAATACATACCCAAACTATTAGCTAGTAAATTTAAATGGGCTGCTGCTACTTCCATACTGAAGCTTTGGTTTATATGTGTCTGCTTTGTTTTTTTGATGCCTTTATTGGTACCGATTCTCATGCGTATTAATGGTGATTTGGTATTATTAATGTTGAGTGCCTATTTAGTGTTTCTATTAGGCATATTTTCCGCTAAGTATTACTCTAGAACAGATGTGTTGTTAGGTACTCCGGTTCCTAAAAATAATAAGCTGAATTTTGTATTCCTAGCGGTATTCTATTTTAAGTTAAGTTGTGCTGTTCTCTTGGCTGTTTCCCCACTGCTTTTTGGTGATTAGGTTTTGGGGCAAGTCACATAACAAACTGTTCAAGAGGGATTCGCAACGCGTGGCATTCTCACTATGCGTTGGTTTAAGTGATTAAGGTGGTATGCGGCGGCTTCGGTATTGCGTTGCTCACCCCTTAACAGGGCGTTAGTTTGCAAGAGGAAAAACGCTGCTATATCGCAAGATCTAGTGTAAAGGCTGAAAGTTGAAATTGTCGTATTGGCGTTCAATTTCAGTGTTAATTAACGTGGAAAAAATCCCAAATTGGCATCGTTTTAACGGTTGATTTGTTCTTTGATGCGGTGACTTTGGGGGTCACTGAGCCGAACTTTTTTGCTGAAACGCTGCTCGTTGAGTTTGTTGGTACAAAAGCCGATTTACTCGCTGCGAGGACGTTTTCTCTGGTGTGGTAAGTTCACGTGGTTTCAGTGACTTTGTTGAAAGTCCGCATTGTGAGTTCGTTTTTTGCGGCGTTGTTTGTTCCAAGTGGTTTCATTGACTAGCCGCTTTGAGACTACGCCTGACTTAAGTGCATCAAAGCACATAAAGTTTGTTGTTTGCAAAATTTAAAATAACTTAAAATCACCCTTTGGGTCTGCAAACTAACAAACTGCTCAAGAGGGATTCACAACGCGTGGCATTTTTACTATGCATTGATTTTAGTGATTAAGGTGGTATGCGGCGGCTTCGGTATTGCGTTGTTCACCCCTTAGCAGGGCGTTATACGATTAAGGAGAGAAATGAAGCCTGATTTACACGGAAGTAGAATTGTTTTGAGGTCAATTCAAACGAATGATTCTGATGATTTGTTTGAAATTTATGGTGATATTCAAACAATGGAATTTGCCTCAGACCCAGTTTTTACATCGAAAGATATGATAGCTCAGATGCTAGAAAGCGTCGTCCGGCTGGAGAAATCAGGTGAATCGTTGGAATGGGCAATTATGGATCAAGCGACAAACAAAGTTATTGGAACCTGCGGCTTACATAGCTTTAGTGATAACGGTGATTCCTGTGAGGTCGGATGCTTACTAAATTCATCGTACTGGCGACAAGGGTATATGTCGGAAGCTCTTAGTTTATTATTTTCTCATGCTAAATCTTTGGGCATTGAAAGATTGTATGCAGATATTGATGAGGGTAACTTTCGGTCTCAAGCTTTGTTTAATAAGCTAGGTTTCAAAGCTAAAAACGGTCAGTTTCAGCGCTTACTGTGAGGCATCGTATAGCAAACTGTTCAAGAGGGATTCACAACGCGTGGCATTTTCACTATGCGTTGAATTTAGTGCTTAAGGTGGTATGCGGAGGCTTCAGTATTGCGTTGCTCACCCCTTAACAGGGCGTTATGTTGTCACTAGATTTTTACACCTATACTTTTGTTGCATATATGGACTGCAATCGGAAAAAGATAGGAGCAAAAAATGACTAAAACTATTGCTAGTTACGAGATGGGTACACAGTATCCAGTTTACCTCATTCGTATTGATGACGAAAATGGCAATATCATCAAGTGCTTCGTCGAGTGTAGCTTGAGTAATTGGAGCTATAGCTTAGACCGTATAACTGAGCAAGAATATGCGGACTTAATCAGTGACAAAGTACCTGAAGTTGATAAGCAGGATATCTACAAATCCTTCTTTGATTATGATGAAAATTCAAGTTTTGCAGTATGCTAGTTGTGCTCTTTCAAAAACAACATAACAAACTGTTTAAGTGTGATTCGCAACGCGTGGCATTTTCACCATGCGTTGGTTTAAGTGATTAAGGTGGTATGCGGAAGCTTCGGTATTGCGTTGCTCACACCTTAACAGGGCGTTAGTTGCCAACGAGAAAAACGCAGCTAAAACAAAATATTTAGGGCTAAGGTTCGTGTGTTTTTGGCTCGGTTTTCGTATTTCAATTTCTAGTTATTTGGGTTTGTAAAATCGTGCGTTGGTTTCTTTTGTGGTTGTGTTTTCTATTTCAGAAACCGATTTATATGTTGAAAGTTAGCTCTGTAACATTGTTTGTCCAAATGCGCTTTTTGGTGTTGTTAGCTCGTTTTCTACGGCGTTTCATGTTCCAAGTGGTTTCAGTGACAGTCGCTTGGAAACTGCGCCTGATTTGATTTTTCCAAAACACGTAAAGCTAGTGTTGGCAAAGCACTAATTAACATCAAATCAAAGCGTTAGGTTTGGCAACTAACAAAGCATTCAAGAGGGATTCACAACGCTTGGCAGTTTTGGTTTGAATCAACTTTAGTGTTTACGGCACAATAGCTTAGGTTGGGTGGTGGCGTTGTTCACCCCTTAATGCGGCGTTAGGCCCCCATGCAACAACGGAAGTATTTAAACAAAAACAAGGAGAAAAAATGTCAGAGATGTATCTCAGTATGCCTTTTGAAAAAGAGGATGAATATGGCAACATCAAAAAAGAT